>JBIKUX010000012.1:0-79729 GCA_044347345.1 Bdellovibrionota bacterium | reverse complement strand
CTTAAGTTCAAAGATTTCAGACGGAGCTGATAATATACCGTTTGTTTTCCCAGTTAGTCGTACTTTAACTCTCTGTCCTTTCGGAATTTGATTGATGACATATCTGTATACATAACCGAAGTTAGGATGGTCTATTTTTTCTAACGATATTGTTTCAACTTCCTTTTGAACGATACTTTTCTGGCCTCCAACTTGAAATTCAATTAAATACTGGTCGACCGCACTTTGTGGCACCTGCCACAAAACCTCTACTTTTTCATATTTATTCCTCACAGGAGTCCCGGGCACTTTATTGAAAAATGGTCGATTGTTATCTTTAGTAAATGATTTTTTATTGAATTTTTCTTCGTTTCTAGAGTTCTGTAAGGCAACCTCTTCTATGCTTGTGATATGGTGATCGTTGCTTTTGACGTTTGTATGAGCAAGTTCATTTTTAGGGGTTAAAGTTTGGTGTTCTATCCAGGATATACAACCATTCAAAGAAATTATTGAAATAATAAGAACAAAAAACTTACATAAAAAAAGCATTATTTGTTCTGTCAGTCCATTAACTCTGTTTTTAAATACAAATTTCTTCATTTGGGCTCCTTATTACTTAAACCAAACTTAGGTTGGCATTCTTTAATGCCGATAGCATCCTGTAGAGATAGTGTATGTAAACATATTAGCCTTTAGCTTAGGATCGCAGGAGTTTTATGGGAAATGGGTTTGGCAAAGCTCGCTCTAGCAGTTTTGCGGAGCGCGATAGAAAAAAACTAATACTCCTCGCTGGCGCAGTTTTTGCTTCGTGTCTTGTTTCTGTGGTGATTATAGCATTCAGATATCAGTCTAATGCGTCAGCAACAGGAGTACAAACGGACAGCGCAACAAAACTAACTGTCTTAATCTCAGAAAAGCCTATTATGGTGGGTCAGAGGATTGCAGACTCTCCTATAAAAGAGACTTTATGGCCATCTGGCGAAATTCCAGAAACAGCTATTAGAAATCGTGCTGACCTGATAGGCCTTTATGCCAGTGTTGATGTAGCAGCGGGAATGCCACTGTTAAAGTCTCATCTTACCGATAGTCCGCCCAGCCAAGCGCTAGAAGTCACACCTGGTAACAGAGCAGTTACGATAGAGGTGGATGCTATTTCTGGCATTGAAGGGTTAGCTCTCCCAGGTACACGCGTTGATGTTGTCTTAACATACTCTCCTCAGGGAGAGCTGGTAAGTAAAATTATTGTTCAAAATGCTCGCGTACTCTCAGCTGGAGGAAAAACCAAAGCTGCTAGTGAGCGTAACAGCAGTTTAGATAATAGTTTGCCTGAAAAAGTACGAACAGTGACGTTAGATGTATCGACTAAAGATGCTCTTAGTATACAAACCGCTAATCAGTTAGGGCGTTTAAGTTTGATAATGCGCGCAGCTGGATATACCGATATCGAGCATGTTACGGAGGTTCGCCAAGATCAAATTGGAGGACTTGTCGAAGAGAAAACAAATAAAGTTAAGTCATCATCACCGAGCTGTAGTAAAGGTTTTGTGAAAATTGACGGTCAAGAGCTTCAATTAGATTGTGGAGGCTCTATTTTCAAAGTAGACCAGAGTGACGCTCCATAAAATTAAATCCTACAGCACTCGAAATAGTTACTTGAACGAAATAGCAAAGATTTGTCTTTATTGATCCGAAGATGTAATTTTATCCTCTTGAACCTTCCTTCTTTTATTTTTATTTTATTCTGAAGTATTTTAGCTTATATAGGCTGAAGAGGTACTCTGTTAAGACAGAGGTGAATAGTATTGCATCCTTGATGCAGTTTAATGGTACTTGTTGGTGGTGTATTCGTATGATTCATGTTGAACACCTGGCTAAGGCTTTTGGGGACTTTAAGGCAGTTCGAGATGTTTCATTCTCGGCCGAGTGCGGTGAGATAGTTGGTTTCCTTGGCCCAAATGGAGCTGGAAAGACAACAACTCTTCGTATGTTAACTACTTATTTGCCATCTGATAGTGGTATTGCTCGTGTAGCCGGCTTTGATATTAATTATGAAGCTAATGAGGTAAGGCGTAGAATTGGTTATCTTCCAGAAACTCCACCTTTGTATGGTGAGATGACCGTAAGTGAGTATCTTAATTTTGTTGCTACTCTCAAAGGTGTACCATCAACTGAGCGTCGAGATGCAGTTAAAGCTGTTCTTGCTAAATGTTTTCTTGAGGATGTTAAAGATAAGCTATGTCAGTTTCTATCAAAGGGCTACCGCCAGCGAGTTGGTCTTGCTCAGGCTATAGTTCACGAACCTCAGGTAATTATTTTGGACGAGCCAACTAGTGGTCTTGATCCTAGACAGATTATTGAAATTCGCAAATTAATAGGAAGTCTCGCTGAGCGTCGCACTGTACTTTTAAGCACTCACATTCTTCAAGAGGTTGAGATGGTTTGTACAAAAGTAGTTATGGTAAATCGTGGCCGTACTATTATGACTGGTACGATTGATGATGTGAAAAGAGGTCGCAGTCTTGAGGAGATTTTTATCGATTCATTACGTGAAGACGAAGAAACTTTAGTAAAAGTAGCTGATGTAGACGAAGAAGTTAGTGCTGCTTAGAGATTGAACACAGGAAGTGCTTGTATGAAAAGCGTTGTAGCAATTGCAAAAAGAGAGACTTGGTCATTTTTTGTTTCACCAATAGCCTACTTTGTTCTATCGGGATTTTTTATAATCGCGGCTTATTTTTTCTTCAATTTGCTTGGCCAGTATAATTTTTACTTACAACGAGCAAGTATGATGCCTATGGGTGGGCCTCGACCTAATCTTAATGAATGGGTTGTCGAAGTTTTATTTCAAACGATAGTGGTAGTGTTAGTTTTTTTAGTTCCGTTTCTTACTATGCGGATGCTCTCTGAGGAGAAGAGAACTGGCACTTTTGAATTGCTTATTACCTCTCCCTTGAGCGTAAATGATATAGTAGTAGGAAAATTCTTAGGCGTATTAGTAATTGTAGGGTTAATGGTTGGCGCCATTAGCGCCTTTCCGTTGCTGTTGGTTTATTATGGTACACCTGGTCCTGAGATTGGACCAATTATAACTGGTCTGATAGGACTATTTTTATGCGCAGCATCTTTCGTTAGTCTTGGTATGGCCGTGTCATGTTTCACCGTTAATCAAGTCGTGGCTGGAATAACGGGAATGGTTGTTTTGCTACTTCTGTACATGATTCAAACTGCTGGTCAATCAATAGGGGGCGAAGCAGAGCGCATACTGTCTTACCTTTCTCCAATTGAGCATTTGAAGGGGTTCTTTAAGGGAGTTATTTCGCTTAAAGGGATATTTTATTTTTTTTCAGTGATATGGGTTGGCTTGTTTTTTTCACAAAGGGCTCTTGAGTCTTATCGGTGGCGTTAAATTCGGTAAATAAGAGTGCTTTGGATGGATAAACAAAGGTAATTGAAGGCTGAGTGATGGTATATACAAGGAATAAAAAAATCGCCTCATTTGCAGGTATATTTGGAGCCGTAATTCTTGGATTTGGACTTGTATTGTCACTTATATGCCTTCTTTTTGGCCTTCTTTCTTATACATTTTTTAAACAACTGATAGTTCTTCACTTCGTTTTTGGAGTTATATCGTTAGTTGCTTGGGGTGTAATATCGGGAGTTTCAGCACCAGAACAGGCAAAAAAAATGGTATCTGGCAGAACTAGTCGGTTTGGAGCGCTTGCTTTATCGTACTCGGTAGTTTTCATAAGCATCATTGTCATCGGAAACTGGTTGATAGGAAGATATGATAGAAAGTGGGATTTCTCAGAGGAAAAAGTTAATTCGCTTGCAAAACAGAGCCAAGAAATTTTAGCTGCTTTACAAAAGCCTTTACGTTTAGTGGGCTTTAAGACTCCTGAACAATTTGAAGTGTTATCGGCATTGCTTGATCGATATCGATCTGCTGCTCCGCGTCGAGTAACAGTAGAAATGATAGATCCTCGCCTTAAGCCCCATTTAGTGGATAAGTATGAGATGCAGCCTGGCAATCTTGTTTATATTGAGTACGGGGAACCTGGTGATATTCAGGTGAGTAGAGTCAATAATGCATCCGAGCAAGAAATTACTAATGCGGTGTTAAGGTTATCCAGGGGGGCTGCTAAAAAGGTTTACTATCTACAAGGACACGGCGAGCCAAGTCTAAATGATACTGAAGTAGCAGGACTCAAGGGGTTTGCCACTGCACTTGAAGATGAGCATTATAAGGTTGCAGAATTACAATTAAGTACTTCAACCATGGTACCAATGGATGCAGTGGCTGTTATCGTAGCTGCTCCTAAAAAATCTCTTACGGACAAAGAGCGTGAAATTTTACTATCATATGCCAAGCAAGGCGGACGTTTGATGCTTTTTCACGATCCTTTTGCTGGAGATGAAGTCCGTATTTTATCTGAGCGATTTGGAATTACGGTCGGTAAAGATGTAGTTATCGATAGAAATCAGTTACTCGGTGCTAGCTCTCTCGGTGTGCAACCGTATGTAACGGAGTATTTGCAACATCCAGTAACCAAGGATTTAAACACGCAGTCTCCAACAGTTTTTACCATTGCCTCAAGTGTAAAAAAATCTGAAGCTAGCAATCCAGAGGAAAAAGATACGACGTATACCGAGCTTGTAAAAGCTGGGCCATTATCTTGGGGAGAAACTAATCTACAGCTTTTGTTTGGCGATGATCCATCAGCTGCAAAAGAACCAGAAGACGCTACTGGCCCAGTAGCGTTAGCAGTAGCATATGAGCGCTCGCTAGCTAAAGGTGAGGTGAATAAAAATTTATCAGAGCCTGATGGGTCAAGTAAGAAGAATTCGTCCAACAAAGATGGTACAAAGCAGAGCGATGAGCTAGAATTTGAAAAGATTACGCGAGTTGTTGTATTTGGCGACATAGACTTTATTCAGAATAGTAGTTTTTCTCTTTTTTCGAATAGAGATTTAGTACTTAATGCGCTTAATTGGATAGCTGGTCAGGAGGGCGTTTTAACATTGCCTCCAAAATCAATTCGAGCTTCAAATGCGTTGATTAGTGAAGAAACTTTTCTAAAAATATTTACTGGCAGTTTTTTACTGCCGGAGCTTTTCCTTCTCTTCGGATTTTCGGTTTGGTGGAGAAGACGGATGGTTAGCGTCGCTTAGATAGGTTGTTAGCGTACATATATGAGTATTCGTAAGCTATTTATCCTTTCAGTTGTACTGTTAATCTCTATATTTATAGTTTGGGGAGTCGAACTTCCAAGGAGTAAAGCAAAAAAGAATAAGGGACTTCTTTTAGGAGGAGCCACAAAGAGTGATATTCAAAGTATCACGATTGATCTTCCAGAATCATCGCCTTACACACTTCGCCGTAGTAGTAGCAATGACAAGTCTTCTTCTAGCAAAACTACCAAATTTGATGATTTAGACTATTTTAATTTATGGGAAGTAGTAAAGAACGAAGAAGTAATTGATAAGAAGTTAGAAGCTGCAACTTTATCAAGCTTATTTGCTCAATTGTTAGAAACAAACATAGGCGAGCCTCTTCCGGCGGCAGAACTGGATGCAGATTTGAGCACCTATGGTTTGAAAGAACCAGCTCTATCTTTGGTTGTAAACATTAGAGAAAAAAAACCGATCTCTATTTTAATGGGTAAAAGAGCCTCTTTTTCAGGTGAGCGTTATATTCAAGTGGACGGTAGAGAAATTTTTCTTATCTCTGAAGGACTCTTTTTTGCCGCTCAGAAAGATATGAATCTATTTCGTACTAAAAATCGGATAGCATTTGATAACGAATCAGTACAATATATTAGCGTAGCTCCTGCTCGTGGTGCTGCTATTGAGTTAGTTAAGAAGGGTGATGTCTGGAATGTTACGTCTAATGAAGCATTCGACAAAAGTAATGGCGCACAACCAGCTAAGCCACAATTAGCTAATAAGGACAAGGTAGCTGAGTTATTAAGACGTCTTCGTGCATTGCAGGCCAGTGGGTTTATAGATAGGCCAGGTGACCTACCAAAGAGCATTAATTTAGGAGAGCCTGACGCTCGTATTGTTCTTAAAAAAGATCAGAATACTGCAATCGATGGTACTAGCGATATTAGTCTTTACGTTCCTTCAGAGGATCCAGCTAGTATGGTGTTATCTATTGGAGATACTCCACCTTTCTTTAAAATATCGGGAAATACAATCAATAATTTTGCCTTAACGTACGAGTCTATTATTGACCGAACGATAATTTCGTTTGTTCCTAAGGATGTTACTTCAGTAAGTGTGAATAGGAGTAGTAAAGGTACTAACGACGCTCAGCTGTATAACTTAGTTCGTAGTGATTCAAGTTGGAAAGTTGATGGTGAAGCGGGAGATGCCTTGTTTATAGAAGAATATTTGCGAAAATTAGCAAGTTTAGAATTTGTTGAAATTATTCCTGATATTTTTGAGTTCCCCAAAGAGACTGATTCACAGGTTGTTATTAAGCTTAAAACAGGGCAACAAATTTTACTTGGTGTTGTTAAAATTATTTCTAAAGATCATCAGGCACAAACGGAAAAATACTCCACAAAGCTATTTGTTAAGAAAAACAATCCTGATCAGAAAAGTGATATTAATGATTTGAAGGGATACATTGTAACTGATGAGGTTTCAAGAAAAATAGTTGCTAACAAAGAGGCTCTTTTACCCGTCAAGAAAGAGAATTAATCGTTAAACAATTTTCAGAATTGAATCGATTTTTTGCGATTTTGATAAGACTTTTTATATGCTTAAACGCTTCTTTTTTGCTTGTGTTTTTTTAAGTTTTGGTTGTGCTATCGCATTAGTAGTCGGTGTAGTTTTAATATTTAATTATTATTCTCGAGACCTACCCGGTTTCAATTCAGTAGCTGACTATCAACCATCATCAGTATCCACCGTATATTCTCGTGATGGCAAGGTAATAGCAGAATTTTATGATAAGCGAAGATATCCAGTTCGTTTAAGTGAAGTTCCAGAGTTTCTTCAGCATGCTTTTGTAGCGGCTGAAGATGCGAATTTTTATAACCATCCGGGGATCGATATATTTAGTATCGTTAGAGCACTAGTTAAGAATCTTCAAGCTGGAGCACCCATGCAAGGAGGCTCCACTATTACTCAGCAGGTAGTTAAAAATTTACTGCTGTCTCCAGAAAGAAGTATTGAACGTAAAATTAAAGAAGCAATACTTTCGTATCGCTTAGAAAAAAGGTTGTCCAAGAAAGAGATTCTCGAACTTTATTTAAATGAAATTTTTTTTGGTAATACAGCATACGGGGTAAAAGCTGCTGCTAGGTTGTATTTTCAAAAAGAATTATCTGATCTAACTCTTGGTGAGGGAGCATTGCTTGCTGGTCTTCCCAAGGCTCCTTCAAGATATTCACCTTTAGCTAATCCAGAAAGAGCCTTCAAAAGGCAGAGATATGTTCTAGATCAAATGGTTGATGCTGGATTTATTTCGGCGGATCAGGCAGATGCGGCTCGAAAGGAGCAGTTAACTTTTTTTCGTGCATCAAATCAAAATATATTTAACGCTCCTTACTATGTAACTGAAGTAAGAAAATGGATCAGTGATAATTTACCTAATGTTCAAGTAGATACCGCAGGTCTCTTGATTCATACTGCGGTAGATTTATCGTTAAATAATTCCGTTGAAAAAGAATTAGCAAAAGGTCTACGTATAGTAGATAAACGTCGAGGATGGCGAGGAATTCTAAATTCTTTCGGAGAGAATGGGTCGAGCAAGTATTTTGAGCATTTTGCAAAATTTGTCCCATCAGATCTGAAAGAAGATATTGTTTATCCGGCCCTTATAAAGCGAATTGATGCTCATCTTGATCAAGTTGAAGTACAGGTAGGTTCTCATTCAGGATTCTTTTTGATGAGTGAGGCGGCATGGACCAACAAACGTATTGATTACAAGGACAATGTTCAGTTTGGAATTCCTCTAAGTAAGACTCTTCATGTTGGAGATATTGTTGAGGTATCGCTTGTGTCGTCTTCAACAGTAGAGGCGCAAAACAATTCTTATCTCTTAAAATTAGATCAGACACCTCAACTTGAAGGAGCTGTCGCTGTAATAGATCCTCATTCTGGAGAAGTTGTTGCAGCTGTTGGAGGGTATGATTTTGCTCGGAACAGGTTTAACCGAGTTACTCAGATGCTTCGGCAACCAGGCTCAGCGTTTAAGCCAATTATATATTTAACTGCAATTGATGCGTTTGGATACACTCCTAGCACGATAGTAAATGACATACCTCGAGTGTTTAAAGTAGGCACTCAATTTTGGGCTCCTGGTAACTTTGATAGTAAGTTTATGGGACCTATTCCATTGTTCCGAGCTTTAGAGTTATCGCGTAATTTAGTTTCTGCGGATTTAGTATCACGCATAGGTCTTGATGCACTGATTGATTATGCTCAACGATTAGGTATTAAAACTGAGCTAAAGAAAAATTTGTCACTTTCTCTTGGAAGTGGTGAGTTACATTTTTTAGAGCTGGTGCGAGCATACGGTGTTTTGCCAGCTGGAGGTATGCTGTTTCCATCCACGTTTGTGACTAAAATAGTAAATAGAGATGGAGTAGTAATTTTTGATAGCGAAATTCGTAAGGCAGATGAGGCTCGTCAGGTTATTTCGCCTCAAACGGCATTTGTTATGTCTTCCATGATGCGGGGAGTTATCGAGAGAGGTACTGCTACTCGATTAAAGAAGATGAATCGTGAAATAGCTGGTAAGACTGGCACTACTAACGACCAAATGGATGCTTGGTTTATTGGTTTTAATCCTGATTATGTTTGTGGGGTTTGGGTTGGATTTGATACTAAGAGGACTATCGGTGAAAAAGAAACTGGCGGTGTAGTAGCGGCTCCGATTTTTATGAATATTATGACTCCGTTTCTTCAGCAGAAAGAAGCGGAAGCTTATCAGAGAGTAATTGGAGCCAGCAAGAAAATTTCTGAAGAGGTGGGAAACAATAATGGGGGTTCCGGTGAATTACAAGCTGATAGTGTTACTGAAACTAAAAAAGATGATCAACATCCGATTCCATCTAAATTCATAGCTCCTGATGGAGTAACTCTATTTTGGGTTGATAAACGCAGTGGTTATGCCAGCGAAGAAAAAGCTACTGGTGCTATACCTTTATATTTCACTGACGGAACTCAACCAACACAGCCGCCAACGCAGGAGGAAGAAACAACCGATTCTTACCTTGAGGATCTTGAGTTGTAACGTAAAAGTATTATTTCAAGTGCTTCTCGCGATTTACCTAATTTTTAAGATAAAAGAATTATTATTAAGGTGCTTTAGATATATAAACTGTAATACGCTCAATGCGATCTCCTGCCTCAAGTAGATCCAAAAGTTCGTCGCCATCCCGTAATTGGCCAAATGAAGTGTATAAACCGTCCATGTGAGGTCCTGAGCCTAGCAGAATATGAAATTGGGCAGAATCAGAGTTGCGTTCGGCATTAATGATATCTTGACGTCTAGCCATCCCGAGAGTTCCTCTCGTATGCGGTTTATTGGTAAATTCTGGAGGAAGGCTGTAGGGGCGACTAGCCTCAAATGTAACAGGAGCTCCTCCCTGTACAATGTAACCAGGATGCACTATTGAAATTTTACTGCCATTATAAAAGCCTTTGTCGGCTCTAAATTTGAAATTACTTACATGCCACGGAGCATCGTCGGGATAAAGCGTGAAAATCATGCTGCCCTTGGATGTAATGATCTCAGCAGTTTTAATGTTGGCTATTTCACTTTTAGGGGGCAATTTAAAGGGTGGCTCTATAGCAAAAGCTGTCGTAGAGGTTAAGGTAAAGAACATAGATAAGAAAAAACACTTTTTAAATATAATGTGTTTAGGAGCACTATGGGTTGCCTCCTTAGGATAATTAAACTGCATCTAATGGATACCTAATTTGGTGATAAATGGTATTTTTTTTCATTGTTAGTTACACAAAATTATATAGAAAGTATTGCTAAAATGAAGCACCTAATTTGCATTAGCCTATGTGCGTTAGGTAGATCTAAGATATTTCGTAAAGCAGTTTGTTATGTGATAAATTACCGGTATAAAACGCGAAAAACTAATCGTACCCCTATCCATCATATAGGTAAGCATAGGTTGGCAGCATCTTTTGAACATTACTATCACATTATTAAAATACGACAGCAAAGCCATTTTACTTGTGGTTCGAAAAAGATATCGATGCGGATGTTGGTATTGGTCTTGAATACAGCATATTTAATCTTTTTTTCATTATTTTGTTTTTTTTCCGATATTGCAGCTGATGAGCGAACTTTGACACCAAAAGATCCTCCTGCTGATAAATTAGATGTAGTACTGGTTGTAGATGCCTCTGCCAGTATGAGGATTACTGATCCGAAACGCCTACGTGATCAGGGCACAATTCTTTTTTTACAGTTTTTACGTGAAGGAGATTCTGTCGGCATTGTTCAGTTTGACAAAGAAGCAAAGGTTTTAGCTCCATTAACTCCATTTAATTCAAATCAAGCATCAGTATTATCAACTCTTCTCGGGAATATACCGAATGATGGGCTTTACACTGACATAAACGCTGGAATAGCTTCAGCCGCTACATTGCTTAAACAACAACGTCGACCGGATAGTGTAGCAGCTTTAGTAGTGATTTCCGATGGAAAAATGGATCCAATTCCTGAAAAGGGTTCTGGTGTTGAATTATCGAGGAAGACTTTAGAGGAAGTTGCTCCTGAACTTAAGGATTCCGGGATATCGGTTTATACTCTGGCTTTTAGCGAACAAGCAGATAGAGAGTTTCTATCTCAACTGGCAATTCAAAGCGGAGGATTAAGCTGGTATGCCAATACTAGTGAAACTCTTCATAGTTCATTTGCTGATTTATTGCTTGCAGTTAAAAAACCACAAGTTATTCCGTTAAAGAAAAAAGGTTTTTCTATTGATGGTAATGTAAATGAAGCTACTTTCTATTTAGATAGTTCAAAAGAAAATCCTATTGTACTGGTATCCCCAACTGGGGAGAGACTTACAGAAAGTAGGAAGCCAAATGTAGTAAAATGGTTTACTGGTGAACAATTTACCGTAATAACTATTCCTACGCCATTTCCAGGTATTTGGACTGTTGAAGGTGTAGACGAAAGAGAGGCTTTTGCCACTCTTCTAACTCAGCTTAAGTTGGTCGTTGATTGGCCTGCTAATGTATTGAAGGATGAGCCGGCAATATTGCAGGCACAGTTGTTTGATGGCGTAAAACCCATAGCCATTCCGCAGATAGCAGGAGTAGCTAAATTTGGATTTCAGGTTATTCGAACCGATGTAGTATCACCTCCTATAGCAACAGATTTCTTAAATGATAATGGTGAAGATGGCGATGAAATTGCTAATGATGGAATATTTAGCTTTAAATTGTCTTTTAGCGAAGCAGGTGAATATAAAATTAGAGTATTAGCTCAAGCTCCGACTTTCGAAAGAGAGCAAGCACGTCCTTTTAGAGTACGCCCTGAATGGCTAACCATAAGAACTTCAGCCGAGTCGGGAGCTCCTCTTGAATCAGAAAAAGGGGGGGATAAAGAAGAAACACAAGTTTTCCAGGCTGATGAAGCAAGTAGAATTATTGTGGAAGCAAGTCCAGATTTAGGCAATTTAAAAAATGTGGATATCTCTCTTTATGCCACTGATATAGCAAAAAATGGTGAAAAGCATCCAATTCCTATCAAGGAAGAGAGAGAACGAGTTTATGAAGCACATGCTACTGATTTGCCAGGTCAAGGTATTTATGATTTGAGCGCAGAGGCTATAAATAAACTAAATCGGGGGCGTTTAAAAAATTTTCAATCAAAAAAGATTCGCTTAAAGTATCTGCCGCATGATGAACAAGAACCCATTGTTGAGCATGTAATTATTCCAGAAAAGAAAAAAAGTGTTAAATTAAAAAATTCGGTCGAGGTTTCTCAATTTCCGGTAGTTCCTGTATGTTTAATGAGTTTACTCAATGTAGGGGTAGGCTTTGCGTCTATTTTACTTCAAAAAAAACGGGCTGAAAAAACTAGCAATCCCGATCTTGTGTCATTAGATACGATTCCTGAAGATATACAGCATAAAAGTGAATTATTGCGTGCAATAGTAAATAATAGTTCGCAATTTTCAGAGTCCTTTAACTCTGAAAATTCCTCTGATATAGACTCAGAGAGGGAAGAATCAAAAGATAGTAAAGATAGTAATGAAAATATTACTAAGTCAGATGAGTTTGAGTGAGGTTAAGTACCAATGTACTCTTATCTGCTAATTTTTTTTATTGGTATCACTGAAAGTTTGTTAATATTGGCTTCAATATATTTTTATCGAAAAAAGTCAAAGAACTTAGGAGGATTGTCAGCCGAAGTTGTTAGTTCAGTTATAAAGAAAAGAAGAGAATTGCGTGATGAGTTACAATCTTTAATAACTCAATGCGTACCTATAGAGCATATTCAATCGAAAAAAAACGAACTTAATGAGCTAATCGAGGAGGTAAAAGTCGAAAAAGGCAGGGTGACAATAACCTATGCCGAACTAGAGTCTCTTGAAGTGCGTCTTAGAGAGTTGCATGAAATTGAAAGAGAACTTAAAGCAAGTAGTTTAGAAACACAGGAAGAATTAAATATTCTTCAACAAAAAGAGAGAGAGCTTCGAGAAAAAAATCAAACAATAAAAGATCAATTACAGGCTTCATTATCCCAATTAGAGGAACTTAGTAGTGAGATTGAAATTAATGAAGAGCTGCAAAATAAAATGCAGAAAACAAAAAAAGAATTAACTGATTGTCAAAATACTTGTAATGTACTTTTTTCGCAGATAGAAGAGGGTAACCAGCTTTACGTCAAAATGAAGCGTAGATACGATGCACTAGATATAGAATATGCGCAGCTTTACGAAAAATTTTCAGAAAATCAAATTGACAAGTAGTTTATGTCTTCTTTAGATAATTATTTCTCAACGAATAATATTAATTCTATTAGTGATATTCCTGATCGAAGTGCAGTTCACATAATTGGAGTATGTGGAGTGGCAATGGCTCCCTTGGCGGTTTATTTAGCCAAAAAGGGATTTATTGTATCTGGCAGTGATCGAGAGTATTACGAGCCTATGGCTAGTGTTCTTAAGCAATCCTCAGTGCAGCTTTTTAGGGGATATTCCTCAGAAAATTTGAGGAAAGATTTAGCATTGGTGGTAGTTGGTAATGCTGCTCGTCGAGATAACCCTGAGGTAGTAGCTACCTGTGAAAGAAAAATTCCTTATGCTTTGTTTCCATCTATTGTAGGTAATTTATTAAGTGAAAAAACTCATCGTATTGTTTTTGCCGGTACTCATGGCAAATCAACCTCAACTGCACTAGCTGCATCTACTTTGCGTGCTATCGGTATTGATACGAGTTTTTTTGTAGGTGGTGAGGTTCCTGAGTTAGAGAGTAGTTTGCATGTTGGTGTAGATTCATTTGGAGTAGTTGAGGGTGATGAATACGTAAGCGCTTTTTTTGCTAATATTGCAAAATTTTTTTTCTATCCAGCAACAATATTTGTTATTACTTCCCTAGAGTTTGATCATGCGGATATTTATCGTGATATCAGTGTTATAGAAAAGGCTTTTGAAGATAAAATAGCATCATTAGATAATTCTTCGGTTGTTCTTGTTAATGTTGACACTACATACTTGCGAGAGTTAGTTAGCAAGTGGAGTAATTTATTCAGTATTAAATTTGTCACTTATGGGCTTCATGAAAGTGCTGACATTCGCATATATAAGCGAATTGTAGAAGTAAATTATCAAGAGGTTTTTCTTTCTATTAAGAATAAAGGTCATTATTCCTTTCGTTTACTCCTTCCTGGAGAACATAATGCTGTCAATGCCGTTGGAGTGTTTGGAGCTCTTTATTTAAGTAAATGTGATCCCACTATTATATGTTCAGGGTTGAGCAAGTTTAACGGTGTACGTCGTCGTCAAGAAATTATTTATTCCAGTTCAGATGTAGTAATCATAGAGGACTTTGCTCATCATCCAACAGCTGTCAATCAAACATTAGCGGCACTTAGGGAGAGATTTTCCCAGTATAAGCTCTTGGCGATTTTTGAACCCAGGTCTAATTCCAGTCGTAAGAAAATTTTTCAGTCTGAATATTCAAAAGCTTTTTTTAATGCTGATTTAGTTTTTATATCGGCAGTGCAAGAACGTGACGGTGATAATCGGAGCGAGCTTCTTGATGTACCTAAATTGGTCTCTGATCTTAGAGGTAATGGAATTGAAGCATCTACTTTTCCATCAGCAGATGATATTTTTGTAGAGCTAGAGTCACTTTTTAAACAAAAGTTAGGCCATCGAGAAGATATAAAGCCATATCTAGTTATTATCATGTCGAATGGTTCTTTTGGGAATTTGCCTCAGCGGTTGGTAAATTTGCTGAGTTAATTTTTAATGAAAAAGTTTGCCTTACAAACCAAGAAACTGTCTGAAAATAAAAAATTTCGACTACAACATATCTTGAGGATCTATATCTATTATAAGTTTCGCTTCTTGTTTCGATAACTTTAGATTGATTGCCTTAATGAATGCTTGTACTCTGAGAATATCTTTTACCTTGAGAGCTTTTACTAATAGATGCCATCGCCAGTGATTTTTAATTTTTTCAATGGGAGCAGGAGCAGGACCTAACAATTCGAAAGTGATGTTTCTGTTTTGTCGTAATGAGATTAGTTGCTCACGAAGATAATTTAGTAGTTCTTGAGCTCGACGACTATTGTGATTAGTTGCTATTACTCTTAGTAATCGTACAAAGGGGGGATAACGAAGTTGAAATCGCTGAGTAAGTTCAATTTTACTAAAACCAAGATAATCAGCTTCAATAGTTTTACGAATACTATGGTGACTGGGAGTATGTGATTGTAAAATTACAGTCCCTTGTGCCTCTGCTCGTCCAGCTCGTCCTGAAGCTTGAGTTAAAAGTTGAAAGATTCGCTCAGATGCTCGAAAATCTGGAATGTGTAATCCAATATCTGAATCTATAATGCCAACTAATGTGACATTTGGCAGGTCATGTCCTTTAGCTAGCATTTGAGTACCTATCATTATGTCAATTGTTCTTTTTTTTAAGTTTTCTAGAAGGTCTGAAAGTTTGGCGGAAGTTGATGTTGTATCACGATCAAAACGGGCAATTCGAGCCTTTGGAAAAAGGCTTGTTATTTCATCAACAATACGCTCTGTTCCAGCTCCATGTTCTATAAGGATACCATCGCATTTGAATAATTCAGATGTTAAATCTGTTTTACTCTGGGAATCATGCGGTGTAGAAATGCTCAAGCAATTTTTTGGGGGAGTGGTTGAAAATTCACAATGATGACACATTAAAAGGCCTGCGGATTTATGGAGGGTGAGCGGAACTGAGCATGCTGGACATGTGATTATACAACTGCACTTTTCGCATCTTAGGCAGGGACAGAATCCGCGACGATTGATTAGTAAAAAACTTTGATTGCCAGCATCAATATTATCCTTAAGAGCCTGAAATAGATCAGGTGATAGGCTTGGAGAAGGCATGTCTCGTTTTGATATTTTTGTAAGGTCTACGACTTTAATAGTCGGTAATGTCGATATTCCAGGGCGAGAGGGTATAGATAAGTAGTGCCATTTTCCAGTCTGTGCCAGATAATAGCTTTCTAGACTTGGCGTAGCAGAGCCGAGAATAACGGGTCTTTTATGAATTCGTGCTCTTGTCACGGCAAGATCTCGAGTATTGTATCTAACGCCGTCAAATTGTTTATAAGCACCATCATGCTCTTCATCGATAATGATTATTCCTAAGCGAGAAAGTGGTGCAAAAATAGATGAACGAGCACCAACTACAACTGGATAGTATCCAGACTGGATTTTACACCAGTATTCTCCTCGGCTTTTTTTTGTTAATCCGCTATGAAGGGTGGCGATTGGTATGCCAAGACGATTGGAAAGTCGATCGATAAGTTGGGGAGTAAGGGAAATTTCAGGTACAAGAAGTAATGCTTGTTCTCCTTGCCCAAGGACATGACGGATTATTTCTATATAAACCTCAGTCTTTCCACTTCCGGTCACACCATGAATAAGAAATGGAGTTGATTCTCCCTTCTGATACGCTCTACAAATCGATGTAACACAATCGGCTTGAGTAGGAGTTAAGCTAATATCTTCTATTTGGATTTTTTCATTAAAAGATGGTGGACTTGTATTTGATACTACGGATTTTATTGTGAATAAACCAGTTTGTTTTGCAAGCAGATTTATATGTCGCCATTTACCAGGAAAAGCAAGCTCAAGCTGCTCTTTGTTAATTGATCCGCCGTTATCCTTTAATAAATCAACAAGCTCTTGACAAAGCTTTTTTCTGGCTCTTGTAAGGATTAAAGAATTATCCTTTAATTCGTTAAGACACAAAAAAGTATCTTTTTTCTCTCTGAAAGAAATACTTGATGGTAAAGCTGTATCAAGAACTACACTCAGTGGATAACCATAATAATTGCTTGCCCACTTACATAACTCAACTACCTCTGGAGTAGTTCCAATATAATTGAGTTTTTTACCATCGAATTCTCTTGGGTGAAATTCTGTGTTAGCGGAGTTTTCGTAATCGTTTATGATGTCAGTATGCGAGATTATAATCCCTTTAGTCGTCCGATTTTTAAGAGGTACTAAAACGGCATCACCTACTTCTAATGTCTCTGCTGATTCCGGTAATTTGTATGTAAGCAAATGTGGTAAAGGGTATACTGCTACATCGATATAAATTTTTCTTTGTTGCACTGTTGTTTTAGAATTTTCATGAGACATAATTATAGAACAGTATTTATGTTGATGTGTCTTTTTATATTATAAATTAATATTTAATTATCTTTCATAATTGTTCTTTCACATCAATAAAGCTGAGCAAAAGCATTGCTCGTCTGCATCTTACTTTCTAGTTTGCATCGTTCATAAGTCTTTTAAAAACATTTTGTGAAAAAGAATGAGAGTTGTTTAGGGGAAAAGAAAATGCGCGCTGTAACCATCAAATTGGGCTGCGATGAAGCAATGAAGAGGGAGTGATGCTTCTAAATTTTTTTAAAAAAGAGAGTAGCCTCATTGCGGTTGATATCGGATCTTCCTCAGTAAAGATTATTGAACTTGACGTTGGTCAAGATCCCCCAAGTTTACTCACAGTGGGGAATGTTCCTATTAATAAAGAGATTTTTTCTGGAAATGCCATAGGCAGAGTACAAGAGGTGGGAGAAATTATCTCACGTTTATTTGAAGAACATGGTCTCTTTGGTAAGCGGGTTGTTACAGCTGTACCCGGACCATCCGTTTTTACTAGGAAAATTAAAATACCTCGCATGCCTCTAGCAGAAATTGAACAACATATTCGGTTTGAGGCCGCTAATTTTATACCCCACAGCATAGAGGCTGTAAGAATAGATTACCATATAGTCGGTGAGTCCGGAAAAAACAATCTTGAAGTTCTTGTTGTAGCGGTGAAGAACGAAATAATTGATACGCTTATCGAGACATTTGCAGCGGCACAAATTGACGTTGGTGTAGTTGATGTAGATCACTTCGCTCTACAAAATATGTTTGAGGTTTCATATCCAGAATTAATCGATGCAACAATCGGATTGGTTAATATTGGCGAAAGATACTCAAGTATAAATATCTGTCGTGGTGGTGATTCAGTTTTTACCGGAGATATTCCAGTTGGTGGACGAATGTTAACGGAATCGATCTCCGAGGGCTTAAGTATTCCCTTACAGGAAGCCAGTGAGCTGAAAATAAGTAGAGATAAAAATTCTCCCTATTATTCAATGCTGAAAGATATAACCACCAGAGGAATAGAATATCTTGTATCTGAATTTAATCGCCATTTAAGCTTTTTTTGGAATGCATCCGGTTCAAATGAAGGTATTGATCGCATCTTACTTACAGGTGGAGGGTCGTTAATTCAGGGCTTACCACAAGAGTTAAGTGAAAAAACTGGTATTGAGTGTTCATTGATGAATCCTTTTAGAGGAATCGAAACGGGTGGACAATATGATGCTGCTTATCTCAAAGAGATAGCGCCACTCATGGGAATTTGTGTTGGTCTTGCTTTAAGATTTCCTGGCGACCGTCTTGTTCCGTCGGGAGTAAAGTAAATAACAGATTCCGGATGGAGCGTTAGCAATGATAAAAATAAACCTACTCGGAGATGAGACTGTAGTTGACCATTCTGGAACCATCCTAGCTATTCTTTATGGTGCATCTGTTTTAGCGGTTGGTATTTGCTGTTTTCTACTCTATTCAGTGACTAGTTCTCGGATTGGACAAATTTCAGTAGAAACAGAGGAACTAAAAGTAAAGTTAACTAAGCTCAAAGAGGTTACTAAAGAAGTACGGCTTCTTGAAGAAAAGAAAAAGGAGCTTGCCAACAAACTATCAATAATGGCGCAACTAAAGCAGGCTAAATCAGGACCAGTACGGATGCTCTCTGATTTAAACGATTCTGTTCCGATGAGAAGTTGGCTCACTAGAATGGAAGAAAAAGGCAAACAGCTTCAGCTGACTGGCATTTCGCTCGATGATGAGACAACTGCACTTTTTATGCAGCAGCTTGAGCGTTCTAATCATATTGCCAAAGTACAACTTGAGGAAACAAGTCAGATTGACCAGAAAGGCGTTAAGGTCAAGCAGTTCACGCTCAAAGCCGGTGTGAACTATGCGGGTGAGGCTGGAAGTAAGAGGAATGTGGAACAAAGTGGTAGTAGTCCTGCCTCGGAAAAGTAAAGTTTGAAAAGTAGAACTTGTCAGTATTGTATCAGCTCAAGGACACCATGGAGATATTGATAGATAAAATCATGTCGTGGCCAAAGTGGCAGCGTGCTCTCGCATGGGTTGGGTCTCTCGTATTAATAGTTTGGCTTTTCTGGTGGTTGTCTTATTCAGGCTTAGTCAAGGAACTTAAGACTATGCAGGAAGAGCGAGCAAGGCTGATTAGTCAAATAAATACTGAAGAGCGACTCGCTAGAGAGCTTCCACGCGCTAGAGCGGCCGTTCAAGAGCTTGATCGCCAGCTAAGGGAGGTTATGAAGGAGCTTCCTGATAAAGCTGAGATTCCAACTCTTTTATCGTCAATCTCAGGATTAGCTAAGGATGCGGGGTTAGATGTCAGTTTATTTAAGCCAAAGCCTGAGGTTATTCAGGACTTTTATGCTGAAGTGCCAGTGGCTATTTCGGTGGAGGGTGGATTTCATCAAGTAGCTACATTTTTTGATGAGGTAGGTCGATTAGATAGAATTGTAAACCTAAGCGACATAATCATGATTGATCCAGTGGTTCAAATTGAAAAAAAAGAGGTGAAGGAAGTCCGATTAAAAACCTCATGTACAGCGACTACGTTTAGATATTTAGACGAAGCTGAACGCAAAGCGCGTGAGGAAGCAAAAAAACGTGCTGAAGCAGCAACTCGGTAGTTTAGGTTGTTATGAATTGCCTAGTGAAAATAATTATAGCAGTTGTAAAAAATAGGTTTTAGCGCGCGTCTATTATCAAGGTCAATGCATCTTTGATGAATATAGCGCGATTCGATTAGGTTGGAGATTAGCGAGAGGAACTGACAATGTCATCACGAGTGCACCTACAATCACCCCGTTTTGTGCTCATATTTATCGCATCTGCCCTGATAGCTGGATGCGTAGGAGTTCGCTCTTTAAAACAAGAAAAAAAAGCAGTGGATTCTGCCAAAGAAGCCAATCAGACAGATGGTGATAAAAGGAGCGCTACAGCAAGTGGTATTGAGCCCGTCGCTTCTCTTCCTCAGATCTCATCTATAGGTGATAGCGCGTCTCCTTTTTTTGATGAAGGTGTCGGGGCTGTATCGTCAGAGCGTGAAATACCCACCAAAAGTATTCAAAAAGTTATTGAGGGAATCGAGTTAGTTAAGTCTGGTGGAGATTCAAATCAAGTAGTTGCAAAAGTAGCAGGTGATGTTACTTGGTCTGTTAAAAAGACTGCTCCATCTGAATTTTCGATAAATTTTCAGGGTGTAACATTAGCCGAGTCCAATATTTCGCCGATTATGTCAGAATCTCCTGAAGCTCCGATACGTTCAGTAAGAACAGTTAAGGAAGGGGATGATGTAGTATTAAGAATTTTTGTAAATCCAACCATAGCGTTGAAAGTTGAGAAAACTTCTCCAACGCGGCTCGAAATAAATCCTACATCTGACGCTGTAGCTCTACTAGAAAACTCTGTTGCAGATCAGGCAAATTCAAGTGGATTACACGCTGTGGATTTAGGAAGTGATATAAGAGCTGCTGTCGAAGGAGCTATCAATGACAGCAGTGATGTCCGGGCTCAGTTAAGTCAAAGTGGAGATTCAAAGAAAGTTGGAGATAGTTTAGATGTTACAGGTGAGATTCCTAAATACACTGGTAGGTTAATATCATTAGACTTGCAAGATACCGGAATAGATAATGCCCTGCGAATAATTGCTGAGGTTTCTAATTTAAACATCATAGCAAGTGGAGATGTTAACGGAAAAATAACTCTGCGTCTTATTGATGTTCCGTGGGATCAGGCTCTAGATGTAATTTTAAAGACTAACGGACTTGATAAAGTTCAAGAGGGAAATGTTGTTAGAATTGCACCTGTTGAAAAGCTTCGAGCTGAGCGTGAATCTCTTAAGCAGGCTAAACAAGCAGAAGAAGAACTTGAGCCACTTAAAGTAAAGTTTGTTCGTGTTAGTTATGCAAAAGCGGCTGACCTAAAGCCTTTAATTGATAGTGTTATATCTGAACGAGGTAGCGCCACCTTTGATGAGCGAACCAATCAGATGATAGTTAAGGATATTTCTAGGGGTATCAAAAATGTTGTTCAGTTAGTACAAAAGATTGATCTTCGTACGCCTCAGATTCTCCTAGAAACGCAGATTGTTGAAGCTCAGAGAAGATTATTAAGAGATCTTGGTTCAGAACTAGGCTTTCAATACGTTCAGAGTCCAGCTACGGGTAACGGCACTGGGCGTAATTTTCCTAATTCCATTGGCCTTGGAGCAGTTTTGAATAATGCTCAACCTCAAAATTCCAACCCAATTAGCCTTCTTTTCGGTAGTGCAGACGGTTCAAAAAGCTTAACTGCACGACTTACCTCTCTTGAGACAGAAGGAAGAGTAAAGATTGTCAGTCGTCCTTCCGTAGCAACAACTAATAATAAACAAGCAATAATTAAAAGTGTACAGAAAGTAAGAGTGCGGTTGCCCCAAGGTGGAGTATCCGTTGCTACAGGACAAGGTGCTACTGCTGCAGGTCAGGGACAGATGGCCACTGAAATAATTGAGATTGGAATTCTCTTAGAAGTAACTCCACAGGCTTCACCAGATTACTACGTTCTTTTGGATATTAATGCGAAGTCCAGCACATTTGGCGCTGAAGAGACAGACGGTATTCCTAATGAAGTTGAGAGGAGTGCAACGTCCTCTGTGCTTGTTTCAAGTGGACAAACTTTTGCTCTCGGCGGAATTTACAAATTAACCGATAGAGACAATTTGAACGGAGTTCCATTCTTTAAAGATATCCCCGTATTTGGGCACTTTTTCGGTCTTCAGGCAATTGAGCAAGAAGATGAAGAGTTACTTTTCTTTATAACACCGCGAATCGTAGAAGGAAGTTTCGACGATTCTACGATGAAGGCAGTATCATAGTAGTAGGTTCAAGCGAGTCTGGAGAGTTTATATGAAGCCGATAACAAAATTTTTTTTAATAACGCTAACTCCCCTTTTGTTCGGTGCTTGTGGAGGTGGCTCCAATAATGATCAGGGAGTAGCTTTTACCTTGCTGGGATACAATCCAGTAAATGATGAGGGGCAGTGCGAGTTAGAGTTATTTATAACAAGCGCTTCTATCCCTGTTAGTAATGGTGCTTCTGGTGAGCTAATCCCAGTTGGTGAATTCGTGACTTGCTTAACTGTTCAAAACAATATGTCAACTCAAGGGGTACGGGCTGATCGTTTGGTGATGGAGTACTACATAGCAGGTGCCTCTAATCAACCGCCAACAACAAGTAGAGCAGTGGGTAGAGTAGCTGGCCCTGCGCCGAGAGTTCAAGTATCGCCTGTTCCTGGACAAATAAACACTCAGCTACCATCAAACTCCTCTCTTCCTCCTGGCTACGGTAACAATAGTAATGTTGTTCAAACTAATTTTACCGTTATGCCGACCGAAATTCGTGAATGGCTTTACTTGAATAGAAATTCTTTGCCACCTCTTCCATTTAATATGACCATGAATGGCAGGGTAGTAGGTGTTACAACAAGTGGTGATGTAGTCGAGACTAATCCGCTTAGCTTTAGTATTACTATTTTAGAGGATAACACGATAAGAGGAATACCAGAGTCAACTGTAGATACAGAAGATGGAGGAGCTGCTACATTTTCAAATGGTGAAGAGATTAATGTAGGTGAGGTGAATCAGGAAAGTGACAATAGTGAGTCATCTAGCGAAGACCTCGATGTAACACTCTAGAAATTGGCTAGTTAGTCTGTGGTTGTAGGTACACATAGTTCTTTGCTGAAAAGGGTACATGTTTATGAAATGCGGAAGATTTTCAAGAGCGTTAGCAACTATGACATCTGTAGCTTTTATGGCGGCAGCATGTGGTGGAGGTCAAACAAGTGGCGGTGATGTTAACTATGCTGAAAATACTTTCGCCTCCAATGAGGATACAGTAGGTCGTATCGATATTGATGTTGAATCTAAGGTCTTATCAATAGGTAATACCACCGAGTTCAAGGTATCAGTGTTAGATGCAAACAACCGTGGTGTTCCTAATGTGAGAGTAGCATGCGATAGCGAGCGGGGAGTAGCTATTCTTGAGCCTCTTCAAGGCAGTTCACTTGTCAACCAAAATGGAGTTATTAGTGGATTAATTGGCTGTGCTCAGCCTGGAAGTTTTCAGTTTGGATGCCGACTTGCTTCTGGAGCTAACAAAAGACAATTTGTTGGCGTAAAATGTGAGGGAGAAATTCCCTTGGGTTTCGCCGGATTTATTGGGGCCGCAGGCGGTGGTTTGGGTGGTGGAGTATTACCACCCGAGGTGGGTGGTCCAGGTGGAGGCTCGTCAGGTACTATACGGCTTGTGGCTCTTGAAGCATTTGGCATCGGCTCATCAGCTGATGAATCAACATCCAGTATAGATATATATCAGGGGGTATGTGGGCAAAGTCCAAATCTAACTCCTGAGCCATTTGGAGATGATTTTATTAGATTTTCTGTGCGCAATGACTCTCCACTTACCGTAACATTTTCATCCTATAAATATACAGTGAGTGGTGGTTTAGCTGATGGCAGGGACGCAACATCTCCAGTTCTTAGGTTGACAGAGGAAATGTCAATAGAAAAAAACCAGGTTAAAAAGTTTTCTAGTTTAGCTTTCGATGCTAAAGATGGTCGGAAAGTTTTTGCTTCACCATTACTGCAAGCGTCAGAGGGCTTCAAGATTGTTACAGTTACACTATTTGGCCAAAATAGTGTTGGCGAGAGTATTACTTTGAGAGGATCATTTACCTTAAGTTTTGATAATTTCAATGTATGCGGCGGGTAGATATCGGTGATGATGAGAGTCTCGATCTAAAAAAAGGCGTGACTCAGGCTGCTTCAGCCGAGCTTGATGAAAATGCAATTAGGGCACGTCTTAAGCAAGACCCTGGAGACCCCACATTTGCTGATTTGGCTCAATCGCTTCGCAAAAGGAAGAAATTTGAAGAGGCTAGAAGTATATGTTACCGAGGGCTTTCGTCTAACCCAGCCGCTCATCGTGGGCGTTTGGTGCTTGCATGGATTTACTACGATGAAGAGTATTTTCCATTTGCTATAAGGGAAGTGTTAGCTCTAAGAAGCACATTTCCTGAAAGTGATGTGGTACGCAAGCTACTTAAAGCTTTAGGGGTCAGCGACAAAGAATGTGACATCAACAATAGCTTGTTAGAGGATTCTATTGCAGATAATAAGTGCGATGAAACCGATTCCTCAAGCACAGCCACAAAGCTAGTGGCTGCCGTAGATGCAAAAAATCCAAGTAAGAAAGATGAGGAATACTTACTACCAAGTAAAGTGGCTGTAAGTACAGTGGTTGCAGAAACTGAGATTGATTTGGATGACCTTCTGTAACTGTATCTATTAAAAAAGTAATAATCTAGTTTGATTTAAAACATTATTATTTTTTTATTTATGTTTGCCTGATTTGCAAAGATGTTAGAGGTTTTGGTCGACGAAGCTCATTAATACAGGTATCGTAGTCAATATTGTAATTAGTAAGTATCGTATTGGTCTAAGGTTTTCACCATTACAGAGTAAGCGGTTAAGCTTGCGTTTTGGATAAATTCATAATGAACTGATTTGATAATTCTGAGTAGTTTGAGCGGTAGCTTTAATTTGTAAAATGTCGAAGCTTTACAAATTTTTAGAATATTGCTCAGGCATTAATGAGAAAAAGTGCATGGAAATAGCTGATATTACTAGTCTTGTACAGGTATTTAAGGATAGTGGGTTGCAGGAGTTTGAACTTGAGCGAGACGGTGTACGTCTAAGGCTTGTTCGAGGAGGCCAAGTTGCTCATAGTCATTCCGTTGCGCCAATTAGTTATCAGTTGCCACATGGATTTGTTCCCGCTAATCCTCAATATATTCCTTCAGCAGTATCAACGGCCGTCAGTTTGGATGTATCGAGTAGTGAGTTACCTCCGGCACTTTCGTCAAAGGTGGCGGAGAACGACGATACTGCTTCATTAGTTAAAGTGGAGTCTCCAATAGTAGGGACATTTTACCGGCGACCGTCTCCTGATGCTGAGCCATTTGTTAAAGAAGGAGACTCTGTTCGAAAAGGAGCAACGCTCTGTATAATTGAGGCTATGAAGCTTATGAATGAAATTGAATCGCCATGTAGTGGGCGAATTGAGAAAGTCCTATTAGGAGACGGTCAGGTTGTAGAGTATGGTGAAGTACTTCTTTATATTCGTCCTGAGGTGTAAAGGTTCTTTTTAGCTAGGATATGGATAATCTCCCTTTTCGAAAAATACTAATTGCTAATCGTGGTGAGATAGCTGTTCGTATCATACGTGCCTGTCATGAGCTGGGTATCCGCACTGTGGCTGTACATTCAACAGTCGACCGAGATGCTCTTCATGTTAAGCTCGCATCAGAAAGTGTTTGTATTGGCCCTGCATCTGCTAAGGATAGTTATCTGAATATCGCTTCAATAATGGCGGCCGCTATTGCAACTCGAGCTGATGCTATTCATCCAGGTTATGGATTTCTTAGTGAGAATGCATCCTTTGCCGAAATTTGTGGAAGTTGTGGCATTACTTTTATTGGCCCCACAGTTCGTAATATGCGAGTGATGGGGGATAAGGCTCGAGCTAGAAGAGCCGCTGAAAAGATAGGTGTGCCGACGATAGCTGGAAATAGTCGAGGGTTGCTACAGGTACAAGATGGATTGAGTATAGCAAAATCTACCGGGTTCCCTGTCCTACTAAAAGCTTGTGCTGGAGGTGGTGGACGCGGAATGAAGATTGTTGAAAAAGAGGAGGATTTTGCCCAACTTTTTGCAACAGCTCAACGTGAGGTAGAGGCTGCATTTGGTGATCCATCTCTTATAGTTGAAAAATTCTTGCCAAAAGTTCGGCATATTGAAGTTCAGATATTTGGCGATCAGTATCAGAATGTGCTGCATGCTGGTATCAGAGATTGTTCCGTGCAGAGAAGGTATCAAAAGATTATTGAAGAAGCTCCTTCTTTTAAGTTACCGCCATTGCTGCAAAGCGGTATTGAGGATGCAGCAGTAGAGCTCGCCAAGTCTGTGCATTATACGAGTGTTGGTACAGTGGAATTTCTTGCTGATCTTGAGGCTGAGAAATTTTATTTTATTGAGATGAATACCCGTTTACAAGTCGAACATCCTGTTACTGAGATGGTTACAGGTCTTGATCTTGTTAAGCTTCAGATTTCGATAGCGGGAGGTGCTTCCATTGAGATGGCTCAGTCCGACATTGTTTGTCGTGGACATGCCTTAGAAGTTCGCATAAATGCAGAAGATCCTCGTACTTTGCTTCCTTCCCCGGGATTAGTTGAAGGGTATCATCCTCCTGGTGGTAACGGGGTGAGGGTGGATTCAGCACTTTATAGTGGATATCGAGTTCAGCCGCATTATGATTCACTTATTGCTAAGTTGATTGCGCACGCTCCGACGCGAGAGGAGTGTATTAAAAAAGCCTTAGTGGCGCTCGATGAGTTTATAGTTGAGGGTATTGAGACGAATGCAGACCTTCATCGGCGTATTCTTTCTCATCCCCGCTTTGTTGAAGGAGATATTCATACTAAATTTCTCGATACAGTCTCTCTTTTTGAGCCAATTATAGAGTCGGCAGCGGTGGTTCATGGTTAATGGCTGTATTTTTGGATACGGAAATGTTTTTAGATTGGTACTTTTTTTTGTTTTTGTAGCTTGGCCTACTTTTTCAGTTATTGCTGAGAGTGATCCTAAATCTTTAGAGGTATCACCAGATAGGATTGTTCTTGGAGTTATTAAAGATAAGAGTAATCCTACAGTAACGCTCACGGTGCGCAATCCTCTTACCGTTCCAGTAACTATTCATCAGATAGTAGGAGGATGTGGTTGTGAGTTGCAAACTGCTCTGCCATTAGAAGTGGCTCCATCATCGACAGCTAAAGTTTTGATGAAGATTATTACCGAGGGATATAAAGGTTCAGTTGATCAAATTATACGACTTTTTTCTTCTCATCCATCACAACCCTTCGTATCAGTTCCGGTAAATTTTATAGTAGAAAAATTGATTGGAATTGCTCCGGAAATTATCCATGTTCCAGAAATTGTCGTTTCAGAATCCGAAAAATTTTCACGAGATTTAGTTATAGAAAGTTCTGCAATTAGCGCTATTAAAGCTCAGTTTTCTGGAAGTAAGTTACGAGTAGTTAATATTACAAAAGGTCAAAATAAGACCAACCATTGGATTATAAAGATAGCTCCTTTTGAGGTTCTGCCTATAGGAGAGATTAGAGATCGATTGTTTATCATTTCTGAATTAGCTAATGGCGAAAAGCTGACAGATATAGTACCAGTATACTTAGTAGTAAAACCTTTATTAAGCTTCAGTAAGCAAAGAGTTAATTTTGGCCTCTCTCAAATCGAAGAAACTATAAAGGTTTCTGTGCTTGGTGAGCGTGTTATCTCCGTACTTCGAGCCAAATCTTCTTCGCCTCTTGTTGCTGTGGAGTTAGTAGAAAAAATAAAAGGGCGACAATATGAACTTAAAGTCAAACTTGATCGAAATGAACTACGTGAACCTCTGCGCTCATTAGTTAATTTTGAAGGAGATGGGATAAGTGATGACTACTTACCACAGTTACAGATAGCAGCTACGGTACCGTCTTTATAATTGGTATCATTCTTGTAGTTATCCTTACGATGATAGATAAGTTTAATTTAATCGATAAATGGCGATCCATTCGCCAGTATGTATGTTCCTTTTTGATAATTGGATTTATTTTTTCTTCTTTATTAGGAAGTGTGGTTCATGCTGATGAGCGCCAGATATTTGGCTTAACTTTTTTTGTTGATTCTATTCGTCAAATTTCTGGTGGGCTTACAGAAGTAGTGCTTGAGGAAAAATCGGTAGTTGTTCCAGATCGTCATGTAGATCGGGTAATAGTTGAGCATTATTTTAGATCCTCTGAACTAAGTAAGCGGAGTTTAGTGCGTTTTAATCATCACGATTTGCGTCGATTTGTTATGCAAGCGACGCGGAATGGCAGATGGGATATTGCTCTTTTCCCTCTTTATACTTTGTCAATATTACTTGAAGGAGAGTCTGATACTTTTCGGGAAGTTTTGGAAGAATTACTAAAAATTGAGCCTTATGGACGTTTACTTCTGAGTGGATATGTTCGTACTCAGCCTTTGTCTTCGGTACATGGAGTTGCTTATATGAAGGCGGCTTTGGAGGTAAGGGATGTACACGACCTATCTTTAGTATCTACGGGCACCGGAGAAGACAGTCGAGCTAAGTTTTTATCTGTAGAAAATAGAGTTGTTGAGCAGCTTGGAAAGACTAATGCAGCAGATTCTCTGTTTGAACTATTGATACAGAGTATTCTCTCTGGTCAAGGAAGTTCTATAGATAATTATTTACAATTCGTAGAAAGGCCAGTTTTTGATGAAGTTTTAGGTGAGGTTCGAAAGACTATTAAACAAATTGTAAATACTCAGGATGCTTATCAGCGATTTAGATTACTTTTAAAATTTGCTGAAGATAGATTTGGTAATCATGTTGAGTTCGGTCGGTTATTTTCACAGCCTTTAGCTGAGTTGTCTAGCAAACTTGTTGAGAATCAAAATTTTGGAGAGGCTTTAGGATTAATTGCAGAATTTCCGTTTGAAAGACGGACTCCAGTTGTTCGTGAAGCACTTCTTAAGGTTCTCACAGAGGCTGAGAATAAAGAGCCTAACGTGACCATACGCCCGAGAGTTTTTCAATTACTTAGCACATATGCAAAGGATGACTTAGAAATTAAACAAGCTACTCTTTCGTTAATTCGTGCGAGTATTTTGGTATCTATTGAAAAAGGTGAATTAAAAGAATTAGGCCCATATTGGACATTCCTTTCGGCTTTAGAGCCTTATTCATTATCGGTTAAATCAGCTCTTCAGTATGAATTCATTAAAAAATCTTATGAGCTGAACATATTGCCAGAAGAGAGAGCGCGTATAGCTGCTACTCTACCTTTTTATCTTAGAATAAAATCTAAGATTGCCTACTTTTATTATATTGCTCCTTTATTCGGAACGATTATCGGACTATCCATCTTTATTTTTGGAATTATTCTTCTTTTTTGGCGAATACGGTTCTCCGGTTCAGCTCGTCAAGACTTTAGTATGAGTGGTAAAAATATTGATGAAAATATCACAGAAGTTGAGGATTTGAGAAAGCGATTTACAAGTCTTACTAATGTACCAAAGTTTAGAGATCCGCGTATTGATGAGTATTATGAATGTCTTTCAATCTTACGGTTGGATAAAGGTTCAAGTCTTGCTGATATAAAATCAGCTTATAGAAATCTTGTTAAATCTCTTCATCCTGACTTAAATCAAGAGGATCACAATAAAAGAGCGAGTGATGATTTTATGAAATTAAAATCTGCTTATTTGAGACTTATTGAATTGAAACAAGACTCATCGTTTACTCAGTTGCTTAATAATCAGTCTTAATTCTTGAGAACGACTGATTACTTTTTGATTGTCTGCGAACAGAAGGCCTTCGTTTATTTTTCAGTTGTTGCCTGAGGGGGTAATTTTTGTAAACCGGTAGGTATTTTAAAAAATACCCTTTAGGTGATGGAGATTTAATGGATTTGATAGATGGCAGAGGTTTAGAAAGTTCAGAGGCCTTAGCTCCGGAAGCTAGATAAGCTAGAGTTTCATCCGCTGGGTAATTTTGTTTACCTCTATTATAACCTTTAATTAAAGCAGCACGTAGAGCGGTATTTTCGCCGGAATATTCATTTAGTGTTGCAAGGGCATAATAAATATTTCCGTTTACGGCTTGCTTACTGATGAATCGTAGCATGGGTACTGAAAGTTTCATTGAAAAAGTCCTCTAAACTATTAAGCTGTAGGACTGTAAGCATAAGGTGTACCAGAGATTTGATATTGAAATCATTGATTTTTTGGTTATCTGAACTCTAGATGTAGCAAAAATACCACTACACTGAGGCAAAAAAACTAGGCAGACAAACTAGAATTGTGCGCTCACTGATGAAAAAAATTAATATTAAATTTCAAGGGTTCTTTTGCTGGTAAGTTGGGCTGAAGCGTTTTATAGTTAGGGATGTGGCTCTTCTGCAAAGCGTTCGAAGGCACCCGTAAACTCGGCCAGGTTCGGAAGGAAGCAACCGTAGCGGTTAATCCTTGCGCTTCGCTGTTGTGGAGGAGCCGCTTTTTCTTAATTTCACTTAGTTACTTTTCATGTCGCATCGAGAAGCTTCATCTTATCAGGTAGTAGCTAGGCGGTATCGTCCTCAGACCTTTGCTGAAGTATCTGGACAAGATCATGTAACGCGTACTTTGCGTAACGCAATAATTAGAAAAAGAGTTGGACATGCTTATATTTTTACTGGCCTTAGAGGAACTGGTAAGACATCAATAGCGCGTATTTTTGCAAAGGCACTTAACTGTTCTCAGTTGGTTGACGCAGATCCATGTCAATCATGTTTTGTATGTCGTGAAATATCTGCTGGAAATAGTTTGGCAGTGCGAGAAATAGACGGTGCATCTCACAATAGCGTTGATACTATTAGAGAGCTAATAGATACGTTTAGAGCAGTACCACCAACAGGCTATAGTTATAAAGTTTACATTATTGATGAAGTTCATATGCTCAGTAATGCAGCCTTTAATGCATTACTGAAGAGTTTGGAAGAGCCTCCTCCACATACCATTTTTATTTTGGCTACCACTGAACTACAAAAAATTCCTGAAACTGTACTTTCGCGTTGTCAGCGTTTTGATCTTCGCTCTCTTTCTGAACATGAAATTATACAAAATCTACAGTTAATATCGAATAGAGAGAATCTATCCCTAGATGATGGTGTTTTAGCGACGCTTGCGCGTTCTTCAGGTGGATCTCTTCGTGATGCACAGTCTCTTTTAGAGCGTGTTGTAGCGTATGCTGATGGACAGATAACTGAACAAACAGTTAGTGTAGTACTGGGTACAGTCTCTCGAAATATGTTATCTAATTTGGCTCGAGCGATTCTTGAGCGTAAGCCAGATGTAGCTTTGGGGATTCGTGACGAGGCTCATATTTACGATTATGCGCTGTTTTGTCGTGAGTTCGTTCAATATTGGCGTGATCTTCTTTGTTATAAAGTGGGAGCTAGTAAAAGGGGTGTTAATCATCTTATTGATGATGGGCTACTTGATCAATTTTTATTGATTGATATTCAAGATCTTTGCGATATAGCAAGAAGGGGAGGAGATGATGCCCTGAGAAGCTTTTCTCCTGATGTAGCTATTGATGCACTTATTATTAGAATGGCTACAAGGGAACCAACTGAGGATTTTTTATCTTTAGTACATTCTGTTTCCAATAGCACACTTCAATCTCATAAATCGGATGAATTGGTACATAAGCCTTTTTCTTCAGTGCAAAGTAATGTTGAGGAACAGAATCAGCGAGATGGTATATTTGCTATGCCAGAAGCGGTTGAATTAATTAAAATTTTTGAACGATCTGTGTCACCTATCTTAATGGAAAATTTACGTAGAGTTTTGATTGTCTGTTCAGGTAATGTGGGCGATCTTCTTTTTAAGGGGCCTGAGTTCAATATAAAGTCTCTTAATAGACCAGCGGTTCTTCAGCAATTCACAGATGTTCTGTCTCAAAATTTTCCAGGCATAAATTGGCGTTTTTCTTTTGAAGTTGTGGACGGTGTACTAGAAGAATCTATCTATGGTCAAGAGAGAAAACAGAATACTGAAAAATTACGACGTGAGCGAGAAATAGCAACGAATCATCCTTTATTTCGAGAGTTGCAAAAGGTATTTCCTGGCAGCAGTATTGAGGGTGAATAATGTTTTAATTAGGTGGGGGAACTTATGGCAAAGGGATTTACTGGTGGCAATCCGCAGAATCTTCAAGCATTGGTGCAGCAAGCAAAGAAAATGCAAGAGGATATAGCAAAGACTCAGGCATTACTTGAATCTTACACTGTGGAGGCTCAGTCTGGTGGCGGAATGGTTAAAGTTGTACTTGATGGACGGTACAGGGTTGTATCATTAACGATAGAGAAGCAAGTAGTAGATCCTGAGGATGTTGAGATGCTACAGGATATGATTGCTGCTGCTTTTAATGAGGCAACTATGAAGGTTCATGAGCATGCTCAGACTGAAATGAGTAAAGTAACGGGAGGAATTTCTATCCCAGGATTATTTTAAGTAATATTTTATATGCGCTCTTTATTGCCACCACCTTTAGAGCGTTTAGTGCGAGTTTTTACTCGCCTTCCTGCAATTGGTGAAAAATCTGCAAGTCGTCTTGCTTATCATCTTGTAAGTAAAGATCGTGAAGGGGCACATTTACTTTCTAAGGCTATTGAGGATGCTCTCAGTCAGATTTCTGAGTGTAGTCGATGTTATTCATTAGCTACCGGCTCTATTTGTTCGATATGCTCTGATTCTACTCGTGATTCTTCGGTTCTTTGTGTTGTTGAGAAAGCTGCTGATGTGATTGCTATAGAGAGGATTGGTGAGTTTGGGGGAATATATCATGTATTGCGTGGGGTATGGTCACCTTTAGGTGGTATGAGTACCACTGATCTTACGATTGAGGAGTTATCTAAGCGTCTTTTAGAAGGTGGTGGAGTTGAGGAAGTCATTTTGGCAACGAGTGCAACGATTGAGGGAGATGCAACTGCATTGTATGTAAGAGGAATTATATCTAAGTTAGGCATTAAGTGTTCTAGGTTAGCTCAGGGTATACCTAAGGGGGGTGAGCTTGAGTTTACGGATGAATTGACTCTTTCGCGAGCATTTTCTGCTCGCAGTTTGTTGTAAGATAACTTGACTTTCTCACCAAACTTCGTACCCTCTTACTGTAATCCAACATTCCTCGGTAGCTCAGTTGGTAGAGCAGGTGGCTGTTAACCACCCTGTCGCAGGTTCGAGTCCTGCCCGGGGAGCCAGATTAAGGCTAGATAATATGTTGTGATAATTCTGGCTTAAATTAAGCAAATTAAGGAGGCCTCGAAAAAGAGGACTCGAACCAGAAAAAATACTGCGAGTCCTGCCCGGGGAGCCAGACTAAGGCTAGTCAGTATGTTGTGATAGTTCTCGATTAGGCTCAAATCAAAAAACACTGTCAAAAAATAAGGGTAATATCAATTAATGGACAGTTTTACTGGCTCCATTAGAAAGATGGTAGCTGAACAAATAGCTGGCCGAAATATCTGCGACCCACGTGTTCAGGGAGCCATGAGAACGGTTCCTCGGCATGAATTTGTTCCATTAGAATATCAGAACAGAGCTTATTCTGATGAACCACTTCCTATAGGATTTCATCAGACTATATCCCAGCCATATATGGTTGCTCTTATGTGTTCATTGGCGCAAATTAAGCCACAGCATCGTATTTTAGATATTGGTACGGGTTCCGGATATCAAGCCGCGATTCTTAGTTTATTAGCCAGTTTTGTTTACTCAATCGAGCGAATACCTGCATTAGCAAATCGAGCTCGGAAGACTTTAGATCACCTCGGCTATAAGAATATTTCAGTAAGAATTGGTGACGGAGTAAGTGGATGGATTGATGAGGCTCCTTTTAATGCAATACTGGTAGCTGCTGCTGCTAAGGAGATACCTTCTGCTCTAAGTAGCCAGCTTGCTGACGGTGGACGACTTATAATTCCTGTTGGGACTAATGGTCAGCAGCTTACGGTTGTGGAAAATAACAAGGGGCAGATTTCAGAAGAAGTAATTATGCCGGTACGTTTCGTACCCCTTGTTTGCTAAGACTACCTGTTAGCTCAATTAAAATTGTAGAGTTAGGCCAGCATACCAGTTACGTGGATTTCCTGGTTCAATCCCATTACCGCGAACTCGTGAGTAATATGTTTCATCAAAGATATTGTTTACTCCAGTAGTTATTGATGCCCAATCACCATAAATGGGGATATCGGCTGTGAGATCCCATAATCTGAAAGATGGAATGTATCTTTCTGTTGAGTTTGCATCATCTCCAAAGTGGTCACCAATTAAATTTCCGAGTAATGCTACTTTTAGTCCTTCACGACGCCATATGGCTCCGGTTTTAAGGAGATAGTCGGGTGCATATTGTGGTGTTTTTCCGTCTACTGGTCCCTTGGTAAACTCGGCCTTAAGTAGTGATATATTACCGTACCAAGATAAAGAGCCCCAGCTATTTGTAGCTGAGTTATTAGAAATTTTATTTGAGAGATGTAACAGATCTAATTCTAGAGCGAGGTCTGCTCCCATGTATTTAGCTCTTCCAACATTTTGAATTTCGGTTCCTACACGTCCAACTTGATTATCGAAATCTATTAAAAATAAGCTTGTATCCCAATTTAACCAATCTTCTTTGGTACCTCTAATACCAGTTTCGTAGTTGATAATATTTGTTTCATCAAGATTTTTACTAATTGTATCGCCTGGTCCGAGTGGAAGAGCATCTTGGTATGTAACGGGACGATAGCCTTGAGAAATATTGCTGTACCATTCACCGGAAGTGAGAATGTCATGTCCGATGCCAAGACCAAATAATGGTACTGCATTGAAATTATTTGTTGAGCGTAGAGGTGTAGTAGCGTTTATATCTTTATTTTCGTCTAAGTTTTGCCAAATATTTTCAACGCGTAAGCCTGGAGTTATGCGCCACTTACCAATACGAAATAAATTTTCGGCAAAAAGAGCTGCTGTGGTGGTATTTCGGTCTATATTTCTTTGAACAGAACCTGCTTCGCTATTTGGATTATCTCCTTTCTGAGTTTGAAATGGAGAAGATGTGTTTAATATTTGAATACCGCTGGTGAGACTATGTTTTTCTCCGCCTAGTTCATAATTATGAGAAACTCGAGTTTGGTTTCCCGTAGTGTAGAATTCTTGAATAGCGATAGTGTTAGTGTTGCCTAACGCAAAACCGCCAAATGTGGGAGGAGGCGTAGGGGCTCCTCCTAAGTCTTGACGCTTACTGTATCGTCTCAGGTAAGTGAACCAGGAGTTGTTTATTAGTTTTGTGTTGGAATCGAATTCATGGATTACGTCAACTCGCGGAGCATATCTCTCTATTCGCAGACGATCGTATTCTCTAGTAGTTTGGAATCGGTTCTCATTATAGGAGGCTACTCCGGGAGCGGTAGTATTACCTAGTCCACCTGCTTCTCCACTATCTGCATTGTACGCATTCATCGATATATTGATCGAGGTTTCAGTAGACGTATCGGTTGTTAGACGGACTTCACCATTGGAGATCTCATAATCGCTGTTAGTGCTTCTGAAGCCATCTGATCTGCGGTGATGTAAAAATCCAAAGTATTGAGCGTCTTTGGAGCTGCCGGCTATTTGATTGTAAGTAGAGAAGAAATTTTTTGAACCGAAAATATTTCGGCTTTTAATATCGAAACTTTTATCGAAGGGTGGTCTTTGTGAAATAAAGTTTAGTGAGCCTCCTGGAAGTGGGCCATATAGGAGTCCAGCCCCTCCTCGGACAAATTCAACGGTTTCAATAGATTCAAGAGGGGGTTGATAATATGCGGCAGGATATCCGTATGGGTCGGCACTAATTGGTATACCATCCTGTAGTAGCATTAAATTGAATGATTCGTGTGGGTCGCCAATACCTCGGTAATTGAGGCTAGCAAAACTTTCATTAGAGACTTCGCTAACGAGGAGGCCTGAGATTTGAGAAAGGGCTTGCCTATAATTATTTGTAGTGATTGTGGGGAGGGTTTCTAAGGGAACTGTAGTAGTTTTTTTTCCAGCATATATTTTCCCATCTTCTGTGTCTGGAGGCATATGGTAGACAGTTTTGGGTAGATAGTCGGATTGAACATTTAAAGGATCAAGTGTTGAGAATTCTGTTGCTTCTTCAGAGTAGGCTTTGTTATGGATAAAACAAACAAAATAAATGAAAACAGTGATGATAGTAATAGCTTTCGAGCGCTTGAGAGTCATGATTTGTTTCTGCGATTAAAATGTTAAATCGGTAAGCCATTTAGTGGCTCATATAAAATTAACATATTTGGTATATCAAGCAAATATATAAATATCAATAATTAAGTATAGTAATTAAAGTGTTTTATTGGCTATTAAATACTTTAGTCTTGTATGATTTTTTGATTATGAAATCGTATGAAAGATTTAAGGTAGATAAATTTAATAACTGTGTAATTTGATTTATTACTAATCTTGCTTGTTACACCGAAAAACTGTCCATCCCCATCCAGCGAGTCCATTGTAAGAAGTTGAAATTAATTTTGTACATTTGGGGAACTTTTGTGTAGACGAACAATATGGGTCAAATGTGTGAGTAACCAGATGAGAAAATAAAGATGTATTTGTAGTAGTAGAGCTATCTTTATAAGAAAGAGTCGTCCACTGTGCACCATTATATTCAGGATAATACTGTTGCAAGTAATTAAATACTAAAGGTATGCGAAAATCGTGATCTACGCCTAAGGAGGTTGGTTGCTCTTTGTAAAGTAAGGAAATAATTTTACTTGGTTCACCTCTTTTAACTTTAGCAAAAAAAATTGCTTGTGCAATATTACCTATAAATATGCCGGTTAAAATAATAAGAGATAGATATCTCAGAAATCTTCCATAAACTAGACCTGATGATAAAGCAATTGCTACTAACAGAGTTAGTACATACGATTGCATAAGAAAATAGCGAGGATAAATAAGAGTTGGTCTAAGAAAAAGCATAACAAGAACCGGCCCAAGTATAAGTATGGAGCAGAGTAATTGCGCATGTTCTTTTGGGAGTTTGGTCAGTACAACAAGACTAATTGCCAAGAGGCATAAAAATAAAATAAGAGCGATAATAGTGAAAGTTTCTGAACAAGCAGTTATTAAAGGTCCACCAAATGTAGCACTTACAAGATTAACTAAACTGGATAGGTAAGATAGTCGACTACCGGTACTCGTTGGCAGATTATTAAGATTGACATACCAAAATATAGCTAATCCTATTGTAGGAAGTGAATGAATATACGCATGTATATTAATACTTTTAAAATTAGATAAGATTTTAATTAACGAATAAATGAGGAGTCCTGTATATGTGAATATAAATGAAAGATGAATTGAAAGTGTTAAAATTGTGGTAAACCAAAAAATAAATAGATAAGGATAAAGATATCCTTTTATTATTTTTAAAAAGCTGATAATGGAGAGAGCTCCAAAAAGTATCATTCCCCCGTAAGGTCTAGCTTCACTGCCATAAAGCGCTAAAAAAAATGATGGTAGCACCAATACTCCCCAAATAAGTCTCACAGGAGTTGTTATAAAGGGAGTAAGATAAATAAAAATAAAAGTACCGGTTAGAGCGCAGATAGTACTGGGAAAACGTAACAAATAGGGATTAGTTTGTAGCAGAAAAATTTTCAAAAATTTGGTGTATAAAGATAGGTGTCCATCAAATAGTGGAAAATCCCCTACACCGTGGGCTGCAAAAAGACTCCATATTTCATCAAGCCAAAGATCACCTAAAACATAAACAAATCTAACAGAGCTCAGAAGAATAAAACCTGCCAAGATCCATCTTGATTGTTTCTTTTGCATTAGAATAGCCTCTCGTATGGATAAAAACTATTGTCTATTATGATTGATGATAGCTTGGAGAAATATGCAATGGAAAAAGTAGCAATAATTGGAGGAAGTAGTGGTATTGGTTTAGCTCTTTGCCGACATCTCAAGGCAAAAGGCGTTGAAGTTGCTATTTGTGCAAGAGATGAAGCTAAACTAATAGAAGTAAAAAATTCTTTAGGTGATATTTTTGTACGTTCAGTTGATGCGACTCATTTTGATGAGGTTGAAAATTTTTTTAGAGAGATAAAAGAAAAAATAGGTTCTTTAACCGCTGTTGTAAATTGTGCGGGTGCAATACTTGTTAAGCCTGCTCACTTGACTCGAGAGGATGAGTATCGTCAAGTGATAGAGCAAAATCTTACAACTGCATTTGCTGTCGTTAAATATGGCTCTCAAATTATAAGTCAAGAAGGTGGCAGTATAATTTTATTTTCATCTGCTGCAGCGCGCATAGGTATAAAACAACACGAAGTTGTCGCAGCGGCAAAGGCAGGTATAGTAGGCCTTACACTCTCTGCTGCAGCAACCTACGCTCCAAGAATTCGTGTTAATTGTGTAGCACCTGGTCTTGTAGACACCCCACTTGCCTCTAAGATATTTACCAATCAGCGAGCTTTAGAGTACTCGCAAAATGTACATGCTTTGAAGCGAACTGGTACGGCTGAGGAAATTGCATCTCTTGTGGCATATTTAATCGATCCACAATCAAGTTGGATTACTGGTCAGGTTATAGGTATAGACGGAGGCTTAGGAAGCATTCAACCTGTTTAGCACTTGATTTGTTGGCCGTAAAAATGATTTTCGGTCAATTTTTTATAGTATTGCACATACACCCTGTTCATATTCGTCCCAAGCTTTTTGGAATAGTCCTCCTGAGCGTCTTAGCTCTTCAAAGTGACCCATTTCCTCTATTCTTCCACCAGCTACGTAAGCGATTTTGTCGAATAAAGGCATTAAGTTTAGACGATGACATGCTGTAAGGACTGTACGCTCCTTAAATTCGTTTAAAATTCTCTCAAAAATTAGTCGTTCTGTAGCTGGATCTAAACTAGATGTTGGCTCATCGAGGAGCAAAATTTCTTTGCGAGCAAGTCGTAGCAGGCCTCTGGCAAGAGCAACTCGTTGCTTTTCACCAACAGATAAGTTACGACCGTTTTCCGCTAAAAAGGAGTGAATGCCGTGAGGAAGCTTCTCTACTACTCTTTCTAGTCTACAAAGACCTATCACTTTATTAATTTCATCGGAATTCATTCGCTCTCCCATCGTAAGATTGTAGTAGAGAGTTTCAGAAAAAACTTCTGGTTCTTGTGGTACTAATAGAGATCTATCTGCTAAATCCTCTACTGGCACTTCTCGACCGATATCAGAGTATATTTGAGCATGATGAGGAGCAATTACTCCGCCAAGTACTTTAAGTAGAGTTGATTTTCCACCACCACTAGGGCCAACAAGGGCTATTTTTTCTCCTCGGGTAAGCATCATTTTAAGATCATGCAGTCCACCAGGTTCCCCTGGTACATAACTGAAGGAGATATTATTTATTGTAACTCCTTGCCACTCACTGCGAAGAGCTGTAATCGAGCTACGTTTAGGTAATGCGGCAGCTTGTGAGAGTATATCTGTAGCATCTTCATAAGCGATTGAAGCTTCTATCACGCCGCTGTAGTAACCAGTAAATGAACCAATAGCTCCAAATATGCGATCTAAGTAATTAATAAGGACATAGACAGCGGCTATGTCTATAGGAATTCCACGAACCCTGTGTCCGTAGAAATAAATAACAAGCGAGCTGCCAATTACCAAGCCATAACCAATGCCTGTCATGCTCCATTTTAGCTCTGAAAAGCGAGCGATGCGCCGGCAATGCACCAGACCTTCTGGCTCTTGGTCGGCTAGATATCTTTCAGCGGCTGGTTCTAATGAGAGCGTTTTTACTGTTATTAGATGAGATAGATAGTCTACACAAATACGGTTAAGCTTATTTAGAAAGATATTGTTTGCACGGTAAGCTAGAGTTAGGCGACGATTAAAATAAACCATTCCAAATATCGCAAGACCGCCTAATACTATAACATTTAGAGCTACCCAAAGATCGAGAGCAATGATAGCTACGCTAGCAAAAGCAACTTTGATAAGACCTTCGACTATTTGCCATACATAAGTACCTATTGTGCTTTCTATAGCGCCAGCTGCTCTAAATAATTTGCTTAAACTCTCACCAGAATGGCAACGAATGTGCCAGCTCAGAGGAAATTGTAGTAATCCCCGAAATACTTGTTGAATCTCAAACATTCTTGCTGAATAGGCTACTTGTAGCTGTAAGTACCGGGCACAATGATGCAAGATAGTATGTGTAAGTCTGACAGCGACGTAGCCACTTACTCCAAATAAGCTTGTTTTGAATGCCGCATCAGTAAGACCTTCTTTTACTAATACTGCTAAGGTCCATCCAATTATCCAAGGAACAAGTAGTTCAAGAAGATTTGAGAGCACAAAACAAAATATAAACAGCCAGAATTTCAACCTCTCTTGAGAAGTTGCTCTCCATGCGGCGTGAAAAAGAAGGCGAATAGCCTCTATGCTTTTTGATCCTTGTTTTTGGTCACTCATGAAGTATTATCGCGGGCTAGAAATTCCTATCTCTCTTACTTTTGTGAGCTCCGCTGTCATAAGGTTGCAATACTACTGCACCGCTTGTCTTTTGTCTTTGAGACTCATGAGGTGTAGGTGAGTTTGTTTCTACCGTTGGGCTAACGTGCTCTTGCTCTGGGGGATAGTATACCGCTCCGTTTGAGTTTGAGCCAAGGTCTCCGTTGCGCGGTTGTACTAAAATTTGATTATCTTGATGACCATATCGTGTTTTATTTGAATAATTTTTTTCATTTGGGCCGTTAATTATAATTGGAGGGGGTAGAATAGTGACTATAGATGTACTTTGGGTATCTTGATTATTTGCGTTTGGGCTGATTGTTACCGATGGGGGGGGCGCAGGCGATTTGGCATTAGCCATGTTTTTACTAGCGGAGTTCTCCTTAGACGAAATGATAGAATTAATGTCGCGCTGAGCCTGATCAACTAATTGAGCACATTCGCTTACGGTTACGTTTTGGCACTGCACGGTAATTGGTTCTATTAGGTAATCAACCTGCCATCGTTGTTTGGCACGATGAGTCAGTGATTCTAATCTTTGTATTAATAATTCTTTTTCATGTTTTTCTTTCGCTTCTGGGGGTGGAGCCGTATAAGGGGATTCCTCCATAAGGAGCTTGCCACCCTGACATTGGGTATTTTTTATTATTCCTCCACAATCATAAAGTTGGGCAGAAGTAGTTGATATAACGAAGATTGTTTGTGCAATTAAGAATAAAAGGAATAACTGAAAAACTTTTAATCGGGATTTCATTATACTACCTTTCCTCCATTAGACCTTTAGGGAATCTCTTCGTAAGTGTCGACACCTTACTATAGCAAGCGATATAAATTTTAATGAAAAAAACTTTCATGGCTGAGTTATTACTAAACGCGCGTATTAGAAGCATAGGATTCGGTGGTAATGGGGTAGGTATCATTTCAAGTAACTGTGAACGAAATGGCAAGGTTGTATTTATACCGTTTAGTGCACCGGGAGACTTAGTTAGCTTCAGAATTACAGCAGAAAAAGGCCGCTATGTTGAGGGCGAAATTGTATCGCTTTTAGAGCCAAGCGGTGGACGTACAACTCCAGAGTGTCGTTATTATGGGTCGTGTGGTGGATGTTCATTACAGCATCTTTCTTATAATTCTGCCTGTGAAGCAAAAGAAGATATGATTGAAGCGGCTTTTAGAGCTGCTTCATTAAATAGTAGATACATTGAGTTGTTATCTCCTCTGGAACGCTCAGAGCCTTATAACTGGCGTCGTCGTTCTACTTTACATATTAGTTCACAGGGAGAGCCCGGATTTTATAGGTCAAAGACTCATTCAGTGATTCCGCTTGAGGAGTGCCCTGTTTTAACCATTGGACTCAGTAAGCGTATAAATTCACTTAAAAATATCGGTTCAGTTATTCCAGGAATATCAGTTGCGGTTGAAATTGAGGAGGCTAACGGTATTTTTGGAGTTTGTGTTGAGTTAAACGAAAAAGATTATGTTAATCAAGCTGATGAAATCGTATCAGTTTTAACACGTGATTGGGATCGCATTGTCGTCAAGCATCGTGGTTCGATAATCGCTCATTCTTACAGTGGGAAGAATAAATTTTTTATTCTTCCTTTATCTTCTGAGCACGAATATCCAAGTGTTTGGCTTTCTCCTGGAGCTTTTTCTCAAGTTAATTGGGAAATAAATTGTAGATTATTAAAACGTATTTCTGATTGGATTGAATTGCTCTCTATTAAAACAGCTCATGATCTTTTCGCAGGCTCTGGTAATTTTTCATTAGCACTTGCGGCTAAGATGATACATACCGTGGCTGTTGAGTGCCATTTGGACTTAGTAGATGCTTTACAGCAAGCTGCTAATTCTCAAGGACTGGAAAATTATCTTGAGATTAAGCAATCGTCAGTTCAAAGTTTTTTAAAGTATCCACCCTCAGCTGTTGATCTTATAATTGCCGACCCTCCTCGGTCTGGACTTGGTTCTTTGGCTGCAAAGATGAATTATGGCACGCACCTTTTTTTGATCTCTTGTTATTTACCCAGTCTTGTCCGAGATCTTCAAAATCTGGAAAAAGAAGGATGGCAAGTGCAGGCTATCGTACCTTTTGATATGTTTCCGCAGACGACTTACGTTGAGGTTTTAGTTCATCTTTCTCAAACAAGACGCTTTTTGAAAAGTTAGTTACTCCAGTTAAGCTTATATCTGGCTCAGCTAGTGGGAAAGAACATTTAAGCGCACCGTATTTTTTCGCAATATCCGTCATGATACTACAAAATTGTATATGTTCCCATTCAGCGTAATTAGTGACAAATAAAATTATTCCTTTTGGTTTTGTTACTTGGAATAGAAGCTTAAGAAGTAATTGATAATCTCTCTTAATGGAAAATGGTGTTCCCTTTCCTCGGGAAAAAGAGGGAGGATCACAGATAATCAAATCAAAGCTATTACCTCGTCGATAGGCACGTTCAAGGAAGGAACGAGCGTCCATTAAAATAGTTGAATGCGGTACATTATGTAAATTATTTTTAGTCCAATTTTCGTTACACCAGGCTAAAGCCGTTTTACTTGTATCGACAGAAATAACCTCTTTTGCTTCACCAAGACCTGCACTGATAGAAAACAAGCCACTATATGAAAACAGATTTAGAACCGTTCGTCCTTTTGCGATAGACCGAACCGTAGAACGATTACCTCGTTGGTCTACAAATATGCCTGGAGAATGTCCTCTAATACGCGAAAGTGTTATGTCAATATTATTTTCGACGGCATTCCATACTTCAGGTACATTTCCGATTATTTTGGAGGGAAATTGTTGTACTCCATGCATACCTTTATTTTCCATAAAATTAACGAATATCCCTGAGCATTGAATATCAGGTAAAATTGACGAAAGCTGTTCCTCTTCTTTTGATGTTGGAGGGGTGGGGCGATACCAATTGACCCACAGTACGGGACCAAGTTTATCAGCTGTCATCCACGGTATGTCGTCAAAATGAATTACTCTAAGCGTTGTATTAAAAGTTATTGGTTGAGCAATTACTAGACGTTTGTACAATCCACTAAGAAGCGAGACCATAAAGTGATCATTAAGAAGTTTAAGTTCGGTGAAAAAACGAGGAGGCTGTGCTGTATATTGATATTTTTCACCGTCTTCTAGGGTTAGTGATAACCGTTCTGAGTGAAGCATGAGGCGTGGCATTGCGCGCCCTCCGTACAGAGTGTCTCCTAGTATTGGAATTCCTTGTGCTGCCGCATGGGCTCTGATTTGGTGCATTCTTCCACTTTTGGGCATAGCTCGTAAAAGTGAAAAAGATCCATCAGAGCTAATAACTGAAAAATAAGTTTCTGAATGGGCTCCATCAGAGGAAACGATACTTTTTTTAATTCCGTTATTTCTAACTTGCTTTAGTGGCATATTTACTACAAAAGAAGAAACCGGTACTCGGTGCTCTGTAATAAAAAGATACTCTTTTGATACTTTTTGCTCTGCAAAAGCTAAGCAAAGGAATCGAGTTGTTTGAGATGATTTGGAAAAAATAATTACACCTGATACCTCCTTATCGAGTCGGTGAACTACTTCAAGAGGTTCTTTATACTTTTCCTGCAAGATGTCTGAATATCCTCGCTGTCGCAACAAAGTTAAAGACTGTGATGAAGGCGAATGAGTAGCTATGCCATGAGGCTTAACGGCGCCAAGAATCGAAGATTTCATCCTTGCATTAAAGATTCGTTAATAACTTTTATAATTGCTTGAGGATCGAGAGGCTTCTGAAAGTATATAATAGGTATGCCTTTATGCAAAATTCTTTTATCTTCTCCCCCTGTAAGAAGAATTATTTTTGTATTAATCATATTAAAATCTATTAGGTTGATTATATCGTGTATCGTACCGTCTCCAAGCGAATAGTCAGAAATGATAATTTTTGGCCGTAAAAATGTGATAATTTCCTTCAGTTCTTGGACTGAGTTACAGCATTCAGCAGATAAATTACTAATCTCAAGAATCCTCTTCAGTGAGCTAGCTGCATCCGCATCATCATCAATTATGATTATAGATGATTGATCACGGCATAGTTCAGTATTTAGAAGTGAAAAAGTAAGATATACCTCAGTTCCTTCCCCAAGCTTTGACGAAACCTTCATAGTCCCATTATTTTGCTCTACGAGGGCTTTGGTTAATGTAAGACCTAAACCAAGACCATCTTCCATTTGAGCTTGAGGAGAACGAAAAAATGGCAAAAAGATTTTTTCAAGATCTTTTTGCGCTATACCACACCCAGAGTCTGAAACAATAACTGTGGCTTTATCTAATGATGATTGAGAAAGATTTATTTTTACTGTTCCATTTGATGGAGTGTACTTTAGAGAGTTAGAGATAATATTCGTGAGTATTCTTATTAAATGATTTTCATCGCCTAGAATAAACAATGATTCGGGAGCTATTTGAAGCTCATATTTAATATTTTTTGCTAAAAAAGATGGCTTAAAACTTTGCGATATCTCTGTAACAACCTTATTTAAGTCTATCTCAATAACTGATGGAAGAAGACTTTGTTTTTCATGTTTATATAAATCGAGAACATTACTAATCAGATCTCGTAATTGACCACAGTTAGAAAGTGCTAGATTGATAAGATCTCGAGTGTCATTATCGTTAATCTGAAGATCTAAAAGATGTAAAACAGCTTTTATATTATTAAGTGGAGCGCGAAGATCATGTGATATGTGTGCTACAAATTCATCACTTATATCTTGTTTTTCTTTGTTAGCTGAACCAGAGAGAGAATTGTTACTCTTAGATGATTTTATATTTGAAAAAAGTGATAAGTGTATTGAAAGAGCATTAGCTACATCTTGAGCCCACTGCTTTTCAAGAATCGAAGGGGAAGTATGTCGCGGATATCCAAGCCATAAAAGGCATTCTATGTTTTTTTCCGATTGTTCAAAATGAAAGTTGTAACAAAGAGTATCTCCATATCCAAAAGTATCCAAGATATCTCCGGGAGAGGAGGTAAAATGACCGGTAGCTAAAGATTTAGTTTTAAATTGGTTATAAAGAAAATCTACTACAGGCCCAATCGAAGCTCCCACTAAAAAGTGATTAAACTCATCTGTAATTGGATGAGTCGTAAATAAAATAGCAGTACGACATAAGAAACGTTCCTTTGCTCTTTTTAGAAGCTGGATATTAATTTCATCCAATGATTTTGAACTAAGAGAATTGAAAGGAGATGGAATTATTGACTGGTTTGGATTCTTGCTTTGCTCAGTGATGTGATATATCTGATCTCTTAGTCGACCAATTCGAGCAATAAGAGTTTTTGATGATCGAAAAAAAGGGCTAGGTATTGGTTGTAAATTTTCTCCTATTACATTTGCGTGCAGATGCTCAAATGCTTTTGTTTGTACACGGCGGTCATACAACAACAAGCTTATGCAAAGTATCAATAAAGTAATTAAAATTATTAAAGAAAAAATTATTGTCATAGCTCTTAAATTTTAGTTTGTTAATATGAGCTTCATGAATTTCGTGTTGGTTAAGCTTACTTAGAAGTTTGAAAATGGGGCCATATTTGACAGTCTAAGAGACAAAAAGCCTATCAATATGTGCACAGAGTATTCTAGGATCTTTCGATTTTTGAATAACAGCGGTTGCGCCGATTCGTGTTAGTTCAACTTCGGTTTCTACACTTTCATCAGAGGTAAGCGCAATTACCGGAATATGTCTTAAGAGGGAATGCTGAGCAAGGAGAATGATAACTTGATCTCCACGAAGATTAGGCATGTGAACATCGCAGACAATGACTTGGGGAAGCTGGGGTAATTCCTCGAGATAGGAGATTATGTGTGAGCTTGATGTTAATATTGATATTTCGTAGTTATTTGAACCCAAATATTTACTTATTAAATCAGCAAAGCTTAAATCATCTTCGATAATGAGAATGCGGCGCTTTGTTAGATTAGCAAAAGGATAGGTATTGTCGACATTGTTATTGAGAGAAATAAAGGCAGAATGTGTTGGATGTTTGAAAAATATTTCGAATGCGCACGGATTTAATTGTAAAATTTCGCATTCACTGTAGCTCTCAATTTCAGCTGTTTTTTCAAAAGTAATATGTAGTGGAAAGTGTTTTGAAGATAAATATTGCTCCAGTATTACAGCCGACTCAATTTGAATAGTTCCTAGGGCTTTTTCGCCTTCTTTAGTTATAAAAGAGTACTCAGGCTCAAGTCGTATATTTTGGTCATCGTAAGAATTATTTCGTGGCTTAAACGTAAGAAAGCAGGCTGACGCTCCAAATTTTAGAACCTCAAGACCCATGAGATAAAGAATATGATGAGCAACATTTGAGGTGGTGGATTCAGAAGATATACTATTCGTATCTTTTTCTTCATTTAAATAGTTCGTTGATGATAAATAATTTACTATTGATTGCCATGTAGTTATATGAATATTTTTTTTGGTTTTTTTATTGAGAAGATTTTCAATAGATGCGGGGTCAATACAAAAAGCGCCTACTACTTCTAATTCTACTAAAGGCGTAATGGTTGAGTCAGTTGGGTAACTAATTTTTGGTATAGCTCCTTTAGAAAGAAATGTTTCAAGCAAATTACCATTTTTGGTTAACAGGCTTAAGTCAGAAGGAAAATTATCATCAGTTATATCTGCAATAAATGGATAGCCAATACGTTTTGCAATAATCTCCATTAGGTATTTTTCATCCATATCAAGAGACTGAGATGCCAATGAAAATATATTTCGACGATCATCACAGAGAGAATCTATCTTATTAAGCCGAGCGGGAGTAATAAGGACTTGTAATACTCCGAAGCTTGAGGGAAGTTTTCTTTGAAAAAGTCTTTTAATGAGACTCATGCGATAACTCCTGACTTTGTCGTTGGCTTATATTAAGTACCTGAATAACAGGTGTAGCTAGAAAGCAAAGTATTAGACCTGCGAAGGTTAAAACAAGGGGTATGGTAGCTCGAACCGGCAGAGTGTTAATGGCTTCTTCTATTTCCTCTTGATACATCAGTTGAGTTGCATCGCTTAATTCTCTTAGAGGGATAATTATTTCTCCTCCTTCTCGGTGAGCGATAGCAAGATGAATGAATGCATGCCTAATTGCTATAGAGGCACTTTTTCGAGCATGTTCCTCTAAGGCTTCTTCAAGACGAGCTCCTGAGTAGTATCTGTTTAGAACATTTTCAAGAATAAATGACACAGGATCTGGTTTTCGACCAAGTATATTACATTCTTTGCGTTCAAGTTGAACAACTCGTTCAATCGCTGGAATTATATCAAGCCCTGCATGAACAGCCATTACAATACGCTCAACAATAGCTGGAAGAATGGCATTAGTAGCTTGCATTTTTTGTTTTTCTGCTCTTCTCTGAAAGTTACTATTTATAAGGATTATGAGACTGATTAGTAAAATTGCTGATACGAAGGCAGATGTAATAGAAAGTTTAAATATTAGTATAAAGCAAAATATAATTATTAAAAATCCTGCTAATCTAGCAAATAATTTCTGTTTTTCTTTGATTTGAATGATGGAATTCTGATTCAGAAACGTGCTTTTATTCTGTTGAGAGATGTGCTGTATGTGTTCCTCAAGAGTCTCAATTATAGTGAGATCTTTGTTTATTTTACGATAATAACCAGTAAGGCCGATTGCTAATCCTATTAAAATAAGTAGTAATACAATTAAATTCATTCTAGATTCCTTCCAATCATATTCATGCTTATCAGACCAATAATAAGGAGCAATCCGCCAATTAAAAAAGCGATCTTTCCTACTGGATGTTCTAGAGAATTCAAAAAAGCTTCCCGATTTGTAGTAAACTGAAAGAAAAGAATTCCAATTGAGCAAAATGTGATTCCTACACTAGACATTCGTTGCATAGCTAGAGAGCTTCGTATTTTGCGACGAAAAGATTGTCTTGTACGGGTAATTCGATTGAGACGTTCTAGAGCTGCAGTAATACTTGCACCTTCTCCGCGGGCAAGTAATAAAGCTATTCTAAATAAAGATAAGTCAGGAAAGTTAATGTTTTGACCAAAGAAAAAAATAGCTTCTTCTTCTGATAAAGAACTGTTTATTCGAGCTAAGAAGTTTTTTAATTCTTCAGTTAAAATACCATCATTAGGTAATAATTCGGTTGTGTGAGAAATAGCTGATAGAGGATCGAGTCCAGTTTTTACCGCAGACGCAAGCGATAGAAGAAAAGTTGGGTAGTCTCGCTCAAATTTAAGAGTTAGATTTTTTGAGCGTTGCTTTAAATAGTAATAACTGATTAAGAGCACTATCACCATTATTATTACTATAATGTGTGTAATTGACGGTATAATTACTAAAGCCATTATCCCGAAAAAAATATTGCTGATTATAACTGATAAAGCTAATGAATATGAAAAATGAGCGTACAAGCATAATCGCTTTAGCCAATTAATACTGAAAATTTGATAAGTATGGTTACAAGCGTAACTATTATGGTAATTGTATTCATCATTATTTCCCGAGAGTCGCTCAGGTTGAGGCATTAAAATATCGAGTCGGTTTAAATCCCGAGTATAAAAAATGGACCTCATTTTTTTGCTCCAGCTTCAGAAATTAGCTTACTTTCAGATTTAGCTCTAACGTTTTCAATCAAAGTTAGGAGAGGAGGAAGGCCTTGTAAAAAATGTCCGCCATCCTCATTTTTAAGCATTGACGCTCTACTAGTGAGTTTCCATGTTGGAGAATCTCGTATGCACTGATACTTAAAAATATCTCGATACCGTACTACGCCATCAGCAAATCCACCAATCTCTCGAATTTCAAAAATTCTCCGTTCTTTAGTTAACGGGCAAACGCCTACATGGATTAATACCTCTACTGCTGTACCAATTTGATTAAGAAGCATGTCACGACCTACGCCTGGTTGTGAACGCCCCAAAAGGAGTTCTAACCTGGTAACGGCTTCTGATGCGCTTCTAGCATGAAATGTAGATATACCTGGATGACCAGATGAACATACGTCAATAAAGGCCTCAGCAGCCTCTGCATCACGAATCTCTCCAAAAATAATTCTGTTCATTGCCATTCTCATACCCGCTCTAATGCATGAGGATGGTGCGATTTTACCTTCTCCTTCGGTATTTGATTCGCGTGTTCGTATATAACGAACGTGAGGATGGTAGAGTCTTATTTCTGGTGTATCTTCGATAACAAGAATGCTTTCTCTCTCAGGAATGTGAGATGCTAGAGCGCGAGCAAGTGTGGTTTTTCCGGTGCCTACCTCTCCTACAATTAAAAATGTGTGACCCTCACTAGCAAGAGCTCCAAGATAATTTTCGATCTGAGGCGGGCAGAAGCCCATGTTTGCAAGCGCATTTTGTGGTACATTCTGATGACGATGTATACGCAGAGTCAGATAGGGACCAGATTCACATAAAGACCTGTGTACAGCATGGATTCGCACATCACTTCCGATCATTCCATCAGCAATTGGCTTTTTTGTGGAGTAAGAGGTTCCGGCGCGAGAAAGAAGTTTTTCAACAAATGCTTCATAGCTTTGTTGACTAGAAAAATGGGCATCAGTAGTTATCGTGTTTCTACATTGCTGAATAGCTATATCTCGGTAGTCTGATACTATTATATCAGTTACATCGGTGTTATCGATTAGAGACTGAAGTATGCCAAAATGTTCCTGTTCTCTTTCAAGAATTTTAAGAAGTAAATCTCTTTCTCCGTTAGTAAGCTCGAGACTCAATTTAATTGCTTGACGCTCGACTAATTCAAGAAGCAGAGTTGTTGGTGTAGCAATATCTAATGATGTTCCAACCAAGGATAATTCTTTCCTAACTTCATCTAGTAAATAAGATAAAGCTGGATAAAGATTGTTTTCTGTCTGCTTTGATGCAGAATTAGATATTTGTGGTGTGAGCTTGAGTTGCGGCAAAAGACTTTCATCGTGAGTAAGTTCAGAGATATTATCCCACCTACTTCGTTTCATGATAGCGCCTACCAATAAAATTATTCGAGATTAGTTTGACTGAGAATTTTATCGGGACTTTCAGCTTTTTCTACTTTCCGCCACTGATTATCGATAAGAGTGAAGGTATGAGAGTCACCCTTAGGCTCTTTTACAACAGCGATAGCTACGTTAGTCTTATCACCCGAAAGAGCGTCATTTTTTTCCAGATATCTGGCCTTGAAGTGAGGCTCCTGCCAACTATGCTCATCATCCTGACTTCTTAAAGCAAAAGCGAGTCGACCATGTTGAGTGGCCGTATTAATTGCTAAACATTGCTCCTGAGTGACGAGTAAAGTGACAGTAGATGGTACTGATACTGATGGTGCTAGTTCGCTTGGCTTATCGGTACTATGCTCTGTTGATAAGATTCTTACCCGTTCAGCTATAACTGATGTAGCAGCTTTTGTTATCATAATTACGTCGACAACTGAGCCTGATGTTGCCCATCCTTCGACAGAGCTCGTAGCATCCACTTTAACAGTCATTGCTCTCATTCCAGGCGGAATGCGCTGAATTACTTGATTTAATGCTTCATCATTGATTGTTAGATTTTGTGGTATTAAGGGAATATTTGCGGGAAGGGAGGTTTTAGCTCGAGCTTTTTGAAAGCCATCGAGGCTTTGTAATGCTCCTTGAATGAGCTGATGACGCGGATATTTTATTTTAAGCATCGGAACATTACTTAGTTGTTCACCAGCCGCTATTGGTCTAGCCGGAACAATGACATCAGTAGTGTCAAATTCACCCACTACGATTGTATTAGGTTGTGAGGATTGGGTTACAGATGGTAGCGATTTTTTCAAAACAAGAATAGTAAGGATTATTGATACCCCACAGATTACTAGTACTACAGGTAAGGGAATGCCTCGAGTTCTTTTAAACTGAAGGGAACTTTTTCGTTTAACCATTTTACCTTTTGAAACATTCCTTTATTGATTCGGTCGCTGATTTCTTAAGTGGTCACCATGACTTGTAGCCCAGTCGCTTATTGATGAAAAAAGATTTGTAACACCTCCTTCAAGGAGGTTCATCGCACCGTATAAAATAGCTAGAATAATGGCAGCACCAGCCGCGTATTCAAGCATGCTATAACCATGCTCGCGATTGCTTTTTCTACACCTTGAGTGTTTATTTATACATTTCATGTTGTCTCCATTTTTATTGGTTTTTTTGAGCACTATTTGGAGCTGCTTCCAGCATTAAATTGCCGTTTTTAGTCGTTGAATCTCCAGTTAAACTTATGGGAGGCAAAGAAATTATTTTATCTTCATGTTTAATACTTCTTGATCGAAATACATCCTTGAAATAAGAGAGCGTTTTTTGGGGCATCTCAAGAATTCTTTTGTTAAATGGTATAATAGACTGGTAGCTGTAAGTTGATTCTTGTAGTCGAGTTTCTACCGCTAAAGCTCTCATTGCTTCACAGTAGTGCTTACTACCATATGAAATAGCCGTGGAGCCAGAACCAGGCCATCTTCGGGCTTTTGAACAATAAGGTATAGGATGAAAAAACCACTCAGCGTAATCTAACCCTCCAAGTCGTTCGTATTCATCGCGTAAAATACTGTGAGGAAGGCCATCAGTATTTTTTCCAACGTTTACAAGTAAAACTTGTGTAGAAGGAGCTACTGATCGGTTTATTTGACCAAGTCGCTCTATAGTTGCTGGAACAAGAGCAGGGTCATTACTTGTTAAAAGAATCACAGTATCTGATACTCTCAGCAGTCCTTGAAGAAAAGTCCCTCGTGCAAGCGCTGCATCTATAAGAAGTAAATCACACGATAAGTGCAGTATTTGTAAGATAGAAAATAGTAAGCGAGCTTGATTATGGTGAATATCTACAAGGTGACCACAGTCTCTTGCTGGAGGTACGCAGGATAGTTTGCCATCAGACAATTCAATTTGAAATTGGACTTGCGCAACGGTGTCTTCGCGTAAGGGTAAGTTTCCTTGCAGCAATAAGTCGAGATACTCATTAAATAGGGGACGAACCCTTAGAAATCGACTTAATGCTCTATACTCAGTATCAAGGTCAATTAATGTAATTTTTTCTTTTGAATTTGTTGATATAGATCCGAGAGCGGCAGTGAGAGTTGTAGCTCCTAAACCACCTTGCGTGCCAATAACGGTCACAATGGTGCCACCTTCTTGATGTTTTTGGTCTCTTGAAGCTTTGGTAAGTGCTGTATAAAGAGTTTCTGTTGTCCATGCACCACAGTTTACGTCAGTTAGTCCGATTGTAAAAAGCTCATCTACAATATTAGGAAAGTGTGCTGTTTTTGGAATAGCTGTAATTTTTTTAATTTGCTGAAATTCTTTACACAGTTTAGCAACTATTTCACGGTGGTTTAAGCATAAGTTGGTACCCAAAATTATTATGTCAGGAGGTGAAATAAATCGAAGTTCTTCGGGTGTAGCGGTGTTGAATTTAATTTGTGCTAGTATAGAAGTGGTAGTGCGCACTTCGCTAAGCAGTAAATTTACTTCATCGAGTAAAGCAGTGCGCTCTGTTCCTGAGTTTTCTACTAAAATTACTGATAGCATTTTTATCTTAGCCTATGCTACTTACGGTGTATAAAAACTTGCTTCACTCAATCGACTCTAGTTAGAATTTTCTAATTCTGTCAGAGTCTTTTTATTAGTCGAGCACAGGAGGTAATATGGAGCTGATATCTGGCTATACTTTTAAAAAACGTTTTTTTTCCTCAAGAGGAACAGGAAAATTTGTGATGGAGATACCGGTGACTATTCCTGGAGCTCTTAATGATGTTGCCGGTTTTATTTACGAGGAATTATTACCATCTGGTGCAGCATACGGAGTGGAGCTTGAAAATATTAAAGGTTTTGGTTTAGAAGATAATGCACCGCTTTTTATCGTACACGGAGAAATTCATGTTGCTGATGATGTTAGCGAGTGTAATAAAAAACTAGGCGGTTCATGGTATTTTTCATGGCATACTTCTTACATGGAGACTCGCGCTGGTACGGGTACTTTAGTATACAAGGTAAAACGGAGCGTGCACGTTCCAGAGGGTTTTCCAGAACATCTGAGGGCAGCATTAAAATTTTCTGGTTCAATAGTTAACAGTGTAACTTTTTCGGGTGAATGTTTTTCCTCCACCTTTCTTTCTCGGTTAATTGGTCAAACATCGGTCTTGCAGTTTCGATGGTTTGTTGCTCTAGATAAGCTAAAGGGGGGTCAAATTGAATTTATTCATTTTGATAATGCCACTAGGGGAGACTTTCCGGTGCCGGAGCACAGAAGTCGCGAAAAATTTGTTAGGCTTGTGAAATTAGTTGATCCCAGCTTAGAAAATAAGTTTTAAGCTGCGTAATTCTTACTTAACTCAAGCTTTAAAAGGAAGGCTAACGATTTAGCGTCTTGTAGAAGGCCATCGCGGGCAAGATTTAAAATTTTTTGTAAGGAAAATTCTTCTACTTCGATATATTCATCTTCATCCTTTGTAGCGTGATTATGAGCGCTGTCACCGGTAGGGGTGAGATTTTTAGCCACAAAGCCATACTGGATTTCATTACAAAATCCAGGGGCTGGTAAAATCTCTCCTAGAGAGATTAAATTTTGACATTGATATCCTGTCTCTTCTTCAAGTTCTCTCCTAGCACATTGCGCCGGACTTTCATATTGAGAAAGTGTTCCTGCTGGGAACTCATAAATCCATTTTCTAATCGAGTGGCGATATTGTTTGATTAACAGAAACTTATCTTTAGTAATCTCGGGGATAATTACTACGGCACCCGGATGGTCGATTATATGAAAACTTTTTACGGTATTATTCTTTAGGAGAATCTCTTCTGAAATTACGGTGAGATGCCCAAATTGAGACCGGCATTCTTCCTTCAGGATTTTTACTGGAATCTCTTCGTTTTTAATTGCAAAGGAAGTTTGTTTTTCCAAAGATTGATCTAAATCGTGTGAGGTCTTCTGTTTCAAGGGTTCTCTGTCGTATTGAAGTCTAAGTAGGGTTTTTTTGCTGTTGACTCGGTGTGCTGAGAGTAAGCCACCAAGTTAAACCGAGCAATATTGCTCCTGTTAAAACATGAAAACTTGTAATTAACGGCTGACGTCCACTGAGTATTGTGGCTATCCCAAGAACTATTTGTACTAAAGTTAGGATGAGAACCCAGAAAGCAGGCATTAACATTTTAGGGTTTTGAGTTAGAGTCTTCGTCGCAAAATAGCAAAGCATCCCAGCTACAATTATTGCTCCAAAGCGATGTAGGACATGACAAGTTACTTGATAAACTGATACTGGCGCCATGAATTTTGCTTCACGCAGTTGGTTAATTGCTTCCATCATTGTTGAATTAAAGAGGGGAATGTAGCTTCCTCCAATTGTTGGAAAGTCAAGTACAGCTAGACCTGCCTCTCCGTGTCTCGTCATGGCTCCAAGTAGTAGCTGAAGGTATAGTGTCGCTGTGGCAAAGCAGCCTATGTATGACACGGATATCTTTGTAGATAATGAGCTATTAATAGAATTTTCTTTTCGTATTTCGTTAGTTAAAAAAGCTATAGTAATAGTAACTAAAAAAAATGTTTGGCCTAAAATACCATGTGCGATAGAAATAATATCTGGGAGTTGGTAGATAACGGTAAGGCCACCTAATGTTCCTTGTAAGCATACTATGCCAAAAGCAGCGCATCCTAAAATTTTCAAAATAAAACTTGGTGGTTTTAGCCAAAGCCACATAGAGAGAACTACTGTTAAAACCCCTATCACAGATGCAAGAACTCGGTGCCCATGTTCGTAGAATACGCCCCCAATCCATAATCGATATGGATAAAGAAACATGTTTTCACCAAATGTTGTAGGCCAATCAGGTACGGCGAGTCCAGCATTATGGCTTGTAACGAGAGCTCCTTTAAAGATAAGTAGCAGAACAGCTATTACTACTGTCCAAGTGTACCAACATAGTGCCTTAGATGGGCGTTGGTAACTAAGTGAGTTACTGTTAAATAAAGGCTCACTAGAAAGGTAAAATTTATGTGGAGTATTAGTAAAAGGCATAGTTTTTTTGCCTAATATTAGTTAGTTCTCTTTATCTCACGTTATACTCAGTAAAATTTATTTGAAAGACTTGCTTATTCCATAACATAGTTAGTATAACTATGTTATGTTAACGACTCAACCAAGTAGTACCAATAACACACCGCCAGGCAGTATTTCCGACAGTGACAGTCGCCAGACGGTTAGTTTAATCCTACGAGCTCTGGACTTTTTACGGAGTAGACAAGCCAAAAACTCTTATCACCAAGTGAATGGCCAATCGTTTAATGAATGTGTCAAAGTGGCTGGTAATGCCGCTGAGCTTTTTTTTGTTTTAGGCAATGGTTCGTTGTATCCTACAAAAGTAGGAGACCGTAAGATTTTATGCAACATTTATCCCATTTGGCTCACAGTTCTGGCACAAGCGGTAGAATTTAATATCTCAAGTGGAAAAGAAAAAAATACATTGGATTGGGAAGTACAAGACAATTTAAAGCACGTGCGACCGTATAATTCTACAAACGAAGAAAATGGACGGTTTAAGATCAACCCAAGCATTCTTAACTGCTTGACAGCTGCGTCTATATATGGAGATTACTTTATACGGGCTTTTGAGTCAATTAAAAGGAACTACCCTCAAAGTAATTGCAATCCGGATGATAAACAGAATAATGTATTTGAATTCGCTCTTTACCAATTACCAGATTCGCAATTAATTAACAAAATTCTAGAGTTATTCATTCGATGCTTTCAAAATGACAGTAGCATTAAGGAGCAGGTCATGAGCTTCACTGAATTAACGGTATTGTTAACGCCCCCAGACGATTATACCCTTGATACGGGTAACATATTACAAGTGTTATTTAGTTTGCCCAGTATTAACCGGCTGGGAGTGAGAGGGGGGCCAGACTGAACCCACAAACGTAACTAAAATTAGTGGCATAATCTAAAAATGTACAACGATTAACAACGTTTGCAAGATAGAGTAACCTAGCAGTAGCTTATTCGATTAAAGCTTTTTAACTACTGTGTATTTATTCTGTTCAGATGAAGATTTAGAAAGGCTGTTTACAGGGTCAATACGAACAGCAGCTAAGTCAGTATCATGAGGTAATGCAAGCCAAGCTTTATCGTTTGCAACTTGCTCAAGTAGCCAATATTTTTCTGCAAGGCCTGATTTAGCACACATGTCATAGCCCATGTGGTAGGCCGGATGAAGATGATTAATAGTGGGAATAACATCGCCAGCAAACCAAATTGTCGTATTTTTTTCTTCTATTTTTACCATCTGTTGACCTGTGGTATGACCATTAGCAGGTACTACGGATAAAAAAGGAAAGAGATTTGCACTTCCATCAATCAAATTTAATCGATAATTCCGGACGCAATTAATCACTTCTATGAGATAACTTTCTTGCTCTCGCCTATGTGGATTACATGCATTTTCCCAATTAGCTTTTTGTAAATGCACCGTAGCTTGAGGAAATAAGGCCTGAAGGTGCCCATCTGATGCACGTTTTACTAGACCGCCTGCGTGGTCAAAGTGAAGATGAGATATTACAATGTCAGTTATATCCTTTGCATTAATTGGAAGGGGCAAATATTTTATTCCATAAATATCTTGCCGTTTTTTATCCCACCAATTACCAGCACCGCAATCAATTAAAATTTTCTGAAGATGGGTCTCTATCAGCAGACCTCTCATTGCGAGGAGGATGCGATTTTGTTCATCCGCGGGTACTTTTTTACTCCATAAAGTTTTAGGAACAGGCCCAAACATCGCCCCTCCATCTAGACGCAAATAACCGTAGAGGACAGCTTTAACGGTTAATTGAGATGTCTGTAGCAATGGCTCTATCTTGTTCATATTGGCAATTGAAACAACTTTCTTGTTGACTCAAAAGTTACATGGGCAACTTCCTCAACATCTACGTTTTTTATTGCTGCAAGCTGTTGGGCAATGATGGTAATATAGGAACTTTCACATCTTTTGCCTCGATAAGGCTCTGGCGCTAAAAAGGGTCCATCAGTTTCGAGTATAATCTGCTCTAAGGGAATGGAAGTTGCGGCAGCTCTGACATTTTTGGCGTTTTTAAAAGTTAAGATACCACCAAAGGATACTAGAAAATTTAAACTTAAAAGTCTTTCGGCAAACGAGGCATCTTCGGCGAAGCAATGAAATACTCCTCCAACTTTATCCGCATTATTTGTCTTTAGAATTTGAAGGCACTCCTCTCCGGCGCCTCTTGAATGAATAATTAAGGGCTTTTTACATTCTTTAGCTAAGGCTATCTGTTGCTCAAATACGGAATATTGATCTTTTTTGTCGGATAGGTCTTTAACAAAATCAAGGCCGGTTTCACCAATTGCAATTACTTTAGGATGTTCGGCGAGGATTTTTAACTCCAGCATCGACATTTCCTGTGATGCATCATGCGGATGAACTCCTACCGTTGCCCATACAAAAGCGTTGTTGGCCGCAATTTCGGTAGCGCGTCTGGCAGACTCAACTCCATATCCCGCGCCAATGGTGATAAGTTGCGAGACTCCAGCTTTTAGAGCTCTGTCAATTACTAGGTTTCTATCTTGTTCGTAAGCTGGCGCATCAAGATGAATGTGAGAATCAATAAAATTATGATTCATCAGAGTTTTAATTAAAAAGGTAAGACACAAAATTTACATAACTCGAGCGCCGATAGGAAGAGATTCCCCAGGTAACATAAGTTCTAGAACCGCTCGGTCTACACTGGCACCAGCTAACACCATACCATTGCTTGTTTCGCCCGCCAAAGTAGCAGGAGATAAGTTAGCTACTATCACCACACGGCGACCAATTAAATCTTGAGGGCTATAATACTTTGCAATACCTGCTAATATTTGTCGTGAACCTGTTTTTTCACCTATATCAACTTGTAGTTTAAGAAGCTTTTTTGAAGAAGAAATTGGCTCAGCTGATGTTATTATCCCAACTCGTAGATCAACTTGCGCAAAATGTTCGATTGTTATTAAAGATTCAGAAATTTGTTCCACTGCGCCTTTATACTATAAATTTATCATTCTCTTATCCTTTGCAGAATCTTTCGTGAAATACAAGTTAATCGTAAATTTGGTGCCTCATTTTTTGCAGTTATTGTTGAATCTTTTTTCCACTAATTATTTGTCCAGAGGTTGTTTGTAGTCGCGTTAATATATTTTTTTCACCTTGTAAATTTTTATCCATGAACGGAAGAGGCTGTTTGCTCTCATCAGATAACTTTTTTTGATCATCACTTAGTAGTAGATCTAAATTAATTGATTCCCCTGTCGTGATATCGTTGTTTATATCAGATAAAACAGATGAATAAGTTGATGTATTTGGTTGTGGTGGCTTTTCGCCATTGGCAGTTCTCTTGCTCGCCTCGATGGGATTCACATTTGCTAATATCCAAGCCACAGCAGTTTCTGGTGTAAATGCGTGTCTTCTCCACTCTCGAGCTAGTACAGCATTCTGTACACCAGCTTTATGCCATGCTTCAGCCTCATTAGCAGAAAAGCCATTAGACCTCCAGTAACTAGTTAGTACAGGTTGAAAGCCTCTTGAAGCCCAAAGCGGTATTTCATCGTTTGGTACTCCGGCTCGCTCGTAGGTAAAACCGTTGTCATAAGTGGATAGAAGTATATTTATGTCGTGAATTTGAGCTGCAAAACGAAGGGGTATTTCATGCGCGATCTCACGCGTATATTTACGAAGGTCATTATCTTTTGGATTTTCTTTAAATGATTGAAGTAGTTTATGTGTGGTGTTTAAGTCGGCGTCAGCATTAGGTGCCAATTTACTTAATTCATCAACAGTTTGTTCGGCACCAAGCGCTTTGCCAAAGAAAAGTAGCCCTCGCAGAAAATACGCTTGTGCGTAAGTGCATCTGGCGTATTGTGAAATTATGATACGAATATCTTCATCACTAATATCCGATGAAACTTTGAGAAAAATACGATTAAGTTCTGCTTGCCAATTTATGAGATCTGTTTTGAGCGTATCAAGCGCGCTGAAAGCTTCTTTAGCATCATTGCTTTGTGGTTCTGTCCACTTGATTTCTAATAGAGGTTTTTGACGACTTAGTTCAATAATCCAGCCACTAATTTTTCCAAGCATTGACACTGGATAGGTGAAATATTGGTCAGAAATAGCTGTTGAACCACAATCGCGAAGAAATCTTAATCCAATGTATGAAGCTTGAAATCCTGCATTTAGATGATTTAAAAACATAAATGTAAGATTAAGATCTGAACCCCTTGTGTCTGTAATGCTTTGCTCCATTTTACTTAAAGTACCTTTTAGGAAAAAACTTCTAGCTTTGTTTTGGGTCGGCAGAAAATAAGTGTTGCTTCATAGGAACTCACGCATCGCCACTGGATAATTTTTGAGCGCGTATTATTAAACCAAGGTTTGATTAAAATGAAACAAATGGTTTTCAGTAGCTTACCTAGTTGATATATCTTTTTTGTAATTTTTTTATCTATTTTCTATTCCTACAATTTACAGATTCTTGATAAACCCCATATATTGGGGCTCTACTGGTAAAGTAACCACAAGATATTGTGTTAAAGCTTTATTATAGAACAAAAATACAAAAATAATGATGATAGGTTCCGTACAGCGGGAAAGATAATGATGAAAAAGTTAGCCGTTCACAACCGAGCGAAAGCAGAGTCAATAACTAGAGTCGAGGCTCAGTTTGAGGTAAAGCAGAACGACCCTTCGCTAGTGGGAGAAGTCTCGGCAAACTTAACTGTTGTTGGTCGTTTAGATTCAGCGTTAGCTAGAGTCACGGTAGTTAAGCGAAATGGCCTTATTGTACCATTTCGTTTAGAGCGCGTTATAAACGCCATAAGTGGAGCGTTCCGAGAGGTACACTCGGTACCCACATCTGCTCCTCTTCCACAAGATATCCACACGGCTGTTTTGAAAGTAGCTGATCTTGTAGTTGCTACAATTAAAAATCGATTTAGTGAGGAGTCAGGTTCTACACGAAAGAATTCTGCCAGCATTACGGTTGAGGAGATCCAGGATATCGTTGAGAGAAAATTAATGGAGCTGTCTTACTATGACGTGGCTCGTTCGTACATCTTATATAGAGACCACCACAAGACCTTACGTGATGATTCTCCTGAAAATCTAAAGGTAATCCGTCGGGACGGTAAGACAGTCGTGCGCTTTAATCCGATGAAGATAGGTGCTGCTGTTGAGGCGGCGTTTTTAAATTCTGAACAGGCTGGAGACTTTCCTGTTGAGCGAGTAGTTTCTGCAGTTAATCTTATTACAAATAAAGTTGTATCTCGATGTGTGGATGTTGCAGATGATCAACGCACAATTGGTGTAGAGACAATCCAAGATGAGATAGAGAAGGAGCTAATGGATGAAAAGTTTTTTGCGGTGGCAAAGCGCTTCATCCTTTATCGGTCGAAAAGAGCTGAACTGAGAGAGCATGCAGTACTGACTCAGGCGATAACTTCAGAGGGACAGAATAGTCAGGTTGAAGGAAGCAATAAGGTAGAAGCTTCTGATGTTAAGGCACAGGGTAGAATTTTCAATGCTACAGCTAAAGATGGCACAACCACACACATAACTGAATCTCTCCTTCGGAGTCGGATCAAACATGCTTGCCGAGATTTTGAAAATTCCGTTTCCTCTGAAGAAGTGCTTGAAGATTCAATACGTAATTTTTACGAGGGAATAAGGGAGGAAGAGGTAGATACGTCAAATATCATGGCGGCTAGAGCGAAGATTGAACTCGATCCGGCTTATTCTTATGTTGCGGCTCGCCTTTTACTGGATGCCCTATACAGGGAGGCTATAGGGTGCTCTGCTGATGATATTAATCTTTCTACATTGCATAAGCGAGGATTCGCTGAAGCTATTCGATTTGGTATAAGTCACGAGCGACTTTCACCAAACTTAAAAGATTTCGATCTCGATGCCTTAGCAGACGCTATCGTATTAGAGCGAGATTTAAAATTTCAGTACTTAGGATTACAAACTCTTTATGATAGATACCTACTCCACGAAAAGGAGCGTCGTTTTGAAACTCCACAGTATTTTTGGATGAGAGTGGCGATGGGATTGAGCTTAAATGAGGGGGAAGATCGTAATATTCGTGCTATACAGTTCTATAATATATTATCTCAGTTTCAGTTCGTATCTAGCACGCCAACATTATTTAATTCAGGTACTCTCCACTCTCAGATGAGTAGCTGTTATCTATCTACTGTGATGGATGATTTACACCATATTTTTAAGTCAATATCTGATGATGCACAACTATCGAAGTGGGCTGGCGGGCTTGGTAATGATTGGACAAATGTGAGAGCAACTGGAGCATGGATCAAAGGCACTAATGGAAGAAGTCAGGGAGTAATTCCTTTCCTTAAAGTAGCAAATGATACGGCAGTTGCAGTTAATCAAGGTGGAAAACGTAAAGGAGCGATGTGTGCTTATCTTGAGACGTGGCATCTTGATATCGAAGACTTTTTAGAATTGCGTAAAAATACGGGAGATGAAAGACGGCGTACTCATGATATGAATACTGCTAATTGGATTCCTGATCTATTCATGAAGCGTGTTCAAGAAAACGGATCTTGGACGTTATTTAATCCAAGTGATGTACCCGACTTACATGATTTATACGGAAAATCATTTGAAGAAAAGTACATTTGCTATGAGAAAATGGCAGATGAAGGAACTATCAAGCTTTTCAAGCGAATCGAAGCCATTCAGTTATGGCGCAAGATGTTAAGTATGTTATTTGAAACTGGACATCCTTGGATTACTTTTAAAGATCCTTCTAATATTCGCTCGCCACAAGATCATACTGGGGTAGTTCACAGTTCAAATCTCTGTACGGAGATTCTTTTAAATACTTCAAATGACGAAGTAGCTGTATGTAATCTTGGTTCTATCAATTTAGTTGAATTTGTTTCAGAGGATGGTATCGACGAAAAATTACTTTCGAGTTGTGTGCAAACAGCAATTCGGATGCTTGATAACGTAATTGATTTAAATTTCTATCCGATTGAGGAGGCTAAGAATGCAAATCTTCGTCATAGACCGGTTGGTCTTGGTTTGATGGGATTTCAAGATGCTCTATATGTTCAGAATATTCCGTATAGCAGTCCTGAGGCTGTTGAATTTGCGGATAAAAGTATGGAGATGATTTCGTACTACGCCATACTCGGCTCAACTGAACTTGCTAGAGAGCGAGGTTCCTATCCAACTTACAAGGGATCAAAGTGGGATCGCGGATTATTGCCGATTGATACTTTAGATTTACTTATTGAGGACAGAGGAGGGGAGTGGCTCGAAGTAAGTACAACCACTACGCTTGATTGGGATAAAGTGCGTGAGGCTGTTCGTTTATACGGCATGCGTAACAGTAATACTATGGCTATAGCTCCAACAGCAACCATATCTAATATAACAGGAGTTACCCAGTCTATTGAGCCGATGTATAAACATCTGTTTTCAAAATCCAATCTTTCTGGAGAGTTTTTAGTTCATAATGACCATCTGGTGCGGGAACTTAAAAGGCTTGGTATTTGGGATTTAGAGATGATTGATGATCTCAAATACTTTGATGGCTCTATCCAAGAGATTGACCGGATTCCCGATCATGTAAAGAGATTATACCAGTGTGCTTTTGAGATTGAACCAGAGTGGCTGATTGAATGTGCTAGTCGTCGGCAAAAATGGATAGATATGGGTCAATCGTTAAATCTTTATATTGCAGAGCCAAATGGTAAAAAGCTTAATGACATGTATTTTCTTGCATGGCGACGAGGATTAAAGACTACTTACTATCTGAGATCTCTCGGGGCAACTCAGATTGAAAAATCTACCACCGATATAAATAGGCGAGGGTTACAACCTCGCTGGATGAAAAACAAGTCAGCTTCATCAAATGTGACAGTTGAGCGTAATGAAGTAGCTTCAACTACTTATTTAATGACTGAAGGCAAGTCTTGTAACTTGGATGGTGAGTGTGAAAGTTGTCAATAATTAAATTGAATTTATCGAGATACAAACAATTTGTTTTTAAAAAGGAACAATACTATGTCAAATATCAAGGGCCGTTCACTAAGAGTAGATCCTCAGAGTAAAAGATTAATTAATGCCAACCAAGTAGATGTTAATCAGCTTATGCCATTAAAGTATCATTGGGCATGGGAGCATTATTTAAATGGCTGTAACAATAATTGGCTACCAACCGAGGTACCAATGTCAAAAGATATTGAATTGTGGAAATCAGATAAGCTCAGTGACGCTGAACGACTGGTTATAATGAGGAATTTAGGTTTTTTTAGTACTGCAGAAAGTTTAGTAGGTAATAATATAACCCTAGCTATTTTTAAGTTTATTACAAATCCAGAGTGCAGGCAGTACTTATTGCGTCAGGCTTTTGAGGAAGCTGTACATACACACACGTTTCATTATGTAGTTGAGTCTCTAGCTCTTGACGAGGGTGAAGTCTTTAACATGTATAATGAAGTAAATTCTATTCATGCGAAGGATGAATTTGAGATGCAGCTCACGGCTGATGTTCTTAGTCCAAATTTTTCTACAGATACCCCAGAGGGAGCTCAAAAATTTCTTGAAAATCTTGTTGGCTTTTACGTGATAATGGAGGGAATCTTCTTCTACAGCGGTTTCGTAATGATATTATCATTTTTGCGTCAAAATAAAATGACAGGAATCGGGGAGCAATTTCAGTATATTTTACGTGATGAGACTATTCATCTTAACTTTGGTATTGATCTAATAAATGGTATCAAGGAGGAAAATCCACATCTTTGGACACCCAAGTTCAAGGATCATCTTGTAGCTAAAATTAGGCAAGCAGTAGAATTAGAATATAAATATGCATGCGACTGTTTACCAAAAGGGATTTTGGGTTTGAGCGCTCCAATGTTTCGTGATTACGTAGAATTTATTGCGGATCGTCGTCTCGAGCGTATTGGTTTACCAAAGCAGTATAACTCGAAAAATCCTTTTCCTTGGATGAGCGAAACTATTGATTTGCAAAAAGAGAAAAACTTTTTTGAAACTAGAGTTACTGAATATCAAACAGCAGCTGCGTTGGTTTGGTAGTTTATATAAGTAGCTTACATTACCTAATGTAGAGTAAAAAACTAGAAAATAAGTTTTTTACTCTACACTGTTTATTCTACGTCGCATCCGTAGAACTTTAAACCTCGTCTAATAATGTCTCTATTTCTTGATTTTCTCCATCGATTAGTATCACGCAGACTATAGACGCAACCGCAGTATTCTTGTTGATAAAATTGCTCTCGCTTAGCTATTTCAATCATACGAGCTGATCCGCCTCCTTTACGCCAGTTAATAGTCCAATAGTGCATAAGGGGATAGTTAGATGCTGCCCGAATGCCACATTCGTTAATTTGCTCCATATTTTTCCAGCGCGATATTCCTAATGTGCTTGAAATAACAGAGAAACCATTTTCGCTGGCATATAAGGCTGTTCTTTCAAAGCGCATATCGAAACACATGGTACATCTGAGACCGCGCTCTGGTTCATTCTCCAAGCCACGAGCTCTGGTGAACCAGTTGTCGGTATCATAGTCAGCATCAACAAAGTCGAATCCTAGTTTCTCAGCAAACCGCTTATTTTCGTCTTTTCTAAGGTCATATTCATCTTTTGGATGAATATTAGGATTATAGAAAAAAAGGGTTGTTTTTATGTTGGAAGCAGCAACAGCCTCCATAATTTCTCCAGCGCATGGAGCGCAGCACGAGTGAAGCAAAAGATGTCGCTCTGGTGAAGGAAACTCGAGAGAAATTCTTTTGTAGGAAAGGTTTTCTGTATTGTTACAAGCTTTAGCTTCACTCATGATTCGGTGCTTATAAAGATAATTTTATTGAGGTTTTGGTGCCCATGAATTACACCAACCTTTGGCGTTTACTAAATTGCCGGTAAATAATGCGCATCCTCCCCATTCTCCATCAACACCGGCCACTTTTTGGCCTCCATTAGAGTAGAATATGCAGTTACTACATACTTGTTTTTTTCCTTCTTCTCCCGCTTTTTTGGGAAATTTAACAAGATCAACTTTTGTAGCATCATGTATATATCCAAGAGCTTGAGCTTGAGGTGACTGTGGATCAACAGCTGTGCTTGCTGCTAGCGCCTCTGAAGAAGATCCAACAATCTTTGCTGCTGCAATAGCTGAAACAGCGGTAATTCCTTTGGTAATAAAACCTCTTCTTCCTAATTTACTCATCAGTATTTCTCCTGAAATGATTATTGAGAGTTGAAAAACAGTCGTTATTAAAGCTCATAAGATGAGTTAAATTCAAGAAAATTTAACTATAAAAGTTAATGTGGTATGGCAGAATCTTTCAGGCCAAATAAACACTATTGTTGCTATATAGAACTTTTGTCTTTGTTACCTTACTTTGTAGAGGGAGTAATTAAGTCCCTCATAAATGGGGTAGAAACAAGCAAATTCCGCAACAGTCATAGCTGGATACTTTTTCTTTTCTAATGGTCCAAAAACAATAATATCGATATGTTCCTCTTTGGCGAGGTTATTTTTAAACTCACAGGATTTAGACCCGTATAGAGTTTGGAGGATCTTGGTTCTTCTTTCTACTTCGCCGTAATTCTTAGTGAGGAGACCAAGATGATTTGACCAACCAAGATATGCTTGCTGATGGCTCAGAGTGGCTATATGAGTCGACCAATCATACGCTCCACCATCAGCCTCAGCTACAACTAAAGGATAAGGAAGAGCGCGTAGCTTGTATATAGTCTCACGAGCTTCAGGAAATTCCTGCTCTAATCTATTAAGCCCTTCACCACTATATGAAAATTCATGTCCTTCTTTTCGTACTTTTAAAGCCGAACTGATTGTAAAACCGCAGAGGAGAACTGAACTAGTAAAAAGTGCTATAGATGATAATAGTTGAAAAGACCTAAGACCTTGAACGTGGTACTTCTGTCCAGCTCGGAGTAAATATGCAAAGGCAGAAAAATAAAAAATTGGCCAAGTAAATGAATACACCTTGAAAATCGTATTCATTCGTTCATTTTCGCCTCCGTACGGGTCATCTAAAAAGGCAATCTCTGGAAAGATGATAAGAAGCAGAGAGGCTACAGCGAGGCATGATATAACTTGCTCAGAGGTTGAAAATTTTTGCCAATTAGCGGTGCATTCGCGAGTTAACAAAACAAGAACAGTTAGGAGGAGTCCTAAAGCGGGAGAAGCTAAAAATCCAAGACCTAAGGTGAGTACTGCAAATACTTTTTCTGCACGTGAAGGTAGTAAGGCGACAATTGATAAAATAAGTAGTCCAAGTGGGACTCCCCAATGGAGAAGTAGCTCACTCACTGTAGTTTGAGCAATTGGTGGCGTTACTTGTCTGAGTAATGTGCCACCTGAGGGAACTGCTTTCGCCATAAGAAATATACTGACGAAAAGACTTAGCAAAATGCTCAGTATAATTGCGATGTCGGTGAGAAAGGAGACACCTTTTGTAAGATCAAGTTTAGAGCTTTGTGAATGAATAATTAGTTTGTAGCTTTTAATAAACTGCGAGCTTAATACCGGACTAAGAGACAAAAAACATAAGCCTACTAGCGGAGTTTCCCAAGCATTAGCGATAAAGGTAAAAGGTAGAGCTAAAAACAGCACGATAGTAGTTGCTAAAACTTTACTGATAACTGAAATTTGCGCTTTTGAGACGGCTGTTATTATTAAAACATAAGCTAAAAACATTCCTTGATTCATAAAATGTGGATGAGCGTCACCTAGAATAAATGACCAGGATGGAAATTCAGTTATTGCACCTGAAATAACGCGCGAAGCTTCCCACCACCTACCCCAATCAAGAACATCTGAACCACTGACACTCTTGATGAAAATAAGTAGCCCCTTTAAATTACTGCCCCAGATAATAATTAAAGAAAATATAGTAGACACTACAAATTTTATTCCACAAAGATGCATGAATAGATAGGTGAGGCAACTAATTAAGAATGCCTGAGGGAATGCAATCAAAGAATGGTAAACCTCTGCTGTTTCAAATCCCCCCAAACTCGCTACAAAATGGCCAAATCGATACCAATATAAATAGTATGGCAGCCTAACTCCTACCATCCATGGTTCTTGAGTATTGTAAGGCTCTCTAATTATCGCACTTATAATTGCGTAATCTCTCAGGCGTTCACCGAGCGGAAAAAAATCAGCCCAACGTAAGCAGAGAATATAAGAAAAGCAAAATACACAAATAAAAAGTATAGCTATGTCCCTATTGCTATTGTCGAGCTGTAATGTTGGGGAAGTATTTAGTCTTACCCATACCCTTTTTCTAAGGAAATACAAAAGCCAAATAATGCCAACTAGTATCATACAGTAAGTGATTCCACCTAGAGGAATTCCAACAGCAGATAACAGGTAGCCGAAAAGGGGAGCTACAAGAAGAATTGAGATAACAGCAGGAAAAGGAGTAACACCAATTGTTTTAGAAATAATACCTAATACACATATAAGAATTGGAATGGTGATAAGTGGAGTCATGAGGAATAAACTTAAATTAATGACGCTAATTATCCTAAGGTAACTTCAAATAGAAAAGTGTCCTCTGAATTTTGATCGTGCCAATAGACAATCTGTTTGCAAAAAGATGAATTCAGAAATTTCTGAAGACCTTCCTCGCCATAAGCTTGTCGTTCTCTTGCACCAAAAATGATAAAGCGAATATTGTATTTATTTAAAAGTGCTTGAGCTTCAAAGCTATTAGTAGTTTGATAAATGTGTCGTAAATCCTTTATTCGTTCATTGATCTCAGAATGAGATATCCCACGCTGCCAAACATGATGTGACCAACCTATCATACTAGGGAGGCCTGTCATCATGGTTATCCTACCAAAATTACCATAAGAGTCTCCATGAGCCTCTGCTATATTTGGAGTTCCTTCAACATTAGAATTGAGCCACTGAACAATTTTGTTATCTCCTGGGCTTTCTCTTTCTAAATATTTTGCACCGTTTAAAGTAGGTCTAGGCCCCTGAACTCTAGCAGTTTGCATAGTAATAACGATTAAGGCGATACTAGATAAGGCAAGAGGTATTCCAGCAATAATACAACTTATAACAATAATAAATTTAACAAATTTATTTCGATCTATACTCAAAAAAAATTGATATCCTAGGCATGCAGAAGTAATACCGAAGAGAATCCAAAGAGGATAATAAAATTTAAAAACTGTATTCATTCGATCCATGAGTGATACAGCCTCTACGCCCGTAAAAACGTAGCCACAGATAATAATAAATGGCACCACTAATTTTAAACTTAAAGTTTGAGAAAAAATAAAACTACCTCCAATTCCACAAATTATACATGAGAGATAAAAAATCCCACTTGGAAGATATATTGGCATCTGTGGATGCCCTGATATGATAGTTGGATAACCAAGCAGATATGCTGCTGCTATAACTACTAGTGGTAAAATTGCTACCGATGTTCCGCGAAGTACATTTCGCAAGGAAACGCCACTATTGTTATTAAATAATAGAAAAAAACCACCACCAAAAAGAATAAAAATAAAATGCCCATACATTCTTAGTATCATGCCTGCGGTATTATGCTCTGACGCTGTGACCCAAGAAATATTTGGGGGTAATCCTTTTCCAGAGGTAAACTGAAAAATTACAATAATTATAATCCCAGCGATTAAACCAATAGCATTATAAGCTTCACAAAAAAGCGATTTAATTAAGTTTGAAGGGAAATTTAAATAGGGATTTTTTGTACATTGAGAACAAATTTTTATACAAATTGAAACTAAGATAATTGAGAAACAAAAGACAATGTCCCAGGCATTTGTGATAAACAAAATCCCAGAAAAAATTCCTAGTAAAGTATATATTGAAAAAGCTTTGTCAGCATACCTCGGAATATTTATTGCAATACAGTGCCCCAAGATAAGAGTAACAATCGGAAGAGCTACTACATGTCCATGCAGGTCTCCAAAGAGAAATGACCATAACGGGAATTCGGTAAATCCAGGTTCTGTAAAAAGTCGAGTAGTAGCCCAAAACAGGTCAAAATTCCAATTACGGTCGCTCGAAAAAAGAAGTAATACAGCTTCGATATTTGCACTTGCTACAATAAAGATGCTCCACGAGATTACCGCTCGTGATGATTTTATAATGAGCGATAATACTCCGCATATACTTGAAATAAGAAGCGGAATAATTGTAGTTAATGATAAATTATAGCCTATTGCTGGGTCTATTCCTGTTATTTTTAAAAGATTTCCAAACATAAAATAAGAGAAATAGTAGTAATACATCGGCTGATTTGAGGCCCAAGGATCACTTGGAGGCAGAAAATCTAATCTGGTAAAGTAGTTTAAAAAAGAGAAATCCATCGGTTTTTCGCCCCAATAAATCTCTGGAGCAGCGGAGCGAATAGTAATACAAACTAATAGAGGACAGATCCATATAAGTGCTGCTAGACGATAGGCACGCCAATGTTGACGTAAAATGTTTCCCAGATTAGGCAGGAAGGGTGCATTAACAGCTAAACAAGCGATGATTATTAAATTGGGAGTTATGGTAAGTGGAAGTAATGAACCAGCAACCCAAATTATTGCCATACTTACAAACATGGCACTTGGTCGTGTAAAGCAAAAGGCGGTGAGCGGATTCACATTCCATATTGAAAAAATAATTGGTGTCCAAAGAAGAGCTAAACCTTCAATTGTAAAAACCCAAATTATGATGGCAAGGATTGACGAAGGCCAAGGAGAGAGTTCGTCGGTTGTTGGTGTCGTTAGTATTTTATCTGATACCTTATCTTGAATAATGTTGTTAGAGGCTACTTTTTGAATTTGGTCGAAGATGGTTTCTGCTGATAAACGTTTTGAATTTTTTAGAATAAATGTTTTGGGGTGGTCGTAAACAGACAGACTCTCATCAGCAAGATCAGTATCCCACTTGTAATTTAAAAATGTGGGGTAAGTTTTAAAGGTGTGATATTTTGTATAGCCTAAGTTGCCTGAAAACAAACCATTCAATGCTGCGATAGCGAGTCGGTGCTGTGCTTCATTCTCCTGATCATAAAAATTTGATTGATAGCGAAGAATAGAGCCAGGAATGCGGCCTGTAGCAAAAATAACAAAGTCTCCATTAGCTAGTGTAGTAGCTAGCTCATGAATTTCGGTATTAGAATTAAGGTTATACCACTTAGCTTCTTTTATTTTGAAAGATGTAGCTGATTGGTTTGGAGTGTACACTGGAAGAGAATCATCCCATGAAGCATTAATTAAGGTTGATTCGGGAGGTAAATGCTGATGCATCCATCGAGATACTCTTATCCAGCTATGTTCACTTAAATAGAGATTAGCTAGTGCTAAAGAAGGAGTTAAAGTTGATAAAATTCCGATAACAAGAGGAAGTTGACGAAGTTTAGACGGAATTATTGGAAATATTTTTGTTAATAAGATTCCCGTATGATTAAATGCAGTGGATGCAAGAATAATAATTATCGGGTAAAGGGATAATAGGTAGCGAGGAAATTTAACGTAACTGCCTCCAATTATGGCGAATGTTCCGGTCATCCACAATAAAATAAGTGTCCAAGGTGCGGATTTAGATTTCATTACTATTAAGCTTCCAATCACACTAGCTAGCAGTATAAACCAGCCAATGGTGTGATCTCCCATTTGTTTAATGTGATAGATATATTTGGGAGTATTTACATATTGAATCGTATAGGGAGGAATCCATCGTCCTGCCACCATTTCAATTTGTGATCTGTTGTCTGAATAGAACCGTGAAAAATCCAGTAAAGCGTACGGCTCTACTATTATAAAAATAACAATGCTTGTTATTAGAAATATGCCCAAATGATACTCTAGTGACCAGCTTTTCCAGCGACATCTTTTGTATGTATCCCATAGAAAAGCACATGTAATTGGCAATAAAAGTGAGAGAGACGATATTTTAGTACCAAATGAAAGGCCAAATCCGATACCCATGCATAAGTAATCTCGGTATCGTCCTGAATTTGTGGTTCTTATGACTCCAAGTAATGTTATTAAGCTTGTAGCAGTTAAAATTGGATCTACAGTGTAAAAATGTGATAACTGCAGGTGAAATGGATTAACGGCTAATAATGCAACGGCACCCAATGCAGTCGGTTTATTTTTAGTTAGTTCGTAAGCAATACGATACATCACTAAACTTGTGACTATAAAAATACAAACTGATAATAATCTCCCGACTAAAAATAAATTTTCGTATTCAATAGCACTAGGAAAGATATAGCTAAGTAAACCAGAGGCTATTCTTAAGCTATAAAATGGAAGACTTCCATAGGCAAAAAACTCTGGATTTAATGAGTGCCACCCAATCTTTTGAGTGGTCATAATTATGTGTCTTTCGTCAGGATGAAATCCTATACCGTGAAGTAATCCAGTAAGGCGTAGTGCTACGCCAATTACAAGGCAACATAACAACCAGTGTTTGTCTTTCATGATAAACTTTAGGAGTTGTTACCGCCTAACAGCGTCAAGTGGTTTAATCCGTGCTGCTGAATAAGCTGGAAGTGCTCCTCCTATCACTCCCATCACGATAGAAAATATTAAAGAGCGCACAATTATTTCAGATGATAGTTTGAAACTGAAAGTCACATCGGAAAAGGTTTGAAAATTAGTAGTTCCTACTTGCAAAAAAGTCAGAAGAGTCGCGGCAAGGATTCCAAGACAACCTCCAACCATTGAAAGTAAAAGTGATTCTTGGACAAATGCTTTTGTAATTACACCGGCAGAAAAGCCAAGAGTTCGGAGAATTCCAATTTCTCGTCGGCGGTTTGCGACAGCTGTATACATAGTTATCATCGATCCTGTAATAGCGGCAGAGCTAAAAACTATGGAGATAAACGCTCCTAAATATATGATAAATGAGGAGAGAAATTCTGATTGAGAGGCATAAAACAAATCTTCTCTTGCTGCCGTTACTGTTAATCTAGGATCCGATTCTATAATAGTCGTAGCTTTTTCCGCTAAAGCTGTGTTTGGATAATGTAGAGTTACAGAGGAAAAATTAGTCCGCCTTATTGTTTGAAGTAGCGGTTCGGCATCTACCCAAATTTCAGAATTAAACGATGTATTTCCAGCATCGAAAATACCAGCAATGCGCCAATCAACTCCTGCTAATCTTAAATTCTTACCTATCTCGATACCTGCAAATCGTCGAGCAACTGCAGATCCAACCATTATTTCATTACTTCCAGCCGATACAAAGGTTCCAGTAATAAGCGTAAATGGTGGTCGTATAACTTGTTGAGTTGCCAAGTGAGTTGGAGAAATTCCTCTAATTGTAACGTTAGAGGTTGCTCCTTTTTGGTTTTGTTTCTCAAGATTGAGTAGAACGACAGCATCAGCACTCCAAGATAAAGGGGATTTCGCTCCTGATCTCAGTGCTAATTCGAGAATTATTGCTACATCTTCGCGACTAAGAGCGCTTTGCAGTTCGTTCTGAGAGCCACTTCTGACGATTAAAAGTTGATTAGAAGATCCTGATGCTTTTAAGGTTTCAGCAACTCCGGCTCCAAGCATTTGAGTAGCGGTAAATACAAATAAAACGAGAGCTACTCCTAAGCACGTGAGAGCTGAGGACATAGGTCTATTTTGCAAATGTCTAAGATTGTAGTTAATTGATAAAGTACCGTTCATTATAAAGTAAAAATATGTTAGTCAATTTTCCTTAAAGCCTCTGCAACTGGTACGCGTACCACACTTATAAGGGGGCCTAGACAAGAAACTATAGATACCAAAACTGCACCGAGAAAAGTCCAGATAATCAGAAGAGGGTTGATTTCAAACACTGGAAAAAATTGAGCTAAATCTCCTAGAATGGTAGCTGGTGGTAAAGAGAAGATAATAGCCGCAATTGCCCATGTAATGATTAGAGAAGTTATAAGAATAATACTTGCTTCAAGTAGAGTTACAAAAAAAAGATGAATTGGTTGAAATCCAATAGTACGTAAAATTGCTTGTTCTTGAGTTCTTTCTCTAGCTGACATAAGTAAAACATTGCTCAGTACCAAGCTAATTACAGTTATAATCACAAGTGAAATAGAATGAAGAGCCCAAATGATTGTTTGGGACATTGAGAGAAATGATTGTTGAAAACTGGTTTCATTTTCTGTCAAGGTTTCAGCATAACTATTCTTAAATAATGAATCTATTTGAGATGCAACGTAATCGGGGTTACTAGTTGAAGTGATACCTACTACAAATATACCAACTTGATCAGGAGTCTTATTCAATAGTTTTATCTGTTCATTAAAATAATCCCAATTAAACAGAAACATTTTGGTACTAATATTTTTTTCTCTACCCGTAAATATGGCCCTTACTTTGAACTCCCATATACCGGAATAAATTGTTCCTTTAAGTGAGATTGAATCACCAATACTTATTCCATATTGGTCAGAAAGTGCTTTACCTATTGCTACACCTCGTCTATCTCGAAGAAATTCCTCTTTTTCATTAGAGTTAAAGACAAATTGAGGGTAAAGATCTAGATAGTCTTGGTTGACTGCAAATTGAGGAAATCTGTGTTTTTCCTCTTTATAGATTCCGCCGAACCAATTTGCTATCCCTACTTTTTCTACGCCAGGAAGATTGCGAATTTGCCTCTCATAGGATAATGGCAAAGATAAAATAATTGATACTTTATTCCTGGTAATCAGACGATTTTTAGCTGAAGCCCGCACTCCGCTATGCCAGGCATGAATAAGGCTTTCAATAAATATAAAAGCAAGAAGAGCTATTGTTATCCCTATTACCAGCATGATTGATCTAAGGATATTTTGTTTTAAGTGGCCGGTGGCTATTAGGACGAGAGACCTCATGATATGTTAGCTTTGATCTGATTTAGCATTATGATACATCGATTTCAGCGAATTTGATAAATATTAGAACAATATAGTTATGCGAGCATTAATTAGTATTCCAGCTAGATTCGCAGCAACCAGACTACCTGGAAAGCCCTTAGTTCTTTTAGCTGGAAAAACCTTAGTTGAGAGGGTGGTAGATATAGCTAATTCAGCAAAGTCTCTCACGACAATTGACACTGATGTGATAGTAGCTGCTGATGATGAAAAAGTGAGTAAGCATTGCGAGTCACTCGGTATTCCAGTTGTGATGACTCCAGTTGAGTGTCGCACTGGTACAGACCGGAGTAGGGAGGTTCTTCTTGCGGTAAAAGAAAACTACGATATCGTAGCTAGTGTACAGGTCGATGCTCCACTCACTCCACCGCATGTTGTTGCTGCTATGATTAACGCACTTGTTGACCGTCCGGAAAGTTCTTTGGCGACCCCTGTTGTGCAGTTAACTTGGAAGGAATTGGATTTTTTACGAGAAGCTAAAAAAAGTAATCCTTTCTCCGGTTGTACTGTTATCGTAAATCGAGAAGGTAAAGCGTTGTGGTTTTCAAAGAATATAATTCCGGCACTTCGTGATGAACAAAAGCTGCGCTCTGTTGAAGGATTGTCACCTATTTTGCAACATGTAGGTATTTATTGTTACCGAAGTGATCTACTGATTCAGTACGCTAAGCTACCCTCCGGTTACTACGAGAACTTAGAGAGTTTGGAACAACTGCGAGTATTAGAGAATGGTCTTAATATAGAAGCTGTTAGAGTTGATTATCGCGGTTGGGTGCGGATGTCAGGAATTGATGCTCCCGCTGATTTGGAAAGAGCAGAAAGGCATATTCAAGAGCGGGGAGAAGTTCTTGATTATTTTAGTATCTAAGATTTTGAATGCTTAGAAAGTGGCTTTGAGCACGAACTAATTACTTAGCTACTGCTGGCTAATATGCCTTTATCAAGATGAATTTGACGTGATGCATATTGCGCGGCAGAAGAGTCATGAGTAACCATAATAATCGTAGTACCAAGTTTTTCATTACAGCGAGTTAAAAGCGATAAGATATCAGCTGCGGACGCTCGGTCTAGATCGCCTGTTGGTTCATCAGCGACGATAATTGTAGGGTCGGTAACTAAGGCTCTGGCGATTGCGACTCTTTGTTCTTGTCCTCCTGATAATTGTCTTGGAAAGTGATTCATTCTATCGCCTAAACCTACCAATCGAAGAGCTACAGTAGCTCGGGTAAGTTGCTCATGTCGTGGCATTTGTAAAAGTGAAAGAGGAAGAGCTACATTTTCTAAAGCAGAAAGTATTGGAATAAGGTTATAGAATTGAAAAATAAATCCGACTTCTCGGGCTCGCCAAGCTGAAAGCTGTCTTTGTGACAAGGTCGAGAGTGGAATTTCATTGACGTAAACCTCTCCCTCGTCTGGGCTATCTAAGCCAGCTATAAGATTTAGTAAGGTAGTTTTTCCTGAACCGGAAGGGCCCATTAATGAGATAAATTCACCTTTTTGAATTGTTAGACATAAGCCATTCAGCACTATTAAAGATTCTCCTCCACGAAGATATCGCTTTACCACATTTTCGACGCGAATAAGTGGGGGTTCTAAAAACATCTAATCACTTTAGTGTAATTCTAGCACTCATCTGTGGGAGTATTTCTCTACTCAATACACGGAATCGAATTTTTACTTGCACGGTGGCTTTAGCTCTATCAACCGTTGGCACAATTTGAGCAACTTCACCCTCAAATTGTCGTCCGGGTAAAGAGTCAAGCACAATAGCTGCTTGTTGTCCGATAGATATGCGCGATAGATATTGTTCGGCTACGTCTGCTTCTACCATCAAGGAATTCATATCGGCAATGACAGCGACTGCAGCTCGAGCGTCTGCACTACTGCCAAAAGGAGCGACTACTTCTCCTACCTCAGCGTTTTTGGTAAGAACCGTTCCTTTAAATGGCGCCCTAATCTCTGAATATTCCAGCTCTGTTTTGGCTAAAGATAGTCGAGCTGTATTTGCGTTCTGTTCAGCGATAAGTTGTTCGATTGTAGCGCGAGCAGTGCGTAGTCTAAGCACAGCACTATCTACAACCTCAACTGAAAGAACATCTTGTTTCTTTAGAGAACTAGCCCTCTTGAGCGATTGTTCTGCAAAGTTTTCTTCTGCTTGGGCAGCATTAAGACGCGCTTTGGTAATTTGAATAACTGATTCTTGTTCAGCTACTCTTGCTAGTAAATCAGCATTTTCTAGCTCAGCAAGAAGTGCTCCCGACTCGACTACATCTCCTTCTGAAAATGAAATTGATTTTAATCTTCCGGTAGCTTTAGAGGATACCGCCGCCATGCGCTGAGGTACTATAAAGCCCGAAGCAAAGATAGCTTTGTTTTCTGCATCTGTTTCTAAATTTTGTAAAGGCTGAGAAACCAGAGGTGTATTTTTGCTGTTTTGTTGCAATAATATTAAACTGCAAGCAATCACTAAAATAATAAGAAATACAAAGAGCCATACAAGGTTACGTTTTAAAAATGGCGTTTTTACCTCATTTTTTATACGTTTATGTGGAATAGTGAGAGCAGAAAACTCTTCATCGGTGGGAATATGATTCATGTGATACTTTACGGTTTCCCCAAGTTATTCAGTATAGGATATTGTTTCAGATAGTATTCGTCGATTCAGTATGTTTGCAGTCCAGACAAAAAAGTGCACCTACGATTATGGTAGTAGGAAAGATAATGAATGAAAAATCGTCAATAGTTGTTAACCCTCGCGTATGGGCGCTCTATGTTGGAGCAGCTCTGTGTTTAATCGGTGTGGTATTATCAGTAATCACTTTACATGATTACATAGGTTGGAAAATATTGGGAGATCAGCATTCTTCCATGTGCCAGGTAACCGACACCATTGCCGCATCTGGAGAGTTTGATTGCCGCAAGGTATCTAGTAGCTCGTACGGCACTCTTTTGGGCGTGCCTTTGGGTGTTTATGGAAGTATCTTTTTTTCAGTTTTGATTTTGCTGGTTGCCGTATTTCGGATACTTGAGGCTAGAATAATTTTAAGTGTTCTACAAGTTTTAGGTCTGATGAGTGTAGCTGGATGCTTTGTATTGGCAGGCTTATCTCATTTTATAATTGGAGCACTATGTTCAATTTGCGTTGGAATTTATGTTGTTAGCTTTTTAACTTGTTGTGCATGGTGGATATCTGCTAGGACGGGTTTGAGTTATTATCCGATTAAAGAAGGATTTTCAGCTTTAGTGGTAGCACCGATTATTTTTTTTAGGATAACTGGTCGCGTCATGATCGTCTGGAGCTTATTTGTACTCAGCACCGCGCTTGTAATAATTGCAAGTGTAGAGTTACTGCCACGTTTAATAGAGGAACATTACCTTAATATACAAACTATGAGCAGCAAGGTAGCATCAACTACAATAACTAATCTTTTTTCTCAATGGGAAGGTGCTTCTGAAGATATTATTCCAATCAACGAAGAGCCGGGTAGCTTTATAGATTATTCCAAGGGACCTGTTAATGCACCGATTAAAATAGTAGAGTTTTCAGATTTTGAATGTCCTGCATGTAGATATGCTTTTAATTTAATTGAGAACCTCATAGAGCGTTATCCCGATCAAATAAGGGTAACTTATAAAAATTATCCTCTTGATAAATCGTGCAATCCTCTCCTGAGTTTCGATTTACATTATAATGCTTGTGTTGCGGCAGCTTATGCACGTTGTGTCGGCGAAAGTGGTAAATTTTGGGATGCTACACAACAACTTTTTTCTCTTAGAGTATTTGAAGAACAAAAATCAATTGATGAAGTTCGCACAAGCATTTTTGCGGGTGCTAAAGCGTTGGGATTGGATCCAGATAAGATAGAAGTATGTTCTAACCGTAGCGATGTAATAGCAAAAATTCATCAAGATATATCGGAGGGACTACGTTTGGGTGTAGATGGAACTCCGGCTATTTGGATAAATGGGAAAAGGCTACCAGTACTTAAAGTAGAGCTTGTAAACCGTATTGTTGAATCTCTTCTTAGAAGACCAAGGGTATGACGGTATCTTTAATGGGAGTGCTAAATATCACTCCTGATAGTTTTAGTAATGATGGTTTTTTATCTTCGAATAGGGATATTTTAGAAGTAGCGCAGGAGTTACGAGCTGATGGTGCCGGTTGGATTGATGTTGGTGCTGTATCAACTCGCCCAGGTTCTAATCCAATTTCTATAGAAGAGGAGTGGGAACGTCTTTCTCCTTTTATCGCGGCCATTGCAAGTCAGGGTGCGACTTCTGTTGATACTTATCAAAGTGAAGTTGCACGCAAAAGTTGCAAATTAGGAATAAAGATGATTAACGATATAAGTGGAGCCTCTAATATTCACATGCTTGAAGTAGCTGCTGAGGAAAAAGTAGCTTTAGTAGCAATGTATTCAAGTTCAAACCGTCCTCATAAGTTTAGTAAAATTGGCGCAGACGTTGTTGTTGATGAAGTATTGCGATTTTTTGAAAATGTGGTAAAGCGAGCTAAAAATATTGGGATTTTAACTGAAAATTTATATCTTGATCCTGGTATGGGCGCATTTCTTTCTCCAGATGGTGAATGTTCAATTGCTGTCTTGCGCGCCCTTGATCGTTTGTTAAGCTTTTTTCCGAGGATTGTTTTGGGAATATCGCGTAAAGGTTTTTTAAGGAGTTTTAGGGTTAATCCCAAAATTAACTTGTCAGACTCATTTGATACTGAATCAGTATGTGTATCTATAGCTACTTTGCTATCATCAAAATTAGCCTGGTTACCCGAGAATGAAGTATTGTTAAGAGTTCATGACGTGCGTAATCACGCTACAGCATTGTCGATTACCACTTCTTTTCTGTCGGAAAAAAGTTAGGAGTTTAATTAATGAGCTCCATACTTTTAATTAGTATCGTGCTCTTTAATAATGAAGAGGTAATTGAAGATTGCCTTAAATCGCTCAAACGACAGGAGTATTCACAGTATAGTAGCAATGTTTCAATTTTAGTTATTGATAATTCATCGAAAGATAATAGTGTAGCAATTGCAAAAAAATATCTTGATGCTGAAGCTATAATTCAACTACCGACCAATATAGGATTTTGTGCGGCTCACAATATGGCAGCTACGGTGGCGGTAGAGAAGTCTATCCCTTATCTACTTATTTTAAATCCTGATACAATTGCAGGTCCAACTTTAATATCTGACTTATTAAAAGCTTTTATATTAGCCGAGAAGGATGATCCGAGTATTGGTGGAGCGGGGGTTCTTCTTCTTCGTCCGACGGCTTATAAGGATAGTGGTGATACGATTGATAGTAGGAGGGAGGAGCCTATTATTGATTCTGCTGGTATAACTTTTACCTCGTCGCTTCGTCATTTTGATGCTTATTCAGGTAAACCGTTGAGCAGTTTTGCCAACATTTCAGAACCTAGTTATGTAGCGGGTGTAACTGGTGCGTGTTTATTAGTAAGCACAAAGTTTGTGAAGGCGGTATCGTTTCGTGCAAAATATGATGATGATATCGAACGAGTCTACCCCGAGCTTTCAGTAAATAGGAAAGAAAGATTTCAATTATTTGATGAAGCTTTTTTTGCGTATCGTGAAGATGCAGAACTTGCTTGGAGAAGTATTATTCTCGGTTGGCACTTTATTCTTTTCCCCAATATAACTTGTATTCATGTACGAAGAGTAACGCCCGAGCGGAGATTATT
>JBIKUX010000043.1:0-12464 GCA_044347345.1 Bdellovibrionota bacterium | reverse complement strand
CCAAGTAATCAAGTAGATAAATCTACACATCCATCTCTTATTTAACACCCAAACTTCCCCAAAATATAAAACAATCTCAAAAACAAACAGAGTCATTACCAGATTTTTACTATTTCCTTACTAATTCCTTACTAATTCTCTGACACTTTACTAATTCCTTTACTAATTCTTTACTAATTCCCTAATTCCTAATTCTCTGAGAACAATTTTGAGCTAAAGCACATGAGATGCATCGGGGGCGCTGTGCTGTACAGACTCGTCGGCCATGGAGGATGAGTTGGTGGTGAAGTTTTCGCCAATAAATTTGAGAAATTCGTTGTTTTAAACTTCGCTCTACATCCTCACGAGTTTTCCCCTCTGCTAATCCAAGCCTTCTTGATACTCGAAAAACATGTGTGTCAACGGGAAATGTATTGGCTAGTCCAAGCTCTGAAAGCACAACATTAGCTGTCTTATTTCCCACACCAGCGAGTCTAATTAGCTCCTCATGCGTCTTGGGAATTTTACAATCATGCTGTGTTACTAATCCCTTAGCTAAATTTAACAAATGTTTGGCCTTTGTCTTGTAATAGTTGATTGGACGGATAATCTTTTCAATCGTAGCAAGACGGGCACGACTTAACCGATCAGGGGATGAATAACGCCGAAAAAGTTCTGGAGTAACCTCATTTACTTTCTTATCAGTGCATTGAGCTGAAAGAACAACTGCTATTAAAAGCTCAAAATCTGATCCAAACACAAGTTCAGTTGCAGCATCCGGATACAGTTTTGTTAAAATCTTTAAAACCGTATCTCTTCGAATTTGTTCACTCGAATGACTAGTTCTGTTCATCTTAATAAAACTCCCATAGACAAACCTACTACGTAACAGAGACCTAGGGAAGAATGAGTTAAGAAGTAAGAGAAATTGCTCGATAGATTTTAGGGCACGAGAGACAATCTTATAACATCAAGAAACCTGCCAAATCGGTTGAGCTCAAGAGGAAGAAGTATGAGCAATCAAGGCCTTCAAGATTACCTAGAACAACTAGCTGATGGAAATGAATCTGTGCGAAGAGACTTCTATGAAATATTAGCTCAATCAGTAGTTTACATACCAGCTATAGTCAAAGAAAATGACAAACTTGTCCGCTGTATCGTATCGATGATGCAAGATTATTCGCGACCGACCATTCCTGTATTTCTAAACGAAAAAGAAGTAGCTGAATGGAATAAAGAGTACTCTTCTCTAAATAGTAATGAAACCGTCATAGCACTCCTAGCTGCTGACCTCTGCTCCTCACTTGACTTAAACACTCAACTTGCAGTCTCACCTGGTTCTAATACCGTACTTCTCATTGGTCCAGAACAAGTCGATAGCATAGCTTCAACCCCTTTTGATCCTCCCATAGCTCTAGAATCATCAGAAATACTGAAGAAACCCAAGGAAACCAAGTCTCAACCCAAAATAAACAGTGACGAAATTATCCCTCCCCAAGACAGAGGAGAGATAAATTTGGAATTATCCCCACTTTTCGAAGACAATGAAAATATAGGGAATCCGTCTGACATTAATAATCACGAAATCACATCTAACCCAATTCCGATTTTTCAACAACCTCAGACACAAGTTCAAGCCATCGACCCAGAGCTAAGCGGCACTCTAATTCTGCAAGATAACGATACCCCTCCGTCTGACTCTTCTGCTCCTAATCAAGATCAGGAAGCACTAACCCCACTAATTGATGATGGTAAGACACAATTCCTGCGTCCTTTAAAGAAAATCAACCAAATTAATTCAGAACCTAATAAATTTGTTCAACAACCACGACGAAAGTTCGGAGAACGCCAATAGCTTTTCTCATTTATAAATAAGATAGGGATAAAGCTAACTCAGCATGACGCTGAAAAATTAGTTTATCTAATAAAATTGGTGTTGGTTGAGGAACTAAGTCTATAACCTTTCCTATCCTGCCATTAGCTAATGCTACACTTTCTGAATCCACAATATTATGAAAATTTTTTGCGAGTTTTTCAACAAAACTCCTACCACGATCAATGTAGCGCGAAACAATAAATAGGTCACATCCAGCCAGAAATGCAGATTCTAAACTTTGCTCATCACAAAACTCAGAACTCACAGCTTTCATTTCAAGGTCATCAGAGACTACTACACCATTAAAACCACATTGAGAGCGTAATAAATCAGTTAAAATACTTTTTGAGCGAGTCGCTTCATATTTTTGGTCTAATGCTGGATATTGCACATGGGCAGTCATTACAAATGGCACGCCAGACCTAAAGGAAGATTGAAAAGCTGCAATCTCTCTCTCAAGAAGAATTTGCTCAGAAGCTGCCACAACAGGCAACGCTAAATGTGAATCAACAGATGTATCTCCATGTCCTGGAAAATGTTTAACACACCCCTCAATTCCACCAGCCCGAAGTCCTCGGTAATATTCAGAAGCAAATTCGCCCACCTCATTGGCTGTCGTACCAAATGCTCGGGGTCCAATGATTGGATTAGTAGGATTTGAGTGAACGTCACAAACAGGAGCCCATGATAAATTAAGACCAAGGGAAGCTAGCTCCAAGGCAGTAGCCTTACCAACTTCAAATGAACGTTCACGATATAACGAAGCCACAGGAAATCTAGTTATCGGAGAAGGAGTTCTAACCCATCTATCTCCTTCATGATCTATTGAAAGTATTAAGCGATCTCGCCTAGTAAGCTCTCTTATCTCATCTAGCAGCGAGATAAAACGGCTAAACCAAACCTGATAGGGTACTCCACGCAAAAAATTTCGCTCAAGAAATAAAATACCAATAGGTCGAAACTGCTCGAGTAACATGCGATCATCATCAGTCAGCGAATCACCCTCAAGTCCTAGAATAAGATGGTCACCGAAAGCTTGTTTAATGGGCTTCATTGGGAATTCTCTGAAAAAAACGGTACACTTTAATCAGCATTAACTATTTTCTCTTAAAAAGAAAAGAAAATAGAAAGTTACTATAAGTATCTTCAAATATAAGCATACTCTATATGAAGAAAAAACGAACCGCCCGAAGTATCGTCGAACAAGAAGAAAAAATTGTGGCTGTAACTGCTTATGACTACACCACTGGACGATTAGCTGATGACGCTGAAATCGATCTAGTTCTCGTAGGTGACTCTTTAGCCCAAGTAATTCAAGGCAAACCAAATACATTGTCAGTTACACTCGACCAGATGGTATATCACTGTCGATGCGTTACCTCGGGTATAAACCATTCTTTAGTTGTTGGAGATATGCCATTTCTCTCTTTTCACATATCCATTGAAGATACTATCAGGGCTGCCGGTCGATTGATTCAGGAAGGTGGAGTAGATGCCGTTAAATTAGAAGGAGGCAAAAAACGTAGTGCAGTTATAAAAGCATTAACAGATGCTGAAATTCCAGTTTTAGGTCATATTGGGCTGACACCACAATCATATCTAACGATGGGAGGATTTCGAATTCAAGGGAAAAGAACAAGCGAATCGCAAGCTGCTTTTGGAGAGCAAAGTCGCAACGATATATTATCTGACGCACTAGCTATTCAAGAAGCCGGAGCATTCGCTGTAGTTGTAGAAGGTGTCCCAACATTGCTTGGAGAAGAAATTACCAAAAGCCTATCAATTCCTACAATTGGAATTGGTGCTGGTCCTCATTGCCGAGGACAGATTCTAGTAATACACGACCTACTTGGATTAACAAAACATAAACCGAAATTTGCAAAGCAGTACATAGACCTTGATGGTCAAATAGTCACCGCTCTCAAAACTTTTCAACATGAAGTACGAGAAGGTTCTTTCCCTGATGAAAATTACTGTTATCGCTGAGGAACCGGATAAAAATTATCTAAAATATGCCAGAAATCAAAGTAATTGCTGTAAGCCGCAAGGCTTACCACAAATATCACATTATTGAAAAATTAGAGGCTGGAATAATTCTCACTGGAATGGAGATAAAAGCCATAAGATCCGGTGGAATTTCCCTAGATGAATCTTATGTTCGCCCTTTCTCAGATGGCATTTATCTTCTAGGTGCTCACATAAAACAGTATACCCACAGTGGAGGCGTCCAAGATTACGATCCTGTTCGACCCAGGAAACTTTTATTACATAAAAGAGAAATTAACTTACTCAAAGGAAGAGTAGAACAGCGAGGAATGACAATTATACCCTTGCAGCTATATCTAAAAGGAGGTCGTGCAAAACTTGAAATTGCACTCGCAAAAGGTAAGGATGTATCAGATAAACGAGCCCAAATTAAAGAACGCGAAGTCAAGCTTGAAATATCTAGGCGTCTAAAAAGTTCTCTATAGAACGAGCGCACTAAAAATAGTTTTTGAGATTAAACTGATGTAACGAATTGAACATTAAAATTCTTTATGAAAATCTCCTATGTTTTCTATTCTGTAGTAAAATTTGCACTAATCGTTACCGTCTTTACTAGTTGTAGTAGTGGTTCAAATAAGAGTAATGATGATAACTCTCCGTCTCTATCTGATAAAGAGAGCTGTAACATTATTGGACTTATACCCAAAATAATCGGGGGTAGAACTTGTCAGTCTCCTGAAAAGTCAGCGATCGTACGTGTGATTGAAGTAACCGCTAACGATGTAACCGGGATATGCACCGGTTCTCTTATTGCTCCTTCGATTGTATTGACAGCAGCTCACTGCATAAATGACTCTGCATTTAGATTGGGAGCGGTAGATTATATCATAATTATCGGTGAACCAGGAAATGCTCAAGGGGTAATTTCTACTTTGGTTTCTATCCCTCCTGGTTTTGGCTTACCTGAAAATTCAGATCGCCTTTTTAATGATGTAGCACTACTTACGCTTGAAAAACCTTTTTTCAACATAACACCTTTACCAATTTTAGCTTCACGTCAACCAAAAAACGGCGAGGATGGTTTTGTTTACGGCTATGGTAAAAGAGTTGAGGGAGAAAGCGAAGCAGGGATTGACGCTGCAACGCTAGAGGCGGGTTCTATGAGGGTAGAGGAAGTTACTCCAAATCACATCTTTGTTGAGTTCCAAAAAGGTGGCGTAAATGTCTGTAACGGTGATTCAGGAGGACCACTAATTGTTTTAGTAGATGGAACCCCTGCTATAGCTGGGGTAGTTTCACAAGGAAGTGTACTGGGATGCTATCCAGGTGATGTTACTACTTTTACTAATTTACAGTCAGAACAAGTATATAACTGGCTAAAGACTGTTGAAAAAGCTGTTACTTTCCGATAACTCGGCTATTTCAAATTCATCCGAGAAATAAGTAATTAGTTTATAGTACAACAGTCTAATTGTAAAAAAGTCGCTTTTTGGCTCAATCTGAGCGATATCTTGAGTTAAGAATTATATGTATCATTTTTCAGTAGTGTAATATAATCTCTAAGGGATTAAGGAAGAGAGCAGCTGTCGAGAAAAGCACCTTCATTTAGTCTCTAAGCTTCCTTTCCTTGCGATACGATTTTCCGTTTAAACAAAAACATCCCTTCATTTGTGATATTGTTGCCTCTACTAATTAAACAACTTCGAATAAACTAGCGGGTTAAGCGTGGCGGTCTCTTAAACTGCCGGCGAAATGAAATACTCTGTAGCGTGATACTTTTGTCCTTACTCGGAACCCGAAATCACCCCCCCTTTCCGTGCTTTAAAAATTTGGTCACCAAGATTTTCTCCTACACGACGACTAGGAGCCAGAGCAGGCTCTAAGGTAACGATACGCCTGAAACAGCTTTAAAGCTCCACTGAAAAAAGCAACTACTACAAGACTCTTTTTAAATAGATTCTTTTTCCTTTTTTCCTAACTTCAGTCTACAAGATTTTTAACCCTATTCCCGCCACTTGCTTGGAATTAAATAAATTTATTGACCATGAAGTGCCAGTCAAAAACCTTATGGTGTTTAACTAGCACCTGAAAAGAAAGCTCCTTTTGTGGCTTTTATTCAAGCTTGAAGTCTATTCTAACTAAGAAGAGCTTCAACAAACTCATTAGGATTAAATGGACGCAAGTCGTCTACCTTTTCACCAACTCCAATAGCAACCACCGGAATTTTTAGTTCATCAGCTACAGCTCCAACAATACCTCCCTTTGAAGTACCGTCTAACTTAGTTATTACTACGCCAGACAGCTGTGCTACAGCTGAAAATTCTCGTGCCTGTATTAGAGCATTTTGTCCTGCAGTGCCGTCTAGTACTAAAAGAATATCATAACGAGCATCAGGTATTTGTCGAGTAATCGCATTTTTTATACCTCCAAGCTCTTGCATTAAGTTTGCCTTAGTGTGGAGCCGACCTGCTGTATCAATAATCACTATACCTGTTTTATCCTTAATTGCTTGGGCGATACCATCAAAAACAACTCCACTTGGCTTAGCTCCATTTGCACCCGTAAATACAGGAATACTTAAGCGCTCTCCCCAGGAGACAAGCTGCTCAACTGCAGCAGCTCGAAAAGTATCAGCTGCTACTAAAAGAACCGATGCACCCTCTTTCTTGTACAAATATCCCAATTTTGCAGCGGTAGTTGTTTTACCAGCTCCATTAACTCCAACAAGCAACACAACTGTCGGGCGATCCGTAATATTTGATAACGAAATAAAATGTCGACTTGGCACTTCTTCAAAAATTTTCATTAATTCATCACGAAGCAGCAATATCGCTTCTTCCTGAGTTGAGCCTTCTTTTTTTTCTGACTGAATACGATCAAGGACTTTAGAGGCAAAATTAACACCGAAATCAGACTGTATCATCATCTCAAACAACTCTTCATACTCCGCTGGTGAGAGTGACTTACCTCCAAAAATGCCAAAAATTCGCGATAAAAGTGAGTAGGTAAGTCTTTGACTCTGGCTATTTTCTTGATTAGCTTTATCACTCTTATTAAGACTTGTTAAAGGAACTTCCTTAACTAAATGAACACCGCGAGCCTGCACATACCACCAAAGCACCGACCCAATTAAAAAGACAAAAAATAAGAAAATAAGAAGCCCAACCCCGATGGGATTGTCCTGTATCCACCCAAGTATCAATTTTCACCCCTATCTAATTAATTAAAATTACGCTACCTGAGCTACTGCTTCTTGCAGCGATACAGATATCATCTTTGAAGCACCGGGTTGCTCCATCGTTACGCCTACCAATCTATTAGCCATAGACATTGACTGTTTATTATGAGTAACGATTATAAATTGAGTACTAATACTCATCTCTTTAATAAGTTCGAGAAAGCGAATTAAATTTGCCTCATCTAAAGGAGCATCCACTTCATCGAGAACACACAGAGGACTTGGAGCATAAGAAAAAAGCGCCATGATTAGTGCAGTTGCTGTAAGTGCTTTTTCTCCTCCTGACAGTAAATCGATACTTTTAGGTATTTTTCCTGGAGGACGAACCATTATAGCTACCCCGCTTTCAAGAGGATTTTGCGGATCAGAAAGAGTTAAAGCACCACTGCCACCGCCGAATACTCGAGGAATTAATTGTTGAAATTTCTCTTGTACTATATTGAAAGTGTGAAGAAGTCGCTTTTCTGCACCAGATACGACCTGATTTACTGATTCATTCAGAACTTTCGCTCCATCTTCAAGGTCACGCTTCTGCAACATAAGCTCAGTTAGTCGAGCATTTTCTTCCTCATAAGCTTGTATAGAAGATGGATCAACTTCCCCCTCTTTCTGCAAGCGACGTCTTAACTGAACAAGTGAATTACGCTCTTTAGTCAATAAATCTTCAGATATAAGAGCATCATCAGATAACTGATTTGCTTCTTGCAAAAGTTCCTGAGCAAAACCTTCAGGATACTCTTCACTCAATCTCTCAGTCGTGGTTCGTTGCTCTATAAGCACTCGTTCACAATTTACCCGAAGATCACTCTGCTTTCGCCGAATGGACTCAACCGCCCGTCGACGCTCATTTAATTGAGCAGTAATTTGATTCATTTGCGATCTGGCCTCAGATCGCGCTTGTTCAATCGAATCTAGCTCACTTTTTAGTCTAATAAGCTCTTGCTCAGGTCCAGCAGTTGAAGCTGCTTCAAGTGCACTTACTTCATCAGCTACACCAATCTCCCTTGTAGATAATTCTGTTTTTTTATTATCACTCTGAGATAATTCTTTTTGAATATTAATAACATCCTGCTTCATCTGCTCAACAAGTCGAGATGCTGCCTGTAAGCGTCCTCTAATACTTCCCTGTTCTCTACCTAAATCCCTAATTACAGCTTGTCGTCTTTGAGTTTCTTTTAACAGTTCAGCATGAGCTTTCTCTGCCGCACTAATTTGAGCAATCAGTACTTCACGCTCCTTATTTAGCAACTCATAATTATCTTCAGCAGCTTTTAAACTTTGCTCCAATTCAGCCTCTTTAGCGCGTAACGCTACTACCCCCCCTTCATGTCTCAAAGAGAAAAAACTCTGATTAGTCAGAACATCACCCTGTTCAGTAACAACAGTAACGTCATCATGTTTATTAGAGGATAGAAACCATTGCTGAGCCTCTTCTAAATTTGTAGCCACTAGCACTTTACCAAACACTGCGTCAGCGGCGGCTTCTGCATACGGTGCTACTGTAATAAGAGAGCGCAACTTAGGAAGTCCAATTAATTCACAATCTGCTTTAACTTTATCTGAACCGCCTTCTAAAAAAACTCCAAGACCTAGGCCACGTCCTTCTTTTTCAGATAATTTCTCTAAATGTTGAACAAACCTTCTACCTATTTCATGAGGAGAGTCAGTTAAAAGATAATTTGCCTTTTCATTTAATACCGACTGAACAGCCCGTACATATCTAACAGGAACCGTTAAGGCCTCAACAAAAGACCGCGTTGAATCCAACTTAAGTTCTTGAAATGCCTTTGAGCCAACGGTTTTGCTTAACTGTCGCAAGGGAGAAGCGGCGATAACTTGTTCCTTCACGGCTTGCAACCTACTCTTGCAGGCTACCATAACATCTCTTGCTTCCCGATGTACTCGTTCCTTACTACGAAACTCCTCACGGAATACGGCTAAAGATTGAGCAATATCTTTAAGTTCTGTCTCAGAACCACGATCTGCCTGTATAAGTTTTTCGGTGATCTCCTTATCCTGAGATTGAAGATTAACTACCTCAGCTTCACTCTGACTAAGTCGCTTTTGAATAGTATCATTACGCTCATGAAGTCTTAAAACCTCCGCATCATGTGCACGTATTAATGTACGAATTTCATTTAGTACTGAACGACGCTCGTTTATCTTTCGATTATGACGGGATAGCTCATCTCTAATGCTATCCATTTGGCGTCTTAGGGCAACACCATCGTTATCAACTTCACTAAAAGAGGCACGAAGTAACCGTTCTTTCTCTGCTATCTGTTCTAATGCAACAATAGCAGCCTGCTCCTGAGCATCACACTCTGAAATATCTTTTAAAAGTGCTTCACTCCTACGCTTAAGACGACTGACAGTTTGTATAAATACCAACCTATCTAATTTGAAAATCTCTTGTTTAAGATTATCCCTTTCTCTCGCTCTTTCTGCTTTACGCTTTAGAGATTGCACTTGCCTAGTTAATTCCTTAACAATATCGTCAACTCGAGCAACACCTGCTTTAGCTTCCTCGAGTCTCCGCTTTGCTTCAGCAATCTTGTCGCGAAAACCACTTACACCAGCCGCTTCCTCAAAAATTAATCTCCGATCTTCTGGTTTAGCATTAACAATACGACCTACCTCACCTTGAGCAATAATAGTGTAGGCTCTAGCCCCAAGATGAACAGCTCGGAACAGATCTTTAATATCACGGAGTCGACATGGAACTCGGTTAATAAAAAACTCTGATTCCCCACTTCTATAAAGACGTCTAGTAACCTGCAATTCGCTAAGGGAATTCAGCCATCCAAACCTACTAACTAAGTGCGCTGAGTTTACAGTTTCTGCGGTAGAAGGAGTCTCTTCATCAGCATTATGCTGCAAAGGAGCTCCACATAAAGCTCCTCTAATAACAGATAAATTAGGTCGTCCTGATGATGACGATGGGTTAATCGGTTCTGCGACAACTGCTTCATCTTTTTCGGCTGAAGTTTCATCGCCTTCGAGCGTTGTTACCTGAGTACTGTCAACATTACTTATGGCCTGTAAAAAATCGTTTGGCTCACCTCTTAGAGTCAAAGTTACTTCAGCTAAACCAAGCGGTCGTAAAGAATCAGTCCCGTTAAATATTACGTCTTCTAGTATTCCACCCCTTAACTCGCGAGCTCGAGTTTCCCCAAGTACCCAACGGATAGCATCAACTATATTAGACTTACCGCAACCATTAGGACCAACCACTCCGGTGATACCTCCTTCAAGTGGAAGTACAAGACGGTCCATAAAAGATTTAAATCCAAAGATTTCAAGGCGACTCACCCGCATTCGCGTTACTCTTTTTCTAAATTTACTCTTTTCTTCAAATCAGAGGCTAAACCAGAGACGAAAGAAAGTGAAGAGCCAGATTTCTTGGTATGACTTGGCTTTTAAAGTTCACTAAATAGATGTAGAGGATCTCTCTGAGCTATGTAAATAAAGATTTATTACCTCAGAAGTATACTGTATTGCAGAAACTAAAGAAAAATAAAGAGACAGTAGAAGAAGATTTAGTCCAAAAGTCCTGTACGTTAAAATATAATCCGATACTTGCAAAGTATGTGACCCTACTATAAGGAAGGAAATTCCTACCATCTGAATAACCGTTTTTGCTTTTGCAGAGTCACTCGCAGCAATAACTAAACCTCGAGCACTTGCCGCAGACCTAAGCCCCGTGACCCAAAATTCCCGCGCTAGAATTATCACTACCAACCAACCAGGCACCATCGTCTCATTACTACCTTCAACTCGAACAGTAATAAGCATAACGAGAGCAGTCATCACAAGAATTTTATCCGCTAGAGGATCTAACAGTTTACCGAATTCTGATACTACCTTCCAACGTCTAGCAATCATTCCATCTAAAAAATCTGTGAACGCTGCAAATAAAAAAAGAGCTAGAGCAAATCTATGAAGCCTTGGTGATGATGTGCTTAAGCAAGCTACCAATAAAGGTATTACGATCACACGGAACAAGGTGATCAAATTAGGGATAGATTGCCAAGATAATGATAACCGCATAAACAAGGAAATAAATTACTCTACTGTTTTACCGATTATCTGGGTTTCTGGCAAATTGCTAACTGACTTAATTTCTATTCTACTTAATCGATTTAACACCTCGATAACGCTCTAGTAACGCTTGCACTCTTCTTACATATAATTGAGTTTCCGGAAACGGCGGTACTCCATTAAATCGAATTACGTTTTCTTTACCAGAATTATATGCCGCTAGAGCATTGACTAAATTTCCATTAAATTCATTTAGAAGATAGGCCAAATACTTTGTCCCTCCATTAATATTTTCAGCCGGATCAAACGGCGCTTTCACTCCCAGATCTTGCGCCGTACCAGGCATAAGCTGCATCAGCCCTTGAGCTCCTTTTGGCGATATTGCTGATGGATTAAAGGCGGATTCGGTATGAATTACCGCTCTGATTAACGGCTCTTCAACTCCAAACTGCTTAGATGCTGAAGAAATGTGCGAGCTGAAAGCCAATAGATTCAAAGTACCACCACCTATCCAATCGCGCTGACTTTGTGACCCTAGATTACGGAAACGCCCCATAATTGAAAAAGCAGCATTCTTACCCGTAAAAATTGTAATTTCTTTATGCTGACGACTTGGTGGTCGAGTAGTAAAGCGGATAGTTCCGTTACTCTCATGAACCTTATAAATAGGTACGGCATTAACTAACTCAGAAGTCAATTCCAACATCCAGACACTTCCGCCTGTTATGATAAAAACACTCAAAAAGAGCTTTTTAAGGGTAATTGCAACCGCTTTCATTCTATTAAGATAACTAATGACCCTTTAAGTTGAAAAAAACATTCAATGAATGATTATTACAGCTATCTATCGGTGAATGCTCTTTCCAATTATTTATTATGAATATGATAAAGTTTTAGTCCAACTTTATATACCCATAAAAATAACAGTTTAGTTATCTAACATTTGTATTAATAGTTTATTTGAACAGCGGTTTTCCTCATCTTAGTTAAAAGTAGAGTTTTTCTACAAGTCTAGCTTGTATTTTACCCTAAAAGGCTAAGAGCGATTGCTGGCTGTTGGTTAGCTTGTGCAAGCACCGCAGCACCAGCCTGCTGCAGAATACCAAGACGAGTTAGCTCAGCGGAATCTGATGCAATATCAGCATCCCGAATACGGCTTTCTGCAGCAGCTTGGTTCTCTCGAGTTGATTCCAGATTGTTGATAGCTACTCTAAGTCGCGACTCGGCAGAACCTAACGACCCTCGAGTTGCCGCTAACGATGCTATCGCTCGGTTTACAGCATCAAGTGCGGTACGTGCAGATGATTGAGCGTCAAGAGATGTTGCACCACCTACAATTGAGAA
>JBIKUX010000002.1:0-137234 GCA_044347345.1 Bdellovibrionota bacterium | reverse complement strand
CAATTATTTGATGAAGCTTTTTTTTGCGTATCGTGAAGATGCAGAACTTGCTTGGAGAAGTATTATTCTCGGTTGGCACTTTATTCTTTTCCCCAATATAACTTGTATTCATGTACGAAGAGTAACGCCCGAGCGGAGATTATTACTGCCACCTGAGATTAATGCTCTTGGAGTAAAAAATAGATTTCTGTTGCAGCTTAATTGTTGGTCATTGTGGTATGACTCAAAAGCTTTTATCCCCGGGATAATTGTGAGAAATATTTTGGTTCTTTTAGGGGTTGTTTTAAAAGAGCAGTCATCTTTGAGAGCTTTTTTAGAGTTTTGCTTACTTGCTCGTCGAGGGTGGTATCGACGTCGCTACATCATGAGTCAAAGAAAGTCTAAACGTAGTATTTTCGGTCGCCCGTAGAAAGCTCGAAATTATGGTGAGTAAGGAGAGTGATTCGATAGATTAGATGAAATATTTAAGAGTCTGTCAGGTCTTCTTGCCATATTAAGGGCAGGTACGGTACCCTACCACGGTGTTACTTGACGATGCTTAAAGTAGATAAGCTAATGGAGGGATGGCCGAGCGGTCGATGGCGCTGGTCTTGAAAACCAGAGAACCGGCAACGGTTCCGGGGGTTCGAATCCCTCTCCCTCCGGTTTGTACTTTATCGTATTTTATTGTGTTTTGTTGTTGGTGATATAGTGAATTGCTTACAGTGTAAATTCGTAGTGACAGTGTAAATTCGTAGTGACAGTGTAAATTCGTAGTGACAGTGTAAATTCGTAAAATTTGGAGAGATGACCGAGAGGCCGAAGGTGCTCGCCTGCTAAGCGAGTATACGGGCTTAAACCTGTATCGAGGGTTCGAATCCCTCTCTCTCCGCCAGTTTTTTATAATCCTACCCTTTAGTATTAGAGAGTTTTTTTCTGGTTTTTGAGATACGAAGGATGAAAGTGGTACAGATGGTGGAATAAAACGTGAAGCATATTGGTTGATTGCTCGGAGTTATCTGGATTAAGGTCAGATAAATCGAGTTTTTTGTCCGCAATTTGTCGAGATAGACAACCATCGTACCTAAAACCATAATGAATGATAATGTAAATTTACAGTCCTTACCCAATGTAATTTCAATCCGTCCTCTTGCTTTGCTCCTAAGAGAGTATTCATTCAATGACCTTGAAGATATTCTTGCTTATGCCACAGATTCGAATTGGTCTAAGTTTCTTCCAGTTCCTCAACCATACAAAAGGCAGCACGCAATTGATTTTATTAATAGGCAACTAGCCCTAGATCGGTTAACTCATCCATCATTTGCGATTGAATTTGAAGGTAAGGTTGTTGGTGGTTTCAATGTAAGATTTGATTTTAATAATTGCCACGGTGAATTGGGTTATAGTATCGCTCCGTCACTGTGGGGTAAGGGGCTAATTACCGGGGCAGCTAGAGCGATAATTGATCTTAGTTTCTCAACTTATCCAGACCTTAGACGCATAACAGCAAATGCTAATGCTGAGAATTTAGGTTCATTACGGGTGATGGAAAAACTCGGTATGATTAAAGAAGGTATTTTGCGACAGCACCAAAAAACCCACGGGAAATTTGTTGATGTTGTATACTGTGGCATTTTACGTGAAGAGTGGGAAGCCAGATAGCTTAAGGCTCTAAGATGTAAATTATTTGGATAAATTATCTTGGTGTCTTTGTTGTAATTTAGTTCATGGTTTTTTGAAAAAAAGATTGAGCGTCTTCCGAGAATAGTCTCCTTGAGTTTGGCCAAGTGTAATACATATGTCCACCCTGATATCGAGAGAAAGAGAGGTTTTGGGCTAAAGTAGGTGGCAGTTTCATTAAATATTGTAGTCGTTCAGATGCAAAAAAAGGTGTCACTAAGTCATAAAGACCGTGGGTTACCCACACTTTGAGATACGGGTTAAGTGCCATACCAAATCGCAGATCATCTGTAGCACCGAATTGGGTGTGAAAAATGTGTTGAGTCATATCATTTTTCCATGACATATTTACCTGATGACTCATGAGATGATAACGCCTTTGAGTAGTGAGTTCGAGATCATGCCACAGAAGATGGTGGATTCCAGAAGTAAAGATTCGTTCACTCTGGTGAAGTGTTGGATCCGGAGTATGATGTCCAGCTCGATCGGGAAACGGGTCAAAGGTTACCTGTGATGCATCATATAGTCCTGTCACCAAGCCTTTTGACCTAAGTAGTTCATTAGCAAAGTCTATTGTACTGATTCGTCCTCCGCGTGCTGTAAGAAAAGACTCTGATACTCCGAGTATGCCAGCAGCCTTAGTGATTATTTGGGTACGCTCGCTAGCTGCGAGCATAGTGCCTTTGATGAGCCAGGCGGCAAAATCTGAGGTGGCAAAATCTATTGCATTCTTTATTGCTGCTTCATCTTTTAGTGAACTCAATAGAGGAGAACAATTATGAAAGAGAGCGCTTACAGCCATGGTTGGGATTCGCTCAATCCACGGAGAAATATTGTAATCTGAGCCATCAAGTGTATTTGGTTCCAATGCCGGAGATACTAGAATCGCTCCTGCCACACTTATGCCATATTCATTTGGAAGCTTTCGCACGAGTTTAGCTACTCTATAGCCGCCGTAACTTTCACCGCAAAGAAATATAGGAGATAACCATCTATTGTTCGATGAGAGAAAGCGTTGAATAAATTCTCCGATACTTTCCAAATCACGATTTATAGAGAAATAGTTGTTATTTTGCTCAATAGAGTTTTTAGTCTCTGAGATTTTGCCATCATCTGGTGGAGTATTTTCATGTTTAACCTCCGATATTAAGCGACTTAATCCTGTTCCTATTGGGTCTATAAATACAAGGTCAGTAAATGGTATCCAGCTATCTAGGTTAGTATTTAGAGATGGGGAGTTAGGAATCTCGCCTGCTTTACCAAAGGCTACACCTTTTGGTCCAAGAGCACCGAGATGAAGATAAGCACTAGAGGCGCCTGGCCCACCATTAAAAACAAAAGTTATGGGACGCTTTGAATCAGGGGGTTCAGTGAGGTAGGAAACGGAAAATAACTCAGCAAATGGGGTTTCGTTTTTTCGTAGAACAGTCCACTCTCCTCGCATTTGAACAGGTAGATTACTTTTTCCGTGAGAAAAGTTAAGAAGTTTTTCTCTAGAAGCTGGCGGTTCATACTTGCGTTCAGTCAATGCACACCCTTCCTCTTTTTTTGATTTTGGGGTTTTAATTGGGGTTTTTAAATATTCGTGTCCCATGTCACTATAGTTATTTTAGGACTTTTTAATATTTGATCTTACTAACTTAGGTTAGACGCAAAAAAGTCTGGATGTGCACTACAAAATTGTAAAACTAAGGGAAATCTGAAAAATAGCTCAAATTATGTTTTCTTAAAAAGTGATGGATAGAGTTATTATTGTTCATCAGAAACGGTTATTATTGGCTCTCGCTTATCGGTAACTACAACTTTTAACACTAATTTTTTACATCTCCCGTTTTCAACTGGTGTATCTAAGAAATTATATTGATCATCCATGTAAATAATGGCTTCAGATTGTTCTCCTGAGTAAAATTGTGCAATTGCAGTTTGAAAGGCGGCTGAAGCTAACAATTTAACAGCACATTCCATATTTCCGTTAAAGCACATTTCAGCAATTGCTCCTAGAGTAGTTTGACCGTTAAAAATTTGTAAAGTTTCTTCAAACATCTAAATTTATAAAATTTTAAGGCTTTTATTTGATTTACTGCAGTTTTGTAAGGTTTGATTCTTTTTGATACAAACTTGAGGGATACACAACCTAAAAATCAGAGTGACTTAAATTGTGTAGCTCATCCTGCATGATATCAATACCTATGATACCCTATGTAAGGCAGGTAATATGATTTGCTAAATTGTCTGTTAATTGTTTATTTAAATAAGTTATTTTCATGACTTTTCATCTTCGACATGAGTATAAAAAGCTTCTTTCTGACGTAGTCACTCCAGTAGGCCTGTTTTTGCGTATGAGACAGGACAATACACCGTCAGTATTACTTGAAAGTGGTGAATACCGCGGAGCAACTGAGCTTTTTTCATATCTTGCCACTGGAGAGATAGCGTCCTTCCAAGTGCAAGATAGTTGCGTTACAGAAGTATATCCAGATGGATCTACGGTGATTACGGAAATTACCTCTCCTAAAGTAGTATCGGAGCGTTTGGAAGCTTTTAGAGGGGCATTTATCATACAAGAGGGAGCTCCAAAAATAATAAGACAAGGTCTTTTTGGCTTTATTTGTTATGATGCGATTCAATTTTTTGAAAAGATAAAATTATCTCAAACGTTGGAGCCCTCTCGGGCGATACCATTGATTCGCTACTCAGTATTTTCACATTTGATAGCTATAAATCATTTTCGTAATGAACTTTATCTTATTCGGAGTTCAGTTATAGGACACGAAGCAAGAAGTAGCTATCCTTATGATAGTCTTGATGGATTTGCTGAGGCCATGTTTCAGCGAGCGCCACCTGCTACTGCTTCATCATTTAAGAAGGTAGGAACCGAGCTTTCCAATTTTACTGATGAGGAATATCTTGAGGTAGTAAGGTCAGTACAGAACCATATTCAACAAGGAGATATTTTTCAGATTGTTCCGTCTAGGCGATTTTCGCAATGTTTCCAGGGAGATGATTTTAATGTTTATCGAATGCTTCGTAGTATCAATCCCTCACCCTATTTATTCTACTTTGACTACGGCCAATATAAGTTGTTTGGCTCATCACCAGAAGCTGAGTTAATAATAACCGAATCTCGTGAAGCTTCTCTATTTCCAATAGCAGGAACATTTCCGCGAGGGGAAAGTGAGGAAGAAGATCAACAGCGAGCTAAGGCGTTACTTGCTGATGAAAAAGAAGCCGCTGAACATGTTATGTTGGTAGATCTTGCTCGTAACGACTTAAGTAAACATTGCTCAAATGTAAAGGTAGAACGCTTTAAAGAAGTGCAATTTTACTCTCACGTTATTCATCTTGTTTCAAAAGTGGTTGGAAGGCTTAAGGCTGGTACTTCACCACTAACTGTACTGATGGATACCTTCCCTGCAGGTACTTTAAGTGGCGCGCCAAAGCACCGAGCTATGCAGCTTATTGATCAATATGAGCGGGGAGGACGCGCTTTTTATGGGGGTTGTTTAGGATTTCTTGGTTTTAATTGCGAATGTAATCACGCCATTATGATAAGAACATTTCTCAGCAAAGAAAACGTTCTCTACTCCCAAGCTGGAGGTGGAGTAGTAGCTCGTTCAATAGTTGAGCGAGAAGGTGAAGAAGTGCGAAACAAACTCAAGGCACTAAATAAGGCAGTATCCTTAGCTGAGGAGGTAGGTCGATGAGGCCTCAGACAATTATTATCGATAATTACGATTCATTTACTTATAACTTGGTTCATCTCTACAAAGATGTTACCGGAGAAGAAGTAGATGTATTTCGAAATGATGAAATATCGTTAAACGAAGTTAGTCGATACAATAACATTGTTCTATCACCTGGCCCAGGTGTTCCATCTCAAGCTGGTATTATGCCTGAGATAGTACGTAAATTTTTTGCTGAAAAAAAAATACTGGGAGTATGTCTTGGTCATCAATGTATTGGTGAAGTATTTGGAGCTACATTATATAATATGCCTGAAGTATGCCATGGTTTAGGTATTGCTACAAATATTCTTGATTCAGCAGATCCACTATTTCATAGTATCGAAAATGGATTTATTTCTGGACGATACCATTCTTGGGTTGTTGATATGCAGTCTCTGCCTTCTGCATTAATTCCAACTGCTTCAGATGAAGCGGGGCGCCTTATGGCTTTTCGTCATCGAGAATATCGCGTTTGGGGAGTGCAATTTCATCCCGAATCAGTTCTGACTCTGCGCGGTGCCACAATCTTAAAAAATTGGGGTAATTGTTGATGTTTTCTGCAGTTATCAAGAGAGTGCTAGAGAAAGAGCCTTTTTCCTCGAGTGAGGCGAGGGAGGTAATGCATATTCTATTAGCTTCTGAAACTTCTCCTGAGGTATGCGCCTCAATTTTAACTGCTTTATCATTTCGTAAGTTTACCGTTAGAGAATTGATAAATTTTGAGGAAGTTCTTTCGGGGCTTCGTGCAGCTCACTTGGGATTAAACGCACTTGTACTTCCTCATACAATGATTAGTCGGGTAATGGATATTTGTGGTACCGGTGGAGCAGGTAAAGATACCTTTAATATTTCAACAGCCGCTGCACTAATCATTGCTTCTTCTGGAACGCCAGTAGCTAAGCATGGAAATTACGGTTTTTCATCGGCATGCGGATCTTCCGATGTCCTTGAGGCGCTTGGGCTATTTTTCCCCACAAACCAAGAAGCTATAGAAAATTGTATTATTAGTCATAATTTTGCCTATCTTCACGCTCCATTTTTTCAGCCAGCCTTAAAGAAAATAGCTGGTGTGCGTAAAATGCTTAAAATTCGCACTGTTTTTAATTTGCTTGGACCACTATTAAATCCTCTTTGTACTACTAAAGGTCTAATTGGGGTGGCTACTTCGGAGTACTTTGATTTGTTTCGTAGACGTTTAGCTTATACTGGGAGAAAGGAGGCTGTGGTGTGGTCACATGATGGATGTGACGATATCACACTTAGCGGACCTTTTTCACTTGCGTGGAACGGTATCAATCGAGTGTACACTCCTGAGGATATTGGGCTTGAAGTAGTACCATTTAATGAATTAAAAGGGGGTCATGATTCTATTTCAAACGCTAATTTGCTTAAAGCATTGCTTTCAGGAAACGGCTCAACAGCCCAAAACGCCGTAATTTGTGCTAACGCGGGAGTGGGGCTTTATGTAGCTGAAGCGGTTTCTTCGCCATTAGAAGGGGTGCTAGAAGTTAAGAAGATTTTGTCATCTGGTATAGCTGCTGAACTTTTGAATAATTTAAGAAGCCGGTAAAGTTATTTAATATCTTAATTTTTTACATAAATGGAGTGATGATGTGATGATGCCAAGTATCTTAGATTCCATCCTTGCTTCTACAAGAGCCAGAGTAAATAAGGAAATAGAGGTAACTCCAATAAAGAAACTTGAGCAAAGCTCTCATTTTCAAGCACCAACTGTATCTTTGAAGAAGTATCTTCAAAGATCAGATTTAGTTGGAATTATTGCTGAAATAAAGCGTAAATCGCCCTCTAAGGGCATGATTAATGAATTTTGTAATGTGGCTGAGTTATCGCTTGGATACATGCAAGCAGGCGCATCAGCTCTTTCGATTTTAACTGAACCGCAATATTTTAGCGGCTCTCTAGAAGATTTAGTTACGACTCGCCGCTATAATTTTTGTCCAATCCTTCGTAAGGATTTTATAATTGACGAGTATCAGATTATTGAAGCAAGAGCTTTTGGTGCTGATGTAATCTTGCTTATTGCGGCCGCTCTTTCAGTAGAGCAAGTAAGACGGTTTGCAAAGTTAGCTCGTTCCTTAGGGTTAGAAATATTGCTTGAGATTCATTCCGAAACTGAGCTCGAGTACATCGATAGCGACATCGATTTAGTTGGTATTAATAATCGAGATTTAAAAGATTTTTCTGTCGATGTTGATAGGTCGTTCTTACTAAGATCAAAAATTCCGAAAAGCATAATGACAATTAGCGAGAGTGGTTTACGTGATCCAAAGGTAGTAAGCCAACTTCGCCAACATGGATTTTCGGGTTTTCTAATAGGGGAGGCGTTTATGATGCATGCTAATCCTGCTCAAGCGTGTCGATCGTACATTTCCCAGCTTAGACTTATTCACGGGCAAAGCTAGTGGACGGAATTGGTGTAAACACATTGAAAGTTAAAGTATGTGGAATTAGTCTGCCTCAGGATTTAGCTTGTGTAGTTTCTTATAGTCCTTGGGCTGTAGGAGTAGTTATTTATCCTCCGTCACCACGATCAATTACTACTCAGCAACTGGAAGCTTTGTCAGTTATACCTCGAGGAGCCGTGGCTCTTATCGCAGTTCTTGTTAATCCTTCTTTAAATCAAGTCGATGAAGTTGTTAGACTTGGTATAGATGGTGTGCAACTTCATGGTGATGAAAGTCCAGCCTTTTGTAATTCTCTAAAAGAAAGGCATCCTCATCTCACTTTAATAAAAGCTATTTCTGCTGAGAGTATTTCGGTTGTTCAAAAGGCTTATGAATATGATAACTCAGTGTCGTATCTTCTTTTCGATACTCCAACACCAAAAAGAGGTGGAAGTGGTGCGGTATTTGATTGGGAGCTTTTGAAATATTATACCGGCACTAAAGGATTTTTTCTGAGTGGTGGTATTAAGATTGATTTAATTGATGAGATATTTTCTTTTATTCATCCCCAGCTAATTGGGTTTGATATTAGTAGTGGCGTAGAAGCTTCACCAGGAGTTAAAGATTCTGAATCTGTGCGTCGTTTGTTTGAAGCAGTGATCAAAAATACGCGATAGAGTAACAAGATTGAGATAAGGAGCCCAGATTATGTCAACTAGTAGCGTTTCTGATGACGGTTATTACGGAGAATTTGGGGGAGCTTTTATACCTGAGATGCTTCATAAACCAGTTAAAGATTTACAAGATTGTTACTCGTCAATTATTACTCAGCCAAGTTTTCTTCAGGAATTTAACGAGCTGTTACGTGACTTTGTAGGACGTCCCTCACCCCTTTATTTTGCACCACGTCTTTCCTCTGTAGTTAAGGGTAAGATTTATCTTAAACGAGAAGATCTTAATCATACTGGAGCTCATAAGATTAATAATACAGTTGGTCAAATACTGCTGGCAAGGCATCTTGGAAAAACCAGGATAATCGCGGAAACAGGAGCTGGGCAGCATGGAGTAGCTACAGCTACAGTATGTGCTCGAATGGGCGTTGAATGCAACATTTACATGGGAGAAGTCGATATTGCCCGACAATCTCCAAATGTTAGAAAAATGCGTCTTCTTGGAGCTAATGTGATTCCTGTTACAAGTGGAAGTCGTACTTTAAAGGATGCCACTAATGAAGCAATGCGTGATTGGATTGCTAATCCAATTGATACTCATTACATAATAGGATCTGCCGTAGGTCCTCATCCTTTTCCTGAAATGGTAGCTCACTTTCAATCTGTAATTAGTAAGGAAATTGGCTCTCAATTAGAGAGCCAAATAGGACGAACTACTCCTGACACAGTTATAGCTTGTGTTGGAGGTGGTAGTAATGCCATTGGAGCATTTTACCATTTTATTGATGATAGTTCCGTTCGTCTAATAGGAGTTGAGGCAGCTGGAGAGGGAGTAGAATCCGGCAAGTCTGCCGCTACTCTTGCTTTAGGTAAGGTGGGGATTCTTCATGGATGTAAAACTGTTGTTATGCAAACAAGTGATGGGCAAATTGAAGAAGCTCATTCTATTTCAGCTGGTCTTGATTATCCTGGTATAGGCCCGCAGCATGCTTATCTTCATGCTACAGAAAGAGTAAAGTATGTGTCGGTAACAGATAATGAAGCTCTTTCAGCAGCGGCACTTTTGGCAAAACTGGAAGGAATAATTCCGGCTCTTGAAACTGCGCATGCTTTGGCTTATTTACCAAAAGTCCCGCGCCATAGTGATGAAGTTATAGTACTTTGCTTGAGCGGTGATGGTGAGAAAGATATGCAGACCTATCTTTCTCATTTTGAAAATAACTTGGAGAAATAATAGCCAATATGCCATCTGATAGACTCTCTAATATTTTAAAACTGCCCAAGATCTTTTCTGTTTTTTATACGGCTGGATTTCCTAATTTAAATGATACACTTACGGTACTGTCTGCTTTAGCTAATTCTGGAGTTGATTTAATTGAACTAGGAATGCCTTTTTCTGATCCAATAGCAGATGGCCCGACTATTCAGGCTAGTAGTAACCGAGCGATAAGTAATGGAGTGACTTTGTCACAAATATTAGACTCGGTAATTTCTTTTCGTTTACGTCATCAAACACCAATACTTTTAATGGGAAGTATTAACACTGTTTATCAGTACGGTGTAGGTCGGTTTGCCGATGATTCGATGAGTGCTGGAGTTGATGGGGTTATTCTTCCAGATTTGCCGTTAGAAGAATTCAAACGTTCGTACAGTGAAATATTGGTGAAAGATAGGTTGCCTATTGTACCAATAGTTAGTCCGACTACCAGTAATGAACGTATAAGGGAATATGCTGATATTTCTCCTGGTCTGTTATACTTAGTATCATCCTTTGGCGTAACGGGTGGGAGTTTTGTTTTGTCTACTCGAGAGTTTGAATATATGGAGCGAGTATCTTGTTGTGCTCCTAATGTCACTAGATTGGTGGGATTTGGAATTAGTGAACGAGAGCAGGTTCAAGCTGTATTTTCAGTTGCAGAGGGCGTTGTTATTGGTAGTGCCTTTATAAGACAGCTTGAAGCTCATGGCGCGAATATCGAGATGATTGAGAAGTTTGTAAAAGAAAGAAATCCTTTAACAAATAGGCACTGATTACAATTAATTTAACTGTGTATGATAATTTTATTAAATTCAGATGCATCTTTTGAACAAGAAGAACGAGTACGAGAATTGTTAGCTGAATTCGGATTATCGGCTCGTTCTGTGCGTACAAACTCTGGATGTTATCTTGTAGCTCTTGGTAATCTCAAGAATTTTGATATTCGTCAAATTGGAGTACTCCCAGGGGTGTTAGATGTCTTCATTGTGGATGATCCTTATCAGCTTGTATCGCGGAAATGGCGAGTTAACCCAACAATAATTGATATTGGTATTAGTCAAAGTATAGGAGAAGGTAGTTTTACTCTGATGCTTGGCCCTTGTTCAGTTGAGAGCGAGGAGCAGTTAGTCGAAGTCGCCAAGTTTATAAGCAGTCAGGGCGTGCATATTTTACGAGGAGGAGCTTTTAAGCCACGTTCTTCACCTTATTCCTTTCAAGGCATGGGAGTAGAAGGGCTTGAGCTTTTACGTTCAGTGGCTGATCGTTTTAATCTCAAGGTAATATCTGAAGTTCTTGAGCCCTCACAAGTTGGAATTATGGAATCATTTATTGATATTTTTCAGGTTGGGGCGCGAAATTCGCAAAATTTTAGTTTACTCCATGAGTTAGGAAAAAGCCGATTACCTGTTTTGCTGAAAAGAGGCATGTCTGGAACAATAGAGGAATTACTTCAGTCAGCAGAGTACATATTCTCAAATGGAAATGAGCGAATTTTATTATGTGAAAGAGGTATTCGTACTTATGAAACGGCCTATCGTAATACTCTCGATATAAATGCTATACCTGTACTTAAAGAAAAAAGTCATTTGCCTGTTATTGTCGACCCGTCTCACGGTGTTGGAACAAGACGATTTGTCGAAGCTATTAGTTTAGCGGCTATCATGGCAGGAGCAGATGGTATTCTTGCCGAAATTCATCCAATACCAGAGCGAGCTAAATCGGATGGACAGCAAACTCTTAATTTTAGCGAGGCTGAACAACTTATTAGTAAGTCGCATAGTACTTTTAATCTTAGGCAGTCATTTTTATCGCCGAATTAGAAATTTTATCAGAAAAAACCATGAAAGATCCTTCTTTACTGCTATTAGGAGGTGGCTACACTTTAGAGTGTTTATTGTGTGACCTAGAGAAAAAAAAACCTGATGTTTCGGTACTGATAACTACTCGTGATCCATTGAAAGCTCGTAGGTTCACTCGTAACAATAGCTTAGGAGTGACTATTTCTTCCCCAAATGAATTGGCGTCGCTTTTGCGTGAATATCCCACTATTAATAAGGTAGTCGATAGTATACCTCCGCCTGAGAATTATTCTGCTGGATATGCTGAAGTTCTAGTCGATTATTTTCATCGCAATTCTCTTAGTACATTGCTGTATTTAAGTACTACTGGAGTGTACGAAAGAGTGGATGGAAGCTGGGTTGATGAGACAATTTTAGTAAAACCTCTTCAATCACGTCTAGTAGCAAGGGTTACTGTAGAACAAGCATACTTAAAGCTTCGCGATAATAGGAGAAGTAATCGTGTTACGGTGGTGCGTCCTGCCGCCATTTATGGCCTTGAACGTGGGTTACATCAAGCATTAAAGAGAGGTAGTTTTCCCCGTATTAATGATAATCGTTGGAGTAATAGGATTCACGTAGAGGATCTTTCAAATATTCTTTATGAACTGTGCTTTGTAATTGATGGTGACTTACCACCAATAATTAATGCAGCCGATAGGTTGCCAACGCCGATTAATGAAGTAATTGAAGCTTACTGCCGAGAGCTAAATTTGCCTATTCCTGAGATTATTTCTATTGAAGAAGCAAAGCAAAAAGGTTTGGGGATGGCTTCTTTACTTGGTTCACAAAGAGTTAGTACTCAGCTACTCCAAGATTTATTAACAACCGAACTTAAATATCCATCGTTTAGGGAAGGATTAAAGTACATTGTTAACAGTAGTACGGTGTAACAGTTAGCCAACTAAAAGTTTTCTACTACAAGCGGAGTATTTAATGCGCGAACAGCGGATAGACTCCAAATACGCCATATCATATCGACGTCGAGCACAACGTCTTGTGGAATCAAAATTTTTCCATCAAAAGCTTCAAGTGGTCGCTTAAGTTTCATGCCTGGAGCTAAAGCGGATAAAAAAACTCTTTTTTCATCATCAGTTAATGGCGATTTGGTGTATTCTTCCGCTTTAGTCAGGAGCTCCTGATTTGTGCTCACTGACCTTGGAAGCATTCTTTGTGGTGCCGTAGATTCAACAGCTTCAAGCATAAGTTTAAGGACGCAACTAACTATTTGTGGAGGAATCGCTCCAAGGGTACCTACTTTACATTTTATCAGTATTCGGTAAGCAGAGCCTGGATCCCAAGAGCCAGATTGCCAACACGTTCGATCTATTAGGTCAGCCGCAAATATACAAGATGCAAGAAGAGAGTTCTCATCATCAGACTTGATAACCTGATCACCAACGATTCGCGCTAGTGTTGAGACAATTGAGGCAGCGCCAGATAACTTTAATTCTTCGGCGATCTTTACGGCACTTTTTTCTATTCGCTCAGAAATTTGTTTACGTACATCGGATATTTTTGGATTTGAGTAATCAATTCGTGTGAGGCGACTATCGTCTAGGAGAGACCAAGCATGCAGTAATGCCGCTACTCTTGCTTCTTCTAATTTTTGTGGTTTTGGATCAAGAGCATTAATAATACTGTTTGAGGCAAAGGCTGTTCGGTGGATATGAGCTATATCATGCTTATTAGCGATAGAAGTTAAAATTTTAAGTGCTTCTAGTACTTCATCGTTTTTTGGTAAGTATTTTTGATCAGCTATATTTTCTGGAGCACTGGCAAGAATATACAAACTACCACCCAGATTTTGTTGCTGAATCGAAGTAAATTTGTGGACTGTAGTGAAGAAGTTAATGAAGTTAGATTGTTCTTGCTTATTTTGCAGATTTTTGTTGATGGCATCAGGATGCTCAAGAGTTTCGATTTTCTTGATGGCATCGAGAACATTATCGGGTGTAAACGGAGTATCGATTGCAAGTGAATGTTTGAAAAAATGGGAAAGAAGAGAGCTAAATTGCTGAACTTTTGGCCCAAGTATAATGACCGGGTAAGGGTGAAGGTGCTTTATTTGGGCAATGTCTGAGACTCTTTGTTTAACGGTACTTTCGTCACCAGCAAGTTGTGCAAAAAAGATAGGATTAGAAAGTCTTTTTTCTTTTATTTCGTCTCGTCCCATTGACGCAAAACGAGTCGTCAATCCGTTTTTATGCAGGATTTCGCCTAGTTCTCTCGACGACTCTAAAAAGTCGTGGAGAATAACCATGTCCCTTTTTGCCACTATCCCCCTCCGGGCGCAATGTATATTCCTAACATATCTCCTCGGTTATACTCCCAATACGCTTAAGCTTAAGTTTTGATAAATATTTTATCTTGTCACCACAAGATTATTAATGATCTTGTATTGTTCCGCCAACAACACGTTATTGTGGCAGAGTTAAATCTCTCGTATTATTTGAGTATGAAATTCCTCGATTCTATAACACTAACATCGCAAACCTCTTCCGAGAGTCTACCGTCTTATTTATTTTGTGTAATACCGACCAGCTTAATAAAGGTACTGAGTAATCCTAAGTCGCGTTCTCAATCTTCTATATTGTTGTTACTTGATAATATATTTAATGGTGACGCCAAAAAAGTACTACTGAGATTTGGGAAAAATATTCATTCTGATGGTTCTTCTGCTGAATTGTCGGGTGTTCAAGCTAAAGCTACTGTGCTTGATACTGGACATTTTCGCCTTGGATTAGTTTGGTGGGATGATTCGACAAGTAATACTGACATTAGTTCGTTACTTGATAAAAAGAACCTAATTTCTCGCATGGTAAGGATGTGGGGAGGGGAGTGTGCTCGAATTGCTCAAATTTATCAGGAAGGAGAGTGTGCAGTTTATTTGCCTGAGGTATTTCAGCATGAACCGCATTTCGTGGAATCTTTTTGTGAAGGCGTTGTCCGTCGTAGATATAAATTTACGCAATATCGTTCGTTAAAAAAAGATGAACAGATAACTGCTACCACAAAAAAGAATGCTATTACCTCAAGCAAACAGCCTCTTCGTCCACAACAAGAGTCTATTAAGACTTTACGGTTTATAGATTTAAAACACTCTCTTAATTCCGTAGGTAGTAAAATCGCTAATTATGATCGTGCTTATAGTATTGCCAGAACTTTAGTAAATTTAGCCCCATGTGACAGCACTCCAACTGCTATTGTTAATCAGTGTCGTGAGGTAGCTCGAAAGCGTAATTTAAGGCTGGTGGTTCGTGATGAAAAAAGGCTTAAAACCATTGGAGCAGGTTCATTTCTTGCTGTATCTCGCGGAAGTGATGAGCCTGGATTTATCGTTTCTCTTTCATACAGTCCACAAACATATCGGTCACAGAAGCCACGAGGGCCTAAAATTGCGTTGGTTGGTAAGGGAATAACTTTCGATAGTGGAGGTTATTCCTTAAAGCCTGCTGATTCTATGAAAGACATGAAGATGGATATGGCAGGTGCTGCGGCAGTTATTGGTGCAATCGACCTTGTTTCAGCCTTAAAGTTACCTATAGAAGTCGTTGCATATGTTGCTACCTGTGAGAATCTGGTTAGTGGTTGTGCTACTCGTCCAGGAGATGTTGTTAAATCTTTGAGTGGTAAAACGATTGAGATTCTAAACACTGATGCAGAAGGTCGTCTTATTCTTGCTGATACTGTCACACTAGCCGCTCGTGAGGGAGCAGAGATTATTGTAGATATAGCTACTCTTACTGGGGCATGTATGGTGGCGTTGGGTACTCCTTATGCTGGATTATTTACGGCAGATGAGGAGCTAGCTACCCTTTTACAGAGGTCGGGTGAGGAGGCTGGAGAGCTTCTTTGGCGTTTGCCATTAGGAGCGGAGTACCGAGCTATGATGAAAAGTAGCATAGCTGATATATGTAATATGGCAAACACTCGGTATGGTGGGGCTAGTTCAGCGGCAAGTTTTATTCAGTCATTTATACCAGCAGGTGTGCGTTGGGCTCATTTAGACATTGCTGGCTCGGCATTTATTGAAAAAGATACTCCGCTAGGAGAGTCTGGTGCGACTGGATTTGGGGTTGGGGTACTAACCAGATTTGTTTCTTTGATGGCTGAACTACACAATGAGCCTAAAAAGGTTCGTAGCAAAGTTCGTACTAATTAGTTTTATTTCTAGGCGGTAAAGATAGAGCATGGAAGATTTATCGATCCTTTCTATAACGATTGAAGATGAAATGCGTCAGTCTTACATGGACTACGCAATGAGTGTGATTGTAGGGCGAGCTCTTCCTGATGTGCGTGATGGATTAAAGCCAGTTCAAAGAAGAGTTTTATATGCGATGTATCGTGAAGGATTACTTTCTAATCGTAAGCACTCTAAGTGTGCTGGTGTGGTTGGCGAGGTATTAAAGCGTTATCATCCGCATGGAGATGCTCCAGTTTATGAAGCCTTAGTTCGATTGGCTCAATCTTGGAGTCTTCGTTACCCTCTTGTTGATGGACAGGGTAACTTTGGTTCGATTGATGGCGACCCACCAGCGGCATATCGATATACCGAAAGTAGAATGACGCCAATCGCTGAAAAGCTCCTTGAAGATATAGACAAGGAAACGGTAGATTTCATCCCAAACTTTGATGACTCTCATACAGAGCCCACGGTATTTCCTGCTGTAGTTCCAAATTTACTTATTAACGGAGCTAGTGGAATAGCTGTAGGCATGGCAACTCACATGCCACCTCATAACTTAATCGAAATTATTGATGCATTAGTTCTCTTAATAGATGAGCCAAATTGCTCAGTGGAACAGTTGCTAGCTTGCGTACCTGGCCCTGATTTTCCCACTGGAGGAATTATTCTTGGTACCAGCTCTTTTCGTGCAGCTTATCGCAGTGGAAAGGGAGTGGTTCAGGTTCGGGGCAAAGCTGATATAGAGAAAATTAAAGGGAATTCGCGCGAAGTTGAGGCAATCGTCATCACAGAGATTCCTTTCCAAGTAAATAAGGCTCGTTTGATTGAGCGGATCGCTGAGTTAGTAAATGCCAAAGAGATTGAAGGGATATCGAAGCTTCGTGATGAATCTGATCGTCATGGTATGCGAATAGTTATTGAGTTGAAGCGTGATGCGACTGCTGAAGTAGTGCTCAATCAGCTTTATAAGAGTACCCCTCTTCAAACTAGCTTTGGTATTATTAATTTAGCTATTGTTGAGGGTAAGCCAGTAATTTGCTCTTTACGTCAGTTACTTGAGCATTTTCTCAATCATCGAAGAGATGTAGTTACTCGTCGAACTACTTATGAGCTTCGTCAAGCTCGTGCCCGCATGCATTTGCTAGAAGGTTTCCGGATAGCTCTTCTAAATATTGATGAAGTTATTGCTATCATTAAAGGTGCAGATTCACCGGTTGAAGCTCGTGAAGTTTTACAATCGAGATTTTCTTTCTCTCAATTACAAGCGCAAGCAATTCTTGATCTTCGTTTGCAAAAACTAACCGGATTAGAACGTCTTGCTATAGAGCGAGAATATGAAGAGTTGAAAGCTGAAATAGAAAGGCTTTCGGCTATTTTAGAGAGTCCCATACGAATAGACGAAGTAATTCGCAGAGAAACTCTTGTTTTACGTGATCAGTTTACAAGTCCTCGACGAACTCAAATTATTGATACTCCTGATGAGTTAGTAATTGAAGACTTCATAGAAGATGAAGAGATGGTAGTTACGATCAGCCATCAGGGATATATCCGTCGTACATCAATTGCTGAGTATCGTGCTCAAAAGCGGGGTGGTAAAGGTATTGCTGGAGTAGCTACAAGAGACGAAGATTTTGTCGAGCATCTTTTCGTTGCTTCAACTCATGCATCTTTACTAGCGTTTACTACTCTTGGAAGACTTCATTGGTTGAAAGTTTATGAAATACCTGAGGCTAGCCGTATCGGTAGAGGTAGAGCTTTAGTCAACTTGTTAGACCTACGTGATGGTGAGGGTGTCGCTACTATACTTTCAGTGCGTGAGTTTGATGATCAGCGTTTTGTAATGATGGCGACAAAGCAAGGAGTTGTGAAGAAAATTCCTTTAATGGAGTTTTCAAAATCAAGAAGAGGAGGGGTAATTGCCTGCGTTCTCGATGACAATGATGTGCTGATAGCAGTAGATCTTGTCCGAGAGGGCGATGATGTTCTTCTTGCCACTCAGTCAGGTTTATCTATTCGATTTCCTGAGTCAGATGTTAGAGCAATGGGGCGTGTGGCTCGGGGTGTTAAGGGGATAGAACTTTCTGAGAATGATTTTTTAGTCAGTATGACTGTTTTATTTGGTACGACTGGTTCAACTGCACTAGCTAGTAAGCCTGAGCTTTCATCTCAAGCAAACAGTTTAGTTTCCGGGGAGTCATTAAATAATAAAGAGATTAATAAAAGTTCTGATGGCATGTTAGTTACTGTATGTGAGTTTGGTTACGGAAAGCGTACGCCACTGTCTGACTATAGATCTCAGAAACGATCAGGAAAAGGGATCATTGATATTCAAGCTGGTATTGGTACCCGTAATGGCCTTGTGGTAAGTGCTGTAGCTGAATATCAAGAGAATGCCGAATTTATGTTGATTACATCTGGGGGTAAGATTATCAGATTGCGTACAGCTGATGTACCAGTGATCGGAAGGAATACCTTGGGGGTTAGACTTATTAATCTTGAAGCTGACGAAAAAGTTGTAGCTGTTGCTCATTTCGTTAACGATCAAGAAGAAGACTCAACTTCCGAAGTCAGTTGATCATAGAAATACCGTAAAAATTTTGTAAAAATACCCTAAAAATACCTGAGCAGTAAAATAAATCACTGTTAAATTAATTTACTAGAGTACATTAATGGAGACCTTTGGAGTAGTAGGTCAGGGGCGATGGGGGTGTGCATTAGCCACTCATCTATCAAATAATAAAAGAAAGGTAATTGCTTGGTCACGTTCACAAATACATGGAGCTTCATATAAATGGTGTTCGGAGATATCTCATCTTCGTGGTGTCGATGCTATTGTTCTAGCTCTGCCTGCTATTGTAGTTGAAGATTTATTACCTACAATTAAAGCTCAATTACATTCTTCTATTCTTCTTAGTGCAGTAAAAGGGCTTACAAAGTCTAGTTTAACAGTTGCAGAAGCTTGGAGCCGAGTGGGAGGAGACCGAGCTAAATTTGCGGTTCTTGGCGGGCCATTGTTTGCCAAAGAATTGCAAGAGCGCATGATGAGCACTTTAGTAATTGGTGCCTTTGAGCCTCAAATAGCTGAAATTCTCGCTTGCTCTTTTGAAGCTTCTTTTTTACGTGTTTATCTTTCTAGAGATCCTCTTGGTATCGAAATTGGTGGTATAATAAAAAATGTGATCGCTATTGCTACCGGAATGGCTGAAGGATTAGGACTGGGAGAATCAATAAGAGCCTCTCTTTTGACCCGTGGTCTGGCAGAAATGATGCGATTTGCCAATCCACTTGGAGGGGATCCGCAAACAATAATTGGACTTACCGGGCTCGGTGATCTTTTAATGACGGGTAGTTCAAGGCAGAGTCGTAACTGGCAGGTTGGTTATAATTTAGGTAAAGGCCTAACTTTGAAGGAAGCGCTCGCTACGGTAGGGCAGACTGCAGAGGGAGTCTCAGCGGCTCCACTGCTTGCGAAAATGGCGCATAAATTTTGTATCGAAGCTCCAATTATTAAAGGTATTGCATCTTTATTGGATGGGTCAGTTTCTTGTAATCAATTAGTTCAGGCACTTATAAGTCGTCCTAGGCGATTTGAGTTTTGATTGTTATCAATTGAATCTATTAGATATTTACAGATGAGCAACAAAGGTGCACTTCTAGAAAGATTAGGGTACACTACTGCCTGAGCGCAGTTTATTGCGGATGTTTTTTCATGCGTAAGCAAATTCAACTTTATATATCTCTTACTAAGCCTCGCATCGCTTTAATGGTGGTGATTACTGCGGCTCTTGGCTTTTTTCTTGCGAGTGGAGGAGTTTTATCTCCGGTTTCTGTTTTTGCGATTATGCTCTTGGGTACTTGGTTGAGTTGTTCAGGAGCGAGTGTTCTTAATCAATATTTAGAGCGCGATGTTGACGCAAGAATGCGTCGTACTTGTTTGCGTCCTCTTCCAAGAGGGCAGATTTCTCCGTTGGCGGCGTTGTCATTTGGTATTTTTTTGACTCTTGCCGGTACCTCACTTTTAGTCGTGGGGGTTAATCTTTTGACTGGATTCCTTGCTCTACTTACTTCTTTTTTATATGTGCTTGTTTACACTCCGCTTAAGCGTACCACTTGGCTTAATACTGCTATTGGAGCAATACCAGGTGCTCTTCCCCCTATGGGAGGTTGGTCGGCCGCTACCGGTGAGCTTGGTATTGGCGCCTGGTTGTTATTTTGTTTGCTATTTCTGTGGCAACATCCTCACTTTTACGCTATCGCATGGATGTATCGCGAAGATTACGAAAGAGGAGGATTAAAGATGTTACCGGTGGTTGAGCCTGATGGCATCAGAACCTTTCGTCAGATTTTAGGCTTTTCGCTATTGTTATTAGGTGTATCAGTTGTCCCTTTTGCTGTAGGTATGTCTGGGTCGATTTATCTTGTTGGTGCCGTCATTTTAGGAGCTATGATGGTATGGTACGGTTGGGTCTTATCTAAGAGCCATTCTGTAAGCGATGCGAGAAAAGTCTTAAGAGCATCTATAGCTTATTTACCGTTACTTTTAATTCTTTTAGTGGCTGATCTTAAATTTTAAAAATCGTAGTTTTAAGGCCGGCAGATTTTTACCTTTATACTTAAATCTTTCCCATCTAAGATTTTTGCTGCCTAATTTTTATTTTCCGCATCATATTGGTAAAATTATTTGGTTGGGGAGAGTTGAGGAAGAGAGTTAACCAACAACCGCTAGGTAGTTCTAATTTCCTCCATTTTAAGAGCAAACGTTCTCTTAGAGCTTATTAAAGATCTACTGCATATTATGGCACACAAATTCTATGCCTTAGGTTCGTTTTTATTCAGTATTTTTTTATGCGCTTGGAGTGACTCTGGTTTTAAAAATTCTTTACCAAGAGAGATTCCCTATGAGGCTGATCATGCCTCTGAGATAAGATATCTTCCCAGAGAAGATGTTTTACAATTAGTAAGCTTACAGTTTAAAAATGTTTTAGCAGATATTATCTGGTTTAATGGAATAGGATTTTTTGGACGGCGTTTTCATTCCGATGGTGATTATCGTCATTTGGTGAAATTTTGTAAGAGTGCAGCCAAGTTAGATCCAAAGGCTCACTACATTTATCCATTTTGTGGAATGTTAATTGCCTATGAAGTGGGAGATCTGGTAGCAGCAAAGGAAGTTCTTTCTTGGGGGATGGAAGCTTTGCCTGACGAATGGTTAATACCATACCTGAGAGGTATGATACGCTACGATTTAGAAAATGATATTAAAGGTGCTCGTGCAGATATCGCGCAAGCTATCACAAAACCTAATGTACCTCCTGATATTTCTCGCCTTGTAGTTGAATTTGCACAAAAAGAGGGGAATCTAAGATCTGAAAAAGATTTTGACTCTATTTTAGCCGCAGTACCTGACCTTAACGTGCAAGCAGTTATGAGAAAGAAGTTTACCGAGATTCGAGAAAAAATTCATTAGATAGACGATGAAGTGTGTCATCGAAAAACTTTAAAGTAAATTCAAAAAGAGAAGGTATTTCAAGAAATGAAAGATAATGAATCAGCTCTTCTAATTGAGAATCTTTCTTATACTTACCGGAAAGACTTTACTCTGGTGCCGGTGCATGCATTAAAGAATCTTTCTATTAACGTGGCACAAGGTGAGTGTTTCGGCTTTCTTGGACCTAATGGGGCGGGAAAAACAACAACGATCAAATGTATTTTGCGATTGGTGCGTCATACGGGTGATGTTTTTATTTCTGGTGTGCCTAATTATCAAGTTACTTCTCGTAGAAGCGTTGGCTATGTACCAGAGCAACCTTATTTTTATGATAATTTGCGGGTACGGGAACTGATGGAGGTATATGCAACGTTAGGTGGTGTTAAGTCTCACGAACGCAAAGATGCGGTTGATAAGGCTCTTGAGAGAGTTAACTTGGTAGGACGAGATAATTTTGCTGTCAGATCCTTATCAAAGGGTCTTATGCAGCGTCTTGCTATGGCACAGGCTATAGTAGCTCGTCCTAAATTGCTCATACTAGATGAACCTTTTTCTGGTTTAGATCCAATTGGTCGCCAAGAGTTTAGAGAGTTATTTTTTGCGCTAAAGCAAGAGGGCACAACTCTTTTTTTGTGCTCACATATTTTGTCAGACATCGAATTTTTATGTGAAAAAGCTGCTATTGTAGCTAAAGGTACTTTGCGCGGTATAGTTGATCTTGCAACTCGTCGAAAAGATAGTCAACGGCAGGTTGAAGTAGTGCTTGATCGTTTGGGAGGTGAAATGTTTCTTTCCAAACTTCCTGATGGTGCAAAAATAAGAAGAGAGGGTGATTCTATTGTAGTAATCTGTGATCAGCACGAGAGTGCTGCACCGTTTTTAAAAGAAGTAATTAATTCAAAAATTATGGTGCTTGAGCAGTATCGCCCAGCTCAACTTAATCTCACGCAGTTATTCCGAGATTTAGTGCAGGATGAGATTGATTTAGCCCAAGGAGGTCATAATGGTTGAAAGAATATTAGCCGTATTTCGTATTACTTTCTTGGAAATACTCAGAAGTAAGATATTATTTATCATACCTTTTTTTGCTGTGATGGTTGTCTCCCTTTCGAGTTTTTATGGCAGTGTAGCAGTAGGTGACCCTCTAAAAATAATTAAGGATTTTGGAATTTTTAGTATATCTCTTTTTAATGTGTTATTTGCAGTTATAGCAGGAGCTTCTCTTTTGCAGAAGGAGTTAGCAAAAAAAACCATCTACAATATACTTAGTAAATCGGTTCCCAGAAGAGAATTTTTGCTCGGAAAATTTTTTGGTATAAGCACAATTTCAATCGTGCTTGTTGGCGGTATGGGAATCGGTCTTTTACTTTATGTAGCTTGTTACGAAGGCAAATTATCTTTGCCGTTAGTACAGGCCTTATTTTATATTATTTTAGAGGGACTAATAATTAGTGCTGCATCAATATTTTTTTCCTCAATTGTCGTCACTCCACTTTTAATCGGTTTATTTACATTTTTTTTCTTTGTTGTCGGACGTTCAGCTTCATCCATGGTGGATTTTGCAAAATTAATAAATTCTTCCGCCATACAGTTATGTTACTGGATTGTACCTCATCTAGACTCCCTTTATGCTGGAAATGAAGCGGTATTTAGTATCCTGAGATCAGGACAGAATATGATTTATTCATTGGTTTATGCGGTATCTTATTCATTTATTCTACTCTTTTTAGCAACTTTCTTTTTTGAAAGGCGACAGTTTAATTAATTTTTTAATGTAGCTTAACTTGAGACAGTAATATTATATGCAGTAGGTTTAAGAACATTTTTTATTCACGTAACATTTTTATGCAAAAAGAAGCTAAAGATTTTCTGTTTTCTCTTTTGTCAACTCCATCACCTACTGGCTTTGAGCAACCTATCCAGAGAGTCGTAAGAGAGTATGTAAAAGGTTTTGCCGACGAAGTTAAAACGGATCTGCATGGAAATGTGATTGTAGGAGTTAATGTACGAGCTAAGCGTCGCGTGATGCTTGCAGGTCATTGCGACCAAATTGGTTTTATGGTTCGCTACATTGATAAGGAAGGTTATATATGGGTAAGTGCCTTAGGTGGGATTGATGCAGGTGTAGTTCCTGGAGCTCATGCAACTGTCCATACAAAAAATGGTCCTATCACTGGAGTTTTTGGTCGTAAGCCAATTCATTTTCAGACAAATGAAGAAAGATCAAAAATGACCCTTGAATTAAAAAAAATGTGGCTTGATATTGGAGCTAAGTCAAAAGCTGAAGTAGAGGAAATCATTCAAATTGGGGATCCTGTAACTTTTTCTTTAGGAGCTACAGAGCTTCGTAACGGAATTATTGCTGGAGCTGGCATTGATAATCGGGTAGGTTTATTTGTAGCAATTGAGGTAGCTAGACTTTGTTCTCAAAAGAAGATTTCAGTAGCGTTGTATGCGGTAAGTACGGTGCAGGAGGAGGTTGGGCTAAGAGGAGCACATACAGCCTCCTACGCAGTTGATCCAGAAGTTGGTATTGCGATAGATGTAGTACATGCAACAGACAATCCAGGCTCAGATGATACTAAAGCTTCTTCTTGCAAGCTAGGTGCTGGGCCATCAATTGTTAGAGGCCCTAACGCGAATCCAGTAGTGGAAAAGCTTCTTCTCGATTCAGCCAAACGTAGTAGAATACCGGTGCAAATTAATCCAGACTCGAGACCACTAGGTAATGATGCTAATGCGATGCAAATTACGAGGGGAGGAGTTGCCACAGGTGCGGTGCAAATACCCAACAGGTATATGCATACTCAAGTAGAATTGTGCAGTATTAAAGATTTAGACAATGCAATTAAGCTACTTACAGGATTTATCTCCAGAATTACGGCGGCAACTCAATTTATCCCCGAATAATGATTCTGTATTGAAGGGTACGTCTCTAAAGCGTTCTTATGCGAAAATCTCTCTAAGACCCCAAGAGATTAAAGAATCGTTAAAAATTGCCGGAGCATCCGGACTTAGCTTGGTAACATCGAGAGTATTATCAGCTCGTGGTTTTATCGTTAGTGAGCGATTATCTCAATTTCTTTCACCATCACTTCAAGACGGTCTTTTACCGCCTCAATCTTTGAAAAACTTAGATGAGGCGTGTAAAAGGATTGCTCAGGCGATAGAGCGTGAGGAAATAATCGCTATCACTAATGATTTTGATGTTGACGGTCTTTCTGGAGGGGCGCAGCTTTGCGCTTTTCTTTCCTCTGTTGGAGCAAAAATTATATCTTTTGTGCCAGACAGATTTACTGATGGATATGGATTAAATAAGCGAATCATTGATGATGCCGTGTCCAACAACGCATCGCTTATTATTACAGTAGATTTTGGTACTAAAAATAAAATAGAGTTGGATTATGCTCGCTCGAAAGGTCTTTGTTCGATTGTAATCGACCATCATCACATGGGAATGGAGGAATGTGATGCTGATATTTTTATTAACCCTCATCAAAAGGAGTGCGGTTTTGCTGAAGGAACGCTCTCTGCTGCTGGATTGTGTTGGTATTTAATAATAGGTTTGAGAAAACAGCTAACACAAGCATTAGAGGTAAAAGCGCGTGATTTCTTAGACCTCGCTTGTCTTGGCACGGTATGCGATATGGTTCCGCTTGTTGGGGTTAATAGAGTAATCGCAAAGAGAGGACTTGAATTACTGACTCATACTAAAAGGCCGGGACTTATAGCTTTAAAGGAAGTACTGGGTATTACCAAAGAGGTTCGTTGCCATGATATTGGATTTGGCTTTGGACCGCGAATTAATGCAGCCGGTCGTTTGATAAATGGAAGTGTTGTTATTGAATTACTAACAACTAATTGTGCTATAACTGCTCGCCGTATTGCTAAGCAATTACATGACTTAAATGATGAGAGGCAAAAAGTTGAGAAAAGAGTTAAGGAGTGCGCTGATAAATTCATTAAGTCAGGCAACATATTGCCATGGGGTATAGTTGTTTGGGGTGCTGATTATCATACTGGTGTTATTGGAATTGTAGCTCAACGTCTAACTGAGGAGTACTATCGACCGGCTGCGGTTCTTGGTGCAGACGGTGAGGGGGTATTTAAGGGGTCGGTACGAAGTATTCCAGGTATAAGTGTAGTTTCATTATTAGAGAAATTAGAGCCTCTTCTTATTAAATATGGTGGTCATGAAGGAGCAGGTGGATTTGCTATAGAGGCAAAAAATATTGATAAATTTCAGAGTGAATTTAATTTAGAATGTATCCGTCAGGCTGAGAATTTTGAAGTTTTTATTCCAAGTGTAGTGGCAGATACGCAAGTAAAGTGTGTTGAGATTACTATGTCTTTAGTTGAGGAACTGCCGAAGCTTGGACCTTTTGGCGTAGGTAATAAATCACCAGTATTAGTAGCTCGAGATGTTGTTGTTACAGATGTTACAGAATTAAAGGGAGGTCATACTAAAGTTGTGGTTAGAGATGATTCTGGGGCGCTTTCGGGTGTGTGTTGGCGAACCAAGGATCATCCGGCTTTAAGAAAAGGAAAAAAGATTGATATCGCTTTTAAGCCGGATAAGAATTCATTTCAAGGTAATACTACTATTCAAGCTAACATAATTGCAGCACAAGAGTTGTAGATTTTGTTGGCATAAGCATGCTTACATGCGAGGGGAGCAGGTCATGGGCAAATTTAGCACCATTCTTAGATGGACAAAAGCCATAATATTATTCTCTGTATGTTTTTTAATCATCTCCGGTACTAAAACAGACGCACAAGAAAACAAAAAAACTGAACATTTATCACTAATACGGCTTAAATATATTCAAGTTTCTCCTTCTGGGGTGCTTAGGTGGTACGGATTGCCATCCATTGAGGAGCTTCCGATTGAGATAGGAAGTATAGGCAAGATCGGGGATCACCTTGCTCCGGGAAACTGGCGTATGTCAGGAGTTACTGAACCAGGCTTTATTCATGTAGCTAATGATGGAATTGCAAATTGGAATATTCGGTCGATTAATAATGAGCCAAATGTAACTTTTACCTTGGGTAAGAATCTATCAACAGTAGTATCAGGTGCAGATTTAGATGGTAACAATATAGGAGATGCAATTTCCGTATCTAGTAAAAATGGTAGATTACAGTGGGATATTATCGTTAATCCGGGAATATCATCATCTGAGTTATCTTTGCGAACTATTTATTTTGGTAAAGAACAGGATAAACCCTTCTTTTTTGCGCCGCAGTATGACACTAAAAAAGGTGCTAGAGATGCCATTGCGGTAGTTAGAGGTAATTCCATTTTATATAGATTTATTGATTCAAAGACCGTTAGTAGAATTCCGCTAAGAAGGTCATGGGCACAAAATTTTACTCAAGTCCCTGAACCATTAAAAAGAAGGACTGTTGGTAGAGATTCCCTCGTATTTCAGATGGTTTCTGGAGAAAACACTCAATTTGTAACTGCTACTTCTAGTGCAAACTCTTGGGGTCGAGTTAGATGGCGCAGAACAACTCCGATATCTACAAAAGGTATAGTAGTGGTTGGTGATTATCTTGCCGATGAGGAGGGAGAAGAAGTAGCAATACGTGATGTTAATGAAGGCCTAATACAGGTTAAGAATCTTTTTACAGGAGCATCTACCTCAGTTTTTGCACCAGCGGGTATATTATTTGATTCTATCAATATCAATGTACTTAATCGTATTGATGAGTCGCATAATCCCTCTAGGATTACACCTTCTCCTCTGAAATGGCCTGAATGTCCAAAATTTGATGATATACGAGGAGGATTTTTAGTATTGCCCGGCAAAAATTTTCCATCAGTTAAGGTAGTTTTACCTGTAACTTTTACGGCACTTACTCCAGCAACAACAGTAAAGGTTTATTTGATTGGCCCATCTAGTAGGCAAAATATTCCGTTTGATAGTATGGCTAATCCTGACCCTGTTTTACTAAGAGCGCATTATACTCATCGCGAAGATTGTAAAGTACTAAAAGCTAAGTTAGGGACATCTACTCCGCAGGTTTTACTCAAAGGAGAAGGCCAATTTATTGGTGGGAACCAGTGTTTAATTAACTTGGAGCAAGGGAAAACTTTGTGTGATCGTAATGATTAAGAGTATTTTCAAGATTATTAAATTTTTCTAACTTGATTTATAAAGAAGCTTTTTTTCTTTGACGAATATCTTAGGTTCTTATTTTGGCTAGAGAATTTTTATGAGAATTATTCTTGAATAATTTCCGGTATTTAATTTTCTTTAAGAGAGTATTAGCTTGTCTTGCCAAAACGCTCATTGCATCTTTAGTGATTTTTATTGAGTTACCAGCTTTTGGTCTTCCCGCTACTAAAAAGATTAACCTATCAAAGAGGTCTCCTTATCGGGCGGTAACTGATTCTCTTTCACTTTTGGTGACAAAAATCTCTGAAAATTATGAGTTTTTTGAAAGCCGTAAATTGTCCTTATCTACCTCTGGTCGATTTTCGTTAGGACTTATTGGTGCTGTAGGTCTGCATGGTAGAGTTAATTTCTTGGGGAGTAATCAGTTACCAAAGGGTAAAATACTTAGATTTGGCGGAGATATTTGGTCTCGCAGAGGAGATAAGGCGCCTTTTTCGCTTACAATTGTACTCGGTAAAAATAACGGTCCAACCAGAGGTTGGTTCTCTTTGCCGACTCGTCATGGGATGCCCATATTTTATTCATTAAAACTTGAAAATAACCGAGCTGCCCAGTTGTTGAGAGTGCCTGCTACGGCACTTTCTCATTTAAGATGTCCTGTTCACGGAACTCTAGTTTCGAATAAACTAGCAAAAAGTTATTTTGTTGATGATAATTATCAGTCTTCAAAATCTAAACAACCAAAAGATGAATATTCAAAAAGTGCATTAGCTACCTTAAATTCAAGTGAACATTCCTTTAAAGAAATCGAAATATCAACAGATACTGACGCAGAGTTTGCTAATAAATATGCTAATATAGCACAAGCTACAAGCATAAGTTATGTTAATGCTATTGATGTAATTTATCAATCTGAGTTGCAATCTATTACAGTAACAAATAGACAGAGGATTACTGTAGATTCTGAAATATATCCCCCTACTATGACTAGTGCTGAAGATTTACATGATCGTTTTACCTCTCGTGATCTTGGCACTGCTGACGTACATATACTTTTATCAGGAAAAGATTTTGATGGAGGTACGGTTGGTCTTGCATGGGTTGGAGGAGCATGTAACTCAAAATTAAATTACGGTATAGTGCAAGACATTAATTCGGCTATTACTCCAGTTATTTTAGCGCATGAGTTAGCACACCTTCTTTCGGCGCAACATGATGAAGATGTTGGTTGCGACTCTAGTAGTATAATGAGCAAAATACTTAGGCGAGTACCACCGACACGTTTTAGTAGTTGTACAAAAAGTGCGGTAATGCAGTTTTTTTCTAAGGCTTCGTGTTTTGCGAGCGTATCATTAGATGATAAAGATGATAGGCTTCCTTTAGCGCCCGCAATTTCTTTTACGGGACGTTTATCACCTCGAGCCGGGTTTCGAGGCAGAATAGCTATAGACTCTCTTAGTCCTAGTTGTGAGATTGTACTAAGAACATCAAATTTCCCTGGTCGTACAAGCACTGGTAAAGTGCTTTATCGGTTTGTGCCGATAAAAAAAATTAATATTTTGAGCGTTAAACCACAAAGTAGGATTATCGCTTCATCTTCGAAGCGGAACACAGGGCGGTACATTAGTGCATCTTTTGAGTGTACTAATTTTCAATCTTCTGTATCTCCTGAAGAAGTTTTTATTAATCCAGCAAAAGTTATAGCAAAAAAAATTGATTCGCCTAGAGTGTGGTGGAATAATTTTGTAAATAACCTTCTTATCAGTTAGCTATAGAGTTTCTTTACACCACTTAGTTATCTTGCTCCATTAATATTGCTGAGTAAGATAAACAAGGTCTCTTCTGTGTCCGAATAAAAAAGTGTAGCCCTTAATACTAAGGGCCTTTTTTCTAATTTGTTTTTGTTAATACCGCTAAAAAAGCGCTTTTAAAGAGATTCTTAGCAAATTAGTTACTTACATTAAGATAGCTCTTGGGTATTTTACGGGCAAAGTAACAAGAAAAATTGAGATCTGAAGTGGAAAAACTTGAGTATATATATGGACAGGGAATTATTAAGTTCCTCGCGAGAGAGTTTCTACTCAGACCAAAACCTATGTTCATTTGCGAGATTGTTTCTCTACTGATTAAACGGCCTTGGATAATAATTATTGGACAAATACTTGGATAAACCTGGGAATGTCTTTGAGAGCGGGAGGAGCACTCTTTGACGTGATACGGTGACTATGTCACATCTTTTGGATAGCCTAGCGGGAGTATGAGTACGTAAGTACGTTGGGGATCGCGACCCAGATGCTCTTCCTGATGTTGGTGTTTTGCATGAGCGTTTTAGTGCGGAACAGGCCTATAAATCTCTAGCTCTTGTTTGTAGAGTTATCTAGTTTACATAAACTATGCTACTCACTGAATCGATAGTAAAATTGTAGAATCTACTAGTTACATTTTCTTAGACAAATGTTTTCAGTAATTCTAATAAGTTAAAGGGAGTTATCACTAGAATTAGTTAGTCATGGTAGCTTCTAGATTTACCCATTGGTCAATGGTATAACGCCAGTTTAATACTTCTCAGTAATTTAATTGCTCGTTACGAGAGGAGGCTTAGTAAGATAAACAAAAAGGGTAAAACGATGAGTGTATTCAATACATGCAAAGATATAGCTAGCGATATTTTTGCAACTCTTACTGCGCGGTTTGTAAGTGATTATCGCGTTGAGGAAATTTTGAATAACACCAAGCAAAGTATTGACAGCCTTACTCTTACTTATACTCAAATCAAGAGGGCAATTGGAGTTGGTTTTGATCAAGTCACCTGCAAATTACGACCCAACCTAACCGCTGAGCAGTATAAGACTCTTGGTGCGTGTTTGCTGTACGATGGGGAAAAATTTCTTAATAGATTAAAAAAGGGATTTTCGTGATGATGTTATCGAAGCTCTGGTAACAGAACTTTCATCCAAGGTGAATTTTACCGGCGTTGCCTTGCAAGATTCTTTGTCGAGGTTTTCTTATCCAGGAAAATTGCAGGTAGTCGGTAAGGTGAAGGGTCTTTTAGAAAATGAGCTTAATTCTCTGCTTCCTAAAGAGCCGCCCATTACCGCAGACGGTGTTGGTAATCAAAAAATTGTCGGTAAAGCTGACCGCCCTGATTTAGGTAGATGGCTTAATCTGTATAACCCAACCATTTTTACAATGGATGGTTTGCCCCTTACAGAGTTTTTAAAGGGATTTAGAGCTCCCTACACGGCTGCTCAAAAACAGTGGGAAAAAACAGGTTCTCGCTTTGACCCAAATTGGGGGCAATTAAATGGATCTAACGTCCTTCCCCTTCTGGCCATGCATGAGTACATTCATAGTCAAAGTGATAGTAGAGAGGGTGCTAACGAGCCAGATTTGCAAAGAAGAACTGACATACTTGGCGTAAGGGATGGGGTAACAGCGGTAATTCTGCTTCTTCAGGCCATTAAACTTAATATTAAAGGATTAGAACTCAATCTAGTAGATTGTGCATTTAATCCAGATGAGGTGAATGAGGATGCGAATGTCATAAATGGTGGTAACACAGATGGGAATGACAACCCTCTAATTTGGGTAAAAGAATACGGGGAAAATGATCGTCAAGTTGAACTTGATGGCATCAATAAGTCCTTTCAGACTAAGGCTCCACACTATACTGGCTGTGGTCTACTCATTTTCTTGAAGGAGCATCCAGAAATAGTAAACGAACTGCGTAGCTTGGGGGTGGTAATTAATATTCATCCGGCATCTACTGATGCGTTTTTTTCGAAAGAGTCTCAGTCTAAAGAGGGGGAAAAAATATTCGAAAGTTATTTTGCTTTTGTAGATGGTGGTCATTCTGGTGACCAGGTTAGGGCAGACCTTAGTAATTGTATGAAGGTTAAGGTTAAGGATAAAGTGGCTTGGGTGGCTGATGATTATAAGCTAAATTATAGTCTTAGTGGTAATAACGGTAACGTAGTAGGCTCCGTTGATGAACAGCTTGAGCAAGGATGTACAGTAACAGTTCCTGGCCCAGAACGCGGATGTGACTTGGTGGTTATTGGTTATTAGCTACCGAGGATACATTTAGTTAACTTAATTACTAGCAGATAGTGCCTGAGGGGTAGCCTTGTTGGTCTCCGTGATAACGGGTAAAAGGATAACGGGTAAAAGAAAGATAGAAGGGCGAGAAATTAGATTACGCTTTTTTTAAACCGGTATGGTTTAATTTGATGGTGAACACCATATTCAGCTATAACTTTACCCTGCTTAAAGATATATTTTTGTAATTTTTTAGAGTTTTATTTTATGGCTCCTGAGTTTGCTTTTTCTATGAGTAAGGTTTCTAAGGTTTATCCGCCTCAGAAACAAGTGCTTAGAGACATTAGTCTATCGTTTTTTTATGGTGCTAAAATTGGTGTTCTCGGGTTAAACGGTGCTGGTAAATCTACTCTACTTAGAATTATTGCTGGCACTGAGCACGAGTTTCATGGAGAGGTTAATCGTACTCCTGGGGTAAGTTTTGGCATGTTTGAACAAGAGCCTAACTTAAATCCAGACAAGACTGTTAAAGAGATTGTTGAAGAAGGGGTTCAGGAGTTAGTTTCATTATTACGTAGATTCGAGGAAGTTAGCATATCTCTAGCTGAGGCAGATTTATCTCCTGAAAAAATGGAGAAATTGCTAGATGAACAGGCCGCCATACAGGATAAGATAGAAGCAGCCAATGGGTGGGAACTTGACCGAATGCTTGAGCTGGCGATGGATGCTCTTCGATTACCTGCGAGTGATGCAAAAGTGGGGGTGTTGTCTGGTGGTGAAAAGCGTCGAGTAGCTTTGTGTCGTCTGCTTTTACAAAAACCTGATGTTCTTCTACTGGATGAGCCTACAAATCATCTTGATGCTGAATCTGTTCATTGGCTTGAGAGATACCTTAATGATTATCCAGGTACAGTTATAGCTGTAACTCATGATCGGTACTTTTTAGACAATACGGCTCAGTGGATCCTTGAACTGGATCGTGGTCACGGTATCCCTTGGAAGGGTAACTATTCAAGTTGGTTAGAACAGAAGGAAAAGCGTCTTGAGCAGGAAGAAAAACAAGCTTCTAAGCGCCAGAAAACTTTGGAGCGAGAGCTTGAATGGATTCGAATGTCGCCTAAGGCACGCCAAGCGAAAAGTAAAGCGCGTATCGCTGCCTATGAACAACTTGTTGCTGAGAATGCTCCAGATAAGATTGAAGATATGGAGATTTTTATTCCTCCAGGTCCAAGACTTGGTGAAACGGTTATTAAGTTGGAAGGCATAGCTAAGAGTTACGGTGACAAGCTACTTTTAGAAAATTTTTCGTGTGCTATTCCGCGTGGAGCTATTGTTGGAATTGTAGGTGGTAATGGTGCCGGTAAGACAACTCTTTTCCGAATGATCACTGGTCAAGAACATCCAGATTCTGGGTCAGTAACTATTGGAGAGTCGGTGAAATTAGCTTACGTTGACCAAAGCAGAGCCTCTCTTAATCCGTCGGCAAGTGTTTGGCAGGAAATAGCTGGTGGTGATTTAGATACTATTTCTTTGGGAGGTAAGGATGTTTCTTCTCGGGCTTATTGCGCTCGATTTAATTTTTCTGGCAGTGATCAGCAGAAGCAGGTGGGTGTCTTATCAGGCGGTGAGCGTAACCGAGTTCATTTAGCTAAGCTTCTTAAAGAAGGTGGTAACGTTCTTCTTCTCGATGAACCAACTAATGATCTTGACGTTAATACCTTAAGAGCTTTAGAGGATGCACTTTTGAATTTTTCCGGATGTGTTTTAGTTATTAGTCACGACAGGTGGTTTCTAGACCGTATTGCGACCCACATTATTGCTTTTGAGGGAGATAGCCGAGCAATTTTGGTGTCAGGTAATTACTCTGATTATGAGGATGATAAAAAGAAGCGATTAGGTGCTGATGCGGTACAGCCACGTAGATTAAAATTTAAGCACGTGTAGTTTAGATTTATTAGCCGGCAATTTTTAGTAATTCTGTTGTACTAAGACTTAACCTAGAAGATGTAGCATTAGCTACCTCGCTGGCTATTTTTTCAGCAGCTGTTTCAATAGCCTTAAGAGCTTCGTTTAATAGCGCGTTTGTTTCAGAGCAGTTGCGAGCTACGTATACCATGGCAAGGATCTCTTGTAATGGGTTATTGACGCTGTCTTTTAATTCAGCACGAATCTGACGCTTTAGTGCAGAAATATGTGTCTTGGTAGGGCATTGGTTGCTCGAAGCTTCTGTTAAGCCTCGATTATATGAGTGAGTACTACCAATTAGTTGTACTCGTGCAAATCGGTAAGGGCTTACGGCTTCAAATGGTAGACCACTAAAGTTATGAGCTTGGCTTAGGATTATTAATTGTGGCTCTTGTCCTGATTCCTCTAGTGTACTTCGAAGTAGGTAAGCACTTCCATCTGGTAGTGTTTCTTCGGTTATAATTAGTGATACTGGGCATCCTTTAAGAAATACCTTGGCACTTGTGAGAGTGGGAGCGTATATTATTGAAATTTGCGGATCTAAGCGTAGTAGTTGAACGGTAACTGCCTCGGCTATTCGGGCATCGTTGTTTAATACTAATACCGTTCTATTGGAAGATTTGTTGGGATTGGGCAAAGTCTTTAAATCTTTGGTATTTGTGGAACATCTTAGCTGAGATGTGATTGTAAGGCGCCGTTTTAATTGGCTAATACGATTAAGATGATGTTTCATATTTTTGTTTGTTTCATCTGTTCGGCTCTTATTATTAGAAAATTTTAAAATTATCCCTCTTTCCTACGATGCTTTAGGTCGTAAATTGGCATCACGGAACTATAACTTGGGTAAGATGAAAGTTTTTGAGATTGATTCACATTCAGGCACGTTGTATCTGTATGCCGACTTTTCGGCTGAGGATAATTTACCCGTTGATTTATCAATAGTTCCAGTTCAGTCGAAGTTACTTGCTCCTAAGTCATCTTGTTCTAAGTCCGATGTCAGATTTAAGTTAGCGGGTGTATTTTACCGCATAGCTTTGGCCACTACGTTGGTAGTGGTATTGGGAGGTGTCGGTGTTGATTTATTAAGTGCTGTTATCCTTGCTACATCAATGATAGGAGCTCTTCTAACCTTTTCGGCTTTTGGTTACGGAGATCGACTGATCATAAGTAAGTTAGCTGACCCTAAAGTTGTAAGTGCAGAGCTATTGTTGTGGGGGCTGAGCGGTGGTGCTCTCGGAATATTTTTGTCCTGCTTTTTACTTCATTGGATTGAAAGAGCACGTGCCGTAGTAACTAAAAAATTTATTAACATTAGTAAATCTTCTTATCCATCCCCGTTTTCTCCTTTTTTAGCGGCTCTTTTGGTCTTATTTCAATGGTGGTTGTGGGGAATGTTTTTGCTCAGGGTATTTCATATTACTCAAATTTAGATTTATATGTTGTAAAGAACCGCTAAATGACTTGATCTGCGTTAAGGTGGAGCAGTTACTGGAAAACGGGGAGCGTTTGATAATCTAAATGCATTGCACGAGGTAGGGTAAGGGTAGCGCCCAGAGAAAGACCTGATTCGGTTCTATGCATAGACGCGAGGCGGGAGGCGGGCACGGCACTCGATTTACCAACTTGGCTTGAGCAGGTGCCGCTTTGACTTAACTTAAATTAACCTAACTTAACCTAACCTTACCTACATCTAACAGAAGTAGCTTCCTGTGAGGCTTAGTCCTTAGCACTTAGTCACCTAATTCATATATGGAAGTAATTGAGAATGTTACGATAGACAATTGGAGTAGGTGTAGTTACCAAATACATTTAAATTAAAAACCCTTCTAATGTGCGCGCTATAAAAACAAAACACTATTCGTACTTTGTTTGTCAGTAAACGCAAGGATATTTATTACTAAGGGTAAAAATAAAAAGTAAGAAAGTTAACTTGTATCTTTAATTATTCAAGCTATAAGGTTTATCCTAAACGGATAAAAATGTAACCATTAATACATTAGCTTTACTCATTAGTTTTGCCGAGTACTTTTATCATTTGTTCCCATAAATTTATATTTGGTGCAGCGAGAACTTGAGTTGAATCTTTGGTGAGTGATTGTCCTGTCCAATCAGTAATGTACCCACCTGAACCTTTTATAATTGGAATTAGAGCACAAAAATCAAAGTACTTCATGTCAGCTTCAAGTACAACAAGTGGCATGGCTGATCTTCCAGAAGCAAGCATAGCATAGTTGTAGCAATCACCACCAAAGGCTGTTCTTTTACAAACAGCCCAAGCATTCTTAATGCACTCTTGTTCTTTATAAGAGACAAACATTCTTGGAGTAGTAGAGCATAGACACACTTCAGCTAGTGATGAGTATCGCTCCCCGTCAGTATAAGAGGAATAGATCGGCTCTCCGTTTAGGGTTAATGATATTGTTGTTGTATTATTTTCTTCTTTTTTACTATATGCTACGAACCGTTCACCAAGTATAGCTTGATCAAGCACTCCACATAAAACCTCTCCGGTTTCATCATTTATGCATCCAATTAGGGTACCAAAAACGGGCAAACCTCGTACAAACGAAGAAGTTCCATCTATAGGATCTATTACCCACGATACGCCACTTCCTTTTGAAGGAACTGATCCTAGCTCTTCTCCGATGATACCATCTTCCGGAAAATGTTGGCGGATAAGACTTCGCATGATGTGCTCGACTTGGGTATCAGCAATAGTGACTATTGAGGATATCTCCTTAATTTTGGTACCTGAATCAATGGGACCTGCACGAAAGTAGCTACGTAATACATCACCAGCTACATCAGCAAGTCGGTGGGTTAGTTTAATACGCTCTTCAATATCGGTTGTTGTCATAACGTGCCCTTTTCCTCTAGAAAAGAACGAATTACTTCAATTACTGCCTCCATTTGGTCAAGTGTGCCTATTGTGATTCGTAGTGTGTTATCAATTCCTGGTCCTTTGCGAGGTCGCACAAGAATTTTCTTCGATTGGAGTCGCTTTTCAAGTTCAGCGACGTGAGGAGGATGAATAAGGATAAAATTTGAATGCGTTGACCAGAATGGAATTTGTACTTCAGTTAAAAATGCTTCAAATTTTGGTAACGAGACCTCCATAACTTCCTTGACGTAGTCGTCCAGATATTCACGGTGTGCAAACGCGGCTCGAAGTGCCTCAATAGCGACCATGTTCATATCATAAGGGCCTCGTACTTTAAGAAGTTCAGAGATAACCTCAGGCACAGCAATAATGTAGCCAATGCGAAGGGATGAAAGCCCCCATGTCTTAGAAAATGTACGTGTAATAATTATGTTTGGATGCTTAGATAATAAGTCTCTTGCCGTGACTTTTGCGTACTCAAAGTAGCACTCATCGACTAGTACTACAGCATCAGGAGCAGCGGCCGCGATATTCCTAATACCCTCGACTTCAAGAAGTGTTCCAGTAGGACTATTGGGATTACAGATTACAATTAGCTTTGTGCGAGGAGATACTGCACTAAGAACCCCTTCTAGGGGATATCCTTTGTCACGAGTGTAGACAGGCTCAATTAAGATGCACCCTTGTAGATTAGCACAGTGGCCATGCATCGTAAACGTAGGAGTTGGTATAATTGCCTCGTCTCCCTTTCCAGTGAAGGCTCGAAATATTATGTCTATACCTTGATCGGATCCATTAGTAATCATCACTCGATCACTTGGCACCTCTGCGTACCCAGCAATAAGCTCGGCGATATCACTATATTCAGGATACTTGTGGAGTTTGTTCTTTTGTATCCATACTACAATTTTTTTAATGATGACCTCTGGAAGAGGAATAGTGCGCTCATTAAAATCAAGCAGCAGATAGGGATATGAGCTACGCCCCTCGATAGGAGGTTTGTAAGGTGACATGGCTGAAATGTGGGGGTGCGCTTTAATAGGCATGGTGACTTTCTCCCTCTTTACTGCTTATGCGTAATGTTAAATTAACATCTTCTAACCGGTCAGCTCCACGATTGTCCGTAAAATTTGTTTAAGAGATACTTTATCTTTTGCAAACACCAGCTAGTTAAATTTTTTCCTGACATGTTTACTTATGAGTCAAGTAATTTAAGTGTATGCCTCTGCTGTAGTTTGGCTCTAGTGTCGTAACCTAGCTTAAACTAGGTTAGGTTAGACAGGAACTTTTTTGTTACTAATTTAGGTATTCAGAAGATTGGCACTATATGCACTTCATGCATTTGGTACCGACTGTAACCATTCAAGGACTTTTTTTGGCCATGATTTAATTTCTAATCCTTGGTGGGTGATAATAGTTTTATTATTGGGTAATAATTTTTGCAAATATTCACCCGCAGATAGCGGATGCATACTATCCTTATCTCGACAAAGAATTAGTGTAGGATACGGGATCGCCATAATCTCCTCAGCAGAGGGAAAATTAGAAATCGCGGCACCGCGAAACATGTTGATCAGAGCAGTTGGATGCATCTTCGCTATGCGTGGCAATGTGATATCTCGGTATTCTGGAATTGCTTCCTCTAATATAGGTGTTTTGGGTGATGAAGTGAGAAGTTCAATAAACGCCTTAACTCCGTTCTTCTCAATAATATCCGCCCACCTACGAACAACCACTCGAGTTGCATCTCGCTCAGTGCCAGTAGTTGATGGTATTGCGAGTACAAGCGCACGAATTGGTAAGGTAGATGATGCTACTGAGGCCCATAATGCTGTTCCTGTTCCCATTGAACTACCAATTAAAACAACTTCCTTGTGATTGTACTCTTTTAGAGCCCACGTAAGAACTTCGATGAGATCATCTGCAAGAGCTTTCCATGTATACCGCTCAGATCCATCATTATCGGCAGTAAGTAGTGACTCCCCGTGACCGCGAGCGTCGTACCTTAACACTGCCATATTTGTTGATGTTAACTCGCGCCAATCTGGGAGTTTCAGGGCATCGTCGTCTGCTCGAGACCCCATTAACCCGTGAAGCACTATGGCAAGTGAAGAGCAAGATGAGGAAGATTTGGTATTGCAGTGGCTTGGCATCTGCCTAAAGCCTGCGGGAAAGTAGTCGTAAGCAAATCTCATTCTTTATTCTTGGCCTGGAAAAGTAGAGTTATTCAAATTGGTATTCTTTGAGTTTATAGAGTAAGGCTCGATGGCTTATTTCTAATATTTTGGCAGCACGTGTTCTGTTACCTTTGGTAGTGCTTAGAGCTTTAGCAATAAGGGTGCGTTCAAGCTCTTTAGTTTGTTCTTTAATGGAAAGAGATTCAAACGATAAATGGTTACGGCCGGAGTAGTCAAGATTAGATGAACCAATTTTAGCTATATTTGGCGGTAGTTTATCAATATCAATTATTGAGTCAGTTGAGAGCACTAGTGCTCTTTCAATACAATTTTCTAGTTCACGAATATTACCAGGCCAGTGATAAGAAAGAAGTAGATTGAGAGCCTTTTCAGATAAAGTTTTACCCTTTACTCCCAAGCGTCTTGAATGCTTCTTTATAAAGTAACCCACTAAAATAGGAATCTCAATTTTCCTCTCTCTTAGTGGTGGAAGATGTATGGTCACCACATTAAGTCGATATAGAAGATCTTCGCGAAATCTCCCTTCATCAACATCGTTTTCAAGATCCCTAAGGGTTGCTGCTACTATTCTAACGTTTATGGGTATAATTGATTCAGCACCTACAGGTCTTATTGCTCGCTCTTGCAGAGCTCTTAAAAGTTTAACTTGAAGTTGTAATGGCATTTCCCCAATTTCATCGAGAAAAAGTGTTCCACCGTTAGCCTCTTCAAATAATCCTTTTTTGTCTTGAGTTGCATCTGTGAACGCTCCTTTGCGGTGCCCAAATAGCTCAGATTCAAGAAGACTTTCAGGTATTGCACCACAGTTAATAGCAATAAAGGGCGAATTATTGCGAGTCGATTGTAAGTGAAGCTCTCGAGCTACTAGTTCTTTTCCCGTACCAGACTCTCCCTTAATTAGCACTGTAGTATCAAATACAGCAAGGCGATGTATTGTTTTAACTAAATTTTTCATCGCATCACTTTCTACTACCCATTGAGGATTTTTGTGTTCTTGCTTATCTGTATCGATTGTTTGTGATGGATAAATTATAAAATTATTAAGTTGTACAACTAACTTTTTGAAGAATGAAATATAAAAATTTATATCAGCATTCAGAGGAATAATATCAAAGATTATACTTGGTAGTTCTAGTGATGTAAGTTCTGTATTACCAAATCCTATTATGAGAGGATGTTTTACCGTTAGATGAGCACGATAGTTAGCAATGAGGGAGTCTTTAGCGGATTTCAAAAAAGTGTCAGTAAGAAGGAGAATATCATTCTTTTCACTAAATAAGCTCAGATTCGTTACAAAACGTGATACTTTTAAAGAAATGTTTGAATAGTTGAGAGCTTTCTCTATTATTTCTATAAATACTGGATTAGTACTTTCATCCTCAATAAGTAGAGAATTTATCATGAGCATCACCGCTTAGCCAAATAGACTAATGATCTTCTCAGAATAGAGTTCCATAAAAGTTAGTAATGTACTCTCAATTTCATGATTGAAAAAAAGGTATAAAATTGTACCTATAGCTAAAAATGGCCCAAAAGGTAAGTAATGCTTTATTGTTCGGTGCGTTAATAAAATCATTAACACACCAACTACTGTGCCGATAAAAGCCCCAATAAATATGGTGTATAGGGCGCACTTTGGCCCTAATAGGGCACCAGTCATGGCTAGAAGTTTAACATCTCCTAAACCAAGTCCTTCAATTTTTCTCAGATAGAAATACAACTCAGCAACAACAAGTAAAAATCCAGCACCCGCAATGATTCCTAAGATACTTTCTAATAGATTAGGAGTAATGGGCCATGTAAAAAAACTATACTTCCAGTTTATAAGCGCTATAACTAAACCAAGGATTGTGCCACCTAGGGAAATGCTGTCTGGAATAATGTAAAAGTCGTAATCAATAAAAGAAACAACGATGAGAGCAGAGCAAAAAATATAAACCAACAGTGCCGTGGGGGTAAATCCAAATTGTGTTAATGACAAAATAGCAAAACCTGCACTCATTAACTCAACCGTTGGATATCTAGCTGATATGGATGTTTTACAATTTCGACATTTGCCTCGTTGAAGCACCCAACTAATTACTGGAATATTTTCAAACCATCTCAATTGTTGGAGACATGAAGGACAAAAAGACCTCGCAGGTGAATTAATATGTAAAGGCCGCTCGTGAGGTTCAGGAGGAGTTTCATGCAAATCTTCGTATCCTGCACCTCGAGGAATACGGTAAATGCATACCGAAAGGAAACTTCCTACAAGAAGTCCAAATAATAATGTTAACGTCGTAATCATATGGGTATGATTCGTTGACTACGATTTCAGCACCAAAAATATGATGTAAATAGAGGACTCTTTATGCTGAGAACTTCAGAAACAAGTTAGAATCTCAAACATTATTAATTTATAATTACTGTTTGGCTTTAATGTCCGTTATGAGACCAGATATGCCTTTTTTGCGGATAATTGACGAAAACTCTGTTCTGTAATTTGACACTAGCCCTATATTTTCTACGATAACATCATATACTTTCCAGTCTTCATCTCCTTTTCTATAAAGACGGTATTCTATGGGAAATTTTTCTCCTTTGTGAGTGACCATTGTTTTTACGGATGCCCGCTCTACCCCACTTGTAGTTGGTGGAAAATCTTTATTGCTTACAACTTCCACCATTCCTTTGCGTATTAGTTCAATTTTATCTATGTAGGTTCGGGCAAGTAAGTTAGAAAAAGCAGAAACAAAATCTCTTTTTTGGTCAATATCCATCTCTTGCCAGTGCTTGGCTAAGGAGCGTTTAGACATCTCAGCAAAATCAAAATATGGGTTAATAGCACTGCGAAGCTTTTGTCGACGAATAGCTGAAACTTCTTCGCCACCGTTTTGTTCAACTATACTCACTAGATTTTCAAGCGTACTGCTTATCCGCTGCTTGGCAGTGAATGTTGTTTGTGCAGAAACGGAAGAGACCGGAAACTGCGATATAAATCCAATCAAAGTGCTCACAACTATTGTAAGCAGAGTGCCAAAAAGGATCTTCATGTTGCATTTTCCTTAGTATGAGTTATTTATCTTCAGAATGTTTTTTATCGTCGTTACCACTTGACATGGTATGAACGATTTTACCGATTAAATCTTCAATATCTACGACTGATTCTGTCTCTGTAATAGTGCCTTCAGGATTTAAAAGTTCACCAGCCCCACCTCGTGAAATTTTTATATATCTATCTCCGATGATTCCCTTGGTGCGGATAGCGGCGATATCATCCTCATATATCGATACTCCTTTATGGAGCGCTAAAGCTACTATAGCTGAAGGATCTTTAAGTTTAAGGTCAGTAACTGTTCCAATTTGTACTCCAGCAATTTCAACTGATGCACCCTCCTTTAAACCAGAGATATTGTCGAATTCAGCGTAAATTGTGTAGGTATTAGTGGAGAATAAAGTCGCACCACCAAGACCAACTGCAAGCCAGCCACCAGCGATACATCCAATGAGGGTGAAAAGCCCAACAAAAAACTCGATTGAGAAGTTACGTTTTGGGGCGGCTGCTACTTTTGAATTACTGAATGTTGATTGGACCATCTATTTTTCCATGTAAAAACTGCTGTACTGCCGGAATAGTTGATGCAGCAAATTCCGTAGGAGTACAATCTTTAATAATTATGCCTTGGAGTAGCATCGCAACTCGGTCGACTACTTGGAAGACCTCTGGTAATTCATGGCTAATGACTAAACCAGTAAATCCCCATTTTACTCGGCATTCATTTATTAGATCGTAAACTTCTTGTCCGTTAACAGGATCCAAGCCTGTATTAGGCTCATCAAAGAGGATAATTTCAGGTTCTGTTACCAGTGCTCGAGCCATACCTACCCGTTTTCTGGTGCCCATAGAGATCTGCTGAGGATAGAGGCTAAGAACCTGATTGAGACTTAGCGATGTAGCTAAAGTCATTACCCGATCATGCACTTCAGAACTTTTAATATCTAGCCGAGTTGATAAAGGAAATCCAATATTTTCATACACTGTTAAAGAGTCAAACAAAGCAGCAGATTGAAAAAGCATCGACAGGCCTTGTCTGAGTTTATTTTTTTCATATTCGCTAGATTTGGCAGCCATATCAATTCCACGAATAAATACCTGACCTGAATCAGGCGCAAGTATGCCCATGATGAGTTTAATAAGCACTGATTTGCCCGCTCCACTAGGCCCCACAATGGCTGTTGTTTGACCCCGATGAATATCAAGAGAAACATTTGATAGAACTGTTTGAAGTCCAAATGACTTGGATAGAGACTTGATTGAGAGAATTGGCACTTCTTGAGCTTGGGTAAAATTCATAATACTTAAAAATTTATAGTACTCGAAGACTTCATAGTACCACTGTGGATTACTCAAGAAGTAGGCGAGTTAGTATGCTAGTTAAAAAATAATCTAGCACAAGTACTGCCACAGAGGCGTTTACGACAGCTTTTGTCGTTGCTCGGTTTACTCCTAGTGCTCCGAAGCCACAAGTATACCCTTTAAATGTACATACCCAGCCGATGATAAATCCAAATACCGTGGCCTTAATGAGTCCGCCGTAAACGTCAACGGCAGTAACAGCAGTCTTCATTTGACTCCAGAAAGTACCAGGATTGAGGTCTAAAAGACCAATCGCTACAAGATAGCCTCCGAATATACCAACTACAATAAAAAGAGCAGTTAGAAGCGGCACAGCTATTGTGCTAGCCACTAGCCTCGGAGCCATTAAGTATCGTAATGGGTCGACCGCCATGGAACGAAGTGCATCAACTTGCTCCGTAATTTTCATGATACCAAGTTCTGCGGTCATAGCTGACCCTGCACGACCAACAACCATTAATGCGGTAAGAACTGGCCCAAGCTCTCTAATTAGGCTCAGTGCTATTGCTGAGCCTGTAAAGGCAGTTGCACCGAATTTGGCGAGTGTATACTCAGCCTGTACAGCGAGCACAGCGCCTGTAAAAAGACCAATAAGAGCAATAACAAGAGCCGAGAGTGCGCCTACATGGTAGAGCTGAGTAAGAAAAAGAAATGGTCGAAACGGTGGAGTTAACGTTGCAAGAAGAGTTTGGGACAAAAAAATCCAGAATTGTCCCCAGGCTTCTAAAGAAACTAATATCCATTTGCCAAATCGCTCTATAAACATTACCGGATTTAGTTGTGTTTGGACGTTGTGTGTCATTTTGTTATCTGCCAGCTCGCTCATTTATTTGTTTTAAACTTTAGTCCAACAAAGTACCACTCCGTTGATGATTTACGAGTAGAATCTAGCTCTGCTCGAATTATCTTATCAAAGTAGGGAGCTTGGCTTCGCGCAAATCGGTCGCCTTCAGGGCTCTGGAATAGCTTAATGACGAAATTTCCCCTTGGAGTAAGTAAATTATGAGTGATTGACTCAACAGCTTTAGCGCATTCCTCCATGCGCGCTCGATCAACCTCCTTTATGCCACTGAGCTTAGGAGATATGTCGCACAATATTAAATCTATGGGTTGAGTGATTAGTTCCGTAAGTTCTGTGATTAGGTCAGGGCTAGTAATATCCCGTTGCAATAAAGTTATTGAAGATCGGTTCTTATCATTTTCATCTAGAGGATCAATTTTGGTAAGGTCGATACCTACTATTAAGCCATCTGTTCCGATTTTTTCTGAAGCTACTTGTATCCAGCTTCCAGGCCAAGCACCTAAATCAAGTACGCAGGCTCCACGCTTTAAAAGTCGGTAGCGGCGATCAAGTTCTAAAAGCTTATATGCGGCTCGAGACCTGTATTGATCTTCTTTAGCTCGCTCGTAGAGATAATCTTGACGTTTGTAGGGCTTAGCCATCGGTTTTTAGATTATCGTACATCGCTTAATATAATTTTCATACTCAATCATTGTTATCCACAATTGTGGATAACTTGTGGAAAGTTAGGGGAAAAATAGTGGACATTCTGTTAGAATTATGATTCTATAGTAGAAATATAATAGAAAAAATTATTATTTAATCTAAGCTTCAAAAGGTAAAAATGTCTGATCTTATTATACTTTTTTTTCAGTTAGTTCTTCTTGGTGGTTTTGTAGGCAGTGTGGGGATTATTCTTACGATTTTGTTAAATAAGATGGATTCGAGTGTAATTGCTACCCAGTTAAAAAAAAGTCACTAGGGTTAGGTTTAGCTAGTTAACATTATATAGTATAAGTTCGGGAGTTGACCTGATATGGCTAGGAAGAGTAGCTTCCCACCGACAAAACATCATATTTCGCTTGTCTGCGCTCTGTATGCAATCTCAACTAATCAATACCGACCTTCTCAGTGGACTCAATTTGCCTCAGCAGACAGCAGTCGAGCATGGCTGCGGGCCACTAATGGTGGTTGCGGGAGCTGGAAGCGGCAAAACTCGTGTTTTAACCCGTAGAATCGCTTACCTAGTATCAAAGCGGCTTATAGCACCAGAAAAAATTCTTGCTGTTACCTTTACAAATAAAGCTGCTGGAGAGATGAGGTCTCGGTTAAAAAGTATTTTAGGTGAGCCAAGTGAGCGACTTTGGGTATGTACCTTTCATTCTCTCGGCCTTCGTTTATTGCGAAGATATGCAACCCTTCTTGGGTATCGTAAGGATTTTGTTATTTATGATGCCTCTGATGTTGAGCAACTGGTTAGGCGGATTTTAAAAGAACTTCAAGTTGATGTTCAGAGATATTCTCCGAGAATGTTTCTGGCAGCTATTGATGGCCTAAAGAATGATCCAGATAACTATAAGCTTCCTTTTATTAAACAATCTCAGTTACATGAACTATTTGAGAAGGTAAACAGGCGATACGCAGAATGTCTCAGAGAAGCTGTTGCAATGGATTTTAGCGATCTTTTGCTTAACACTAAGTTACTCCTTTTTAACCATCATCATGTACGCGAGTTTCTGCAAGATTCACTTGAGCATATTCTTGTCGATGAGTTTCAAGATACTAATCCAATCCAGTATGAAATAGTCACGCAATTATCCGGCTCTAAACGAAATATAATGGTGGTAGGTGATGATGACCAAGCCATTTATGCATTTCGTGGTGCTACGGTTAAAAATATGTTTCGTTTTAAAAAAGATTTTCCAGAAGCGCCTGTTGTTGCTTTAGAACAAAATTATCGGTCAACCGCTATTATATTAGAATCAGCTCATTCCGTCGTTGAAAAAAATGTTAATCGTACAAAAAAGAAGCTGTGGACTGATGGGCCCAAGGGACATCCGATTAAATTGTATATTGCACGCGATGAAGGTGATGAAGCTGCTTATATTGCGGCTGAAATAAAACGAATCTGTAAGAGTCGATCTTTGCGTGATATCGCAATATTTTACCGCACCAACGCCCAATCTAGAGCTTTGGAGGAAGCTTTAATAGCGATGGGAATCGCCTATCAGATATTTGGAGGCTTAAGATTTTATGACCGTAAAGAAGTTCGTGATATTTTAGGATATCTTCGCCTTATAGTGAACCATTCTGATACTGAGGCATTTCTTCGGGTTATTGGTAATCCACCTCGTGGAATAGGAGCAAAAACAATTGAATCAATAGATAAATTAAGAGGTAGTGGGACGTTCCTTGATGGTGCCAGATTGCTTGCAAAACAGAACGCCAAGGTAGCTTCATTTATTGAGCAAATTGACTCTTTGATAGCAAGTTCAAGGAAATGTGAACCTGCAGCATTGATAGGCCTTATAGTTGAGCAAACGGGATACGCTGAACGTTTAAAACAGGAAGGTGAAGAGGGGCGTCTTGAAAATTTAGAAGAGTTAGCAGCACTAGCTCGAACTGTGGAGCTAGAGGATTCAGGGCGAACGCCTCAAGAGCTTCTTTACCGGTTCTTAGATCGTATTTCCCTATCTGGTAGTGATGAAGTGCAAAATGTTTCGACAAATGGTTCTGTATCACTTATGACGCTTCATCTCGCCAAAGGTTTAGAATTTCCCGTAGTCTTTTTTTCCGGATTAGAAGATGGTCTGTTACCACATGTTCGTACCTTCGATAAAGATGATGAGTTAGCTGAGGAGCGTAGGCTTTGTTATGTTGGAATAACCCGAGCTATGGAGTCTTTATACTTAACAAGGGCATGTTGGCGAGCATCGCGAAATGGCCCAGATTGTAGGATGGAGAGCCGTTTTTTGCAGGATATACCATCTCATTGTATTGAGTTAGATCCTACCTCCTACGGCGATATAAACGATGAGAAGTATTCGTCTAATAGTGAAGATGTAAGAGAGCAAATACCAAGTTACTCCAGAGGTAAATCATTTCGTAATGACACATTTAGCCTGAGGAGTAGAAGGGTAGGAGGAAGTTACTCGGCGGATATTCCGATTATTCGTTCTGCTGATGACCTTAGGATGAAAGACTCAAAGAGCGGGTTAAAGGCTAATTTGGCATCAATGCCAATTCTTCCGGTAGCTGATGCAACTGCCCTACGTGAGGGTGTTAGAGTGAGACATCCAATTTTTGGTGATGGTACAGTTTTAGAAACTGAAGGAGTTGAGGAGGTTACTAGCCTCAAGATTACTGTAGTATTTGATCGTACTGGTGAGACTAAGAGATTAGCTTATCAGCATGCTAGACTAGCCGTGATTCAGTAATAATTAATAAAAAAATTTATACAGCCGTATAATTTTTTTTATTTTACATGTTTTTATGCCGATATGACCTTTAGCTTTTATTTAGCGGGTCTAAATTTAGGTATATGAACCTCAATCTTCAAACAGATATAGAAAGAAAATTGCTTGGAGATAATAATAATTTACCGCAAGCTTCTGTAGATCCAAATTATTTAAACCCTAACCTTTGTGAAATTCGCCGTATTCTGGAGCAATTAAGAGAAGATAATCCTTCAGGATTACCGTATGTAACTAGAACTGATACTTCTGCTGATCGTGCTCAATTCGGTTGGAAGATCTATAAAAAAGCGGCTTATGATTTAGCGCAACTTTTAAAAGATCTAACTCCTGAGGAGTTTGATAAGTTAAGAGAAGATCCGCGCTTTAAATTGTTTACTAAAAATGCGGAAATTTATGGATTAATCCCTGAAGGGATACAGGATCCAAATCAGCTCAGGCAAGAGCTGATAGAGGCGCTTTTAAATGCTAATGAAGGTCGAATTCCTGATGTTATTAAAAGACTTCATGCCAGCTTCTGTAAGAAGCCGGATTCTAGCTCAAAAAAATCAGATAAACCTCCTCAAAATCAGCAGTTCGTACCTATAACTACCTCTTTAGAACAGTATCAAAAAAAATCTACAAAAAGTTCTCAAGATATACCGCCTCCTCACCCTAACCATGTTTCTTGTAGTTTAAACGTTGAGGATCTAAATACCCTCCGATCATTAAGCACTCAGTTAGAACTAAATTTAAATCAAAAAGAAAAAAAACCTGGGGAAGAGAATATTTATTTTCGAACACCTAAACAGCAAGCTTTGCAAAGTAAGATTAATGAACTACCTACGGCTGTTGCTGCTAAATTTACCAGACCTGCGGTAGGTTCTAATTTTGAAAACGATCCTAACTTGTCTTTATTATCCCATGAAATAGCAATCGCAGGGGCTGCGTATATACTTCCGTATAATACCTAAAGCTACTAATCTAAAGGTAATTCATCTAACCCGAGTTCGTCACACAAAGCATTTCTAAACCAATCTTGCTGAGCAATAATTAACTGGTAGTAGTAATCAATATCTTCAGATGTAATGCCGCTGGCTGCAAGGCTAGCACTCAGAACCAGAGCATGGCCGACTAAACTTACTTTAATTCCAATTAGTCCGTCAGCTATTTCGAGTGCAGTAGTAAGAATATCTCCTGCACCTCTTAGAGGAACTGTCACTACATCAAGTCCTAGATAGATGGTAGTTTCGTTTGGATGGCGGAGGCCTTCAAGTAGAATTTCTAGTTCTCTACCACCACCTACATCTATCATCCACCGAAGAAGCTCAGTTGTACGCTCTTTCTCACATTTTTCAGGGTCAAAACCTAGCCTAAGAATAAATTCTTCGACCATACGTAATGGATCTTTACCGCCAGTAATTTTTGTAACAGGTGGTGAAGCAAATTTTTTAATCTTTCCCATTTAATAACTCAAAAAATTACAAAATTTTAATATATCAATTATTTATGGTAGGGCATGCCTCTTATTATCGTATAAGCTCGGTAAATCTGCTCAATTAGGATAAGACGAGCGAGTTGATGAGGAAAGGTCAGTTGCGAAAGTGCCAAGATAAGATCTCCACGGATTCGAACGGTTTCGTCCCATCCAAAAGCTCCACCTATTGCAAAGTAAAGAGGTTTTTGGCTGTCATTAAGCCTTTCGGCAAGAAATTGAGTAAACAGAGAGGAGGTAAATTGTTGACCTTTTTCATCCAGAGCGACCAAAAAAGCTCGATTCGGCAAAAAGGAAAGTAAAGATTCCGCTTCTTTTCTCGGATTGGACTCACATTTTAATTCAGTTACAACTACAGGCCACGCTCCTTTCAGTCTCTTCAGGTAATCGGCTTCAAGTGCTCTTAGATTTTGTTCTTTAATTGACCCAAAAGTTATTATTTTCACGGTAAGATATTTTTTAAATTTAATGCTAAAGAAAATATTGCTTTTTACCGACCCCTGTGTCGGATTAGGAAAAGTTCTTAGCCTTTCCCCCTTAAGTTTAGGATTTTTGGAATAATAATCAAAAACATGTCAATCAAGATTCGGTCTCTGTCTCAACTTTTTGGTTATTCTACTGTTGAGTCAGGGCGCCGAGCTAGTGAAACTAAGGTAGTTTTAGATAAAAAAAATTCTATTGTATCTGATGATGCTGTAGCTATTGCTCCTTCTTTGAGCGCTACGGCAGAGAAATTAAGAGATGAAGAAAGGTTGTCTTCACAAGCTAAAGATACCGATGGTAGTAGTTTAGTAGATAAAAGTCAGAAAAAAGAGATTATTAAGGCAAAAATACAAAATGGTTCTTACAAGCAGCCGTCTTCGGCAGACTTAGCTCAAGTTCTTGATAGGGAACTTTTTATAACGTAACTAATCATTAAAACTAACTTTATTTGATGGAGTCTTTTAAAGAGCTTCGCTCCTTTTTTCCTCGCGCATTGTAGGATAAATCTGTATCAATGATTTCAATTATTCTCGGTATTTTATAGGGAGATAGATGCTGTCGGCAAAACTGCTGCATTTGCTTAATTTGCAGTCGTTTGTCATTAGGTGTAGTCATCTGTATTTTTGCACACACTATCTCTCCAACCACAGGATTTTTTTTCCCATAAACAACTACATCAGTAACATTTGGGAAGGTAAGGAGTAGGCTCTCGATTTCTTGGGGATAAACCTTTTCTCCACCTACGTTGATTATGTCAGAGGATCGTCCCAGAAATTTTATATATTCTCCGTTTACTTCGACTCTGTCAGTAGTATTGAGCCAGCCATCTTTTAAAAAAGGATCAGGAGCATTTAGATAACCGATCATTGCAGAGGGAGCTTTGATTTGTAGCTCGCCATTAATCACTCGAGTTTGGGTACCCTCTCCCCCTAATTTGACCCAAAGGGATGATGACTCTAACGATTTAGCACGCATAATACCGATTTCAGACAATCCGTAAGTTTGTGAAAATTGCACTTGTGGGAATACTTCATTTAATCGGTTAAGTAGTGACTGTGGCATTGATTCAGTGCCATAGGTAATTCTTTTGAGATATTTTAATTCATAACGACGGTGTACTTCGCTCGCTAGACTCAGGCGAAGAAAACTTGGTGAAGTTGGTAAAAGTTCTCCGCAATGGTTCTCTATTGTGCTAAACACTCGGTCTGGTGAACGTTCTTCAGGTATAATAAGACATCCGTTAGCACTAATAGTAGCACATAGTGTATTAATGCCTCCTATATGGTCAAAAAAAAGAAAAGCTACTGTTCTTAATTGTTTTCGATAATCTTTAAATTTCTGTAGTAGTAGCTCGAAATTGTGAACAATTACCTTCGGCTTACCGGTGGATCCTGATGAAAATAAAACCAGACCTGAAGCATCAGCTTGCCGTAGAGACTTATAATGATTTGGATAACTTTTAGGTTTTAATCGAACATAAGAAAGTTTCTGCTCAGGAGATAGCTCTACAAGATGCTCAATTACCGCAATTTCGGTGAGGTTGTTTAAGGTAATATTAGAATTTATAAATTTGTCGTCACTAGGTAATAAAACGATAATTGCTTTTATCTCGATAAGTATAATTAAAAGAGCGATGGCAGCAGGTGAAAAATCACTTCGTAACCCGACAACGCTGCCGGCGATTATTCCTTGATCGATAAGAAAATGTTTGTATGATTCGATAAGAGCAAGGATGTTGGAACTAGATATTTCTTCATCTCGCCAAATTATTAAGCAATCAGACTTACGTTTGTGTAAAGTTTGCAAAAGAACATTTTCAGTTCTCATTTATTTACTCAAATTTTTACTATCTATGTTAGTTTACCCCGCCGAGATAAATGGTCTGACCAGTGATAAAATCACTATTTTTATCGATTAAGAAATCAATAGTATGCGAGATATCTCGCATCTCACCCCAGCGCTTAATAGCCTGTCTTTGGATTAAAAGATCGAGTTTTGATTGTGGAATATTTTTTAATAGGTCGGTCTTAATGGGAGTGGGACCAATAGTATTTACAGTGATAGAAAATTCAGCAACTTCACGGGCAAAGATCTTGGTGAATGATTCTACGGCAGATTTTGAGGCAGCATAAATAGCTTCGCCCTCGATATTTAGAGGTACTGCTACGCTCGAGAAATTAACAATTCTTCTCCTTGAAGAGTGTCGTCTCATAAGTTTCACTGCTTCACGAGCCAATATAATGGTGCCAACGAGATTAGTGGCAAGAATTTTGTGCACCGTTGATACTGGAGTCAATAAAGAATGATTATAAGAACCAATCGCGGCGTTATTGATGAGTACATCTAATTTTTTGTACTTTGTTAGGATAGCAGCTGCCATATCACTAACAGATGTTTGATTTGCTATATCTAAGCAAAAATGGGTGTATTCACTGTGATTTAGATCAGAAGGAGAGCGACTGCAACCTATAACCGTAGCTCCTTTCTCAAGGTAGTGTTCTGTTAGGTATCGTCCAATTCCTTTACGTGATCCAGATATAAGAACAATTAAGGGATCAGTCATACAGTTATTGATAAAGATGGAGCAATATTTCAAAGGCCAGAATTAAATAACATAGAAGAGTAAAGGAGTATAAATTTTTATTTTATTCCAAAAATTTTAAGTCCATAGTTTCATGTAAGATGTGATTTAGATTTATTTTATGAAAATCTTTGATACAACTTTGAGAGACGGTGAAGGGGGAGCAAATGTCTCGTTTTCGCTTGAAGATAAAATTTACTTAGCTCAATGTCTTGAGAAGTTAGGTGTTGATGTAATTGAAGCTGGGTTTCCGATAGCATCAAAGAGAGATTTTAAAAGTGTTCAGGAGATTGGGCATTTTACCCAAGATGTTAAGCTTGCAGTGTTTGCTCGAGATATAAAGGTTGATATAGATCAGGCTCGCGAGGCATTGGAAGACCATATACATAGAAGTAGGCTTTCTACATTTACTAACGCTCATGAGCTGTTTGTTGATTTGACAGATAGAGCTAAAGCTCGCCAGCTTGTGCTTCAGCGAGCGCGAGAAGCAATTGATTATGGGAGAGGATTATTTCCAGAGGTGCAATTTTATCTCACTTATGCCGGAAATCGTGATCCTATGTTTCTCGTAGAGCTTGCCGTTTTAGCGGCTAATTCTGGTGCTACTCAGATATCAATTGCAGATACGCAAAGCACACTAGAGCCTGTAAGGATTACTGAGCTTGTGAGGATAATTCGTAGTGAGTTACCGTTTGAGGCAGAGTTAAGTATTCATTGTCATAATCAGATTGGTCTGGGTTTAGCAAATACAATTGCAGCACTTGATGCTGGAGCCAATCAAGCAGAGGTCACTGTCGGTAATTTAGGAGACGGAGGTGGTAATACAGCGATTGAGCAAGTTGTAGCTTTTGCCAATTTTATTCGTAAGAATAAAGCTCCTTTTGATAATAAGATAGCATTCGAAAATATCTACTGTCTTGCTCAGGCAGTTCAAAAAGCTAGTGGTTTTAAGTATGGAACTAATCAGCCTTTAGTTGGAGATACTTGTTTCCATATGGAGACGGGTATTCATCATGAACTTTTAAGAAAAATTCCTGAGAGCACTTTTAATCCTGAGTTGTGCGGTCGTCGGCTTGAGGTTTCAATCAGTCGTTTAAGCGGAATTGTTGGTCTTCAAGAGAAACTTAAGGAACTAGGTTGTGATAAAAATGTTAATATTGCCAAGCTTCATCGTATTATAAAGGAAAAAGGTGTTGATACATTATCATCAGATGAATTGCTAAATCTCGTAAACAATCTTTAGGGAGTTAGTCTGTGGAATGGATAGTTAAGCCTGAAATTGAGCAGCTTGTATTGGAAGCAGTGAGGGAAATTAATGAGCGACTTTTACCTTCGCAGCAACTTTCACTTGGATTAAATACAGTCCTATTGGGCAATCAAAGCTCATTAGATTCTCTCGGTTTTGTTGACCTCATACTCGATATTGAACAGCGAGTAAGAGATAATTTTGGAGTCTCAGTGACGCTTGCTGATGAGCGAGCTTTCTCACTTGAGCGGTCGCCGTTTCGTGATATAGGTAGTCTTTGTCAGTTGTTAAATGAACGGCTTTTAGAATTAGGCACTGATGTACAGTAGTTGTTAGGATTTATAATTAATTACATCCTACATTATTATTGATAATGGATCGATGATGAGATTATTAAAGAGTTTTAGAATAATAAATTCTTAAGCTCTTCGTTTTCGAAAAAAATTTTGCATTAGTAATTTAGCTTCCTCTCTCCGTATCCCACCTATACTTCGAACAGGGCGGTATATACCGTTAGGCTCTTCGTGTATCAAAGTGCAAAGATCTAGTTTTGATCCGAATGCTCCAGTAATCGGCTCCTCAGTACCCCATATAACGATAGGAATGCGAGCCAGTAAAATTGCCCCAGCGCACATTATGCATGGTTCAACAGTAACGCACAGAATGCACTGTTCGTATCGAGTTGAGCGGTGTGTACTCGAAAAATGTTCAATTACTTTTACCTCTGCATGAGCTAAAGGATTTCCACTAGTAGTGACGCTGTTAATAGAGCGCGCTACGATGTCGCCTCTTTGAGTGGCGAGAACAGCTCCAATAGGTACTTCTCCTTGAGCCTCAGCTATCATCGCTTCATGCAGGGCTTCCCCCATTAGCTTTGAAGCAAGATACGGAGATATACTGAAAGTCATGATTACTTAGTAACTAAATGTTAAGTAAATGAAATAGACCCAAGTAAACAACCCAAGTAAACAACCCAAGTAAACAAAGTTTACGCATGACCAAAGCTAAAACTGGTGTAAAAATGGAAACGGAGAGGGAGGGATTCGAACCCTCGATAGAGTTTCCCCTATACACGCTTTCCAAGCGTGCGCCTTCAGCCGCTCGGCCACCTCTCCAAGGTTAAATTGTTCAAAAGAGAAAGCACGCGCCCCGAGAGATTCGAACTCCCGACCTCCTGATTCGTAGTCAGGTGCTCTATCCAGCTGAGCTAGGAGCGCATGAACAGCTTTAAAGTAGTACCGCGCTCAGGCAAAAGAAGCAAGTTTTGATTCATCAATAGCTTCTATTTTGCTTTCGTTAACCTGATATTTAATGGAAGCTATGCGGCACGGAATGGATTTGCCCGTAACAAAGTGACGATGCAGTCTTTGAAGTAGTTCCCCGATTGATGATTCCAAGGCTGGATGACGAAATTCAGGGGCTATTTCTTGAAGTGGAATTAGAACAAAATCTCTTAAGTGGAGCTCTGGGTGCGGGATTGTTAATTTTTCAGTCGAAATACATTGCTTTCCGTACGTAAGAATATCTAAGTCAATAGTTCGAGGCTCCCATACCTTAGTTGCTTCAGGGCTCGAAAGATTGTGTTCTTCACGGTCGTTCGTAATGTTATTTGGAGGAGTTCGACCAAGTTGAGCTTCAATTTGTTGTAATTCAGTCAAAAGCTCCGAAGGAGAAAGAGTGGTGCTAATTTCTGTAACGGCATTCAGGTAAAGATACTTTGAGGCAATATCTTTCTCTTTTAATAAAGAAGCCGCTTTTACTGATGAGTCTGTCCTTGATTTAACGTTATTATTAACTTCAGAGTTGGTGAGCGCATCGTAGCTTGAGCTCATCATTGGCAATAAGGGCTCAGTTTCGTAAAGACGAGATACTTTTTTAATATCTCCTACTCGCTCAGATAAGTATTGTAAAGCAGTGAGAATAAGCCCTTCTCGGTCTCCAAGATTACTTCCGAGCGCAATTAGCGCCGATGTTGACGGTAAAAATTTGCCCATAACACCAAAAGTATAGCATATAAGGTCAATAAGGAAAAAATATCTTTACTCTTACAGATTAAAATTTATCAAAATTTTCTCTGTTGGCGGTAAATCTTACCTCTGCCCCCTGTAATTGATGTTTTTGTAGAACTTGTGTAGCAAGTCGCTCAGCAGCAAATGGGCTAGGGGCTTCATGTACAGCAATTTTAGTTGGATCTTCCTCTAATTGGATCATTATCAAGTGTCGTTTGATGCTTACCGTACGAAGGCATTCTTCTTTCGTATAAGTACCGATTACAATAGAATTATTTAAAGATTGTAGCAGTTTAGAGTATTCGTCACTTTCTGAAGTGATTATTCGCATATCTCTCCTTCCTTGGTATTTAAGGTTTGGACGGCATACTTTGTAGATCTCTTGAGGCCGGAAACTATTTATGTCCGGGAGGTATCTCTCTGGATTAGCTGAGGGTCCGATGCAATAAATATACCTTTTGCAATATAGCTGGCACTAACAAATTTGGTTGTAAGCTTTTGTCGTTGGATTGTGAAATTGAGGAAAAGAATTGTCTGGAGTATTAAATTGACGTTTCCTTAATTATCGAAAAGCTCGTCGAAAAAAGGGAAGTCCCCATTTGCTAACGGGTTCGATTGGTTTTTGATTTATGTAGAAGGGTGGAGCATCTAAGAACAAGCGCAACATTATTCCTGGAGCATCCTCACTACCAATAAATAATCTGGGCTTTGCGGTGCCTACTTGCTCAAGATTTGCTACTCCTCTTATATTTTCCAATATGGCGTCTTGATCAGCGATATAAAGGGGGTCAACTAGGATACCTATCAGCGGAATAGTGGCAGATTCGTTGTACGGGATCTCCTTTGAAAGGTATAATTTTGTAATGCGGTTGTCTGATTTGCAGTGCTCAATAAGAAAACTGCGAAGTGATCTGAACTCATCATCTGTTGAGGCTGATATTTTTATTGGAGTCGGTGTATCTTGGGAGAATACTTCCTCAATAATTTCAGGAATTGACTCTTCCCCTTTTTTTAGAAGTGAAAGCTCCCAAGGAGATAACTCTTTTGCCACCTCTTGGTTTGGGTTAAGTATTATCCACCAATCATCTGGGGTAAGTTTGAATAATTCGCTTCCAGACACTTTTCTGCATCTAAGTGGCTCGCTGATTGCGGTGTTATCTTGCACAGCTTGAGGATTGAAGCTCTTGGCATGAGCAGGATTTGTAAAGGCTGGAATACAGGTTCGACCCTCTTCATCTTGAAAAGCAAAGATGTTGAGAAAAATGTGTGGATAGGTTACTGCGTCACAGTACTTAGAGTTTGAATAGCGCTCTGGCACTGTTAATTCATGGTTGAGTAATTGAATAAAGAAATTTACAGCAGCACCTCTGTCACCTTTGAAAGCACATAACATATTCTCATCGATGGAGGAAGCAATGTTGTAGTTATTGTCGTCAGCCACTACAGGTTATTCCGGCTAAATTGATTTAAATTCTAATTATCAAGTTGTTGTAATATTGCTTCGGTTATATCGACCTTTTCAAGACTAAATAGTACAGTGCCCCTATCAACAGAGCTTTTGTCGAGTACCAGATCTACTCCCTCTTTGGTCGCATAGTTACGAACAAGACTGAGGGCTTTCTGCGTTAGTTCTCTGTTAGCTGAGACAAACTTAGCACGCAGTTCATCCTCTTCATCTTTAACTAGTCTTGAAAGCTCACGAGCTTCCTCTCTATATTGACGCTCTATTTCTTCATTTCTTTCTTTTTGAAGTGAGCCTTCAAGTGCTTTAAGTTCATTCTTTTTTGAGTCAATTTTTTTTCGAGCTGTAGAACTTAAAGAATCTAGCTCTTTTCTTCGAGTTTTAGCTTCACTAGATTCATTTAAAATACGCGACATATCGACTGTAGCTATTCTAACTTGAGACTTAGCTTCATTGGGTAATGTAATCAGGCCTGTTGTTAGACAACAGAGTACAGTTAAGAGAACTTTGCTTTGAGTCAAATAAGCAACATATTGAAACGACTCATTCTTGATAATACCGGTGAAAAATTTATAAACAGGGAGGATTAACTGCGACATATAACGATTCCCAAGAATTGATATTTAATTTTCAAGCTCACCTTACTTAAATAGATTATCAAATAAAGTAGAATACTCTGAGATTAAAGTATTACTACGCATTAGGGCAATAATTTAGCCTATCTCACAGTGCTTGAGCTGTTATGTAATTTAAATAAGGCTTAGGACAGTGTTTGAAAAATGATAAAAGTGTTTGAAAAATAGCGCGTAGTATTTGACCATAGATATCAAATTTCGTAAGGAATTCCTCCAGGAAGATCTCGTATCTTCTCGTTCACCATATCTACTACTGATCTAAAAATGCGTCGTGCTTCAAAGGTAATTGCGTTATCACTGCCACAATCAGCGTAAAGGGCAACTGGAGTATGGTGGTGAGTATCAAGCGGAGCTACTGCAAATGCTTTACTGCCAAATGGCGATACTGAACTTTCTTTTCTGCCAAAGCTTTGAATTTTAGATATAGATTGAGCGAGTGGAGAAAGTGGATCGTCAAGAGAAAGTCGCTGTCCGTTACCAATATTTGGGCCACGAGCTGCTACAACGGTGGCGTTTTTACGATCCTCTGAAATAACAATTATAGCTGTTTTCTCAAAAGGACCGTCATCAATCAGAGTTGATAGAAGGTTTGATAGTAGCTCTTCGCTGTTTTTGGCAGATGACATAGCTCTATTCATGGAAGTAAGAATTTTTTTTGTACCCTTTAAGGCAATTAAAGGAGTTGGGGAAGTTAGTTTGACATCACTATCAGACGATTCAGAATCGTCTGAATGTAAAGGCCTTTTTTTAGTTCTATTTTTGCCTGATTGATCGATGAATTTTTCAGATTTTCTCTTTTTGGGCGAGTGTTTTACGTTTTGTTCAAATACTGCTTTCTCTGGCAGAAGATTCGTGTTTTTTCTATCGCTATCTTTTTCTTTTAAGTTATTTGATTCAGTGTTTTCTTCTTGAACTGATTGTAACTTTTGAGGTTCATCTTCAATAGAATTCTCTAAAGGCGTTTCTTTAAGAACTTGTTTTAAAGGAGTTCTAGATGCTTTATAAGTAGGGGTAGTATTAGTTACTGTGGTGATTATTTCGCTGGAAATAACATTATCATCATTTGATGTATCTTGAGCTACTTCAGGATAAGATTGGTGAGCTTGGGTTTTCTCGCGCCTTTGAGATTCAATAAATTTTATTTTTGTTAGATACTCGGAAGCTCGTTCATATAACTTTGTATAATTCGCAGAGTTAGTAAAAGATAAATTTTGAAGTGCGCTCCGCATGGGTAGTTTTTCTCCAGGAGCTATTTTGTCCCACGTCCCTTCATCAAAACGTTCTACCATTTCCTTTGCTGACATTACGATTGAACGAATTGTTTTAAGTGGCTCTGTTTCTGGAGCTCCGGGAGCAGGGCGGATGGCGACTATAAGACTTGATGGAATACCTCGTTTGCTTAAGTAGAAGCGCTCGATTTGATTTACGTCAAAATTAAAATCATTTACTAATGAATGTAGAACACCGGCTCGAGTGGTAAGTTCAGCAAGTTCTGCGTACTCAGACTCTAGTACGGATGCAGCAAGCATTTCTCCAATACAGTGTAGTAGTGCACTCAGTTGAGCCTCGTCAGCAAGATTTTTTGCCGTAATTTGCGCTATCATACGAGCAATTAAGCCACTGCGTTTTCCTTTGCTCCTGTGTATTTCTACCCATTTTATTGTATTGGCATTGCGGGAGTTTAATTGGTTTAAAAATTGAAGAGCTTCATTCTCTCCTATTCGGCTCATAACTGCACCAATAGATGAGAAGAAAGTCTTTTCTCCGGCTTTAGAAGATTCTTTTGCTTTGTTAAATAATTCTAAAATAAGTACCGGATCTTGAGATGCACATAGGTAAAATTGGTCAGTTTTTCCCTTATCTTCCGATATTAGCTTATTAGCTTCACTAAGTACTATTTGGTCGAGTGGTAATTGAACTGTCTGAGCGTGATCAAGTCGATTAAATGCTAAGGACTGTTTTGACTTGTCTTCTTCGTTCATTTACGCCCTTGTTAGTTTTGTTAGAGAAAAGGCTAGTTACTTTTCTTAGGAAAAGTCGACAGAGTAGAGTAACTTCTTGAGAAAGCGTCACTATTTGTGAAGTTTTTTATCTAAAAAAATAAATCTATTTTATCGGTAGGGTGTAACTCATTGTAATGTCGCTTTTACTTGTGCAAAAATATTTTCGTATTGGTTTCCTTGAAGTTGGAGCACTCTGAGCTTACTTTGAGAGGGAAGGTTTTTTCCTGGAGCATAAGAGCCTAAACGGCCTCGTTCGGCCGCTTCGACAAATTCTTCGGCGGCATGAATTAAAACTTTAATGGTGCTGCGACGACGATCTCGAGATGCTGTTTCGCTTTCATCGCGGATAATTAAAGAAGCGGGGATACCTCTTCGATGTAAATATTGTACCCCTATTGCATGAGTATCAAACTTGAAATCTTGAACTAGCTTATACTGCAGAGCGGCGTTACTAATTCCACTTGCTACCTGAACGTATTCTGCACCTAAGTGTAAAACAGCCAGTATTTCTCCTACACAACAGAAAAGACCTGCTAAATATGCTTCATTTGTAGCTGTCCTATTGCAAATATCAGCAAGGATAGCTGAGACATGGGCAATTTTGCGCCCCCTCTCTCTATTAATTTCAATCCATGGGATTAATTCTGGTGGAGTGGAATCTTCTGTAGTTTTTAAATTCTTTAATAGTTTATACATTAACTCATCGCCTAATCGTGTGATTGCGGCGTCGATGGAAAACAATGGTTGTCGCCCCGCACCTAAATCAACTGAATTAGCTTGATGAAAAAGGTCAAGAACAATAGCAGGATCTTCTCTAATAGCTAAAGCTAGCTGATTTACTCTAAAATTTGGTTCCTGAACTATATTTGTGCATTGTATTAATGCTGTGGGGTTGGTGGGGATAGTGAAACTCAGAGCCTGAGTAGCGGGTTTTACTGGTAATTTAGTTGGTGCCATGCTGATTCTTTTAAAAAATTTTCAGCTTTTAGATATTCTAGCTTTGTCAGGTGTTACCCAGTTAGGATGATTGAAAAGTTAGTAACAGACCAGAATACTATTAAGGAACTATAAATATGCGAAAAGAAAAGGATTCAATGGGTGAGATGCAAGTTCCTGATGATGCTCTTTACGGAGCTTCAACTCAGCGAGCAGTACTAAATTTTCCTATAAGTGGAAACGGTTTACCTAAATGGTTTATAAAAGTATTGGGAGCAATCAAAGTCGCTGCCGTCGAAGCTAACCTATCCTTAAGGCTTATTGATAATCAAATTGGTGACGCTGTGAGGAAAGCAGCTTTTGAAATTTGGGAAGGTAAATTTTTTGAACAATTTGTGGTTGATGTATTTCAAACTGGTTCGGGTACTTCCACAAATATGAATGCAAATGAGGTTATTGCTAACCGAGCTAACACATTTCTTTCTGATGGAACAACAAGAATTCATCCAAACGACCATGTAAACATGTGTCAATCGTCAAATGATGTTATACCAACAGCGATAAGTATAGCTTCAGTAATGAGAGTAAAATCAGCTCTGATGCCTGCTTTAGAAGAGATGGAGAGAGTTTTACTTGATAAGGCTCATCAGTTTAGTGAAGTAATCAAAAGCGGTCGAACTCATCTTCAAGATGCAACACCAGTTACGCTCGGGCAGGAATTTGGTGGTTATGCTTTTCAAGTCTCTCTTGCCAGAAAGCGTATTGAAGCAGCTGTTGAAGAGCTATGCTCTTTAACTCTTGGGGGAACTGCTGTAGGCACTGGAATCAATACGCATCCTGCGTTCGCTGATTTAGCAATTGAGAATCTAAGTCGGATAACGGGAGTTCAGTTTCGACGTACAGAAAATCACTTTGCATTGCAGGGTGGTCAAGAGGGTGCAGTAGCTCTAAGCGGTACTCTTAGAGCACTAGCTTGTGCATTGATGAAAATAGCCAATGATATTAGGTGGATGTCTAGTGGTCCCCGATGTGGTTTTGGAGAGCTGAAAATTCCAGCTGTTCAGCCGGGCTCAAGTATTATGCCGGCTAAAGTAAATCCCGTTATTGCAGAATCGCTACTTATGGTCTGTGCTCAAGTAATGGGAAATGATGCTTGTATTATGGTAGCTGGTCAACATGGCAATTTTGAGCTAAACGTGATGCTTCCGGTAATTGCACGTAATCTTCTGGAGTCTATTGAGCTTTTAAGCGCATCTGCCAAAAATTTTACACATAAGTGTTTAGAAGGACTTGAGGCTGATTTAAAGCAGTGTCTAGAGTATGCTCAGAATAGTCTCTCTATTTGTACTTCTTTAGTTCCGCACATTGGTTATGATCGGGCAGCTCAAGTTTCTAAATTAGCAACTCAGGAGAATTTATCTGTTCGGGAAGCGGCCAAAAAGATGGGACTTCTTTCCTCTGAAGAATTGGATAAGGTACTTGACTTATTTGCTATGATTAGACCCGGCCTTTAGAGTAAAGTAGGTCTGCAAGTTTACATCAGTAAATTCCTAGTAATAAAAGTTTGAAACAAAAAATACTTGTGTGAAACAAGATAAAAAAACAGGTGAAATTTCAATTGTTAAAACCTCTCAATTAGTTGTGAGAACAGAGGAGTTTACTAGACGATCCATACTTGGGACTTATGCTGTTATCGGGGGTGCGTTGCTCCACTGTGAGTCTCGCGCCCCTTTTTCTCTTATTTTACAGGTATTTTTACCCGCTTCTTTCGGTGTTTCTGCTTATGTTTGGTTTGAGAGAGTTAATAGTTTATTAGCTACATTGTTTAAAGTTTCTAATTGTAATCTCAGTAGTAATCGTGAAGTAAGTCGAGCTCACGAATATTGGATAAGTAGTGAATTTCAAATTGCGGTGAGCGTTGTATCTACCGAGTGTTTAGAATCATATTTAGAGGATTTGCTATCACCTCAGGTGAGTGATGACCATCTTTTTATTAAAATTGTCTGGTGGCGTGTGCTTTCTCGTCTCATTATGGTCGCTAGTGGTCCATTGGGAGTGATAGTGGTGCTTGCTTTAATAGGTTTTATTGAAATAGGCTCATTAGAAACAATTATTTCGCTTATTTTTACCTTACTTTTGATCTTGGGGTTGATTACCTTGCGCCTTCTGGCTCGAAGACTTAGTTTTGCTCATCTTGTATCGAAAGAAATTGTAAGGCGAAGAGGGTACGGCTCAAAGAGCGAAGCTATTACTTCTAGAACACATTTACATCATAGAGCTGGATTTCATGCCGTTGCTGGCTAACTTGAAAAGCATTTTTATGACTTTTTGCAAAAGAACATATAAAGGGTATTTTATTACCCTTTATAGTGAAGAAAGCTTGTTTTTAAGCGGCTTTTATGTGGCGCTCAAAGTACCATGGAGCAACTTTCTTATCCCCACGTCTTGGCATTTTTCTTACTCGATTACGAACCTTAGTACAATCTAAATCTAAGGCTTCGCATATTTCTGAGACAGTGATTGGTACTTCGACGTCGCTGTTATTTGAATAATCTTCAAATAGCCAAATTTGAGCTATTTCACGCTCTTTTTCGTCATTGCCAACAAAATCTAAAATCGCTCGCTCAAGAATAGCAAGCAAAAGTCGCCGTTCTGGACTACCTGTTTCATTGGGTAATCCAAAAAGACCCACTGTATCTCCATCAATAAGACCAAAATTACTGTTCGGTGTATCGTTCATAGTCATCAGAAAGATAGTGTAAATGGCAAAATCGCCTATATGTTCATTTTTGACGATACCAATGTTTAGTTATTCATCTTTAGTTAGGGTAGTTTCATTTATTTTTTTAACTCCTGTTAACTTTGGCATTGTAGAGGCAGACACAAAGTGCAGAGCTGATGTCAGTTATAAAATAGTTAAAAAAATTGATGGTAAAGAAACTAAAGAAACTATTTTTTGGGGTAGTTTTTCCCAAACAGAAAAAACCACAGAGAATGCTAAGCTTGAACTAGATCAAAAAATAAAAAAAGAGCAGTTAAAAGCCTTGCAAGAGTGTAAAAAAATCTATCAAAACACACCGCGCTGCATAGCTGGTCAGCTTGGGTCACATACAAACCGTCTACACACAATGAGTTTTACCGTTAGAAGACTTATTGAAAAGCAAGTTTCAGACCTTTGCACTGCTCGTGAAATTGAATGTCATATCGGTGACTCTGACCCCATACAATGCATAGAGGAGAAAGCTCAGATTGTTTCAGATGGCACGAGTGATGCCGCTGGGCAAGCAATAGAAGGAGATGATAAAAAATCTGCGGATAAAAAGAAGTAGTTATTGAATCAACTATTATTTAGCAACTTTTCAATGACCTGAATAGCTATATCAAGATTTTGCTTCGACTGAATAGGAAGTAGCTTAGAGGAGAGATAATTTTTTTCTGACTTTTTCTCTTTGCCCTTCTCTTGAAATGATGAGGGAAGTTCTTCAGGAATTTCTGGAAAACGAATCATCGCTCCCTCAAGATAAAGACTGAATAGAGGATCCTCTAGATCTAATTTATCCTGTAGTTTTTTTGAGGTGCTGCGAGCAAGTCGTTGGAGTTTTGCTAATAAATCCAGACCATGACGATAAAGCATTTGAAGACCAAGTCTTTCATATATTTCAATAGCGGTACCACTATTATTTGATAATTCTTCTGATGAAAGAATAGATTCTAGTCCTATTTCAATTGCTCCAATGACCTTGGCAAAAAGTCTTTCTACTTGTTCCAGATGATAAAATGATACTGAATAAAAAAGAATAGCGGAATTCATTATTAGTGTTAACTCAGCTTCAAATTTAGTTGTATCTGGCAGGTGAGATAATATTGAATCAATAAGAGGTGGGAAATCTGTAGAACTGTGAAGCAGAGGCTCCATTCCAAACATTTTAGCGTCTATGTAAGTCTTGGACTTTTCGTTAATTAGGTATTGATGAACGGCACTTAGAGATATAGGAGCGTGAAGCTCAGCACAATAATCAGCACTTGGAAAGCCTTCACCCAACAATCTTCCATTTCTTTCTTGAAAGGCTTCTTCTTCCAAAACCGAGGCTGTTGCTACTCCAGGGATGGCAAGTATCTGATAATAAATTTCTGGAGATTTTGAGAAAATAAAAGCTAAAAAGCGTGATAGGAGAAAGCTGTGTAATTCATTTTCAATGTTGACTCTTATCCAAGAATATCCCTTATCTGGAGTAACAAACCGAGCTCCAGGTGGCTCATCTGTAGGCTCTTCACAAACAGTTGCTTCCACATATCTATTTATAAGTATTCCTACCAATTTAAGATCACAATTGTGTAAAATTTTCTCTAATATATCCAAAGAGTCATCTGCATCTGGAAGTGAGAGCCATTCCCAAAACGCTTCTTCGTTTAGTTGGTCTCTTTCCCAGAGATCCAAATCGAGAATAAGACGAATCTGCTGGGCACTCGCCATATTGATTAGATCAACACAGGAGGAAAGACCCTCTTGTTTTAAGGCGAAGTAGATAGCTTGCGATGGAAGTGATTGCACTAGAGATTGAGGATGCTTAGCATCCTCAATCGCCTTTAAGAGTGGTGCTCGACGACGGAGATGATTGATAACTGCGTTCGTCACATTAACCCTTCAATCTTATTTGGAAGCAGTTTTTTGTTTGGCTAACTTAACTGGTGCTAGAACAAGATATATCTGCTTGCCTGCAAGGGGACTTCTTTCGTCAACGGAGGCTATATCAGATAGTCGTTCAATAATTTGATCAAATTTTTCATTACCCAAGCCTACGTACATCTCCTCTCTACCTCTAAACCGCATAGAAAATTTTACTTTATCTCCTTCAAGGAGAAATTCTCGAGCGTGTTTAAGCTTTGTTTCAAGGTCCCCAACGCCGGTTCGATATCTAATGCGAAGCTCTTTAACGGTATTTTCAGCTCGTTTTTTTCTAGCCTCAGCCTCTTTTTTTTGTTCTCTGTATTTAAGCTTACCAAAGTCTAGAAGTTTACAAACTGGAGGGTTAGCATCAGGAGCCACTTCAACAAGATCGATGCCGGCAGCCTCAGCAGCAGCAAGCGCGTCGCGAATCGAGAGTACTCCTAGTTGCTCTCCTTTTTCTCCGATTAAACGAACTTCGCGAGCTATGATTCGATCATTTATACGATGTGATTCTTGTGTTTGAACGGGCTTTTTCCAATCCCGCTTTTTAGGTCCACCACTTTTAAAGGTACTCAATGGGTAATTTCCTCCAAAATACATAGTTAGTACTTACGTTCATTGCATAGAGCATCTATTGAACGCTAGGTAGCATACTGTATCTATTGAACGCTGGGGAGTCCAAGCGTTGAAAGAGTTTTTCTTAACTACTGTGCTCCTACAAATTTGGTACGTTATGGGAAAGGAATCAAAAAAGTCAATGTTTTGATTGTAGAGAATAAGTAGTTAAAATCATTATAAGTATTTTTAGGGAGCTGCTTTATGTTTATATTTCAGTCATTTTTACTTTCAAGAATAACGGTAAAAAATAAAAGACAATAATTTTAAAGTTATGAGAGTGATGTGTTAGCTGCAAATAATCAGGACGATACCTCGCTTAAAAATTCATTATACGAGGTGCTAGGAGTTGAAAGGTATGCCACGTTTGAGCAGATTCGATCCTCATTTCGGAAAAAGGCGATTAATTTACATCCTGATAAAAATAGTACTGCTCGCGCTAAAGAGGAGTTCTCAGCTGCGCTTATTGCTTATAAAGTTCTGTCAAATCCAAAAAAACGGGCTAAATACGATAGACTCTTGCTGAAGCGAGCTGAGCTTTCAAAACTTACACCAAAATTTAAAAATATATCCGCTGATGACAAATGTTTTGAGCCGACAGAGGGCCCAGTAAATTTATGTCGAGCTCTGATATTATTGTTTTTAAGTGCGAGTATATGGAGCTTGTTGATCTACTTATTTATCTAATTCAGGTCAGTAAAAAATATCTAGCTTTAATTGCTATCGTTTATTTCAATCGCTTATTCCAAGTTGGATGATTACAAAAAAGTATGAGTGATTTAACTGAACTTGTTTACTACGTTTTAGAAAAGCCCATTTTTCTCGTCACTTTGGTTAAGTGATCAACCATTAATTAATGGCTTGATGATACGTTCAATGGTTTTTTGAATCAGATTATCGATAATTTCTTTAAGTGCTCCTTTGCCTCCTCGAGCACTAAGTCTATGACTTAAAATATACGGAGCAATTTGTTTTACATCATCTTCTTCTACAAAGAATCGGCCATGACAAAATGCCCAAGATTGAAGCGCTCGTTGAAATAGCAAAAGAGCACGGGTAGAGAGTCCAGCGGTGAGGTCTTGATGAGTTCTTGTTTGTTCAGCCAAAAATACCATTGCTTCTTGAATGGTAGGAGCTATAAAAACTTTGGCGATTTCAGCTCTTGCCGCTAGTATTTCACTCCTAGATACAACAGGAGATATGGACATTATTTTTTCTGAAGGTAACTGATTGGCACGAAGTAGTTCAAGCTCAATTGTTGAATTAACGTATGCCATGGGAATGCGAAATAAAAATCGATCGAGCTGGACTCCGGGTAATGGATAGGTGCCGGCCATATCAAGGGGATTTTGAGTGCCTATTACAAAGAAAAGCTCATCGAGCGAGTGAGTAACATTATCTACTGTGACCTGTTTTTCGGCCATGCATTCAAGAAAGGCAGCTTGGACCTTAGGGCTAGTACGATTGAGCTCGTCAGCAAGTACTAAGTGAGCAAAAATTGGACCCTCAATAAATCTAAATGAGTTGGTTGATGTTTCGAAGACCGTTACGCCAAGAACATCACTAGGAAGCATGTCCGGGGTAAATTGGATTCGACGAAAAGTGCTCAATTGCTTTTTGTTGTTGCCTTCGAATTCATAGTCAATGAGCAATCCAAGGGTTTTTGCTAAGGTCGTTTTACCTGATCCAGGAAGATCTTCAATTAATACGTGGCCGTCAGCGAGTAAAGCTGTAATGACTAAGTTGATTGTGTCTTCACGTCCGCGAATAATCTGAGCCATTCCGGTTGATAACCGTTTTGGAACCGAAAGTATTCTTTGATCAGTCGGATTACTCGGTAAATCTGCCACCATCGTCTGAAAAGTCATGTTACTATCCCTTATTGTGTATTTTTATAGCACGAATACTTTTTGTAAAAGTAGCTTTGCAGCTGAATTTATATCCTCGCCTGTTGCCGAAATTTTTGCTTGTGATGACGAATAAAAGATAAAAGTCACCTTTCCGTTTTCGGAGAATGTTGCCTCTATTGATAAATCTTGAGTAGGGTCTTTTTGAATAAGAATCGGAGTTCCAGCAAATGCTTTAGCTAGATCGCTTAATGAATTTCTGGCAAATACCGGAATGAATAGTCCATAATTGCGGATAGCGCTCGGGGAAACTCTAAATAGTTTGTGGAGTGCTTCATTTACTTTTTTATTTGACTGTAAATTTAACTTCAGAAGTCGGGCATTAATGTGTATCCATAAAAGCCTGTCTTCATGAGGACGAAGTGAAGAAAGCGCTTGCTTGTATATTAAGCTTTGATTTTTTCTGCTTGAAGCTTCAGCTATATATGCTTTGTAGTATGCGTGCGCTTTTACTCGAGGATCCTGAGTTATTTGTTGATTTAAACGGCGAACAGCTAGTGAACCAGGGAGCGTTCCTAGAAGGCTTCCGAGAGTGGGATATTCAAGCAGACTATCAGTATTTCTAATTTTAAGATCTTCAAAAGAATTTAGTTGCTTTATTAGAATAATTCTGGCTTGTCGATGTGCCCACCATGCGGCGACTTTATTTTTGATAATTTTATACCTATTAATGACTGCCTCAAAAATCCCCGATGTGGGAGAGTAACTAAGATGATTGTTAGCAAATTCGTACGCAAGACCGAGTGATGTTAGAGCTCCAGCGTAAAGGTCTTCGGCGCTGGTTCCAATTTTACCAAACCACTGAACTCTTTCTAGTGCTTCGTTAAATAAGGATATAGCCAAGAATGGTTTACCAGAGTGAAGAGCGAGTCGTCCTCGAGCTAATGCAATAAGAGCATGATGCTCCTCACCATTTCGCATCGGAAATTGCTCAAAACAGTGTAGGAAGGTTTCGATACTATCTTTGGCACCACTTAAATTAAGATGGTCTATTCGTAAGAGAGCAAGATTTAAGCTTGGAAGTACATGTTCACACCCATCGGGTAAACTTTTCGACTGAATCCAGGCGGCTTCAGCTCGTCTATCTTCGAAAAGTTCCTTGTATACTTCACCGCTATTATTTAGTGGCGTAGCTGGTTGTCCGGAACCTCCTAGACTTAGCTCTATCTCAACGGCTTGTTTAAAGATTTTAAGAGCTTCGTTTGTTTCTCCTTGCATGCTGAGGAGAATCGCCAAAATATTTAGTGATCTTCCCGATTGACCAAAAAGAAATATCCCCTCTCTAGCGACAGATTCAGCTTCAGCTAATTTCCCCATTTTCATAAGGATCCATGCTTTTGTTGAATGGAGCCATTCAGCAAAGTATCCTTCATTTTCAAACTGCTCAACCACCTTTAGAGATTCAGGATAATTGTCTAAATTCAGTTCCGTCTGAATTATATAATATAAGATTTCTTGATGGATCGCTTTGAGAAATGAAAGCGTATAAGGAGGCCGACCATAAACTTCTTCAAATAACTCTTTTGCTCTATTAATGTATCTTTGTGCTAGTCGAAAATGTCCGACGCTTCCCAAATAATAATTTGATAATAAAATATGCGCCCTAAAAAGTTTTGGATTTTTCTCTAAAGCTTTAAGGAGAACTGTTCTTGCATCAATAGACCGTTGCTCAATGAGCAATTTAGCCCCACGATCAACAAGATCGTCAGCGCTAAGTTTATCAAGTTCAGAATTATCAATATGGTTAGTACTGAGCTTGTCTTCTAAAGATTGCGCACTTTGAGAATATGACCAGTTAGGAGTAATAAAGTATAACACGAATATTAACCTAAAGGTGATACAGAGAAGTTTTTGTAACATTTAAGTTACCCTATTGAGTGAGTGAAAAAAGCGACCACTGAGCGTAATCTGACTATAGCAGCTAATCTGAAATATAGCGGTAAATTGCGCCACTCTGTCATATCTTTTGTAAAAGTATTAGTTAAGAGTTGATATTGAGTTGCTCTATCAGAAGGACTGATGTGTAGATAATTAGCATATGTTGATAGAACTTCTGCTATCTTCCAATTATTATCTAGATGCGGTAGTTGATTGAATCTTTCTTTGATTGTGGCCGTTATTCTTTGCGTAAACTCTAATCTAGTTTCTCCCCAGTTGCGAATTAATCCTGAGTCTAAATAGCGTGCTAGTAGTGCATAGTACATCCATTTAGCTTTTCGTTCCGAATTTATAAAAATTCGCCATCCATACCAGAGCATAATTTTAGTTACGATGACTAAAGATAAAAGAGTACTGAAAAAGGTTACACCGTATTTAAAGATATCTTTTAAAGTAAAATTTAACAGGTTTTTTTTCTTCTCTGATTCATTATCTTGTGACGGTAAGATATCATTTGAAGGTTCCAAAAGTCCCATTAATTCATCCAGTATTTTACTATCGACTTGGGTATCGGCATGGCTTTCAACTTGTTCTGGTTGAGTATCAAATGGAACCCATCCTATGCGCTGAATATAAATCTCTGCCCAGGCGTGTCGGTCGCTCATTCTAAGTAATATATGACCATCTTTAGATTGACTTAAATCAGTCATAAATCCCGTGGCGATTCGAGAGGGGATACCAAGACTTCTGAGCATATATACCGTTGCATGGGCAAAATGAACGCAATAGCCACGGAGGTCGCCGAACAAAAACGGAAGCACAGGGTCATCCTTATCTTGAACATCATGGTTTGGTTGAAGGGTGTATGTAGCATGCTTTGACAGATAGTTAACTATTGCTCTGGCTTGATCTATGGGGAGAAAAAGAGAACCCACTATATTCTTTGCCTTTTCTGCATAACGAGGGTCAGGATGAGGAGCAGTATAATGGCTTCGCTCTTCAGCATTCCAGAGAGGGTCACCCACAGGCGTATTGCTTAAAGTTTTGAAGTTATAAGTGGGCGCTAGCGATTGTGCGCGATAAGCTCCAACGAAACGATTAGGACTAGGGTTTATTATTGGCGATATTTGAATGGGGTAATCTATGGCAAATGGATTATCTTGAGAAGATAACAGAAAGATGGAATGGTCTACTTTTATTCTGTCTATTAGATTTGTATTTGGGGCACGTTCAAAAGGCAGATTAACGGAAGTTTTGGGAATATCAGTATCAAAACGTTCGTTTGCTACGACCATCTCACGCCCTCCAATTTGGGATAGCGCACTTTCGCGGATATATAGCATCGGAGAAAAAGGGGAGCTTGAGTAATCTGAGTCTAGTCTAACGATTGCAGCTGGCTCTTTAGTAGCTCCTAGAGCAGAATGAAAACCAAGCGGGCTTTTCCCCTCTTCAGCTTTACCGCTACCAACTCCGTTTGTTAATTGACCACCAGATTTAAGAGGAAGAGTTTGATAGAAAGAAAAACTTATCAGGATAGTTATCAGTGCTAAAACAATGACTGCAATAAATTGCCTACAAAAAGCCTGCCACCATTCTTTAGTGAATAGAGGTGAATAATTTAATTTTGAGCCACTAAATAATAAACCATCTTTTGATATAGAACTATAATTTTTATATTTAAAGTTATTAAACTTATTTATTTGATGAAAACTACTGCAAATAGCTATATGTAGCAGAGTGATAATCAGTAAAATTCCACCAGTAAGTATAAAAAATTCGGCAGCGTTTATATTAAGCTGCCAAGCTAAAGCTATTGCGAGTTTAGGTCTGTCAAGATTTAATTGTTGATGGCTAGATAAAGCATAAGCAATAGCTACAATAAAGCTCACTATTTCAATGATTGCAATTCCTTCCCATCGTTTTAAAATCCATGTATTAAAAGAAGCTATAGTGCATATTAAGATTGGTGCCTTGATTAAGTCCAAAAATATCGCTAATTGGAGGAGATCTACGTTAGATGGAAGAGGTATTTGAGCCAAAAGTGCAGATGTAATCCAAATTCCTACAATGGCTAATCCGTAAAGAGTAATGCCTCCTAAAGTAGTTAGCGGTAAATTTCCTAAATAATCTCCAATAAGAACGCTGCATACTACTCCTACAAACAAAAGGGTAGTATTTACTGATATACCAAAAAAGTGAGTAAGAGTTAGGATAGAACTTATCCATATAAGAGAACGTGCAAAGAGAAGAACAGTTGAGAACGATCTACTATACATTTGCAATATGCCAGCCTTTTTCAACATAAGGCTTTAAGCAAGTTTCAAGAGATGTCTTACTTAAAGCACTTGATGAGTTAGAATGATTAAAATTCCAAAATGGCTTAACAAGCCAAGAGAAGCTTTTAAAATTACCTGATTGTAGATTGCCATTTTGTAGAGAACTATTTTTTTGAGTTTCTGCTATGAGTAGTTTAGGCGTAATACCTTTGCTTTGAAGAAAGTCGCCAAAATTGTTGATAATTTTTTGAAAACTTTTTTCAATTAAGCGAGTATCTTGAATCGCTATAACAATCGTAGATCCAACTACACTCTCTTGATATAAATTGTCTACGAATGATTTAAGCTCTTGCTCCGGTTTGGCTGATTCACTATTCCATGTTGAAGTAAGGCATAAATTTAGTATTTCCTCTATGTTGTCTGATGTATATCGTCCGCCTGCACCTAAACAAGTTGCAATCCAACTTGTACCGAAAGGTTCTACATCGCTTAAATATTTAATAACTGCTGCTACCACGTCATCATCGGGCCGTAGGGCATAAATAAATAAGTGTAATCTGCCAGTGATTTGTATCGTAGGCTCAGGTATCCGGCTCATAAGTTGACCTGAGCGAGCATAAGCACGCCATACAATCCGTTTAATCCCATCAGAGGGTTGGTAGGCTTTTAAGTCGAAATAATCACCATTTCTTGTGCCTTGATAAGATATATCGTCTCCGCGTTGAATCCCTTCAAATAAACAAGGGATAGTTTGATTAGTTTTTGGTTGTGGAAATACATTTATTATAGGAAACAAATTTGTATCTTTAGTAATTTTAAAATTTGTCAAACCAAGAAAATCTCTTAAAAAAATTGAGCAACTAGTTACCTTCCATTCTCCTCTGTGTGGCAAAGAGATTACTATCTCCCATTTTAATGAATTATTTTTAAGCTTAGCTTTTACGGGTAATATTGAAATAATGTTTTCCGAAAAAGCTAAATTAGCTATAATCATGTAACCAGGCAGGAGCTTTACATTTGGAAGAACTAAGTTAAGGGATACTTGTTCATTCGTACTGAAGTTTGTGCCTGAGATATTGGTTTGAAATGGTTGTTTTTTTCTTAGGTAAATTCCATAAATCACCGTGATAATTCCCGTTATGGCTGTAATGCCAGCAAAACTTAAAATAATTGTTGATATAATTAGGTCTTGCTTTGAGTAGAAAATTGCTCCTGCTCCTACTGCGATGGTAAGCAACAGAATAGACCTTGGTGAATAGAGCAACAGTTTTCTATTTAACATTTAAAGTTGCATCTGATTATTTATAAAGACGTTTAAATATATACTAGAGGACTTTGAAAGTTAATGACAGACAAACCTCATCGTTACTTCAGTGATGTTAAGTTGAGTGAGGAAGATATTCTTTTATTTGTGAGCTTACTTAAATTAGGTGATAAAGACGCGCTAATAGGAAAATTCAGTAACATATTTACAAATAAAACTGAGGTAGATTCTAAAATATCTATTCTTACAGCTAAGAAGTATCCGATTTCGTTAGCTGGTAATTATGCCCCGGTTTTATTTCCGGAGGGTAGTTTAGGTCACTTATCGGGTCTTGATGCATTAGTTCAGGGATTAGAGTCGGGTTCCGGTGCTGAACATGGAATCAGTTATGGAAAATTTCCTTACGGGAGAAGATCCATCGGTTATTTAACCGAAATTTTAGGTGATTTTAAGGGATACATAGTTACTGGGCCCACAATTATCTGCTCAAATTCTCTGAATCAGGTTAAAGATGCACATGAATTTGGAACGATTGCTATCGCTTCTTATGCAGATATTGCCCTTATTGCCGAAGCATTTAATGCTTTTTGGGTTCTTGTTGATGGGGAGATAGTTAAAATAGAGAATTGGCTTGACAAGCTTCAGTCAGATAGTGACTTGCCGTCGAGGCTACAGCTAATTTTATCCTCTTTTTCTGTTCCTTTTACAGAAACTTATATTAAACAACTTGATTCATTGCGGCAGAGATTTGGGCAATCTAATCTAACTTTTGCACTTTCTCTACTTGATGTTCGTCGGTCTTTTGTAAAAAACGTCGGATATTTTCAAGAAGGTTGGTTTATTGATAAGCCTCCCACAGATTCTCTCGGCACTAGCATCGGGGAAATTATCAGGTCTGGTGTCAAACAAAATTCTGATTATCCAACTCTCGGAGGAAAATATATTTTCCATATTCCGATTATGACCGTTGATGAAGCGACAAAATGGATTAAAGAATTATTTCCTGAGTCCTCTCAATCCAAATTTTTAAACAGTATTTATCCTGCGCTAAAAAGACATTTTTTATCTTCTTCATTTGATATACTCTCATGGACTGAACGATTATTGTGGTCATTTGCTATTCTTAACACTCTGCAAATAGAAGAAAGTGATATATTCCTCCCATTCTGCTCGGATTATTTTCCACATCTTATCAATAAGGTTCCAAACCTGTTCCTACAAATTAGTGCTAACAACCGATTAGTAAAACTTGATTGTCAACAAAGGGAGTCAATTAAATTTTGTGAAATAAATGTAAAAGGAGGCTTAAATTGTTCCGGTTTTGTAGTAGATAATGAAGCCTCGTTAACTTTAGTGATGCCAGAATTTTCCTCAGTTTGGGTAGTTGCACTCGTAGGACCACCTTGTTCAGGTAAAACACTTTTGGCAAAAGCTCTTGCCAGAGAATCAAATTTTGATGAAGGAATATTGAAGTGGCAAGAAGAGCGTCCAAAGTCTGGCAGAAGTAATCGCTATACCCCCTTGAGTATTCCCGGGCGGTATTTATCATATTGGCCGGAAGATGCAGTAAGAGATGAAACTTTCGGTGCTTTTAGCGGCCTTGAAAATTCTTTAGTAACCATAAGAGTTTATGACTCTACTTTGTATGAAAACTTGATTGGGAAACAGATTTCCCTCTGGGAATTTGTTACTCTAGCGCATTCATTTACCGAGCTTGATCCAATATTAAAACTATTTTTTCGAGCTATTCACGGTAAGGATAAGTTAGATGATAATTATACTGAGATTCTTAGTATAGAAGATGACCTTCTTAATGCTCGCAAGATAACATTGTGCTCTAAATTAATTACAGTAGATCCGGTACTTCAGCGGTTAGCAATAATTGCTCGTGCATTGCCGAACCGATTGCACCTATGCGCATCATTTGATTCCTCTTCTAGGAGTACTAAAGTTGCCTCGACTAATAGTCGCCGTGTACGGAGGCTGGGAAAACAAATCACCCGCATTAGAAGTTTTTTAGTATGCGATCATTTTTTAAGTGATTTATCTCCTAAGCAACAGGAGAGGCTTATTTTTGCACTAGCCGGTCTTCCAGAGTACGGTATTGCTGTAGTTTATACTAGTTGGAGGTCTGTTATTAACATTACTGGGCAGGTAACAGTAAATTTTGGTTAATAGGCGACAAACCTTAAATTTAAGATGAGAAAAGAATCATGACTGTGTTACCTTCAAATATTCAAACGTCAAAACCTTCAATGACTTTAACAGTCTCATCATTATCATCGTCAACCAGTGAAGCGAATCAAGAATCCGAACGTTTCAAAAATCGGAATCGTCAGGGTCAAAGGGTGAGGCGGCAGCAACTGGCTGACACCCTTTATCGTCGACGATATCTTATTCCAAACAGTGTTACCGTCGGTAATATGTTCTGCGGATTTCTTGCCATAGTTTATGCTGCATCAGGGCGATTTTTTCAGGCCTCGGTAGCGATAGGCATAGCAATATTGCTCGATGGCTTAGACGGAAGAGTAGCACGCCGTTTAAATGCTACGTCTAAGTTTGGAGTAGAATTTGATTCTTTTTGTGATCTCGTATCTTTTGGATTGGCTCCAGCTATCTTAGTTTACCATTGGTGCTATCGCATAGCAGCGGATGAATTTGGAGTTCTTGTTACATTTCTCTTTTCTGTTGCAGCTGCTACGCGGCTTGCTCGTTTTAATATAAGTGATCCGAATTTAGATAAATTTCATGGACTCCCCTCTCCTGGCGCAGCTGGAGTAGTAGCAGCTATGGTTCACTTTCAACCAACTTGGCATTCCTCACTTGCGGTTCTTGGCGCTGTTTCGGCACTGTTATTATCGCTTTCTTTTTTAATGGTCTCTCGAATTGAATATCTTAGTATTAAACAGTTTAGATTTCGTTCAGCTCGCCCTTTTGCTCAAGTTGTTATTGCTGTAGCAATAGGACTTTTGTGGTATAATAATAAGGTTGGATTATTTGTATTATCACTAGCGTATGCTTTAAGTGGTTTGATTATGATTTTTGTTCCAGATTCTAAGAAGCGATCGTTTTTCTTGAGTTAATTTTACTATCGTTCGATATGCCATGGGAGTCAGTCACTACTCCATTGATGAGAGAAGGGCTTAGACAAGCATGGCACCAAGCCTACAAATACTAGTCTCAAAAGATAAAAACTCCGAAATAGAGCTCGGAAGCTCAACTACGATTGGTCGGTTGAAACAAAACACTATTAGTTTTCCTGATGACCTTTTGATATCACGGCAGCATGCACTGATACGACGACAAGGTGCAGATGAATTTGTGCTTATTGATTTGGGTAGCTCCAATGGCACGTATCTTAATTCTAAACTTCTAATATCCCCGACATCCTTGCATCACGGTGATGAAATTTTGCTTGGTGCCGTACTTTTTCGTTTTAAATTTCCTGAGCAGCAAGTTCATAAATCAGAGCTTTTAAAAGGTAACATTGAGCTTCGTACTATGGTAGGAGTGCGAGTATCTCAAGTTGTAGTGATGGTTGGTGATATACGAAATTTTTCTCGCCTAAGTGAGCTTTTAATTCCTGAAGAGCTTGCCCGTTTTTTAGGAAGCTGGTTTAGAGAGGTTTACGATATTGTAAGCGAGTCTGGTGGTGTTGTTGATAAATACATAGGTGATGCATTTATGGCGTACTGGCGCGTCGATAAAAAGGCGCCGTCGGCTGCTTCTCGAACTGCCATTACCGTAGCGATGAACCTATTGAAAAAAGTTGAGGAAATGAAGCTATCTACAAAAGAAGCTTTTAATTTTCAAATTGGAATTGGTATTCATGAAGGTGTAGTTGCTAGTAGTAATGTTGGAGGGAGCTCCCAGCGCGATAGTAGCATTATGGGAGATGCAGTAAACACTGCTTTTAGGGTAGAAGCTACATGTAAAGAGCTTGGTTGTCCTCTTCTCCTTACAGGAGAGGTGTTTGATCATGTTTCAGATTTATTCGTATTCACTTCATTTGGGCTTGTTTTGTTAAAGGGGAAAAGTGAGCCTGTAACTCTTTACGGGGTTTCTCCCTCTTCCTCTTGATATCACTGATAATATCTTTATCTAAGCCTTTAATTTCCTAAAAATATTTATAAGCTTTTTTAGTAAAGCTTATAAATCCAATAAAGCAATAATGAGGGGTTAAGATAAGTTACTACTTGTTCGACTGAATAATATGGAAGCTGACGAGATTGGTAAGTATTATTTAAAAGATAAAAAATAAAAAGTACTAAAAACTAAGGTTTTTAGCTTGCAAATAAGTGAGCAAAGACTGTTTTTATGAGATCAGTTTTAACGGAAGATTAATGAGGGGTGACATGACGTCAGATACACAAAGCACAGAGACCCCTTCTGGTTCTGATGAACATAATCATCGAGAAACTAAAAGACTAGAAAACCTTAACAGCACCATAGAGGATCTAAGTATTCTTATGGGGCAGATTCAAGAGGCATATAACTTTGTTGAAGCATTAGGAAAATTAGAAGAGCCTCTTTTAAAAATAATGGATGCTGAGCGGTTTACCATCTATCAAAAGGGAAAAAATGACCGAGAGATTGTTTCAAAATTTATTTCTGGTGAGTATAAGCGTCCAACAGAGGTTAGGGTACCATTAAATGCCTCATCAATTGCCGGATATGTAGCCTTAAGTCAAAGCCCGTTGCTTATCAGCGATGTAAGTAAAGTAGAGTTCCTCAAGCAAATTCATCCACTTTTAAGGTTTAATCATTCTTTCGATAAAAAAAGTGGATTTCGTACCGAATCTGTAATCTGTATTCCTATTAAATACCGCGATGTGCTACTAGGTGTTTTACAGGTTCTAAACAAGCGCGGTGGAGGTTCATTTACTAGGACAGATTTTCATCAATCAGAGCTTATTGCTCGACATATCGCTCAACGATTCCGCTCTGAGCTTAGTGCTACATCAACTCCTTTTGAGTATTTGCTACAAAAAGGAATAATAAATAAAGAACAATTAAATGAGATTGAGGCAGTCGCACGAAGAGAATCAATCTCAATTCGTGATGCTTTATTGCGTTCAGGAAAAGTAACAAAAAAAGAACTTGGTCTCTCTCTGGAGCAATATTACCAAGTGCCTTTTATGGATTTTGATCCAAGAATTAAAGTTCCAACAGAACTTTTCCAAGGGATGTCATCTAGCTATTTAAAAACTCTTAAATGGGTACCAATATCCTTTGTTTCGGGCGAAGCTACAATTTTAGTTGACGATCCATCAAGTGCACAGCTTTTGATGGAAATACAGCGACAAATAAGCGCCGAAGGATATGTATTTAAGGTCGGCTTTATTGAGGATATTCATCGCTATCTTTCTCAGATTTCAGGAGGAGAAGATCTCAATAAGTCAGCATCATCTCTAGTTACAAAGCTTGCTGAGGAAACGGGAATTAGCTTAGATGTTGATCAGCAGGAAGAAATAACTGAAGAAGAAAACCATGCTACGATTATTAAACTTGCAAATCAGATAATTATTGAAGCACGAGAGGCGCGAGCATCAGATATTCATATTGAGCCAGGAAATGGGAAATCTCCAGCTGAGATAAGAATACGTGTTGATGGTGTATGTCGTGTTCTTACCCAAATTCCTCCTTCGCATTTACGAGCTCTCATATCGCGAATTAAAATTATGAGCAAGCTTGATATTTCAGAAAGGCGTAAGCCACAAGATGGAAAAATGTCTTTAAAGATTGGTGGTCAATTACTTGAACTTCGTGTTGCCACTATTCCCACTGTTTCCGGAGAAGCTGCGGTACTTCGTCTTTTAGCTTCTGGTGAACCACTACCATTAGATAAGATCTCACTTAGCTCAGTGAATTTTCGTAAGCTCAAGGATTTAATAAATATACCGCACGGACTATTCTTGGTAGTTGGGCCTACAGGGTCAGGAAAGACCACAACACTTCATGCAGTGCTAGGTTATCTTAATACTTCTGAAAGAAAGATATGGACTGCTGAAGATCCAGTTGAAATATCTCAAGCTGGCTTGTGTCAGGTTGCTGTAGCGCCAAAGATAGGATTTAATTTTGCTGCGGCTCTTAGGGCATTTCTTCGTGCTGACCCTGATGTAGTTATGATTGGTGAGATGCGTGATCATGAGACTGCTCATATTGGAGTTGAAGCTTCATTAACAGGCCATTTGGTTCTTTCAACATTACATACAAATTCTGCTCCTGAAACGATAACTCGGCTTCTTGATCTCGGACTTGATCCAGCTAGTTTTTCAGATGCATTACTTGGAGTAGTAGCTCAAAGACTTGTGAGAACTTTATGTAGTAAGTGTAAGGAGCCTTACTTAATAAGTGACAAAGAGTATGAGACGTTAATTCGACTCTACGGGGAAGATATTTCATCAGAATTAAAAATTTCACCTGGTAAGTCTCAACTTTATCGTCCCATGGGATGTGATTTATGTGGTAATTCAGGGTACCGTGGTCGTATGGGGATTCATGAATTACTTACTACAAGTCCTACTATGAGACGACTTATTTATCATAAAGCTACTGTACAGGAGCTTAGAGCTCTAGCTATTAATGAGGGTATGAGGACTCTACTACAGGACGGATTATTAAAGCTTGTTGAGGGACATACCGACTTAACTCAAGTAAGAAAAATAGCAGCAGCTGGTTAGAAATAAAGTAGTAAATAGTACTTTTGTGTGTTTTTTAATTCCACAGGAATGAGAAAGTTATGGGTGCAACTAATACCTACGATGAGCTTCCGTATGAATCATTTGCTTTTCCAGAGACCTTTCCTCGTTGGATAAGGACTCTTACAAAAATGTATGGGGGAGTGGCAGATTTAGATAAAGATAATCTCCGCATTTTAGAATTAGGATGTGGTAAGGGGCTAAATTGTCATATTATAGCCCAATCAATGCCGGAAGCAACAGTCTTCGGAGTTGATTGTTCATACAAACAGCTCGAAGAAGCTGAGCAGAGAAAAAAACAGGCCAATTTATCTAATTTACATTTTGAAAAAGTTAATATAGACAAACATAAATTTCCACCAAACTCTTACGATGTTATCATCGTGCACGGAGTATATTCCTGGGTGCCTTTAAATATTCAGAGAGCAATTTTAAATATTGCCAAAGAGTCTCTTGTAAGTGGCGGTGTTTTATTTCTAAGTTACAACATTGCTGCTGGTTGGAATTTAAAAGGAACAGTAAGACAGTTTCTTCTATCAAAAACGGCAAAATTAAAGTCCAATTTGAAATTACGAGTAGAACTGGCACAGCAGATTGCCAGAGAATATGAAATAATTTTTAGAGATGGCCCTGGTATTTGTCCACAACTTTCGCGTGAGCTCGCTAATTTGACTCAGAAACCTCTGTCTTATATCGCTCATGAGTATCTTGCTCCAGTTAATATAGGTTTTGAATTTAAAAATGTTGTTGAACGAGCTTGGAAGAAGAATTTAGCTTATATTGGTGATGCTCGTCCTTGGACTCATTGGAGATATACTCTAGGTCAAGCAGATATTCAAAAAGTAGAGTCTTTAAGTGATAACTGGATGGAACGAGAAAATATTGCAGATTTTTTGCAAGATCGATCTTTTAGAAGGTCTTTATTTGTGAAGAGCGATGACTTCAATCGTTCTTTCTCTCAAAGGAATCCTATTGAGGGTTCTGATGCTATTTTACAGATTAGCTCGATGCGAGACCTTCATTTTAGGTTAGCGGCTCATGACATAAGAATTATCTCTCCCGATATGATAGAAGTTACCGGTTCGTCATTAAGGCGAGCGCAACTTCAAGGTGACGTATTTTTGAATTTGGTACAGGTACTAGCGGAAAAGCAAGGCACGTTCATTTGTGGTGAGGAGATTGAAAGGGCTTTGCATGGTAAATATGATACCAATAGTATATGGAAAGCAACGCAGATTCTTTTTCTTAGTCAGGCTTTAGATGTTTTTCCATCTACCATTGTTTAGAATTATCCAGAGTAGTTTTAAATTGTTTGTAGTCTCTAGTACTAAATGAGCAATGTTAATAGATCTATAAATTATCTTTTACTAACTTTTCAAAGCATCGATTTACTAGAGCGGTCCAGCCGGTTTGATGAGACGCACCTAAACCTTTACCAGTGTCGCCATGAAAATACTCATGAAAAAGGATGTTATCTTTCCATAATGGATCTGAATTATATCTTTCATTATTTCCTTGAAACGGCCTATAGCCGGCATCAGAAATTTTAAAAAGATTAGTTAATCTTGAAGCGAGCATTTTAGATGCTTGTAAGAGATTTATAAAATTTCCTGAACCTAGTGGAACTTCAATCATAAATGAATCACGATAGAAATAATGATATCGCTCTAGTGCTTCAATGATTAGATAATTTATTGGAAACCATACCGGACCACGCCAATTTGAGTTTCCACCGAACATTGTGGTGTTAGATTCGCCAGGAGTATATTGCACGGAATATTGCGAATCTTTGAATTGAAAAATATAAGGATATTTTGAGTGAATTTTTGATAGAGAACGTATACCGTAAGGAGAAAAGAACTCGTGCTCATCAAATAGGTATCTTAGCATGCGCTCAAGTCGTTCTCTTGATGGAATGGAAAGCAGAGATATACCGTCAGGAAAAAATTCATTCTTTGTAAATGAAACATGTTGGCGAAGCTCAGAATGATGAGAAAGAAACCATTCCATTCTTTGACGAAATCCTGATAGACGTTTTATAACACTGTGGTCAAGAACTTCAACAGCTATCAGTGGTAGCAATCCAACAAGAGATCTAATGCGAAGAGGTGTTCCTCTACCTTCAACATTTAGTTGATCATAATAAAAGCCATCTAGTTGGTCCCATAGCCCTGTTCCTGAAAAATGATTAATAGCATCTGTAATACCAACAAAGTGCTCAAAAAATTTTGAAGCTACGTCACCGTAAGCGGGATCTTCACGAGCTAATTCCAAGGCCATTGATAACATTGTGCCACAATAAAATGCCATCCATGCGGTTGCATCAGCTTGTTCGAGATGGCCTCCTGTAGGAAGTGGAGCTGACCGATCAAACACTCCTATGTTATCCAGCCCTAAGAAGCCTCCGGAAAATAGGTTATTTCCGAGTAGATCTTTTTGATTTACCCACCAAGTAAAGTTAACCAGGAGTTTATGAAAGACTCGGGATAAGAATGTTTTATCCCGTTTTCCTTGAGGTGAAGTCATCTTGTATACACGCCAACATGCCCAAGCATGTACAGGCGGGTTTACATCAGAAAAGGCAAACTCATAAGCGGGTATTTGTCCATTAGGATGAAGATACCATTCTCTAAGAAATAAAATTAATTGACGTTTTGCAAAATTAGGATCTATTCGAGCGAATGGTATCATGTGAAATGCAAGATCCCATGCGGCATACCACGGGTATTCCCACTTGTCTGGCATCGAAATTAAGTCGCGGTTATAGAGATGGCGCCATTGAGTATTTCTGACTTTTTTTCTCTCTGGTGAAGGAGCTGGTTGGGTGGGATCTCCTTCCAGCCATTCCTTAACAGAAAAATAATAAAATTGTTTTGAATGAAGTAGGCCAGCATAAGATTGCCGCATTATGCGCCTATCATCTAAACTTAATTTTGCCGGAAGTATTTCATCATAGAATTCATCAGCCTCTTTTATACGTTGCGAAAAAGTATCGGTAAAACTTGTGTCAAATAATTTTTTTGGCTCGAGTTCACACGAATTTTTCAATCTGAATTTGAGTTCAAAAGAGCTAGCAGATGGTACATTTAATTGATGCACTATTCCGAGTTTTGTACCTTGTAATTCAGGATTTACTGATTCTCGTTTGCCTTCAACTACATATCTATGAAAACTATCTTTAACGTATGGAGACGGAGAGTCATATTGGAATAGGCGCTCCATATTAGTGATATTGTCGGTAAATAGCTCTTCGCCAAAAGAGTTACCAGACTCATCTACGTTTGAGTTTATCCCATCATAAAAGTAGCGTGTTCCAAGGGTTGGGTGAGTAGCTACGAATAAACCTGTTAGATGACCTTTAGTTATTGAAGGGGGATCTTTTAGATATCCCTCGCCAGCTCGGCCCCACGACCAGGTATTTCTAAACCATAATTGTGGGATAACAAATAATGATGATGAATCTGGTCCTCTATTTGTAACGGTAAGTCTAATTAGAATGTCTTCAGGAGATTCTTTTGCATATTCAACTAGAATGTCAAAAAATCTATTTTCATTGAATGCAGTTGTATCTGTTAATTCAAACTCATTATCCAGTTTGCTTCGTTTTCTATTCTCTACTCGTAGTTGCTCATACGGAAATGCACTTTGAGGATATCTGTATAGTGAAGAAAAGTATGAATAAGTAGGTGTTGAGTCAAGATAGTAGTAACACTCTTTTACGTCTTCACCGTGATTTCCCTCAGGACCTGTAAGACCAAAGAGACGTTCCTTTAAATGTGAGTCAGAAAGATTCCAGAACGCAAAACCAAAGCACAGTCTACATTGACGATCTGTTATTCCAAGTAATCCATCTTCTCCCCACCGATATGCGCGACTTATTGAATGATCATACGGAAAATAATTCCAACAAGAACCATCATTGGAGTAGTCCTCTCGAACAGTACCCCATTGTCTTTCACTAAGAAATGGACCCCATCTAGACCAGTTTTTTAACCTATGTTCGCTTTCTCGCAAGCGACGACGCTCTTTGCTCATTGTAGTTGTTTGAACTTCGCGTTCATCAGAGTTAGCCAGACTCTCACTGATATTTGACATAAGTGTCTCGAGAAATTTCGTAAATATATCTTAGTATGACAAGCTAAGGGCTTGACGAAAAGAGTCTGTAATTTGCGAAAAAAATTTTCGAGTCTTGTTGTTAGTTAATTGATTAACTGAGTTTTTAGCTATTTTAATCTACCGTTTGGATAAACCAAGACGAACACGTAATCGTATAAGTTCAGCTAAAGACCAAGCTTGACAGGGTGACCCACGGGGTAAAAACGGTGAGGTAGCATCCGCTATTTCTGCAATGTGCCCACCGTATTGCACCATAATTGATTCTTGTAGTGGAATTATAAATCGATTAATGGCTTCGCGTTTGACTAATTCAGAATCTTCACGAACCCGGAGCCAGGCCTCAATAAAGGCTCCTAAAAGCCATGGCCAAACGGTACCTTGATGATAAGCTCTATCTCTTTCAAAAGGTCCTCCAGAATAAATAGGTGTAAAGCGACTATCACTAGGATCTAATGTTCTAAGCCCATGAGGCGTAAGCAGATTTTGTTCTATCTTTGCCACAACGCGAGAGGCTTGCTCTCCCTTTAGTATTTGAAAGGGTAACCCACCTATGGCAAATATTTGATTTGGCCTAGAAGTAGGATCATTTACTCCAATTTGGTAGTCCACGTCTATGACATCGTACAATTCCTGTTGAGCATTATTCCAAAATTTTTCCGCGAAAGATTTCTCTCCTTTTATTCTTATTTCTTGGTAAGAAGAATCTCCTAGTGTTTCCAGTATATATAGAGCATTTAGCCATAAAGCCTGCACTTCAACTGTTTTACCGATACGAGGAGTAACTACTAGTGCTCCAACCTTTGCATCCATCCAAGTTAGTTGAGTACCAGTTATACCCCCTTGCAAAAGGCCATCACTATCAAGACGGATATTGAATCTTGTTCCTTTACTGTATCCGTCAATAATCTCCTTAATCGATTGGCAAATAATCTTATATTCATCCTCTGATCTGGCTGCTTTTGGAGCTGAAGAAATGAATTCATAGGCCGCAATTACAAACCAAAGTGAACCATCAATAGAGTTGTATAAAGGTCGTCCATCGCTCTCTTCAGGGAAAAGATTGGGAATCATCCCAGCAGATATTGCTTGTTGCCATTCAAGCAGAATATCAGTGGTATCCCTCCATCGGTGACAAGAAATGCATAGCCCACGAATTGCGATAAAAGTATCTCGTCCCCAGTCGCTAAACCATGGATATCCAGCAATTATGCTTTTACGTTCTCCACGAGACACTATATATGCATCAGCCGCTCTCTCCCACTTATCAGTAAAGGTATTTCTTCTTTCAAGTTCTTGCTTTCGCAGTTGTTGACAAATACTTGTGGCATCACCGTCAAGAATGAAATTATCTGGAATAAGTTGAGGCACAGTAAACGCAAGTGAAATTCCCTGAGGTAATAGTTCGGATTTTACGTATCCCGGTGAGGCTAGATCTTCTTTTGCTTCAAATCCGCGTGCTTCATCGAATTCATAACTAACTCGCTCAAACCACAAATGATCATGTACATACTCAGCTGTGGTTAGAACGGCAATTTCAGGCATTGATAGATAAGGTTTCCATAATACTCCTCTTGGGGTATTTTGTGCTTGAAATGATAATTGATCATTTTTGTGATGTAGTCCGTGGTGGTTACGACATGAAAAAAATGGACGTATCTGAAGAGAGAGAGAGGCTATGGTGGGCGAATCTTTTTTTATTTCCGGCCACCATCTCATCACTGTTATGGGAGCTCCCTTGGTCATAAACATTTCACTATAAATCGATAAGTGATCTGATAAGTAAAAATGCCACTGGGGCCATGGGGTTTCAGTGAATGAAGATAAAAAACTTTTACCGTTTGGATGAAAAACTGGTCCTGGGAATTGAAAAGAACTCAAAGGATATTTGGCGACGTTTCCTGCTTCAAAGGTCACTGTGAGAAATACTTCAACACCATTTACCATTACAGTACGTCGAACTGGAGGGCTCATAGCAACTGTGAGGAGAGTATGGTATCTGCGACGAGGGATACCATCGCCACAGCCCATTGCGTATCCACCTAAGCCATCGGTTTCAAGCCATTCTTTTTTTGACCATGAAGCCGCCTCAGTTGCTGCTGTAGAAAGGGGCACGAAGTATGACATTTTAGTCCATTCATCTCGTTTCGACCCCTAAGCTACTACGCCTAGCCAAACGGCGACAAGCATGAACATGTTAGTTTTTGTTGCAGTTTTATTATTAGGTTATCTTGAATCGCGCTTCTTGTTTATTTTGACCGTTACTAGTGCCGAAGTATAAAAGATGATTAAGTTACTCAACTAAGTAGCCTGTAATTACATAACACTGTTAGGCTCTTCTTGCTCTAAAAATTATGGACTCAAAAGTAACGGATTATGGTAGTAAAATTTACAACTTTATGTGAAACCACCTTTGTTTCTGTTCTGTTATGTCTAATCGCGGTTCTTGCCGCCGGATGTTCGGTATCTCTACCGCAACCTGTTCAGTATGGAGTAGGAGGAGCTGTAGGAGGAGCTGTTGTTGGAGCAGGAGTCGCTAAGATAATTTCAAGAGGTGTTGTTGGACGAAGTGCAGGGCTTGGTGCTGCAATAGGTTTTCCTGTAGGCGTTGCCTACGGGGTCATTAAGGAAGAAATCAAGGAGGCTGAAGAAAAGCGGCGAATTGAGCAAATATGGGCACGACAAGCACTTATTTTTACCCGTGAACGTAGGATTGAGCAGTTTAGGAGGGAGATTGAGGCTGAAAGACCAGTTATCGAGCTTCCTTATCCGCCGGAGCGTAAATATCTTGGGCCAACATTGGGAAATAGGTATAGGTAATATCTTCATTAACTATTAACTTATTTCAGAAAAAAATTGACATCTTTTTTAGCGTATAAGTTATTGCAAATTCGGTTATTAAAAAATGATAAACATCCTTTCACAGCGTGGAGCTAGTGATATTCGCTTGGTAATAACTGTTTTAATAATTGTAGGATTATTCAGTTTAATTCTTTCATGTAATGGCTGGATAAAAAACATGAATTTAGAGCGTCGTGGGTATGTGGAGGGAGATAATTTAACAATACAACAAAGTGAAGGAGGCAATAAATTTGTTCTTCCGGCTCGAAAATAAACTTAAGGTCAATAATTGATAGAGGTAGCTTTTAGTAAATTTTAGAAAACGTTTTTGATATTGGTATTTCGATAAATATAGTTGGTTAATTTTGTTATGTTCCAATTATAGAGGCGTATCTTCAGAATCAATTGCTTCTGGTTCTGGTAGCATTGGTAATAGTGCTAAACTATCTATCACTGGCCGACAAATCAGAACAAGAGGAAGACCAACAGCATCAACGAGTGCATAGTTTGGATTTTCCTCCTGAAAACTTGCAATTAGCCAGGCGAAGTCTGGATCTATGAGTTCATGAGAATATATAGGGCGTGCCATACTGGTTTCTTCCTTGACCCTTTACTCGTCCGTGAGTAGTACAAATAGTAATAAACAGCTGTTTACTGCGTACACTTCAACTACCTCACTTCTAAAAACCTCATCACGCTTTCAACAGAGACGAGGTTGCCACACATATTAATCTCATCGTCAATGACAATTAGTCACTTAACAGGGAGCAAGCAATCTTTACTTGTTTTATGCTAAGCTCGACGTCGAGTTGGCTATTTAAAATAAGGCAAATGTACATTCTATGGGTCAAGTAGTTGAATCTGCACAGAATTTTCCTATTGTTTACGAACGAGATAAACATCCGTTACGAGCTTCTATGGTTGATGAGGATGCTCTAAAAGTTACAGCACGTCTTGCTCGCTTTGGATATAAAGCTCATGTAGTAGGTGGTGGAGTTAGAGATTTGCTCTTAGGAAAGCAGCCAAAAGACTTTGATATAGCAACTGATGCTCGACCCAGTGATATAAGAAAAATTTTTAGAAATAGTCGAATTATAGGTCGTAGATTTAAGCTTGCGCACGTTTTTTTCGGTAAAGATAAGAATATTGAAGTAGCTACTTTTAGGGCTAATGCTGAGCCTGTTGAAGACGGAGATAATATAGAGTTAGGTGGTGAGGAGCAGCTAGTAGATGATAATAACTTTGGTACTGAAATGACTGATGCTCTGCGCCGAGATATTACAATTAATGGACTTTTTTTCGATCCTGCCAGTGAATGCATAATTGATTATGTGGGTGGCATGGATGACATTCAGCGTGGAGCTATAAGGGTAATAGGTAACCCGCCAGTACGTTTTGTAGAAGATCCAGTTAGGCTTCTGAGGGTTGCACGACACGCTGCTCGTAGTGGATTTGTCATAGATTCAGATACTTATGATGCAGTACTACGTAGCGGAGAGCTACTACAAGCGGCTTCGCAAGTAAGAATTTTTGAGGAAGTTCGTAAAGATATTTTATCAGGTAATTTTTTAGATTTTCTTGAGCAGCTCCAAAAGACTAATCTTTTGCAATATATTTTCCCAAACATCGAATCTAATCAATTAGTTGCTGGTTCCCACTTTTCTGAAACAATTAGACGTTTTGATAATTTAATCGAGAGCGCAACTCATCCCATTTCAACCACGGTGGGTTTGGCAATAATCGCAAGATTTTGTCAGAATAAGAATCTGAACAAAAAAGAAATTACTAAGTCAGAGACGGCACAATCAGTGCCATTATCTCTTGAGGAGGAAATGCCTTTTGTAAGTCAAGAAGCGCTCATTGCGCATATTACTGATGCGTTTCCTTTGCTTACTGTCCCTCGCAGGGAGCGTGAGCGATTGGAGGCGATTTTACAAATTTGGTGGGGACTTTATCACGATATAGATTGTGGTTTAAGTAATCGTACAATCTTTCGCATCACTAGTGAGGTTAAGGATTTTTTAAAGGTACTTCCTGATGGGTCACGCGACCGAGACATTTTTAGCAGGTGCCGAAGACTTTTTGAAAAAGGTGCTCAAGACTTAAGTGATCCAATGGGAGGAGAAGTAAAATCACGGCGGAATAATAATAGTAGACGCCGTCGAAGCTCCAAGCGAGGCCGTCACAATTCTGAAGTATGTAATGGCTCAAGCTTGTAGGGACACAAAATACTTAATTTAAACAGGTAAAGTAGAAAGAAATCTTTTTTTGGAGAGATAAGTGGAGGCAAGGCCAACTAAGTTTATTTTCGTAACAGGGGGTGTCGTATCCTCCTTGGGCAAAGGGCTTTCTTGTGCTTCTATCGGGGCTCTTCTTGAGTCGCGAGGTTTACGTGTTACTGCCATAAAACTCGACCCTTATATTAATGTCGATCCAGGCACCATGAGCCCTTTTCAGCATGGTGAGGTGTTTGTTACTGATGATGGCGCGGAAACAGACTTAGATCTTGGTCATTACGAGCGGTTTATAGGCACTAAAATGAGCCGCCTGAACAATTTTACCACCGGTAAAGTTTACGAGACCGTCATTGCTAACGAGCGGCGCGGTGATTATCTTGGCGGAACTGTGCAGGTAATACCTCATATAACTGACGAGATTAAAAGGCGCATTCATCAAGGAGCAGATGGTTACGATATTTGCATCGTTGAAGTTGGAGGAACGGTAGGCGATATAGAAAGTCTGCCATTTCTTGAAGCGATTAGACAACTAAGAGCTGATATTGGCTCACAGCATGTTGTTTGTGTTCATGTAACGCTAGTTCCCTTCATTGCTGCCGCGCAAGAGTTTAAAACTAAACCGACTCAACACTCTGTTAAGGAGTTAACGGGATACGGAATAATTCCTAGTATTATTATCTGTCGCTCTGTTGAACCAATTGATTCTAAGTTGAAAAAGAAGATAAGTCTGTTTTGCAATGTGCAAGAAAATTGCGTGATAAACGCCCATGACGTTTCGTCCATTTACGAACTACCGCTAGTCTTTAATCAAGAGGGTCTTGATGACCGCATTATGGAGCAGTTGGGTATTTGGTCTGGAGCACCAAATTTGTCAGCTTGGAAGCACATTGTTCGGTCAATTGTTTCACCAGAGCACGGAACTGTGCGAATCGCAATGGTGGGTAAATATGTTGATTTAGCAGAAAGCTATAAAAGTTTAGCTGAAGCTTTGAAGCATTGTGGAGCTTTGAGGGGCTGCGATGTAGAGATTAATTATATTGATAGCGAGGCCATTGAACAGAATAGCACTTCTTCTGAAGAAGTTTTGCACTATATCTGCACTAGCATGAACGGAACTATACCCGATGCTATTCTTATTCCAGGCGGGTTTGGTCCAAGGGGTACAGAGGGTAAAATAGCAACAGTTCGCTGCGCACGAGAGAAAAAAATTCCTTTTTTCGGAATATGTCTAGGACTTCAGCTAGCTGTAATTGAATTTGCTCGGTCAGTTGTAGGGCTTGTTGAAGCTTCCAGCACGGAATTTAATTCGACCACTACTCACCCCGTAATTGATATTTTAGAGAGTCAGAAAAAAGTGACTCGCAAGGGCGCATCTATGAGATTAGGAGCCTATCCTTGTGTATTGGCAGATAACAGCAAAGTATTAAGTATCTACGGTACCAAAGAAATCTCTGAGAGGCATCGCCATCGGTATGAAGTTAATAATATTTATCGTGAACGATTGATTGCTGCAGGTCTTTCTTGTTCAGGAATTTCGCCAGATGGAATGCTTGTAGAAATAGTTGAGATCGCCAGTCATCCTTGGTTTATCGCAGTTCAATTCCACCCTGAATTTAAGTCAACTCCTCGTCATCCTCATCCATTATTTTCCAGTTTTATAGATGCCGCTCTCACTAACCGCAATCAAAGGATTAGTATTGCGCAAGAGTCAGATGTTTCGGCAAACTTAAGGCGAACAAATCATTCTAATGGACTGAGATGCGCACAGCCTTGATAAGATCAACTGCTTTGGCAAAACCTATTTTAGTAGGAGAGGGAGCTCCTTTATTACTATTTTCTGGCCCGTGTCAGATTGAGAGTCGTGATCATTGTTTTAAGATAGCCGAGCATCTTCTGTCGATAACAGAGCAGTTACCGGTGTCGCTCGTGTTTAAGGCTTCATTTGATAAAGCCAATCGGTCGAGCATTTCAAATGCTCGAGGAGTTGGTATTGATGAAGGATTAGCGATATTACAGGAGATTAAAAGTAAATTTTCTCTTCCGGTCATTACAGATATTCATGAATCATGCCAAGCGGCTGTAGTGGCTGAGGTTGTTGATGTAATTCAAATTCCTGCGTTTCTTTGTCGTCAAACTGATCTTTTAATGGCTGCTGGTGCCACAGGAAAATGTGTTCACATAAAAAAAGGCCAATTCCTACCGCCTGAGGATATGAAATACGCCGCTCAGAAAGTAGCTCAAGCTGGCGGAGATTCTATTCTTTTATGTGAAAGAGGTACTTGTTTTGGATACCGAGACTTAGTGGTGGATATGCGAGGTTTGGTAACCCTGCGGGATTTAGGGTATCCGGTCATTTTTGATGGTACGCATAGTGTCCAATCGCTTGGAGGTTCCGGTGGCGGTGTATCAGGTGGTAATAGAAGATTTGTAGAGCCTTTGTGTCGAGCCGCTATTGCAGTTGGGATTGATGGAATTTTTCTTGAATGTCATGAAGAACCTGAAAGAGCACCATCTGATGGTTTATCGATGTTACCGTTAGATGAGATGGGCTCCTTATTAAAGAGGCTTTCTTTCATAAAAACCACTATTGAGTGTAAAGAAAAATGAGCCCTAGTTACGAAAAAAAAGAGCCGTAACGGTTTTTGTACACTGATTGGCTTGAGTAGCGCACTAAATTAAATTGGGGCAACTCAATCCTTAACTTTATTATTATAAAGATTAGTAGTGTAATTATCGTGAGCTCACTTTTTCCTCGTCCTGAAAGACTCAACTTCCCCCCTGATCTGATAGAGCGTGAAGCTTATGTTCAGGTTTATCACCCAGAGGAGAATATAACTCTTAATGGTAAAAAGTACACGTTTTGGAAGATTCTAGTGACTCCAGCTGATAGTCAAAACTTCGGCGGATCAGGCTTTAATGTTGACCGTTCAGATGGAGTACTAGTCAATGTTTATTTGATACCACATAAACACAGCGAAACTAAAACGAATGTTCTTAGCATGCAAGGCTTAGCTTTACGGATAAACAGAGCGTCTTGGAATAAAAAGTTATCGGCTTATGTAGTAGAAGCTTATCATTGTGATAATTATGGTGATGGCGGTTGAAATTTCAGCTAAAAACTTGACTAGTAAGATTTGTATAGCTTGAGTAAGCCTCTATTAACTTACCTACTTTTCAAGCTGGTCAGCTATCAGGCCGTTTATAAGTGTTCCAACGCGCTCTTTAACACTTAGCAGTGAACTTATTGACCCCTCAAAAAGGCCACTCATTATATGAGCAAGCTGAGATTTGGTAGCAACTTCTATTTCAAGTGGACGAAATATTTTATCAATAGAGTCGCTTTTATCCTCAACTTTTTTGAAAAGCTCACTAATCTCATTTATCATGTCACAAGTTTGCTTATCTTCTGCACTCATAAAACCTCTCCATTTACAATTTTTAAGGTCGCATCAAATTCGGCTTAAAGCTGCCTCAAAGCTGCCTCAATCGTTATTGTGGTTAATAGATTTATTCCACTGCGAGGCAGTATGAACTTACCCCGATTTGCTTGACAGAGAGTTAAAGGAGTAGCCTTCTCCGATGGAGAAAGGTAAGAAAAGGAAGAAGAGGATTCAGCAAGGAGTATAAGATAGAAGCAGTCGAGCTATTGCGGTTGAGAGGAGCATCGGAAGCCTCGAGGAGTTTAGGGATCGAGTAATCGCTACTGTATCAATGGAAGAGGACGCTTACCGAGGAAGGAGCAGAAACGTTTCGAGGAAACGGTAACCGAACGCCATTAGAGGAAGAGAATCGTCGATTAAGACTCGAGAACCAAAGGCTGAAAGAGGAGCGGTCTGGTAATTACCCAATGACCATGTTGTGTCGAGTTCTTGGAGTAACGACTTAAGGGTACTATGTGTGGAGGCGAAGAGAGCCGAGTCGATGCTATCAAGAGAACCAGAAGCTCTCTGCACAGATTCGAGTTGTATATGCAGAGAGTAAGGGACGGTGCGGAAGTCCTCGGATCATCAGCGAACTGAGAGATAAGGGAATCTGGTGTGGAAAGAACAGAGTAGCAAGACTGATGCAGCGTGAAGGGTTACGAGCGAAAGCGGCGAGAAAGTTTAAGGTTACTACCGTTCCAAGCATGGAAAGAGAGTAGCTCCGGATTTGGTACACAGAGACTTTACTGCCAGAGCCCCGAATCAAGTTTGAGTTGGGGACATCATGTACCTTTATACCAAAGAGGGTTGGGTGTATTTGGCTATATTCTTGGATCTCTATTCAAGAAAGGTAGTAGGTTGGGCAACATCGAATCGTATGGAAGCTTCTCTTGTAACGAGTGCATTTGTGAGGGTTAAGGTAAAACGACAGCCAAAGGCTGGACTTATAGTGCACACGGATCAGGGGAGCCAGTATGTCTAAGACTTGTTTCGCTCAACGTTGCAGAGTGCGAATGTGCGGCAAAGTATGGGTACTACTGGTGACTGTTACGACAATGCTGTTGCAGCGAGTTTCTTTAACTCGTTCAAAGTTGAAGCTATTAGTTGAAGCTATTTATGGTGAAGACTTTGTCATAAGACGAAAGATAGAGGTAGAAGTTTTCGATTACATCGAACACTTTTACAATACAAATAGAAAACACTCTGCTTGTGGATTTCGCTCGCTAGAGCAATTCGAAACGGAAGATTTTAATAACTTGAAGGTTGCTGCTTAAATCATCAATTAATTCGGGGAAAGATCAGTCGGTGGTTCTTAAATTAGACCTAAATGGTCTTTACGCCCCAATTTTTTTAAACTCACTTTTTAATTACACTAGCGGTATATACAATTTAAGGGCGAGATCGTCAGGGGTCTAATCGTTGATTAAAGCCCTAACTTCTGGAGTTATGGTGTCTTTAATAACAATGTTACCTAAACTATTTATAGAATAATTGAGGTTAAAATAATTGCAGTTTAGATAGGTAGCTAGATATATGGATATATAGATAGATAGGTCGCCTACTTATTAGATTTTATTACATCTTAGATTGTTTAATTTGCACACTTGCGAGCAATAATCGACCAATAGGTTAAGTATTATGTCAGAAATATACAGCCAATTAAAACAAATAATCTAATAAATTTTGCAAGATTTGTTTTGCTTGGGTAGTCTAACATACAAAAAAAGTCTAACTTTTTTAAATGAGAGTAACGCGACGTCTGAGTTTTTTGATAGCACTAATCATCATCGGGCTATTTTTTGTAATTGGTTTAGCTCTACTTTATTTAAGTGAGAGTAGAGGCTCTGGATCTGAAGTTAGTATTCCTCAGCCCGGTAGTAATAACGGAGAATCGACTTTTATACTGGAAAATTTTCACCGCAGTGAAACTAAAGAAGGGCGTAAGCAGTGGGAAGTCTTTGCCAGTCGAGGTGAGTATGCACCGAGCACTCAAACCGCTAAAGTATACGGTACGAGGCTTAATTTTTACCGAGAAGAAGAAAATGGTTTAGTTGAGTTGCGTGCTCCAATAGCGACTCTTTTTTTAAATGGCAATGAACTTGTGAAAGCTGAGCTAGGAGGAGCACCAGTAACTCGCGACCCTTTAGAAGAAGGCCGTTTAGAAGAAGGTTCTGTAGAAGTAGATTACGGTGGAAATATAAAAGTTACCACTCCAATGGCGGTCTATGATGGAGTGGCTGGTGTAATAACTTCAGATGGGCCAGCTGTGTTTGAGCATAAATCATTTAAGATTACTGGTAAAAAGATGAATGTTGATATAAAGCGTCGCATCATACGACTTGAAAATGAGGTAAATAGTATTTTTTATTCCAAGCAATAACCAAACATGAAACGGATTTTCAATTTTCCCTTGTTACTTTTCTACTTTTATTTGCTATTGCCCACACTGAGCAGTGCTCAAAAAAAATCTGATAATGTGGGAGCAGAAAAATTATCGAAGGATTCAGTAAAGAGGGGCTCGTTACTAGATAGTGTAAATAAATCCGATCCAAATGAGCCTACATATATATCCTCAAATGCTCTTCAAGTTGACTCAGCTGGAAGGGCATTCGTGTATACCGGAAATGTTACGGTAAAGCGAGGAGATATGACTTTAACATCAGATATTCTTGAAGGTACCTACACAGAGCAAAATGAAATAGACCGTCTTGTAGCTAGGAGTAACGTAAAAATTATTAAAGGAGAAAATATAGAAGCAACGAGTAACAAGGCTGTGTATGATGCCAAAACTGAGATTGTAACTTTAACTGAGAACCCTGAAATTCATCAAGAAAAAAGCTCATTAACGGCTGATGTGGTAAAGGTCTACTTACAAGAGTCTCGTAGTGAAGCTGAAGGTCAAGTTAGAGTTAAGCTCAATAAAGTTACTGAAAAGCCTAAAAATTAACTCCATCCTCAATTGCTTTTAATAAAGTAGAAAAAATGGTTTTAAATGAAACGATTTCCTCAATTCAAAGAGAAGAGCTGCCTTTGCAATCCATTACATCTAGTGAGCGTAGTTTTGGATTGCCGGAGCTAGCTTCACAAAATATCGTTAAGTCATACAGTGGTCGAAAAGTCGTAAGTAATGTGTCAGTAGCGGTGAAAGGAGGGGAGGTTGTTGGACTTCTCGGTCCTAACGGTGCTGGTAAAACTACCACTTTTTATATGTTCGTGGGATTAGTTGCGCCAGACTCCGGCACTATTATTTTTAATGGTCAAGATATTTCTCATGCACCGATGTTTGAGCGAGCTCGTCTTGGGATCGGATATTTGCCTCAAGAGCCATCTGTCTTTCGCAAGCTCACGGTATATGACAATGTTATGGGTATTGCTGAAACTATGCCCTTTTCTTCTCGTAAAGCACGCCGAGAGCGTGTTGAACAATTGTTGGAGGAACTTGGGCTAACTAAAGTTGCACGTACCATAGCTGCAGCTTTATCAGGAGGGGAGCGACGTCGAGTAGAAATTACTCGAGCGTTAGTGCGTTCGCCTTATTTTATTCTCTTAGATGAACCATTTGCAGGGATTGACCCACTAGCCATAAGAGACATCCAGGGAATTATTGAAGTTTTACAGGCTAAAAATATCGGCGTTTTGATTACTGATCATAATGTACGGGAAACACTTACTATTTGTAACAGAGCTTATATTCTGGTGGATGGTAGTGTTCTTGAAGAAGGAACTCCAGAAGTAATAGCTAATAGCGACCGAGCGAGACGCTACTATTTAGGTGATGATTTTTCATTGTGACTTTCAGTAACCGGTGATTTTTAAGAAAATTTCAAGTTCGTCTGTTGTTTAATCATTCTACTCAATCTATTCGAGTAAACGTGCCCTTCATAATCATCTCAAGAGAATAGTTAAATCAGTAGTAGTTCTTACCGAGATACAATAGAGAGGCGTCTTACAGTGATATTGGTTAAGCGATATTTTAATCATTTTAATAATAAAACTAAGTTATTTAATTAATTGACTGAAAAAATTAAGGGCTAATTAGTAAAAAACGAGAAAGATGGCTTTACAACCAAAGCTCCTTCAAAAATTAAGTCAGAATTTAACGATGACTCCTCAGCTCCAGCAAGCAATTAAGCTGTTGCAGCTCGGCCGTTTGGAATATCAAGAAGCGATAGAGCAGGAGCTTTTAGAAAATCCAATATTAGAGGAACTAAGAGAAGATGGTGGTGGAGATGACAATCATAGTAAGGAGGAAAATTTTGAACTCACAAACAGTGATCAATCTGTAGAATCACTTGAAATAATTGATTTTTCTCCTGATTCATCAAAAGATTTATTGGCTAGTACACCGGATGCGGATTGGGAGCAATATCTTGAAATTTTTAGTGAATACCGAGGGTCTTCTAATTTTGCGTTAGAGGAATCAGAAGAACGACCATCATCTGAGTCTCGTTTATCGCAGGGACAGAGTTTAGAGGATTCTTTATTATCTCAGATTCGTTTACTTGATCTTTCTCATGAGGAAAGGACGATAGCTCTAACTATGGTGGGAAATTTAGATCAGCGAGGTTATCTCTGTGTTGAATACGAAGAAGTTGCTGAGAGTACTGGCTGTACACTCACTTTGGTTGAGACAGTAGCAGAACAGCTTACCACCCTTGAACCACATGGTGTTTTTGCGCGAAATTTAAAGGAATGTTTACTGATTCAGTTAGATCGTCTCGGTAAAGTAGAAGCTCTTGAAGGCGCAATCGTTAAAAATTACTTAGATAGACTTCAAGATAAGCGTTATGACCAGATTGCAAAGAAAGAGAATGTTACTTTGCAAGACGTTTATAAGGCCGTGCAAGCTATTCAAAAGCTTGAGCCTTATCCTGGTAGACCATTTTTTGAAGATAATACCCGATACATTATACCCGATATTTATGTTCAGAAAGTTGCTGGAGAGTTTGTGGTAATTCTCAATGATGATGGATTACCCAAGCTGCGAATTAGTCGTTATTATCAGCAGCTCCTTAAAGAAGGTGGTGGTAGTAGTAGTGGTGGTGGTGATGATAAGAATCGCGCTTATTTACAAGAGCGTCTGAAGGCCGCAACATGGCTAATAAAAAGTATTCAACAACGACAAAATACTATTCGCAAGGTTGCTGAAAGTATCGTGAAGTTTCAGCGAGATTTCTTAAGTGAGGGAATCTCGCGGCTAAAGCCATTAGTTCTCAAGGAAGTAGCAGACGATATTGGAATGCATGAATCTACTGTAAGTAGAGTAACCAGCAATAAATTTATGCATACCCCGCAAGGGCTTTTTGAACTGAAATTTTTCTTTACAACCGGAATTAGAAGTGGCGAAGGAGAAGTTTCATCCTCAGCAATTAAAGAAAAAATCAGGAGTTTGATAGCGCAAGAGATACCTGAGGATCCAATAAGCGACCAAAAAATTGTTGAAATACTTAAGCAAGGTCAAGTTATGATTGCGAGAAGAACAGTAGCAAAGTACCGAGAAGCGTTGGGAATTCCAGCTTCTTCTCAGAGAAAAAAGATTTTTTAATAGCTAGCAGTGAATCAGTTGTGGGATAAACAGACAAAAATTTAAGAAAGCTTTTACAGATAGTAGTACAGTATTAAATTGAAGCGGTATAGACTGAGATTGTAATGATTTAGTATGATTCGAAATAGGTAAAAATTACCCTGTGCTAGTAATAAAAAGTTGGTCATCAAACCTCCATTTTAGGTGAAGTGCTTCAATTTTTTCACGGCTGAAAATCCTAGTTGTTGGAGATAGAAAAAATGTCGAGCGAAGTGGCTGTTCATGTACTGATTACTTTTCGAAATACTGAAGCAACAGAGCCTCTTAAGGCGTATGCTTCTGAGAAAATAGGTAACTCAATCCGTAAATTTTCTCATCAAGATACCGAGGCTCATTTGGTTTTAATAGTGGAAAAAAAGCGCCACATAGCTGAAGTCGCTCTCCACATGGATGGTGCTGATTTTAAGGTAACAGAAGAAAGTAATGACTTATACGCTTCTATTGACGCGTTAGCTCATACGCTATCTCAGCAATTAAGAAAGCATAAAGAAAAGCTCACAAAGCATTCTTAAAAGTAGAAGAGATTTCTTAAGTTAGATCTAATTTTAGGAGAGAGTTTAATTGGTGGTTAAATCAAAGGCAAGGTAAGCAAATGACGGGAAGTTTAGCCATAGATCATCTGAACTCCCTAGTTATTTTGTCTGGTATCTCTGGAGCCGGTCGCTCAACAGCGCTAAACAAGTTAGAAGATCACGGCTTTTTTATAGTTGACAATCTACCAGTTAAATTATTCGGCCAGTTTATCGAATTTACTCGGCAGCTACCGGTTGAGCGCCGTAAGGCGGGAGTTAGTCTAAATATAGATTCTCAGGAAAAGAGTGTACAATCAGTAATAGACTTAGTTAATTCTATTGAGGAGGGACGAAAGAGGTTATCTATAATTTTTCTTGATTGCGAAGATTCAATCATTTTAAAACGTTACAGTGAAACTAGAAGACCTCATCCCCGCTTTGATAGTAATATTCATGGCACTATCTCTGATGCTATTGTTAAGGAGCGTGCTCAACTCTCGTCTCTTAAATTTATCGCCAACATCGTTGTTGATACAACTTCTCTTACTGTGCACGACCTCAAAAGAGAGATGGAGCGAATTGTAACTCACGTGCTTAATGAGGATATCCCTCAGATGCGAGTAAATCTTGTATCCTTTGGCTTTAAGTATGTAGCACCACGAGATTGTGACCTTCTTTTCGATGTTAGATTTTTACCAAATCCATTTTTTGATTTGAAATTGCAACTCAAGACTGGTCTTGATTCTGAGGTGAGAGAATTTGTGTTATCTTCTGAAGATACAAGGACATTTCTCAATCAAGTTTCGGCTCTTCTTTTATTTCTGTTGCCCCGTTATGTGCGAGAGGGTAAGTCTTATCTAACTGTAGGAATAGGTTGTACTGGGGGTAAACATAGATCAGTTTCTATTGTGGAGGCGCTTGCCAGTCGACTTAGTAGTGAGTGTCAGTCAGGGTATCTTCTTAATTGCTTTCATCGAGATGTAGCACTTGATTAGCATAACTTTTATGGCAAAAAACTTGACCTTAGTGGCCGTCAAATAAATACTACTAGCCTGAGAGTTTTTCACTTTTAACCATCAGCTAAATAGGCAGCAATATGAATGAACTAACTGATGAGCAATCGCTCTTCACTTCAGAATCGGTCTCAGAGGGACATCCAGATAAAATTGCCGATCAAGTTAGCGATGCTATTCTTGATGCTGTCCTCACCATTGATCCAAATGGTAGAGTAGCATGTGAAACCTTAGTGAAAAATAACACTTTGATTGTTGCCGGAGAGGTGACATTTAAAGGTAAGGTGGATTTTGAATCGGTAGCCAGAAAAGTTGTAGAAGAAATTGGTTACAATGAACCTAGTCTTGGATTCGATAGCAAGACATTCACATACCTTTCATTTTTAAGCCAACAATCACCCGACATCAGTATGGGTGTAAATGAAGGTGAAGGAACATTTAAAGAGCAAGGTGCAGGTGATCAAGGGTTAATGTTTGGATTTGCTTGTGATGAGACTCCTGAACTAATGCCTCTACCTATTTCCTTATCTCATCAACTTGTTGCGACTGCTGCTCGTATGCGAAAATCAGGCGCGGCTCCTTTTTTGAAGCCCGACGCTAAAAGCCAGGTGACCGTAAAGTATGAAAATGGTAGGCCTTGCCACATAGATACGGTGGTACTATCTACTCAGCACAGTGAGGATATTTCTCTTAGTGAGCTACATGACTATGTGGTAAATGACATTGCACGTCAGGTTTTACCAGTTAATTTGGTTGACTCGACGACTCGCTTTTTGATCAATCCTACTGGACGTTTTGTTATTGGAGGACCAGTTGGAGATTGTGGTCTTACTGGTCGTAAGATAATTGTAGATACCTATGGTGGTTATGGCCGTCATGGGGGTGGAGCTTTTTCAGGAAAAGATCCATCTAAAGTAGATCGCTCAGCCGCCTATGCTGCTCGGTATATTGCTAAAAATGTTGTAGCTGCAAAGATTGCTTCTAAGTGTGAGGTTCAAGTTGCCTATGCAATAGGAGTTGCTGAACCGGTATCTATTCGTGTTGATACTTTCGGTACGAGTAAGATTTCAGATGTCAAGATTGCTAATGCAATAAAGGAAATTTTTACTCTTACTCCTCGCGGTATTATAGAGTCTCTTCATTTATTGCAGCCTATTTATAGGCAAACAGCTGCTTACGGGCATTTTGGCCGTTCACCAGGTAAAGGAGGCGCATTTAGTTGGGAGGCTACTAATAAAGTTGAAGAACTTCGTAAAAAGCTTAATCTTTAGTCTATAGATTTATCTAACCATAAGAGTAGGTTTTTTGTAGCTTACAAGATTATAGATATAGGCTACTAGAAAGTAGCCTTTTAACTTACGGTAAGCGCATTCCTTCTGTAATTGAAAAAATAAAAATAATTAAGGCTAAAACACCTAAGATCGTGCCAATTTTAAAGATTATTGTTTTTATGATTGGTTGTTCTGTTGGTTCAACTAAATTTTGTTGAATTATCCCGTGCCAAAGGAGTATGCCAGTATAACTTAGGCCGAGTATTGCTAGCATCCAGATAGATGGAACAGCGTAAATAACTCTACTTAGAATTGTTGGAGTTAGTGAAAATGCTAGGACAGGAAGGACTGTTTCCGATTTAATTTGCAAGGATAATAGTTGTGCCCACTTTATGATAAACTCTACAGTGAGATAAGTTATACCGACAGTCATCCCGATTTCATAAAAAGCTCCCATTATTAAATTAAGTACTGGTACGCTCACAAGAATATCAGTTCCTGATTGTGGAACTCCAATAAATAGAATAATCAAAGCTGATACCATTGAGCTAATAGTTGAAATTACAGCTGTAAAACGTAATAAAATTTGAGAGGGCTCAATCTGAGCTAAAGCGTTATTTGATAGAAATTGTTTTGGTGAAAAAATTATTGATTTTACTGTTGTAAATACTTCATTTAAGCGCTCTAGAGAGAATCCCTCTAAAAATCTATTTATTCCTTCTTTGATTTTATCAACACTAATCATAACTTTATTAATTTATTATGAATTATTAGGACTGGTTCTTATAATAGCTGCCGAGGTAGCCGGAAGTTTAGTAGAAAATATCTTACATAAATTTTTTTTCTGGATTTCAGTTAGTTCCCAATCAAAATTTTCAATGATCCATACTTGATTGTCTTTTAAGTTAAGGGCAATACGCAAAAGATTTACTCTGTGTTGTTCTCCACTACTTAAAGTTATAAATGGACGTTTGAGTGAAAGATGAAGGAGATTGTGCGAGGCTAATAATGGAAAGATATGATGTAGTTTAGGGTGATTACAAAATAACTCACTTACTTCGGCTAGAGTCGCGGACATTATTGCATCATAGGAATATCCTCTAAGGTAAAGCTCTTTTACGCAAGAGTTATTACTTTGTTTACGAGAATAAAAATCTTTACGACTAACACCTCGCTGACGAGCTAGTGGCAGCGCAACAAAAGAATCACGGATATGAGTCGTGATTTTTAAAAGATTGCCTAGCTTAATTAAAGAAGAGGATGGAATAACAAAATCTTCACTCCACTTTAAAGTTAAGGAACTATTATCTTTAGTTTCATCGCTAATAAGAATCGGACGAGTAAAATTATGCTGTTGATTGAGTTTGTAAGGTATTTCTTGTAATCGCTCGAGGTTTATTTTGTAAATAGATTGGTCTAGTTGAAGAGTTGGAGATAAAAGGTTGGGTGTTAATTTATGTTCTCTTTGAACAACACATATATCTGTAAATGGTGGTGCGATAGGTTTTGGCTCAGTAAGTCTGATTAAGGTATGTGTTATTTCTTTTATTTCTCTTGAAGGATTAGTTAAAAGAATCCCAACCTCTTTTTTAATTAAATGCTCAGTAAGATCTAGTATGGCCTTGTTAATAGAATTAGGTAGAGGATTGTTTGGTAGATCAATAAGAAGAAATGAATCATCAAAAAAAGAATCTAAGTAGCCACTATAAATCTCAATTAGTATTCGAGTAGCATGTGGTAATGAATTTACTGTCGTATTAGAAGGAATAGAAGCTAATCCTAAGTTTTTTAACCAAGAGAGAGTTTGAATAAGGCTTGCATATTTAACATTCGTAGGTTTTCTGATTGCTTGTAAATATAAAAGCCAATCATTTAGAGATGAAGGTGTGGAAGAAAGATTACTTAATCTTGATTGAGTATAATTATCAGAGCTAATTTTTGTAACGTCAGATGTTTTATCAGCTCTTAGCCATAAATCACCCTTACATATATCGTTAGCGGGTATCTCTAATTCTTCCATTATTTGAGCTGAAAGTTTTAGTGCGTCGATTAATCTATCATAATTACGATTAGAAATCGTGCAGCGGTCTACCACAAAAGCAACACTGAGCTCTTTATCTATATAGGAAGGGAGAATATCTCTTAAAGGAATTAGTTTATTATTAATAATTACTTGTGAAATACCGAATTTTTCAAAATATAAAAGAAGATTATTAGTATTTAAAAATATATAAGTAGGAGTAGTAATAGCTACTTTAGCATCAGGATAGGTAGCTATCACGTATTTTAGAAAATCGTGAGAAATATCTTCTTCCCCTGAAGTAATAGGTATTATGTTTTCAGATAATTTAAGGGCGTAATCGATTGTATCATGAGTTGTTAAAGCTCTATTTAGCAGTCTACATTTCGGTAGATTTAATATACTTCCATGAAGTAAAGAATGCCGAGGCTGTGTTATTTTCAAAGGAGTGGGTACTTCGCTAAAAAGAGAAAGAGCAGAAAGAATAGATGATCTTCTTTCGCTTTCTCCCTCAAGCACTGCTTTTAAGAGGGTCGTTTTACCACTTCCTGATGGTCCTTCAACTAAAGTTAAACCTCTCCTAGGAATACAAAGGTTATATATTTGTCCTGTACCAACTGACACATCAATGAGCTTTATTTGCTCAGATTGACTTGCAATAAGCCACTCCTATTCCTATCAAAAAGTTTTACACTCAATTAAAACAAGGCAAAATATAAGACTAGGGTTAAAGTAACTGTTGTTTTATGCGCTCGACTCTATTGACAACTAGTTCCTGATATTTCAAAAGCTCTTCAGGTGAGTTTGCTTCAAAGCGTAACACTAACACCGGTTGAGTATTAGAGGCGCGCACTAAACCCCATCCATTAGGGAACTCAATTCTTACGCCATCTATGGTATTTGTGGGATATTCGCTAAAGGATTCTTTGATTTTTTCAGGCACCAAAAATTTTACTTCCTCCGGGCAATCTAATCTTATCTCTGGAGTAGCAAAAGCAGATGGGAAGTCACTTACAAGTTGCGAAAGTGTCAGTGAGGTATTTGATAATAATTCGACTAAGCGACAGGCAGAATGTAAGGCATCATCGAAACCAAAGTAACGATGGTTAAAGAATATGTGTCCGCTCATTTCTCCAGCTAAAGCCGCATTAGTTTCATACAACTTACTTTTAATTAGAGAGTGCCCAGTTCTCCACATGATTGCATTTCCGCCGTGAGCTTTGATGTCATCAAACAGACGAGTTGAACACTTAACATCACCAATGATAGTTGCACCTGGAGCTTCTCGTAAAATCTGCCTCGCATAAAGAGCAAGTAGAATATCTCCGAAAATTACATTTCCTTGTTCATCAACTACGCCAATTCGATCAGCATCACCATCCCAACCAATACCTACATCAGCTTTAGTTTCACGAACTTTAGCGATTAAATCTTTAAGGCTTGCTACTTCAGTAGGGTCGGGGTGATGATTCGGAAAACGTCCATCAGGGTCACAATATAGCTCTACAACCTCAACGCCTAATTGACGTAGCACTTCAGGACCTACTAAGCCGCCCACTCCATTACCAGCGTCGCACACTACTTTCAGTTTGCGATTGCCTATCGAATTGCGCGACTTATCAATTAACATTTGAATATACTCATCACGCATCAGTGATGTTGTTATGTTTCCACGATTTGTAGAATTTGAAGATTCTGCACTGTTGGGTGTAGTGCAGGAAACTGGAAGAGAACGAATCCTAGAAAGAAGATTTTGTATTTCACTGCCAGATAGCGTGTGAGTTCCCAAGCATAGCTTGAATCCGTTCATGTCAGGAGGATTATGACTGCCGGTTACTTGAATTCCTCCACCTAATTCCAAAGCTCTGATAGCGTAGTACAGCTGCGGAGTTGGCCCCATACCTGTGATGACTCCATCTAGGCCTTCATCTGATAATCCGCGAGCTAATTCATGAGCAAAACCCTCTGAAGAGAGGCGACAATCAAAGCCTATGCCAATACGATTCTTACCGCTGTCCTTGGCAAGAGTTCCGTATGCTCGACCTAGGAGGTAAGCTACGGTATTGTTAAGATCCACTCCGACTGTACCACGGATGTCATACTCACGAAAAATTACGGGGTTTACATGAGTCATAATAATATCTGCTCTTCAAAAATTGTGATTTAGCGAAACCTATAATGCACTTTTTTTATTAACGGCACCAGACTTCATGTATTGTGCGATCCCGCAGTTTAAACTTTTTAGGATAGATCAATATTTTTTGTATGGATAAATCTACACTAAAAAGCTTAGGTTTTATTTCTGAGAAAACTAAATTTTTTTATCAACTGAATGTAGCTTCATTAGCTCTTCACTGACATAAGTTGCTATTTTTAATTCAAGTTTTTCACGAGCGAGTTTTTCGCGTATTTCTAATCGTAGCTTTTCTTGTATATCATCCTCATCTTCATTTTTATTTTCGACATAAAAAATATGATAGCCCTTGTCAGAAATTACAATGTCGCTGACTTCTCCTTCATCCAGAGAAAACACAGCATCAAAAATTATAGGACTTAGGTCTTTTTCTGCAACTGCTCCGAGAGATCCACCATCTTTTTTTGCCTCTGGTCCATCGGAATATTTTCTAGCCAAATCGCTAAAGGATTCTCCGTTTTCTACTTGTTTAATTAATTTTTTAAGCTTACTGATAGCTTCTTTTTTTGAAATTTTTGAGCTATCGAGAATAATTTGAGAAAGTGATAAGGTAGGGCCTTGGTTAAGAGCTTCCTTGTTCTTCTCTAGATATTCTTCTACTTCTTTATCTGTAACTGCTACTCCTCCTCTGAGTGAGGCAGCAGTAACCTTAGATTTAAGAATTTCAAGGCGTACTTGTTCTCTGTACTTGCTCTCAGTTGAACCAGTTTGCATTAAAGCAGAAATAAACTGTTCTCTGGGCAAATTGTTGCGTTTTGCTACCTCATCAACATACTGGTCTACTTCCAGCTCAGGAACATCGATACCTTTTTGTTTCGCTTCTTCTTCCAGAACTTTTTCTAAGATCAGGGAGTCTAAAGCAGAACGAGCAGCACGATCATCTGTCAAATCTTGTATAGAGAGAGGCCGAGAAATTCGTTTTGAAAGATCAAAAAGAGTAATTGGATTGCCGTCTACGCTTGCAATTACTGTCTCTAAAACTGGTTCTTGCGATTCAGCACAAGCAAAACTAGAGGAGAGCACAAAATTAATGTTGATGATAAGAACAGTAGAAAACAGAAATTTTCGTTTCATATAATTGTGCCAGTAGTTGTTATTATTCTCACTAACATGTTAAAGCGCTATCGATTCAAGCACACTCCCTATCCGTTTGATTGTAGATTGGATTGTAAATAAATCTGTATCGGCCTCCTCTATTGTATTTTTTATGGTTAGGGTTAGACCCTTTCCTAGTGAGATTTTATTAACATTAAGTTTACTTAACTCCAGAAGTTTTTCTAGATGAAGTGGTGAATCCTTGCTTAAAACAAGACGAATTTCGGTAGGTCGTAATTCAAATTTGACAATACGGAATCTCCGTAAAATTGCCTTAAGCTCCATAATGTGCAGATATTGTTCAAATTCAACTGGTGGTCTACCAAATCTTTCTTCTGCTTCTTCAAGGATATTTATTCTCTCTTGCTCACTAGTAATTTCTCCGCAACGCTGATAAAGAAGAAGCCGCTCCTCAATAGAGGGTATGTAAAGACATGAAATGTAACAACTAAAGGGAACTCGTACCTCAGGTTCAAAAAATTCAGCTTCCTCTGATTCTATTCCTTGAAGGCGCGCTACTGTATCGTGCACAATTCGAGAGTAAAGTTCAAAGCCAACTGTCGCTACTGTTCCTGATTGTTCACGACCGAGAAGATTTCCCGCTCCGCGTATATGAAGGTCTTGTAAAGCCAGTTCAAACCCTACTCCTAAGTGGTCTAAAGATTGGAGTACTCTTAATCTTTCATGAGCATCTCTTGTTAAATTTCTTTTTCTTGGTATGAGGAAGTATGCATAAGCTTGGCGATTACTACGCCCGACTCGACCTCGCAATTGATATAATTGTGCGAGCCCTAACATATGAGCTTGATCTATTATAATTGTATTAGCATTAGGTACATCTATACCAGACTCAACGATAGTAGTACTGACCAAAACATCAATCTCATGATTAAGAAAACGGGTCATTATTTGCTCTAATGTAAGTTCATCCATTTGACCGTGCGCAAAGGCAAATCTCATTTCAGGAACTAATTGTTTCAGCTCGTCACACAGAAAATTAATGTTTTCAATTCTGTTGTAAACAAAAAAAACTTGTCCTCCACGATTATGTTCTCTAAGGAGTGCATCGCGAATTAATGTAGAATCACGGTGAGCTAAATATGAGTGAACTGGCAGTCTATTATGGGGAGCTGAATGAAGAACTGATATATCTCTTATTCCTAGTAATGCCATGTGTAGTGTGCGTGGAATTGGAGTAGCGGTAAGCGTGAGTACGTCAATATGACGTTTAAGTTGTTTTATCTGTTCCTTTTGTTTAACACCAAAGCGGTGTTCTTCATCGATGATTAAAAGTCCAAGGTCAGCAAAATGTACTTGTGAGCTAAGAAGCGAGTGGGTGCCAATTATTATATCAATTGATCCTTGTTCTAGCTGTGCAAGTGTTTCATGTTGTACTTTTTTCGGATACAAGCGGCTAAGAGCAGAGATTGAAATATCAAAGTCACTAAATCTTGATAGAAATGTTCTCTTGTGTTGCTCTACTAGAATAGTAGTTGGAGCTAGCACAGCAACTTGCTTTTTATGTTGAGTTGCTTTGAAAGCTGCACGAATTGCGATCTCTGTTTTGCCAAAGCCAACATCTCCTACTATAAGACGATCCATCGGCTTTTCTGAAGTCATGTCATTAAATACTTCTGTAACCGCATTTATTTGATCAACAGTTTCTTTATGCGGAAAAGCTTCAGCAAAGAGCTCATCCATAGCATCAGAGGGGTCAAATTTCCATCCTCGGCTAGCCTCTCTTGCAGCATAAAGGCGAATAAGTTCTCCTGCTAATTCTTCGACTGACTCGCGAACTTTTTCTTTTGTTTGTTGCCATCTATTGGAGCTAAGCTTATCTATTTTTGGAGTTTTACCATCTACTCCAGCAAATTTATGTACTTTATTTATAGAGAATACTGGTAAATATAGTGTGCTGTCGGCATAAGCAATTTGCAGAAAATCCCCTGTTGATTCCTCTATTGATAAGGTCTTTAAGCCCTGATAAATTCCGATTCCATAATCATTATGCACTACAAAATCTCCTTCTTTGAGATTTCCCAAAGAATTTAAGACTTTTGCTGTGTTTTTCTGAACTGTTCTTTTCTTTGAAAAAGATTTGGTTGGAAAAAGATCTTGCTCTGCAACAAAGATGATGCCTCGGTCTTTATCTTGAAAGCTATTTGATAAAGCACCTGATACAAAAGTTATGGTTGGCCGCTCTGTTTTTGAAACAAATTCATAAGATGAAAGATAATGGTAATCAATTTCTCGGTCGTATTCTTCTCTTAGTATTTTCGCTAAACGTTCTCTTCTTTCTTCAGAAGCTACCACAAATGCTATAGAAAGTTTCTCAGCAAGCCATTTATCCATAGCTTGAGTAAGTGGGGTAAGAGCATATCCACTTCCTTTGTTTCTTTTAAGTTGAAAACTTAATTCAGTAATTAAACGAGTATTACGGCGTTGTTTAGTTACTCTGGGATTATTGTAATTAGTTAGTGATAAGCTATCAAAGACTAAGGTTGTCGGTTTATCTAGGCATGATATTATTTCTTGTGTGGAAGCATAGACTCTCTCTACGCTAGGGACTAAGATTTGACCATCTTTTAAACGAAGAGCTCTGCTGGCAACTTGTTCGAGGAATTTTTCAGATCGATTAATTACTTCAATATCATTCGTACAAATAAAAGTGGCAAAATTTTTGTATTCCTCTAAAAGCGAGTTATATTTAGTAAAAATCATGGAGTGTAATTCTCTACCTGGATAAGGTATATCACTTTTTATTAGACTTGTGACATGTGCTACCTCTCGTGGGGGCGTTTCGCAAGCAAGGCCTCGCTCGCGTATTATGTTGACTGCTTCTTTTGTCGATAGACCGATTTTATCAAAAAGATATGCTGGTATTGACTCTGTGAGAGGAAGAATAACTATTGATGAAAGTAGCTCTCCCATTGATCTTTGAGATTCAGCATCAAAGAGGGAAATACTCTCTACTTCATCGTCATCAAGTGTTAATCGGATTGGATTACTTAAGCTGCAAGGAAATAAGTCGATTACTCCTCCTCTGACAGAGCATTGTCCTATTCCCTCTACTCTAGTTGTTTGAACGTAACCCAATTTGTGTAATTGGGTGATCAGTTTCTCTCTATTTGTATTTGTACCGACCGATATCTTAGTAGATTGAGAAAGAATGAGATTATAAGGAAGAACACGTTGAAGTACTGATTCGATAGGTGCTACGGTTATGGTATGAGACTTATTTGCTAATTTATGTAAAGCATAAATTCGTTGTGCAGATGTTAGTATATTAGGTGATACTGGCTCTAAGGGAAGAGTCTCCCAGGGTGGCAGATAATTAATTTCAACATCTGAACCTATGCCAAAAAAGTTTAGGTCAGCAGTGAGGACTTCAGCTTCCTTAATTGATTGAGTAATGGCGATGAGCGACCCTATAGATTTAGTTAAATCTATTAAAAATAATGCTTTAGCCGGCGCAACGACCCCCTCAATAATCGAGCTGTTGGATAAGACGGGGTTATTCATTGAGTATTGTTCTTTTATCTTTTAGGCTAAACATTAATCTCTTAGCCAAGTTAAGGGAATAATTACATCTAGCCTATTTATCTTTATTTACTATCAGCCGACCTCTCTTATTAGGGCTCCAAGGAAACATCTTAAATAAGTTTAAGTTTGGTTGTTTTTTGAGTTTTTATCAAAATGTAGAGTTGGCTAAAGGGGGAGATACGGCCGATGGATATTTCTCGGCTTCTGGAATTTGCTGTTCAGAATAAAGCATCCGATTTGCATATAAGCGCAGGCGAGCCTCCTATGGTTCGAATTCACGGTGATATGAAGAAGTTAAAGGCTCCGCCTCTAACTCCAGAAGATACTCATACTTTAGTCTATGACATTATGGGGGATTCTCAGAGAAAGGTTTTTGAGGAGTATTTCGAAATAGATTTTTCTATTCAACTTGGCGATATTGCACGTTTTCGTGTAAATTGTTTTAAGCAAAATCGTGGCCTTGGAGCTGTTTTTAGGCAAATACCTACTGAAATTTTGTCATTAGAACAGTTAAATATGCCCCCTGTTCTTCGAGAAATCTCGCACGCTGAAAAGGGTCTTGTACTTGTTACTGGACCAACCGGTTCAGGAAAATCAACTACACTAGCCTCAATGGTTGACTACCTAAATCAGACATTTGAGGGACACATTCTGACAATCGAAGATCCAATAGAATTTGTTCATTATTCAAAGAAGTGTTTGGTTAATCAGAGAGAAATAGGTCCTAATACAAAATCATTTGCAGCCGCTCTTAAGTCGGCATTGCGCGAGGATCCAGATATCATCTTGGTTGGGGAAATGAGGGATCTTGAAACTATCCAACTAGCGTTAACTGCTGCAGAGACAGGCCACTTAGTTTTCGGAACTCTTCACACCTCTAGTGCTCCAAAAACTGTTGACCGCGTTATTGACGTTTTTCCGCCAGCTCAGCAGGGACAAATAAGAGCAATGTTTGCTGAATCTATTCAGGCTATTATAACTCAGACGTTATGTAAAAAAATAGGTGGTGGACGGTGTGCCGCACTGGAGATCCTAAGAGGAAGTAGTGCTGTAAGAAATCTTATAAGAGAGGGAAAAATTCATCAGTTACCCAGTATAATGCAAACTTCTCAAGGGCAGGGTATGCAAACTATGGAAATGTCTTTGAGAGACTTGGTGGAGAGACGACAAATAACTCGAGACACAGCTATAGAAAAAACAGGTAATCCAGCTATGTTTGAAGAGCAGGATAGTAGTGAGGCTAATCCAGGTAGTAAATACAACAGAGGTTCGAAATATCGATAGTGGAAATATTATTTACAGCGGAAAGATAGAGGTTTAATCAATGTTAGACATTACTAAGCTGTTAACTGTAATGGTGGAGCACGACGCTTCTGACCTTTACATAACTGTCGATAGTCCCCCTATGTATCGTATAAACGGAGTGACTCGACCAGCTGGGAACCGTTGTCTTGATGATCAGGATACCAAAGAGTTAGCTGAGAGCATTATGAATGACAAGCAACGCTCTGAGTTTTACGCTAAAAATGAGATGAATCTGGGCCTTTTTTACAAAGCTCTCGGTCGTTTTCGAGTTAATATAATGGTTCAGCGTGGAACAGTTAGTATTGTCATTAGGCAAATTCGTGGAAAAATTCCGTCGATTGATGAGCTTCAATTACCTCCAATCATGAAAGATATTGCAATGACTAAGCGCGGTCTTGTGCTTGTCGTTGGTTCAACGGGTTCAGGAAAATCGACGAGCTTGGCAGCTTTGATTGATTATCGCAACTCTAATTCAACTGGCCACATCGTTACTATTGAAGACCCTATTGAATTTGTTCATTCACATAAAAAATCAATTGTGAGTCAGCGAGAGATCGGCGTAGACACTGAGAATTACGAAATAGCGCTACGTAATGCTTTAAGACAAGCACCTGATGTAATTTTAATTGGTGAGATTCGCGATACTGAAACTATGGAAGCTTCACTAAATTTTGCGGAAACGGGTCATTTATGTCTTGCCACCCTTCATAGTAACAATGCTAACCAAGCTATGGAGAGAATTCTTAACTTTTTTTCACCAGAAAGGCATAGTCAGATTTATCTGCAACTTAGTTTGAATTTGCGCGGGATATTGAGCCAACGGTTATGTCGTACAGTTGACGGCGGTCGCGTAGCGGCTATGGAAATTATGACAGACTCACCTAGGGTGAAGGATCTAATACACAAGGCTCAAATAGCTGAACTTAAAGATGCCATGGAAAAATCAAATAACTTAGGTATGCAAACTTTCGACCAAGCATTATTTGAGCTGTACAAGGCTGGAAAAATCAGTCTAGATGAAGCATTGAAGAATGCAGATAGTGCCAATAATTTACGTCTGAGAGTAAAACTAAGTGAAGAGGGAGGATTTGAAAAAAATCCATCTAACAGGTCTGCTCGTCCGGGAGGCTCCGGTAACGATTCTTTAAAGCTTCAGATGAGCTAATGATTCTTGCTGGTATTCCCACTGCAACTGCACCTGCAGGGATATCAGTTTTAACAAGTGTGTGAGCACCTATAATTGCACCATCACCAATAGTTACTCCGTCAAGTACGGTTGTATGAGCTCCTATCCATACGTTCTTTCCAATACTTACTCCCCCTTTTATCTCCATAGGTTGTTCAATTAAGGGAATCGAACCGTCTCCTACCTGATGATTACCTGGTCCAATATAGCAATAAGCGGCTATAAGAGTACTCTCTCCGATACTAATGGAACTTTGAGTAGCTATTCTGCAATAAGTGGCTATGTTGACTCCTTGTTCTAAAAAGATAGTTCCAGATTTTGCGACTATAGTAGATAATCTACCTATCGCTACATTATTCTCTAAGGTAATAGAACCTCTAGCACCTCTTACCTCAAGTGTGACAAAATCATCAATTAGCACACCCTTACCCAGCTTAATTTTTTTGGATTGTTTAATTGTTACAGAACGACCAATTGCTGGTAAACCTCTACACGCACCAAGTATAGAGGGATAGACTAAGCCTCGTAAGATGAGACCAATAAGTCCAGGAATACCACCTAAGAGAAATTGAAATATTTCCAGTGCAAAAAAGTATCTCCAACTCGCTGTGGGGCCAGCTAATAGCTCTTTGTACTTTTTAATTGCTTCAAATGTTTTTAGCTCGGAAAAATACTTTTGCTGGGGTGTTAATGCTGGTTTTGAATTAGACATGTAATTACCGGAGTATTTCCTGAGTAGCTCGCATTATACCGATAATAGATAAAGCATCAGTAATCTCTCCTCTCGAGACCATATCCATTACTTCAGATAGAGGCTTCCAAATAACACTGAGTCTTTCAGATGGCTCCGGACTGCTAATACCAATCTGTAGATTTGTGGCAAGATAAATATAGGCTACTTCATCAGAGTGACAATTACTTAAGTGAATACGTTCTCCGAGAGGCCGCCAATCATCAGCAAAAACACCTGTTTCTTCCTTTAGTTCGCGCTTCGCAGCTAAGATAGGGCTTTCGTTTGGTTCAGCCCCTCCCTCAGGAATTTCCCAACTGTATTCGCCTAATGGATATCGATACTGACCAACTAAACAAACTTTGGTATCATTATCAATAGCTACTACTCCAGTTGCAACCCTGCACTGAACTACTCCATATATACCGGGAGATCCATCTGGTCTTAGTACTTGGTCTTCTCGAACGGTAATCCATGAATTTTGGTAGACTTTGTTTGTTGAAAGAGTTTTCCATGGATTTTGCGTGTTTTTATTCATGCCTAACTTATTATCAGAAGTTTTTATCACCAACGTACTAAAATTTTCTCTGAACTGAAGTAACTATCTGCATCGAAGTAACAACAGCCGCTAGAATTGGTATAGATTGGTAGTATTTCATCATTGAATCATCAAAGTAATGAACTTTTGAGGGATTTGACAATAAATCCTGAAAAGCAAATTCAAAAGTACTCCAAGCATTTATTTGAGAATGAGGCTCTGATGGAACTAATTGATTGTTACTTAAAGTGTCATTTGCAAATCGAGCGATGGCTCTCAGGTCATCGAGTTTAGTATTGTCTGCTCTAAATAATTCCAAAATAAAACGTTTTTTTTTAGTCTGAGAATCAGTGAATAAAATCTCAAAAACTAAAGACCAAGTATTACCCTTAGCGTCGAGCCCCTCTGTCTGTTTGTAAGCTGACTGTAAAATACTCCATGCACACCAAGCATAAGGACAATACATGCTTCCAAGTAGACGATATTCGATACAAGTTGCCATTGGATGTTCTGTTTACTGAAAAATTTAATGATTGTCGATTAACATACATCATGGATTGACGAAAACCTTATTGATTGCAATCGTAGAGTAGTTCTAAGACCTTTTTAAGTTGCTTATTTTTGGCTTGATAAGCGGACAGTTTATTTAAATAACATTAGGTGATTATAAGTGCATTTTAGTGAAGAACTGAAACAAAAAGAAGATTTTTTGCAAAGTTTTATCGATACAACTATTAACCTCGGTATTAACCAGATAGTAGCGGCTATAATTGAGGCACACACTCCTCTCACTAAAATAGCCCAAAATTGTGCTATAGCGTTGCATCCAGTTATAGCGCCCTTTTTCGGTAGAAGTTTTTGCGATCAAATAATATCTTTGTTCGATAACGCAGAAGTTAGCAGTACAGAGCAACTAAAGATTCTTTGTAATAGGCTACGTCAGCAATAAAATTACGTTAGTTTGTGAGTGTAATTTGTTTGATATTTTTACGCTGGGTAAGACGAATTTTTAGGATGAAATTTTGTGCAAGGGGTAGAGCACGCCACTCCGGGAATGCTATTTATTTTGATAGCTTTGTGCGCTTGTGTTTTGTATTACATCAGGAGTGCACGCAATAATCCTACGAGCATTTATGTTAGGCGCATTTCTGGTATAGATGCGATAGAAGAAGCTATTGGTCGAGCAGCTGAACTCGGACGACCAGCTTCTTTTTCAACTGGGCTTACTCAAGTTGGCCCTGTTCTTTATGCTTGCTTGGGAGTGCTTTATTTCGTGGCACGTCGCTCAGCTCTTTACCGCTGTGCTCTCTATGTTCCTCAAACAGCTCCTGATGCAATGGCGATTGTAGAAGATGTCGCCAGAGAAGCTTATATTTCGGTGGGTCGAGAGTCGTCATTTTCTTCGCAAAATATTTTATTTCTTTCTGAGGATCAGTTTGCATTTGCATCGGGATATATTGGGTTGCTTCATCGAGAAAAAGTTGGCGCAGCTTTCTTGTTCGGAGCATTTGCCGCTGAGTCATTGATTTTGGCTGAAGCCGGTCAACAGGTTGGAGCCTTACAAGTAGCGGCGAGTGTGAGTCCAGAGCAAGTAGCTTTTTTTGTTTCGACTTGCGATTACACTCTTATTGGCGAGGAGCTTTTTGCGGCATCAGCTTACCTGAGTCGTGAACCAGTGCAGCTTGGAAGTTTAGTTGGGCAAGATAGAGCAAAATTGGCTATTTTAATTCTTATTGCGGGTGGTGTTATTATTGAGACCTGGAATCAGGTTCTCGGTGGATGGTTTACTCTACCACCGGTTATGAGCTTGCTTACCGCAGATTGGGTAGCACTTTTTAATTAAGTACAGATGTCACGAGCTCAGCTGATTAGATTTATAACATTTTTGGGCGGACTTTATTTTGTTGTAGAGTTTTTGTTTCCTGAATCTGTTATGCAATCGTTAGGTATAGCTGAGTTTCATGACAATATTTCGTATGGATTTATAACAGTAGGTTCTCTCTCTTTTGGACTCGGTATTATTAATCTACTTCGTTATCACGGTGCGAAGATAATTTTTCGAAGAGACGGGGCTTTTTTTAGTGGAGTACTTATATTCGCACTAATTATGACCCTCGTAATAGGATGGTTAGATTGGCGAGCATCTTCAGAAGTAGATTTTTGGCAGCAAAAGGCTCGTTCATTAATTAAATATTCGGTCGTTTTAAGTTCTAGTAATGGTAAAGAATCTAATCTGCATGCCAATGCTTTGCCTCCCAAGGCTACTTTTGAACAGAGAGTTTATTTGCTAAGTGATGCGCTCAATTTGTTTGCTACTGACATAGATAAAACGTTTCCCAATATAAGTGGAGAAACAATTAGCTTATCTTTGAAAAAAAGGGCGGAAGAACTCAGTGACAATGCTCTTTTATTGCGTGAACCATCTTTTAATAAAAGTTTAGTAGAGGAGTTAGAATCTTCAGGAGTTGCTTTATCAGGTTTAGCGCGGATTAGATACGAAGCTAACGTTATTAGAAATATGAATCAGTTTATAGTTGAGGGATTATTTAACTCACTTGGAGCTGCAATGTTTTCGCTTTTAGCTTTGTATATTGCTAATGCAGCTTTTAAAGCATTTAGAGTAAGGTCACTTGATTCATTGTTGATGATGATAGCCGCCGTATTGGTAATTCTTGGGCAGACATTTGTAGGGTTACTTATAGCTCCTCAGTTTAGTGATATAAGGCTGTGGTTACTTGAGGTACCAAATAGTGCGGCTTTTAGGGCAATTAAGTTTGGTGCTGCCATTGCAGGTCTAGTGATGGCCTTTAGAATGTGGCTTTCAATAGAAAGTGGCTCTTTTTCTATAAAGCGGAACAAACAATGAAAGAGTCAATAGGGCGAGCTCTGATATATTTTGCAGTATTCGCATCGGTAGTTATTCCTCTTGTTGCCACTATTCGTGCTCCTACTCCTCCTTTAGCGCCGGCCGAGCGATTATTTAATACAATTGAAAGTATTTCAGCTAATGATAAAAGTAGCATCGCCATTCTTGGTTTTGATTTTGGTCCGAATACTAGAGCAGAAAATGAATCTCAAGCTGAAGTTGTATTTGAGCATCTACTCAGGAGAGAAGTACCTGTAGTGCTGATGACTTTGAGTCCTTACGGACGGGGATTTCTTTCAAGTATCCCTGAAAGGGTTATAAAGCGTTTAATATCAGAAGATCCAACTAAAAAATATGAATATGGTGTAGCCTGGGCTAATTTAGGTTATCGACCTGGGATGGCAGTGTTTCTGCAAGCATTAGCAAAGTCAAATGATATACCATCTTTTCTTGGAGTAGATGCATTTGGCACTAAAATTAATTCTATGCCAATTTTTAAGGATGTTTTAACTCTAGATCAGGTAAAGCTTGTTGGTCAATTTACAGGATATGTAGGATTTTTTGATGCTTATGTACAATTTTTACAGCGAAAAGGATATGTCCCTAGTTTAGTGCATGGTTGTACCTCTATTACTATTCCTGAAGCTTATATTTATTTAGATTCTGGTCAGCTTTCAGGACTTCTTGAAGGAGTATCAGGGGCTGCATGGTATGAAGAGCTTTTATCAAAAGCTACACCTAGCAGGCAATGGGGAAGTGGTGTGCGAATTAACACTGCTCTGGGAGTCACACAGTTATTGATTCTTCTGCTCATATTATTGGGAAACATAAGCGAGTTGGGTAAATTATGGCGTATTTAGGTAGTATTTCATGACTTGGGAATTAGCTACAATTCTTATTGGCGGAATAGCTTCACTTGGTATTTATTCATTTCTCCTAGGTGAGAATTATTTTTATCGGTTCTTTGAACATCTTTTTATTGGTATTGCAGCAGGTTTATTGCCGCTTCTTACGATTAAGGAGTTTTTATGGCCTAATATTATAACTCCAATGATTGGAGCTTCTATAACTACTTTTCCTGATGGTACCCTCTCTGAGCCTTACAGTTTAACTGCACTTTTATACCTAATACCGCTAGGGTTTGGGTTATTTTATTATACTCTCTATATTCCGAAAATTTCTTGGTTAGCCAAACTCGTTATTGGATTTTCATTGGGATATACTGCTGGACTTTCTTTTAAGGGGTTTTTTGCTGAGATGATGCCTCAGTTTGCAAGCAGCTTTAAGCCTCTTATTGTCGTAAAAGAAGGCGTATTTCAGATTGGCTCGAGTATAAATAATATAGTTTTTATTTTTACTTTATTTTCGGTGATGTATTACTTTTTCTTCTCCATAAAGGGTAAGCGTCCTATCTTTGAAAAAGTTTCAAAAGCAGGTCGGCTTTTAATGATGGTGTGTTTTGGGGCATTCTTTGGATCTACCATTATGGCTCGTATGGCACTGCTAGTTGAGCGAATTCAATTTCTTCTTGATCCTTGGTGGAATGCCGTTAAACAGGTTGTTACATGAAGGGTGCAGAGGTAAATATCGAGCGCGTGATAGTAACTGATTGTGGTTCAACTACTACTAAGGCTCTTTTTTTTGCCAAAACTCCTCAAGGTTGGCGAACAATTGCTCGTGGTGAAGCTCCTACTACAGTTGAAGATCCTATTGCCGATGTTACCGTAGGTTTGCGTAATGCGTTTTTGGAAGTACAGCAGTCACTACCATATTCTATCGTGCGTTTGCATGATGACGGTCGGGGAGTAACAGTACCTAGGGATGAACCTCTAATTTTTCGACAAAGACTTTCGGATTCTGATGGTATCGATCTTTATCTTTCAACAAGTTCAGCCGGAGGCGGTCTTCAGATGGTGGTCACTGGCTTAGTTGGAGGCATGTCAGCTTCTTCAGCAGCACGAGCCGCACTGGGGGCTGGAGCAATTGTCATGGATATATTTGCGGCTGATGATGGACGGGATGAGCTGACTAGACTTAAACGATTACGGCATCTGCGACCAGATATTGTTCTGTTGGCAGGTGGAACAGATGGAGGAGCAAGTCATGCAGTTGTTGAAATGGCGGAGTTACTCTTAAATGCTGCTCCTAGGCCACGTTTTGGATCTACGTTAAAGCTGCCAGTTATTTTTGCTGGTAATAGGGATGTTTCCTTGGAGGTGGTAAAAATCCTTCGTCCTATTGCACAAATTGCAGTAGTTGAAAATGTCAGACCAGTGCTTGAGAAGGAACAATTAACTCCTGCTCGTAATGGTATTCATGAATTTTTCCTTTCTCACGTTATGAGTCATTCCCCGGGGTACGATAAACTTTTAACTTGGACATCTGCTGAAGTTATTCCTACGCCAGCTGCTGTTGGCAAGATGGTTGAGGGATATGGAGAACGCTTAGGTAAATCTGTATTGTGCGTTGATATTGGCGGCGCAACTACTGATATTTTTAGTTATTTTGTAGTTGATGGTGATATTGGACACAAAGATTCAGAGCAATCTGCAACATTTCATCGCACTGTTAGCGCCAATTTAGGGATGAGTTATTCAATCGCTAACGTTCTAAAAGAGGCAGGTGTAGAGGCTATTGCTAGATGGTTACCTTTTGAGATTAACCTCAATAGTCTAAGAGATGAACTTTTAAATAAGATGATTCGTCCCACTTCGCTTCCATACACTGAACAGGATCTTCTTATAGAGCAAGCTGTTTGTCGTGAAGCACTACGGCTTTCATTAGATCATCATTTAGCATTAGCTACTGGCCTTACCGGTATTAAACGTAAAAGGAGTATTTCTCAGATTTTCTCGCAAAATTCACAGTCTATATCACGAAGATCGATACGAGATGTTAATGTAGTAATTGGTTCTGGAGGGGTGCTAAGTCACGCCCCAAAAAGACAGCAAACAGCACTCATGCTTCTCGAAGGATTTGCTTTGGAGGGGATAACAGAACTAGCTGTTGACTCCATATTTATGATGCCACATTTAGGTGTTTTAAGTGGTCAATTGGCTGAGGCTGCTTGGGATGTTTTTGAACGTGATTGCTTAGTTCATCTCGGTCTTTCAGTTGTTCCCATCTATCCAGAGTGGTTTAAAATTGGTGAACCTATTGTCTCCATACAATGTGATAATCTTTGGGAAAAAGATTTATCTGTTGGTGAATTTTTCGTTCTTCCGATATCTGTGAAAAGAGAAGTTACGATAAATATTAAACCGTTAAATTCAAAAGTTGATATTGGAAGAGGTTCTGGGGTTTCAGTATCACATGCTACGGTAGGCGGTGGTTTAGGTGTTTTTTGCGATGGAAGAAATAGACCTATCCCACAAGCATATTTTTCCGTATCAGCTCGTAAATCTATCATCTCAGCAATAGACAGTATGAGTCTTGCAATGCCATTTACTTCTAATGAGGAATAGATATGACAGGCTCCCTTGTCCCTTCACTCATTGTAGCACGTGGTATAACAATTACTCGTCATCGCCAATTACCACTTTCTGGGGAGATTACTGTTTCTCAAGGTGAATGGGTTGAAAGTGGTCAAATGATTGGGCGTACTACCGTCAATGGTGAGTTGGTTATTGTTCGTGTAGGTGAGACGCTTGGTATTAATGGAAATGAATTAACACGAGTTTTAAGGTGTAAAGAGGGAGATTCAGTAGCGAAAGGCTCAGTGCTAGCGCAATTAAAGGGTATATTTGGTATTTTGTCTTCAACTGTATGCTCGCCCGTCAGTGGATTAGTTGAGTTTATCTCAAAAATGCATGGACATGTCGGTATTCGTTTACCTTCTAAAGAGGTTTCTCTTACAGCGTATCTTTCCGGTCAGGTAAATAGTGTTATCCCACGGCAATCGGCAACTATCTGCGGAATGGTAAATCTAGTACAAGGTGCCTTTGGAATCGGAGGTGAACATTTTGGTCATATACTAATTCTTGATGTAGAACCAAATCAACAGCTCACTCAAAAACACCTTCCAAGCTCGGCAGCTGGTACAATATTAGTAGGAGGTACTACACCAACTACTGATTTTTTAAGAGCTGCGTGTGATTCAGGAGTATCAGGAATCGTAATAGGTTCTATCACTGATAATGTTTTAAGTAGTTTTTTGGGCTATGAAGTTGGTTTAGCTGTTACTGGAGATGAAGAAATACCTCTCTCTTTGGTCATTACAGAAGGTTTTGGTAATATTCCTTTGAGTAAAAGAGTAATAGATGTAGTAAATGATTCAGCTGGAAGATCTGCATCGATTAACGGTACGACGCAAGTTCGTGCTGGAGCTGTTCGGCCTGAATTAATAATACATAATTCTGCTGATTTGAGGGAACCAAGTATATCTAATGACACATTGTTAAGATCAGAACGGCTTAAAATTGGACAAACAGTTAGAATAATTCGTGAACCATTTTTCGGAAAAATAGGAACTATCGTTGAACTTCCTGAACAAACAATGTCACTTCCTTCAGGCATTATTACGAAAGTGGCTCACGTTACAATAGGTGAACAAGGGCTACAAACAACTATTCCAGTCCCTAGGAATAATCTTGAGCACATATAAAGTAATCATACTTCTTAAAAGTATAATCAGTTAAATTTAATTAAAAAACATTGAGTGTGAACTGTGAGTGAAAGTAATAGTGCCTCTCTTAATAATCAACACAAGAGACTCATAGCACTTATTATTGGTGCCCTTGGAGTAGTTTATGGTGATATAGGAACGAGCCCCTTGTATGCGTTACGAGAGTGTTTTGGTGATCATCATGCGTTACAGGTTTCATCCTTCAATGTTTACGGAGTTTTGTCGCTTGTAATTTGGTCTCTTATTATAATCGTAAGTATAAAGTATTTAACATTTGTAATGCGAGCAGATAACAAGGGTGAAGGTGGAATACTTGCGCTGATGGTATATGCCCTAAGAAAAGGTGGCGATGAAAATTCTTCTAAAAGAAAATATGTAATTTATCTAGGACTTTTTGGCGGAGCCCTTATATACGGTGATGGTATAATAACTCCGGCTATCTCAGTACTTAGCGCAGTTGAGGGTATTGAAGTAATAGCGCCTTCAGTGAAGCCTTACATTTTACCAATTGCAGTTTTTGTCCTCACAGCTCTTTTTTTAGCTCAAAAAGAAGGGACGCGTATGTTAGGGACATTCTTTGGACCGATAATTATTTTGTGGTTCTTAACTATTGGGTTTTTAGGTATTATTAACATCGGAAACAAATTAGAAGTGCTAACAAGCTTTAATCCAATTCATGGATTCCTTTTTTTAAAAGAGGGAGGAAAGCATGCTGTATATGTTTTAGGCTCAGTCTTTTTAGCAGTAACAGGAGCTGAGGCTTTATATGCTGATATGGGGCACTTTGGAAAAAAGCCAATTCGATATGGCTGGTTTTTTTTGGTTATGCCGGGACTCATTCTTAATTATTTGGGGCAAGGTGCTCTGATACTCAGCAATCCGTCGACTGTTAAAAATCCTTTTTATCTTCTCGCTCCTGATTGGTTAATTTTACCATTAGTATTACTTGCTACAGCAACTACTGTAATTGCATCTCAAGCCCTGATCTCAGGAGCTTTTTCCATGACAGGCCAGGCTATTCATCTGGGATATCTTCCTCGCCTTAAAATATTACATACTTCTTCAAGTGAGCGAGGCCAAATTTATGTTCCATTGGTTAACTGGATACTTTTTATTGGTACAATTGCACTGGTTATACTTTTTCAAAGTTCAACGCATCTTGCTGCGGCATACGGTATAGCTGTATCTACTACCATGGTGATTACCTCCTTATTGATGGCAGTAGTTGCAAAAGATAGCTGGAAATGGAGCTTATTTACTACTAGCCTCGTACTCATTTTATTTCTTGTGGTAGACGGATTGTTTCTTATCGCAAATAGCATGAAATTTTTTGATGGTGGATGGCTTCCATTATTTCTTGGAATTTTGTTGTTGCTAGTTATGACTACATGGTGGAGGGGAAGAAAAATTCTTTGGACGCATTTAAAGGAACGTTTAATACCATTTAATCAATGGCGCAAAACTTTAAATATATCAGAAATTACAAGAGTCCCGGGAGTTTCAATTTTTATGATTCGGGATCTTCAAGCTACTCCACCGGCTTTGATTTTTAATGTCCTTCATAATCATATAATACACGAGAAAGTGGTATTTCTATCTTTTGTTACCGAAGAGGTGCCTTTTATAGCTGAGCCCTCTGCAAGAGTGGAGCAATTTGACTTGGGTGATGGTTTTTATCGAGTTATTGGGCATCATGGCTTTATGGAAAGTGTTAACGTTCAATCTACCTTGCAGGAACATTGTAGTATTTTAAGTAGAGATGAAGCTAGAACAGCGTGTTACTTTGTGGATAGACCAATACCCATAGCGACACAAATACCAGGAATGGCGATGTGGCGGGAAGAACTATTCTGTTTTATGATGCAGAATGCTCAAAGAGTCACAACTTTCTTTGAAATTCCTGCTGAGCAGGTCATAGAAATTGGATTTCATGTTGAGATATAGATAATTTATTATTTCCAGTTTAAAGGTTTGGGCTTTATTTGCTTTAGGTACTCGATAGTGAGTTGTTGTTGTATCAGCTTTGTTCTACTGGTGTTAAGCTATTAAAGGTGTGAGCAGTCTGGGATTTACTAAACACTTGGCTGAGAATTTCAATGAATAAGTTATTTTTCGTAGTAATTCACTTAGCGGCACTGTCAGCGTTATGGACAGGAGCTTCAGCTGTCGCAGTAATTTTTTGTCTTATGGCTTACTTGGTGAGAATGTTTGCCATTACAGCCGGATATCACCGACTTTTTTCTCATAGGTCTTACAGTACCAGTCGTTTTTTTCAATTTGTGTTGGCATTCATAGGTGCGTCTAGTGCTCAAAAGGGACCTCTTTGGTGGGCAGCTAGCCATCGGCATCATCATAAGCATTCTGATACAGAGTTAGACATTCATTCTCCAGGTATTCGTGGTATTTGGTGGGCTCACGTAGGTTGGGTAATATCAAAAGAATACGATGAAGTAGACCTTGAGTTGGTCAAAGATTTAACAAAGTATCCTGAGCTGATGTTACTTGAAAAATATCATTACATTCCGCCTCTTATTTTCTTATTATCGGTGGCGGGGCTTGGAGTACTTATTGAACAGTATTTGCCATCGGCGCAGACTTCTATGCTTCAGTTCTTCGTGTGGGGGACTTTTGTTAGTACCGTACTTCTATATCATGCAACTTTTGCGATTAATTCATTAACGCATGTATTTGGGAAGAGACGTTTTGCTACCTCAGATCAGAGTAGAAATAGTTTGATACTTGCTCTGATTACCTTAGGAGAGGGCTGGCATAATAATCATCATCGCTATCCTGGCTCAGAACGACAAGGATTTTATTGGTGGGAGATTGATTTAACTCATTTAGTATTACTGTTTTTACGCAAGCTAGGTATCGTGTGGAATTTGCGTGTTCCACCACAAAGGATTTATGACGAAGCTCTAAAACAAAGTGCTTAATTTGAGCGGGCTAGGTTCCTGCTCAGTTATCAAATTAGTATGTACATATATTTGATACCTACTCCCCTTTGTGCAGTTAATCCTCTCAGGGTACTTCCTCCTATAACTATCGAAGTTATTTATTCGTTATCTATTTTCTTTGTGGAGAATGCTAAAACTGCGCGAGCGTTTCTTCGCGAGGTTGAACATCCTCTTCCAATCAAAGAAGTTACTTTTTATTCCTTTGATAAACATGCAAATCCTAAAGAAGAGGTCAGAGAGATTTTAGTAAAATTAAAAAATAATAATGTCTCTAGTTGTGGCGTATTATCTGAGGCCGGTTATCCATGCGTAGCTGATCCGGGATCTATTCTCATAAATGAGGCTCATTGCATGAATATGAAAGTTATCCCCTTAATTGGGCCTTCTTCTTTAATTTTAGCATTGGTGGCTTCCGGACTTCCAGGACAGCAGTTTACTTTTCATGGGTATTTTCCTCATGAGAACTCTGCACGAATAAAACTATTTGATTACATTGAAGGAACTAGATTACACACTCATCAATTTATAGAGACTCCCTATAGAACACTAAGTAGATTTCAAAGTTTAATGTTAGAACTTAAACCTACAACTTTGTTGTCTATAGCCAGTAACCTTACATCTAGCAGTGAGAAAATATTCACTCAATCAGTGAAAAATTGGAAAAAGAACTCTTTAGAAAATAATGATTCAACTAAGCTTAATGGTGGGTTTTTTCTGCCGCATAAAGAACCCACGATATTTTCCATTGCTTGTATGTAAGCCTAAATTGTTAAGAAATTTAATGTTTGCTCCATAAAATCTCGCGCCAATTAAAGAGAAATTCTTGTCTCTCTAATGATGTTAACCATGATTTATTTTGAGTTAGTATAGCTAATTCTTCTTCAGAAATAGGTGGTTCTGAAACTGATATTGTTTTCAGGGGTGCATCAATTAAATAAATTCCCACTAAATCATTTAAAATGTGCCACCGTGACCGTGCGATTGAGTCTGAATAGTTATGCGTTGGTTGCCAAGAAAATGGGTTACCGATGTCGGTCTTTTGTTGACCAAGTGAATCATAAAGGGAAGGTATAACGCTCATATGATATAATTCATATTTTTTGGGGCCATCTGAAGCTCCTTTCCTCGACATTAAAAGTTTTTGAAACTTATTTGAAAGAATAAAGTTCAAAAATTTAATAGCAGCTATTGGGTGAGGAGCATTATTAAGCACCCCTATTGGATCTCCTAATATGGATGTTTCTTCGGAAGGCATTATAAAAATTAGATTGGTGTCAGCATATGATTTTGCGTGTGACGCGTATGAATCAACTACACCCCCACAGGCTACCTCACCAGTGGCAATTAACCACGGAAGCTCTGAGGATGATGATGTAATAATCGAGATATTTCTTCTAATTCTTTGTAAAATTTTCCATCCATTGTTCCAGCCGTGCTTTTGAAGAATTAGTTCTATAATTACGTGAGCGCTGCCACTTTTACGGGGATCGGCAAGTGATATCCAACTATGCCACTCCGGTTTTGAAAGGTCTGCCCAGCTTGATGGTAAGCTCAAATCTAGTTTTTTTAATGTGAGGGTATTACAAAGGATACCAAAGCCAGTGAGCATGGCTGAATACCAAAAACTATTTTGATCATGAAGCTGAGTACCATGTAAATTATCAGCAATAGCGTTGCGAATTTCAGTAGCAAGAGGTACTTTCATAAGAAAACCTTCTGCCGCGAGTTGCCTAAATGTAGCGGTACCTCCGCCAAATAGTACATCTGCTCTCGGTATGTGCTGTTGTTCTCCCTCGACAAATCTTAGTATATCTGACGTTCCTCCTACATCGAGCCAGCGGATTTTTACAGAATTTTCTGTATATTCATTAAACGCTTGAGTAATTTCATACTTAAGACCATCCCAATGCGGAGAAAGAATTATTAGCTCTTCTTGTATATTAGAATTTTTTTCTGCAACTAAATATGTAGGAAGACATAGAGTGACTAGTGTCGTAATCAAAGTTAAAGAACGCTTTGATAGCTTATGTGACCACAGTATTAGTACAGTAAGAACTACACCAAGCATGAACCCAAACGCACATGCTGGAGCTGGACCATCTGGGCGAAGAGCAAGAGCATATATCGCTTTTGCTATTGGGTAGAACTTTTCCTCTCGAGCTAGGATAAGACTGTCACTTACTTCAAGCATACTGAATGCAAACGTTAGTATCGCGCCACCGAATATCGGTCGCCATATAAGTGGAAAGACTATTAGTCTCCAGACTTGCCATAAAGAAGCTCCGTGCACCTGAGCGACTTCAATTAACTCACGAGCGATAAAGGATAAAGCACTTTGGCTTGAGGCTACCGTGAAAGGAAGTTTTCTGATGGTGTAAGCCATTAGTAGCAAGGGTAGTGGAAAACTTATCGGATCTAAAAATGAATTACGGAATCCTTGAAGATAACCAAAAGCAAAAGCTATACCGGGAACTGCTAAGGGTAATAAAGAGATAATTAGAAGGAAGCGAGTAACATTGCTGCGAAAATAATAAGCATGAAACGTTAAAAGTAAAGATAAGATTATACCAATTATAGTCGCCCCTAGTGATAGACCAAAGGAAATAAAAATACTTCTGATGACAATCGGATTGTGAATAATAAAGCCAAAGGCAGAAATTTCTGGAATATAAAAAGGATAAGCCGTTATCCATTTGGGTATAAAAGCTAGTAGTATTACCCCTAGGTGAGGAATTAATGCTGTAGTAATAACTACTCCCGCGAAGATACAAGCAACAATATTTTTTAAGGTAGATATTACTTTTGGTCTAATTGGTTGAGCACTTCTTCCGCTAGTATCTATTTTTGACTGGTAGTACAACCTACTTACCAAGGTAAACATAATAAGACTCAGTAGAGATAGTAATCCAATAATTATAAAACCATTTTGAGCTTCAAAAGCATCCGTAAGTGATTCATAAAGATATACTGGTAATAGTAGTCTATAATTCAGCAACAAAGGTGTACCTATATCAGCTATACTTGCCATGCTTACTAAAAGTGCTCCGTACAGCCAACTAGGGAAAAGCAGAGGAATAGTCAGCATTTTTAAGCGTACAAATTTAGAAGATGTAGTAAGTATTACCGCTTCTACTTGTTCACGATCTTGTTTTCGCCATGCATCTATAAAAAGAAGCGTTAAGAGAGGAAAAAGATGCAGTGCTTGAAGTATGGCTACGCCCCATAATGACCCTTCTCCGAATATGTGCGGAGCTTTGTCAATTAGACCGAGATCAATAAGTATTGTTGGTATAAGACCATTTCGACCAAGCATTTTTCGTGCACCTAATACGCCAACAAAAGGAGGGAGTATAGTGATTAAAAGAAGACAAAAGGGAATAGATTTACTTATTTTTGATACTGTACGCGCAGCAATATATGACAGTGGTACTGAGATTAAACTAGAAATTGTGGTAACCAAAATTGCTAATAAAATTGATTGAAATGCTAGACCTTGATAAAAGGATGAAAAAATCACTCTTCTGATTATCGGAAATATTTGGCTGACTTCGCCTACTGAACCGAGAAGAGAATAGAGGGGAAATACTAAAAAAATTAGAAAAATCAGGGTTACAAATGTTAAAGTTGTAGGCCAAAATAAGTAGGAGATACTACGATACTTCATTAAGTTGCTCTAAGTTAGTGATGAATAAGTGTACAAGCCTTTAATGGAATATACATTTTTACGAAATGGTCGATATCTGGTGGGTTTTCTAAGCTTGATAACTTAATGATTATGGTAAAGTTTGAGTCCTCAATTTCAACAATAATCTTATAAAAAGAACCGAGAAATTCTCTTCTTTTAACCTTCCCGCTCAGTATCAAGGTTTCATCGAAATTTTCCGTTTTAATGGGTTGTAAAGAAATAAACTCTGGAGAAACTAGTAAAGTCATTTCTTTGTTGATATGGGTCGGAGTTGATAAACTATTCATATTAAATGAACCGAAAGTAGTCAGAAAAATTCTTTTTGATTCACTATTTGATAAAATTTTCCCTGGTATGGCATTCCATTCACCGAGGGCATTAGCTACGGCAAGAGATGGTGGCGTACGATATAACATCTCTGGGATTCCAGACCCTTCAATTGAGCCACTTTTACCAATAATCAGTAATTTTTGGGCAATCGCTAATGCCTCATTGGTATCATGAGTAACCATAATTAAAGTACTTTTTGTGGTATTATGGACTGCTTCAAGAGATTGAAGTAACTCAACTCGAAGTGATGGTTCCAAGTGAGCAAAAGGCTCATCCAGCATAAGCACTTTTGGAGATGGGGCAATTGCACGGCCAAGAGCAACCCGTTGTTGTTGACCTCCTGATAGCTCATGTGGAAAACGACCTTCAAGGCCATTTAATCCCAGAAGAGATATTACCTCCGAAATTCTCTTAGATTGTTCTTGTTTGTGTGAACCATTAAATTTTAAACCAAAGCCGATGTGATCTTTTACTGAAAGATGAGGCCATAAAGCATATTGTTGGAACATAAGTCCAATATTACGCTTATGTGGAGGAAGTGAGGTTATATTAACTCCGTCTATCTCGATTCTTCCTTCATTAGGAGTAATTAGCCCAGCTATAATTCTCAGTATAGTTGACTTACCGCAGCCTGATGGACCTAAGATTACAGTTCTATTTCTTGATTCAAATGAGTAAGTAAACTTGGTCAATACTTGATTATCATTGTATTGATATGAAATCTCATGGAGAGAGACTTGTGAAAAGGTTGTGTCCAACTTGGCACTCTTATATGAATTAAGCTTTGCTTAAGTATATCTTTTTTTACCGGTGGTGAGCATATTGTTTGATATTAAAAAATGGATTCAAGCTTGTCGTCCCAGAACATTGATAGCATCGGCTTCACCAGTTCTGGTGACAACGATGTTGGTAAGAAATGAGCCACAATTCTCATTTTTAGTGAGTCTAATTGTATTAATTGATGCCATCTTACTACAGATTGCGGCCAATTTAGCCAATGATGTTATTGATTATGAGCGTGGTTCCGACACTAAGGATAGAATAGGTCCGATAAGATTTACCAGTTCGGGTCTTATTGCTCCAGAGCAAATGAAGCTAGTTGCTTGCTTAGCACTTGTGCTGGCTTTTTTGCTTGGGATTCCGCTAGTAATTCGTGGTGGTTTACCAATCGTAATTATTGGTATTTCCGCCATAATTACTTCTGTAGCTTACTCTGGAGGACCTTTTCCTCTTTCTTATCGTGGTTTGGGGGAAGTCGCTACCATAGTTTTTTTTGGATTTTTATCATCTTGGGGCACAGCTTACGTTAGTGCTTATAAAGTTACTCCCTTAGTTCTTATTTTTGGCTTCTGCTCTGGTCTATTTGCTACGGCGATTTTAACCGTTAATAATATTCGAGATGAAAAAGAGGATAGACTGTCGGGTAAGCGAACTCTAATCGTTCGTTTTGGTAGATACTTTGGACTAGTAGAATATTCAATTTGTTTACTGTGTCCTTTCGTCTTCTTAATTATTCTGTCTTATTTTAACATTTTGCCAAAGATATTCTTAGGATTAGTATTATTTTTGCCACCTGTTATGTGGTTAATTAAAACTCTTTTTTATACCATTGTAGCTAATGATTCATCTTTATCAATCTCGATATTTTGGCAGAGTATGCTTAGTCGAACTGGATTAGTTTTTGCGGCTTATACAATATTTGTCCTTTTTTCAGTCTATTATTCGCTTTAAAGCTTAAGGATTTAGGAAATTAATCAGACAAACATTGATACTTATTATAGACAACTCTGATAGATGAAAGTTTTTTGTGACTTACTTTGAATTACGTTCTAGTAGTAAAGAAGTCACTATGGGTTTTGCTTCTAGTAAAGATTTACAATGATATGTTGCCAGTTTTACAACTTCCTCAGGATGATGCTTTAAGTCGGGAATCAGAAAACTAGGTATATGTGCCGCGAATAGAGCCCGTATACCCGCCTCCGAATCTTCAAAGGCTAGGCAATTTTTCGGATCAGTTTTTGCCATTTTTGCTGCTAAAAGAAAGATATCCGGATCTGGTTTACCGCGTGATACTTCATCTCCTGCAATTATAGCTGCAAATTTATTGAGAATTCCAGCTTGAGAAAGGCGAGTTATTGCTCGCTGTTTTCTAGTAGATGTAGCTACTAAGCAAGGAACTTGAAACGAATCAGCGATATTTATAATATCAATAGCACCACTCTTAATTTCAACACCATCACGCTCAAAAACTGTATCGACTATCTCATAACGTCTTTGTCTTACTTGATTGATTGGAAAGGAGCTACTTAGTTGTGCAGTTAAGATTTGATCAACATCAAGACTTGAACGTCCTGCACATTTAAAGTAGATATCATCAGTTAAGAGAAATCCATATTCTTCAGAAGCTTTTTGCCAGGCAAATTTTGATACTTTTTCGGTATCGAGAAGAAGACCGTCCATGTCAAAAATTAAAGCTTTAATCATTCAGTAAAATCCTATTTTCTATTTTGAGATTGTATTACAAGTTCTTTTCGGTCAATTTTTCCTGATGGTAGTTTCGGAAAATTGTTTGTTACAAAAATATAATCAGGCAAGCTGATGCGCGGCAAAGTATTTTTTAGGTGTTTGTGGAGAGATTCTGGACATACGGAGTTATCTATCCACAAAACTGGACGAGAGCCCCACTTAATATCAGGAATAGATACTGCGTAGCATTCTATCACACCAAAATCTTCAGCGGCCTTTTCAATTAATCTAGGTGATACTTTTACTCCTCCTGAGTTGATCACGTCATCTGCGCGTCCTGATATATATAGATAGCCATTCGATGTCACTAAGCCATAGTCATTGGTGACAAAAGTATTATCTTGTTGATAAGTAGTTGTGCCATCTTGTTCTATATATCCAGAGAAGCATTGATTTGTAGTAATTAATACATGATTATCCTGACGTATACTTATTTTAGTATTTGGTAAAATTTTTCCTACGCTTCCATTTCTTACCTCTGGCTCTGATACAAAACCGATAGAAATATGTGAGGCTGTTTCCGTCATTCCATAGGAAATAGCTACAGGTAATCCCTCATCCCAAGCTTCATGTAAAAGACGAGTCGGTGTAGGAGCCCCTCCTATAAGTATGCACTGACAAGATTTAAGAAGTTTACGCGCTGAACTATTCTGGATTAAAGATCTAAATTGAGAAGATACAAGTGATAAGTGAGTGACGCCCCAGACGTTTATTGCTTGGATAATAGCCTCATTGGATTTATCATTTGGGATTACAATAGCGCCACCCGATACTATAGCGCGAGTAGGTATTGATGCCCCACCGATATGAGATGGGGGAAGAGATAAAAGCCATTTCGATGTTGAGGAGTATTTGGTGATAGCATTTGAAGCTATAGCCGCATTTGTTAGAGCTTGTGAATTTAAAATTACTCCTTTCGGAACTCCTGTAGACCCAGATGTAAAGATTAGAAGTGAGCCATTAATTCGCCTGACTTTTGAGATTGAGTTCTTGTATGTTAGGAAGTCAGGGTTTAATTGGCCTCCCAAAGAGCCACTTATCTGACCAATTTGTGTATTAGATAGTATGAGAGTCGAAAGTGGAGCAACTTGATAACCGTTAATTAGAGATGATAATAAAAATTTCGTTGCATTGTGAGAAGCGGATCCTAAGAAGGCGACTGTTTCAGTGCCGTTTTTGGAGGGGGATGATTTACTACAAATGACCTCTGGTAAATTATACGTTGAAATATCTGGACTAGTGTCTAAAATTTCGTTCCAGTAAGTAGTTCCTGCAGCACTTAAAATTGCTTCCATATTAAGATGTAGCCCCTGCCTTTTGGGTTTTCCACAAGCGACACTAGAACATTACGGATCAACATTACGGGTCACGTTTAAATTTCGAGAAATCAGGAGAGCGTTTTTCAATAAAAGCTTTTTTCCCCTCTTGTGCTTCTTCTGTCATGTAATAAAGAAGTGTGGCATTTCCAGCAAGCTCAAGTAGCCCTGCTTGACCGTCACAATCTGCGTTCATAGCCGCTTTTATACAACGTAAAGCAAGAGGGCTCTTTGTTAGCATTTCACGACACCACTTTATTGTTTCTGTCTCTAACTCGGCAAGTGGCACTACTTTGTTTACCAGTCCCATGTCATAAGCTTCAGAGGCTGAGTATTGTCGACAGAGGAACCAAATCTCTCGCGCTTTTTTTTGACCGACAATTCTGGCAAGGTAAGAAGATCCAAACCCCCCATCAAAAGACCCAACTTTTGGCCCAGTTTGACCGAAAATTGCGTTATCAGCTGCAATAGTCAAATCGCATATTACATGAAGAACGTGCCCGCCACCTATGGCGTAGCCAGCTACCATAGCGACAATCGGTTTTGGACAAGAGCGAATCTGCTTCTGCAAATCTAGTACGTTTAGTCGCTGAATTCCACCATCGTCAGTGTATCCTGATGTTCCTCTAATATGTTGATCTCCACCAGAGCAGAAAGCATTATCACCTTTGCCAGTCAAAATAATTACACCGATTGAAGAGTCCTCGCGAGCATCTTCAAGGGCATTCTGCAACTCTTTTATTGTCAGCGGACGGAATGCATTACGTTTTTCAGGACGATTGATTGTTATCTTGGCTATGCCTTCAGCTTTTTCGTACTCAATATCAGTATAATTTTTGGCGAGTTTCCAATGGGGCAAGTGAGATTGAGTTGATTCCATAACTAGTGGTCGACAAATTACCTGTATGTTTACCGTTTAAAAGTAGCTATTTTAATTATTCTTGGAAAGAGTTGAGGCACTACTAAACAAAGTTAATATACCGTGCTTGAGCATGTAATCGTTTTAAAAATGAAATTTATAGTTAAGTGATATTTTCCTGCTTGATTATTTTGAGGAGATTATCGTGAATTTTATCAGTGAGTTCAGTATCGGTGATGACCTCAATTAGAGTTGTAGAGGGATGTTTTAGTGCAATTCTAAATTTTTCTTGTAGTAATGTAAGGCTGGTAATTTTTTCATATTTTAGCGCGCACATTTGCGCTGCTCCCTCAAATGATAAGCCGTGTGGAGCGATGAACATCTTTGTTATTGATGGTAATTCCTTTAATTCTGGCAGTTTTGAGAATATCGCTCCACCATTATTATTAACCACTATGATAATAGTAGGTACAGTACGATTTCGATATAATGGCAGAGAGTTTACATCATGTAGAAAAGTAATATCTCCTATAACCAAAATTAAAGGTTTTTTCAGAGCGTCAGCGGTGCCAAGAGCCATTGCTAATGTGCCGTCAATACCGCTAGCACCTCTCTGAACAGCGATATGATAGTTGCGGTTGCACAAGGGAAAAAGAGCGTCTGCCTCTCTGATTGGCAGACTATTGCCAAGATAAATACACCAATCATTCGGTGTTTCTTTCGATATAATTTCCATTAGATGCCAGTCTGAAACACCAAATTGAATTGTATCGGCAGTTGTCAGTAAAATTTCATCTAAAGATGTAGCGGTATGTTTATCTTTATTTCGTAAGAGTTCTAGTAGAGCAGAGCGTTTAGGATTTAAGCAGTTTGCTTTTATTTCTAGCAACGCTTCAGATAAATCTGCTATCAATTTATTAGCTACCATTCCAAATGGATCAAAACGTTTGAAAGAAGATGAAATTTGTATAATCTGTTGTTGACAAGTTTCAAGGATATTATTGACTGAGTTACCTATAGGTAGGTCTCCTAGATGGATAATACAATCTGGAGCAAGTTCTGTAGAATACTGAAGTTGGCCTAAAAACAGGCTGTGGTGAGCGATGCGTACTTCAACCGAGTTATTATCATATTCAATACACCGTAAATTTGAGGATACATCGGTCAATATTGGCCATTGAAGGTATTGTGCAAGTGCTAAAGCTGAGAGTTGTTCAGAATAGGACTTTAGCTTACCGGAAATTATTAGACCTCTTTGAGATTCATTAAGGTACGAAGAAATTTGACTGATGGCAGTTGAACTTGGAGTTTTCTTTGGGTGATGCCATTGAGTTAAGCATTTTGTTTGTTGTTCCCACTTACAAAAAGTGAGAGGAAGATTTTCATCACCAAAATAATCTGGCGCGGAAAGTAAAGGTTTGCGAAATTGAATATTGAGGTGTACTGGGCCAGGAGAGATGCTGAGTGATGCTGATACTGCTTGGTCGACTAAAGCTAATAGTGATTGATATGCAACTGATTTGTTCGGAGGTGGAATATCAGCGAAAAAGCGCACATAGGAGCCAAATATTTCAATTTGATTGATGGTTTGGTTTGCTCCAGTTTGTCGTAGTTCAAATGGACGATCTGCGGTGATAATGATCCATGGAATCTCTGCTTGAGATGATTCTACAACTGATGGGAATAAATTCGCGACTGCTGTTCCGGATGTAGTAATACAAACAGCTAGCTGCTGGGTAGCTTGAGCCCATCCAGCGCAGTAATAACCACAACCTCGCTCGTCATAATGAACCAAAACTTTAGTTGAGCTTCCTTCTCTTTCAGAAAGTTCATATACAGCCTGTGTTAGTGGGGCTGAGCGGGCGCCTGGCGCTATTACGAATAATGAAGCGCCTAATCTTGATAATTCTTCGACAATTAGTTGCGACCAATGGTGATTAAGTCCTCTGACCGATGGTTGTGACATTTTTTATTCTTAGTTTAATTGTCCAGTGAGAGCTCTAAGGCTGACTGTCATTTTTTTTTCTATTTCATTTAATTCAATCATGGCATCTGAACCCGAAACTACACCTGCACCTGCAAATAGATAAACATTCTGTTTACCAATCAGCATAGAACGAAGGATTGGAAATGCGTAGCACCGATCTTTGCTTGCCCATCCGAGAAATCCACTGTACCACCCACGACTAAATGGTTCGATGGAATTTATTAAAGCTCGAGCTGCGCGAGTGGGTGTTCCACAAACGGCTGGTGTTGGGTGAAGTAAAAAAGGATATCGGTGTGGTGGAAACGGTGGTAATTTTGCGCTGCTTACAATCGTTTTTAAATGTTGGATTGTTGGGAGTGTTAAAACTTGCCGAGTACTAATTGTGCAGCAATTCTTGGTAATTTTGGTGATAACTTTTGTTAGGTATCTAACAATTATGTCATGCTCTCTGAGAAGTTTTTCGTCGGTTAAAAGCATTTGCGCGAATTTGATCTGCTCAGTTTGTATATTGCTTGATGGGATACTTCCTCCAACAGCTTCGCATTTAATTGTGTTCTTATCTATTTCAACTAAGCATTCAGGACTTATACCGCAAAGTGAAGAAGAACAATTGAGCGGTGAAAAAATAAAAGCTGTTCCGTAGTTATTCCTGATGATTTGAGAAATTATTTCTTCAGGAGACGGTGTGTTTAAAAAATGTAAATGTGTGCGTCTAGCAAGCACGATTTTAGAAATAATTGGATTACTTCCTCTTTTATGTTGTGAGAACGCTTTGACGGCTAAGTCTACTTTTTCTTTCCACTCTAATTCATTGGGCAAGTCGGTTCTTTTTATTAAATTCTGCAAAGTTGAGTTGATAATAGTTGTTTTTGGCTTGTTAAACTTATGTATTTGCAGATGTTTCAGTTTGTTGATGATTGATTCAGTAGTGGAGGCTTCATTAAAATCGATATATACCCATCCTTGGATATTATTTTCAATTTTTTCTATCCACATAAGTGGAATATAGCGATATTTTGTACAGAAATCTTTCCATAAAATATCAGTAGGATGACTTGGGTCAAAACTACTACCGATTACAAATCTAATATTTGAGTTAAAAGGATGGTTATTAAGAATTTCATCAATATAACTTTTGCTGGTAAATGGGTATGCATTTTGGTTCATCATCCCGATAGCTATATGCTCAGCTTTGCCGTTTGGAGTCTTAAGGTATAGCATGGGGTGGAATTCTTTTGTCGGTCTTGTGCGAAGATGTGCAAAAAAGCTAAGTAAATGGATTGAGTCTTCAGTGCAGCTTATTTGAGAGTGGCTTATTTGAGAGATTATTTTGTTGCAATAAATTGGAATTGGAATTGGAATGGTCCAGCGGTTTCTAGTAAAGAGGTTACTATTGAATGGATAACCAGTAGATACTTTTAAAAAATCATGTAATTTTGCGCATATCGCAGTTAGTTGTGAAGTATCGCAAGCTTCTTTTAGATTCATCATCAAAATTTTTTTAAATTCTTAGTGAAGAGTATCAAACCGTAACTTTGTTCAACAGATATTGGATAGGAAATTAGTTTTGAGTTTATGATAAATAGCCTGTCTCCTTATGCATCGGTATTTGTAGCTCGGTATCCTTGGAGAGCTTTATCTGTAGGGCTTAGAAGCTTGGCTTTTGACAGCGCTCACATTCTTGATGCTGGAGCTTTGTGGGTGCGATATGGAGGAACAGGTGCGGGCGGTGGTTTTAGTGCAATTCCAGATTTTACACGTTATGCCTGTTTTGTCCTTTGGCCATCTGCAGCTCTATGGTTTGAAGCATTAGAATCCTTGGAGCTTTTTCGTAGAATAAGTGGGGTTGCTATTGAGTGGGGTGCAATTGGGATGGTGCCTTATCGTTGTAGTGGTACATGGTGCGGGGAATCTATAGAAATAGGGGAAGGCGAAAATGCAGCATCGAGGGTAGAAGGCCCCATTGCGGTATTAACGCGAGCTACTATTAGGATGAAAGCTCTATATTCATTTTGGCGTAAGGTTCCTCCTGTATATAGACAGTTGAGTGCACCTGGTGGGGCGCTATGTGCTATTGGATTTGGGGAGTACCCTTGGGTACGGCAGGCTACCCTAAGTTTGTGGAGTTCAGAAAGAGCTATGACAAGGTTTGCTTATCAGGCTTCTGAGCATGCTGAAGTAGTGAAGCGTACTAAAGAGGAAAATTGGTACAGTGAGGACATGTTTGCTCGTTTTAAAATCGATTATGCTAGCGGTGTGATTAATAACGTAGCACTTAATACAATATTTAGTAGATCGGATGTTGACAACAATGCCGGAATTACCTGAAGTTGAATCTATATGTCGTTCTCTTAAGCCTATAATTCTGGGTGAAACTATAACAGAGCTGTTGGTTCATAATGACAAACTGCGCTGGCCGGTACTCGCTAACATATCTGAGCAGGCTGGGGGATTAACCATTCGCAACATAGCGAGGAGAGCAAAGTATTTGCTTATGGTTGGTGATAAGGGGTCTTTGATATGGCATTTTGGTATGTCTGGAAGTTTAAGAGTTGCGTCTATTGGTGAGGAGCGACGTAGGCATGATCATGTAGAGCTTTTATTTGGAGATAAGGTGCTTTTGCGTTTTTATGATCCGAGAAAGTTTGGGTCTCTTCATTGGGGAGGGAGAGATCCTTTGGTTCATCCGCTTCTGGTGAATTTGGGTGTTGAACCATTGTCAGAACAATTTAATAGCTCCTATTTTGCAGCACATTGTCGTAAGACCACTGTACCGATAAAGGGATTGTTGCTTAATGCTGCTGTGGTGGTGGGAGTAGGGAATATATATGCGAGTGAGGCCTTGTTTCGAGCGGGTGTTAATCCGAGTCGTAGCGCAAGTTCTCTTTCAAGTGCTGAGATTGAGGCGGTTTGTAGAGCGGTTCGGGATGTTCTTGCCCAAGCTGTAGCTAGTGGCGGAACAACGCTTCGAGATTATGTAAATGGCAAAGGTGAGCCTGGTTTATTTAAAGATTGTCTGATGGTTTATGGTCGGCACGGCGAGCCTTGTAAAGCCTGCTCAACTAAAATTTGTCGCTCTGTCGTATCCAATCGAAGCTCCTTCTTCTGCCCCCTCTGCCAACCAATCCGTAGTCTCTAGGCTGCTGTGTATTGGAGTAGGGATAGGTATGAGAGGAAGAGGCAGTGATGTAATGAGAAGTGAGCTATTAGTATAATTTAGAGAGATTTTTGGTTGTGATGAGTCAGGTAGA
>JBIKUX010000062.1:0-3374 GCA_044347345.1 Bdellovibrionota bacterium | reverse complement strand
CCAATATAAAAGCTAGGTCATCTTCATAGCGTAGTTGGTTAAGTAAACCTTGTGACAAAATAAGACCATTGCCTTCAGACCAAGAAGCTATAGGCGTCTTTTCTGTAACTATAGTTGTTTTTGGTATGAGTGCAGATGGTCGAATAATCCTTTTAAACACACCAAAAATATAAGGGTCGCAACTTACTTCAGTAAAAGCAGATTTCTGAGAAATAGCTGTCACAACGGAAGAGTTATATCCGCAACTAACAATCATACAAGTCGATATAACGAAGGGTAAAAAGTATATCAATCGATTAAGTGACTTATTTTTGGAAGTATTCATCTGTTTCATGCAGGTTGCCAGATGAGCAGGCGTTGCTTTTTCTTGTAGCTAGTATGGCTATAACACAAATTTTTCATGACAAACTGGCACTGTGCTTCTGTGTAGTGATAGTTTTCATCTTGATTACCTTCAAACTTAAGCCACCGTCTTATTTTTTATCAACTATTTTTGGTTTTCTTATTGGAATAATAACAGTTGTTAGTGATGAACATGATATTTCGCTACCAAAAGGAGAATCTATAGTAATTGGATCAGTAGTTGATAATATTAGACATCCTACAGGTGAGTCAGTGTGGTTTTCTCTGCGTATAGCAAGGGTAATGATTGATAATAAGTTTGTAACAAAAAGGGGAATAATTTTATGTAGAGCTCCATTTTTACCGTGGCGTAATAGCTCACTTATTTCACCAAAAAAAGTTATTGGAGCAAAAATTAAAAAAATAACTAGCTCATCAATCTCCTTACCAAATTGTGAAGTAAAAGCAATGACAGTGCCACTTGGAAATACTTCAGATACATCTTATTTAACCAGTTTTGCTCAACACCTTCATGATAAAGTATACAGAGTAATTGGAAGAGGAGAAACTACAGAGTTACTTCTTGCAATGTCTTTAGGAGTGCGGAATAAAATTAGCGAAAAACACGGCGCATTATTTAAAAATCTTGGGCTTTCTCATTTATTAGTTTTTTCAGGTCTTCAACTATCTCTTCTATTTTTTTCTGTTGCTGGTTTACTGAGATTCCTCTCGATTCCTGCAAAGACTGCTCAGTTAGTAGCTCTAATTGCTTCAGCACTTCTTCTAGGCTTAACTGGGGTAGAATCATCTGGATTAAGGGCATTTGTAGCATTATTTTTATATTTAGTTGCCGATTTATATGGATTGAAGATTGGGTGGAGAACTCTCCTATCAATTGCTGCTTTAGTTGTTCTAACAGTTTGGCCTAAAGCTCTTGCTACACCAGGAGTGCAGTTGACAATAGTTGCACTAGTTTCTCTTGGAGTATCCTCATCTGTTATAAAGTGGAGTCGTATCACTTATATCAAAAAGCGTATTTTCGCAGGAATTGTAGCGAGTGTTATTTGTACAATATCAACTGGCCTTTTAGCCGCTAGTTGGTTTGGAGCTTGGACACCAGTCTCATTACTTGTTAATCCAATCTGTACATCAGTTTTTACATTTTTATCAATTTGGTTATTTTTTCCATCACTTGTAGCATTAGCTTTGGTACCCTCACTTGGGGTTATTTTACTTAAATTTTCATCGGATATTCTTTGGTGGTCAGTAATTATACTTGAGAGTATTCCATCATCAGCCTTGTTTAGTATCGTTTTACCGCAGATTTATTGGATTATTATCACATTAGTTGTTTTAGCACCGCAGGCTTGGATATTGATATCTAACCGTGACTAAAAACATCTTACGATTGAGTCGTCTGATATCGCTTGATAGATGAACCAGTAAGAAAGTTTCTTAGATGTAATAATAATAATTTTGATTTTTATTGATGAGGCGATTCTTATAGCAAAATGAAAGAAGCAAAGAAGCGTTTTTTTAAGACTAGTGCTTAATTAAGCTAGGTGGGATTAATTCAGAAAGGTGGGTGGCTTTATGAACAGTTCTAATGAAATGCCAAGGAAAAATAATAAAAACGGTAATTTAGTTGTTAGAGTTCACAATAAAACTACGCTTTTAGAGACTAATAATTTAGTGATAGATAGCTCCTTAAAAGTGTGTCGAAGATCAGCAAAGATCACTGAACTTTCAGCTGAATCATTGCAAAATCGCCATAAAAAAATTGAAAGCATTAAGCAGAAAATAGCCCAAGGAAATTACTATATTTCTGGTGCTGAATTGCTAAAGGCGATGTTTAGCTAAGATAATTAGTTTAAAAGCATCTCATTGCTCAAAAAATTTAGTATTACTTAAAAAAGTATGCTCTCAGCAGAAATTGCAAGAGTAGAGATTAACTCGAATTTATTTGCACCAAGATCATTAACTCAAGAACCTGAGAATTTAATTAATTTTAGTAGTGTTCTAAATAGCCACGGAATTCCTCACGAATTTGCTTCTAATGGCTCTTTAGCTTTTCCCGAGCTTTCAAGAGAACAATTAATACACTTATACTTGTTAGCTAACCAGCATAATCAGCCAGAGGTAGCGGCTTGGGCTTTAAGAGATGCTAATAATATTGACGATATTCATATTAGTACTACGATTACCCGTGAAAGTGTACTAGCTATCAAAAGATTTATTAAGGCATTACTTTTGGGTGAGGAAGTTTGGGTTGGAAATTACTCGTCAGCCGAAGAATTATTTCAACAGATAGCTCAACGAATCAGTAGAGACTCAACGCTGAGTAGATTTCTTAATACATCATCACGTTTCACAGAATTTTTAAGACTTGTAGAGGTAGCTACTAGTGAAGACCCCACTGAAGAAGCTATTACTCAAGTATCAAGCTTAATTGTTTCTATTTTTATTACGAAAAGCCTTGCAGGCTCAGCAGCGGCTCTTTGTGGTATCGCTGCAGCCCCTGTGGCTCCGCCTATTGGACCAGCTATAGCTTCTTTTAGTTGTGCAGCGATCGTGGGAATCGGAATCCATTTGATCGTTGAAAGAGTAGTAGCTGTTATAGTAGGAGCTATTTTAGAATCTCATCCAAACCTAGGATTAAAAAAGGAAAATTTAAATCAGTTGTTTACCAGATTTTTAACTGATGTTTTTACAAATTTTGAGCGAGGTATTAATTTCTCATCTCTAGGGGGTCTTTTACAACTAGGGTCTCACGCCGATACTTTATATAGTGCTACTACTCAGCTAAACCAAGAAAGAAATTTTTTGCTGCAGGCTAATCAGTATCAAACTACGGCAGGTTTAATAATGAGTGCACTTTGGCGGGGAGTGTTCGAATCTCAGGAAAACTGCCCTGCCCCCCTGTAATAGCTACGTGATGATGTATAGTCCTCTTTAACAGGAGGACGAGATGAGAAAGCGATTTACGGAGGATCAGATAGTGAGGATTCTCCAGGAAGCGGCTGCTGGCGGCA
>JBIKUX010000025.1:0-38108 GCA_044347345.1 Bdellovibrionota bacterium | reverse complement strand
AAAAGAGACGCTCCAAGTGCTTAAAAGATTTACGCTTTGCATTTAAGGTGCAAGACCGTGCTTCACTAGCGTTGTTACCAAGAAAAGAATTAGCGCGAAATAGAGAGATATCACTACCACCACCACCTCCTCCTCCGTCTCATTCTTCTTCTCGCTCATCTCCTTCTCCTCAGTCGCAATCTCCTTTGCGGCCATTGGTATCGGGGCGAGACAGGAGTTTTAGAGGTAAGCCAGTTCGGATTGTACCGAAGTCAATTATTCCCTACGTTACTAGTGCAATAAACGAGCTAATTGAAAAAGTTTCAAGCTTAGGTAGCTGTGAATCCACTGAGGAAGAGGTTCCAGATGATGAATTTTTAGATGACGAATATACGGAGACAAATTAATATTACTAAACTATTAAATTCATTACGTTAACTTTAGTTTTTGTAAAGATTTAAGCTATATGCCTGCTGTTCAAGTTATTTGCCTGAGGGTTAATTTAATAGGACTCAAGTTAGTAGCCTAGAAGAATTAGTTTGACATTACGGTGAGGTTATAAGATATAGGAAGCAAATATTTATAGTGTTTGCGTTACGGTTTGTTAAGATAGAAGTGTAATATGAATTCTAAAAAAGGAAAAACGGCAGTAGTAGATTTTCAGTCGTTAGTAGTTCCGATTAATCAATGTTCAAAAAACGAAGTAATTGAGAAATACAGAAATCACGAAGCTGATGTTGGCTCGTGTACTGTTCAAGTAGCATTATTGACTCAAAGAATAGAGCAGTTAAAGGTACATTTCGCTAAAAATCACAAAGATAATTCTTCTCGGCGCGGTATGATGCGTTTAATATCAGAGCGCAAAGGTCTACTAGCTTATTTGCGTAAAACAAACCCAGGTCAGTACAAAGCCCTGATTGGCTCCCTAGGGCTTAGAAAGTAATTAAAGAGTTATCGGATTAAGAAACCAGCGGGCAAAAAAACTAATATAGCTTAGCTGGTATCTGTTATATTTTGAAAAAACCTCTTAAAAGGCTTGGTAATACCTAAGTTTAGCTTCCATGCTATTTTAAATTTTTATGAGCATGGTGCATATGTGTATGCAAGAAGCAATTATTAATGGTTAGAAAAGATAAGAGCCACCGCACATTTACTAGTTCAGCTCTTGTAATTACTTTTTAGGTGCTGAATTATGACTCCTCCATAATGATATAAACAGAAAAACTAAGAGAACTTATGCATATAGTTGAGCGGACAATAAACGGTAAGTCCTATTATATCGAAACAGGGCGAATTGCGAAGCAGGCGCAAGGCTCTGCCCTCGTTAGATGTGGTGAAACTGTTGTCTTAGTTTCTGCGTGTGTTGGAGAGGATAAAGGCGGAGATTTTTTGCCCCTTACTATCGACTATATAGAAAAGACTTATGCGGGTGGAAAAATCCCAGGAGGTTTTTTTAAAAGAGAGGGCAAGCTAAGTGAGCGAGAAATATTGGTATCTCGGCTAATCGATAGACCGTGTAGGCCACTTTTCCCTGAAGGTTACGGAAGAGAAATTCAAGTTGTAGCTACTGTATTGTCAGCTGATGGCGAGCATGACCCTGATATGCTGGCACTTTTGGGTGCGTCATCAGCTTTAAGTATCGCTGACGTTCCTTTTGAAGGTCCTGTCGCTGGTGTCCGAGTGGCTCGAGTCAAGGGGCGGTTAGTGATAAATCCGAGTACATCAGAAGCTAACGGAGCAGACTTATCATTTATTGTAGCTGGATCTAAGGACGCTATTGTAATGGTGGAGGGAGGAGCTGACCAAGTTTCTGAAGATGAGGTTGTTGAAGCCTTGTTTTTTGCTCATAAGGAGATGCAGCCCCTTATTGAAATGCAAAATGAGTTAGCTGTGCAGTGTAATACAAGGAAAACAACATTTGTTGTTCCTTCCATTGTTGACAGTATTTCAGCTAAGTCTGGAATTTCGGAGGGAGTCGTTGAATCATTAAGGAGGTCAATTAGATCTGAGCTTGGCAGAGCGGTACAAGTATCTGAAAAAGCGGCTCGCCGAGATTCTATTCGTGCAGTGAGAGAAACTGCACAGACCAAGTTTTTTGAATCATTAGCAAATATAGACGGAAGTAATAAAGACGCTCTATTAGACCAAAGTGTTTCCTTAAACCAGGACGTCGCATTAAAGGTCTTTAATAAAATCTTTGAGGATGAGGTTTTTGAATCTGTCCGTTCTTTGGCTTTCGATAAGAAGCTCAGGTTAGATGGGCGCGACTTTACTACCGTTCGCCCGATTAGTATTGAGCTTGGATTTTTACCAAGAACTCATGGTTCTTCGCTGTTTACTCGGGGTGAGACTCAGGCAATTGTTGTTACAACATTAGGCACAGAACAGGAAGCTCAAAAGCTTGATAATCTTGTCGGCGAGACAGAAAAAACTTTTCTTCTTCATTACAATTTTCCCGGGTATTCAGTTGGCGAGGTTAAGCCACTACGTGGCCCAGGGCGGCGTGAGATTGGGCACGGCGCTTTAGCAGAGCGAGCTATCAAAGCTGTAATCCCGTCTGCTAAGGAGTTTCCTTATGTTATTAGAGTTGTATCTGAAATTACCGAGAGTAACGGGTCTTCCTCTATGGCGACTGTTTGTGGGGCATCTCTTGCTTTAATGGATGCAGGCGTCCCTATTAAAGCACCGGTAGCTGGTGTTGCTATGGGACTGATGGTACGTGGTAGTGATGAATTCGTTGTTCTTACTGACATACTCGGAGACGAAGATCATTTAGGTGATATGGATTTTAAGGTATGCGGAACATCTTTGGGCATTACCGCATTGCAGATGGATATTAAAATAAAAGGGCTTGCTAAAGCCGTAGTAGAAGTTGCGCTTAATCAAGCAAAAACAGCTAGATTGCATATTCTTGCTAAGATGAGTGAGGTAGTTAATGTCCCACGCTCTAGCTTAAGCAAATATGCTCCAAGAATAGAAACAATACGAATTCCCGTAGATAAAATTAGAGAGGTTATTGGACCTGGTGGTAAAACTATTCGTTCAATTACTGAATCTTGTGGAGTTAAAATAGATATTGGTGATGATGGAATTGTTAGAATCGCTAGTAGTAGTGAAACTGGCATAAATGAAGCTCGGAGTATTATAGAAAATCTTACCAAAGAGGCTGAGGTAGGTAAGCTTTATCGTGGAGTAGTAAAGAGAATAGTTGATTTCGGAGCTTTTGTAGAGATTATCCCGGGGACGGAGGGTTTGGTTCACATCTCTCAGCTTGAGGAAGGGCGAGTTAATCGGGTCTCGGATGTTATTCAAGAGGGAGAATCAATCTGGGTTAAGGTGCTTGAAATTGATCGTCCTACTGGCAAAATTCGCCTGTCACGCAAAGAAGCTTTAGTTGAGGTTGAAAAACAAGGACTTTAGTAGATAGTGGCTTTTAGCTTTTTTTATGATTCGGTTTTTCTTATCTGATAAGGCTCGTAAAAGTGGGGTTCAATTCTGCTCACCGCGAAGCGGTGACGCCGGCTTTGATATTATGTCTTGTATATCTTTTACGCTCGAATCTGGTGTGCAGATCGGTGTATCCACAGGTCTCCATTTGGCTATACCAGATGGTTGGGTCGGATTGATCTCTGATCGTAGTAGTTTGGCATCGAAACAAGTGTACACACACGGTGGAGTTATTGATTCATCTTATCGCGGTGAAGTGATAGTTTTGCTGCGGAATCATTCTCCAAGTTCTTTTTCGATCAGAGAGGGAGATAGGATTGCGCAGATGGTGGTGGTTCCTCATCTTAAGGGAGTGTTGCAGGAATGCCTTACTGCAGGTGAGTTAGGTGAAACTGAGCGAGGTAGTGGAGGCTTTGGCTCCACGGGTAGCTAGTTAGCTTTCTTGGACTGGGATAGAGGGTAGGTTTCATTTTAGAGACAGTGTCAATTTTACAAAAAGATAACCACCCAATCTTTAGAAGGGTAGTCTTAAAAAGTCTATTAGCTCTTATTGGTGTTTGGCTTAGTTTAGTGCCAAACAGTAATTTTATATTATTTTTAGCTACTCCTCGTTTAATGGATCCGCCGCAGTTTTCCGTTGGGAAGGCCAAAGAAGTTTGTAAAGCACTCAGAGATGATGGTCGTTCAGAGGTTGTGTTTAGAATCTCTAAGGAAATAAGTGAACAGCTTTTGACAGCAAAAAAACAGGGAGATAAGGCTCAAATAAATGCTTGTGAATGGTGTAGGAATTTTTTTAAGTCTTTGAGTGTTGCTTGTAGAGCAAGTAAGCAAAGTTTAGTTCAAAAAGAGAATACTAAAGGAAAAAGTATAAAACATAATTCTGTTACAGAAGGAGCGGCTAATTTATCTCCTGCTAGGGCTAACGCCCCATCTCTTATCACCATTCATCTTCTAAGTGAACTTTTTACTGAACTTGAAATATCTACAAGACCTTATCGTCGAGGTTTAGTGGCTAAAGTAAATGAAGATAATTTTAATCAAGATCAAATTAACAATACTGTTATAAATAACAAAGCTGAAGCCGGTTACCAATTTGCTCATTCTGTTGTTAACGAAAAGGGTGAGGCTCAAGTTGTCTCTGATGTTGGTGCTTATACAGTTTTTATGCTTCATACCGCTTTTAAGAGGGCAAACGGATTTTCACCAGCTGAGCAGGAGTATTTTCGTATTTTGAGCCAGTATCTTTTATCTCCCTTTGAGGCTCGGATAGGCGCTTTTAGTAAAACAAAAGTAGTTACAAGCAACGTTGAGAAGGGTGCAGAATCGCTATTTGAATAAGGAACATCTTTCTAAGTAGTTTGATAAATCGACCGATAAAACAAGGTATTTTAATCTAATTTTTTTAAACAACTACTTTTGATTTGTTACCAACTTCTCTAGTCACTAAACTCTAATGGTACGTTTTTTTATACCTTTTATTATTTTTTTTGGGTTACTGTCTATCTGTAATTATAATAACAGCTACGCTGATAGCAGGGCGTTATCTCAAGATGATCGGCTTCCGGAAGTCATAAAAAATACTTGGCTCTTGACTATCAAAGCGATCGGTCAAAATAACTTAATTAAGACTGGTGAGCTGGTAGAATCACTAATACTTTTACGAGATCAAGCTAATCTTCAGAGTCTTGAGGAGTATTCTTTGTACCTAATTTACGAAGCAAAACAGGCTTTAGAAAGAGCAGATAGAGACAAAGCTGCTCAGTATTTACAATACGCTGTCGACCTTTCTCCTGCTTCTCCTAGTATAGAGGGAGCTTCAATTCCTATTATGTTATCTGCGGGTATTCGTCTTAATAACTTTGACTTTAATAGAATTATTAATGTGGTCTTTTATCATACCGAGGTTTCACTTCGGATGATAAAAACACTCATTTATCCGTTTCTTTGGGCTCTAACTATTACAACCTATGTTGTATTTGTACTTTCTATTGCTAAGTGGTTTCCGCAGATAATTGACGGAATAGCAAAGTGGGTTCCGGCTTATATTCGAGGTGCTCTAGCTCCAATACTTGCTAGTGCGCTTACCATCGGAGCTTTGTTTTTACCTCCTTTGACCTGTTTATCAGTATGGGGATTTGTTGCCGTCATATTTTTAAAACGGCGCTCTGCTATTCCAATTTTGGCAGGTTTAACAATCTGTGGTTGGGCTAAGGCTATGCCTCTAAGAGAGCATATTACGGAATGGCTCGCTAAAGATGGTACTATTAGTGTTCTCCGGGTGCTTTCTGGTTCCTTTAATCCTAATGATTGTAGTCGTATTGAGTCACTTGTTCGTGATCAGCCAAATAATCCTATCTTTCGTTATGCTAATGCTCAATTGTTGTTGAATTCTGGTAAGCTTGAAGCGGCGGAGTCAGAACTGGATGTTTTTGAGCACCGACTTGGGGTCAATCCATGGAGCACTGCTGTCCGAGGTCTGATAGCATTTTTGCGTGGTAATATAGATGAAGCTAACAACTTACATAATCAAGCCCGAGATGCCGGATTAAATTCAGCAGATTTTTTATTTAATCTTTACAAAATAAAATTTGATCAGTTTGATAAAGAAGAAGCTATTAAAATTTTGGTTGAGGCTAGAAAAATTAATCCCCTCTTAGTTGAATCTCTTCTTGATCGTGAAAAAATCCACTCTCAGAAGAGTTTTGGAGTGATAAATCTTCCCACATCTTTAATACTTGCTTACTCGGGATTCCCCGTAAATGTTAAAACTAACAAGATTACTAATTTTTTTCAGCAGATTTGGCTCACAGGAAATTCTGAAATTATGTTCTTAGTTGGACTATTACTGACGGCATTTGGTGCAGTGCGTTTTACTTTTTTTGCTGAGGTACGCAACAAGCGAGACTCTTTAGAGGGAATTATTGGACATGTAGTGAGTATTGTTTCTGCGAGCGTTCCTGGTGCTTGTTGGACATTGAATGGATATCCAATATTTGGAATACCTGTAACGTTCACCTTTATCTTTTGTTTATTACCTCTTTTATCTTGGCCATCAGAGTTAGAGATGTTTTTGTCTCCATTTCCAGTGACTCAAGTAATATATGCTGTGATCCTTTTTTTAGTCGCCGCTGGTCATTTCTTCTTTATGATTGAAAGAGGAGAGGAATAGCCGTGAATTCTACAGGTATTTTTAATGGCGAAAATTATGGTGATGTTTTTCGCTTTATTTCTAATAAGAGGCGAAGCGGTACTCTGGATCTGACAATAAACGGCGAAGTAATAAGAATCGCTTTCTATAATGGTAAAGTTGTAGATGCTTTGAAGGGCCAAGAGCCTACGGCCAAAGCTCTTATGGATTGGTTGATAGATGGAGAAATTCTTGGCTCAGAGGTGGCTTATGATGAATTATCACTTCCAAAAGAACTGTATGAAAATCTTGTAAGTCAATTTCCAGGCTTTATGCCAGCAAATGACTTTAAGGAGATGGTGCGAGAGCGCGTTTTAAATGTGCTTTTTAATATCAATTTTAAAGCGGGAGGTTACTACGAATTTCGTTCTGAAGTACCTTCCTTTGACAGAGACTTTTCGCCAGCTCTCTCTGTAGGTCAATTACTAATTGATTTGGTTTCATTTGAAGCTGATGAATCTCGTTTTAATGAGCTTTTTCCCCTAGATTATGTAGTGCGTCGTACTAACATCAAACCGGGAGCTCTTCTTGGTGGTGAGTCGATATTGTACGGCTTACTTGATGTACCAAGTATCGTTGAGGGGCTAAAGCGGGCATCACTCATGAGTCAATTTGGTTTTCGTGAGGCCTTATTATCCCTCATATCAGAAGGATTTATAGAATCTATTAGCCCTAAGGATCTTGGAGAAGATATAGCACCTCCTTCCCTATCGGAGTTTCCAGAAGAAGAAGAAGAAGATAATGATTTAACTTCGCCTTTTTTGGCTATTAGTGATGAATTAGAGCCAAGTTTGCAAATCAGTACTCAAGATGAATTAGAGGAAATAAAGGACTCAACTATTATCACGAGTAGTGATGATTTTAAAAAGTTAAGTAGCAATTCTAAAGTAAACGATAATTTATTATTTATAGATCCACCTGATCAAGAGGAGATTGATCAGCTAGTAGGTTTTGATAAAGAGGAAAGTAGTAATAAATTAGCTAATTTTGCCGTTGAAAATAATACAAATTTTGAGATAAACCTTCCAGATTTTAGTGAGCAGAGAGAAGAAGAAGAAGTTAGTAGTACAATAGCTGATACTTTGCTTTCTTCCAATGAAATACTTAATTCTGACCCTAATATCTGTGAAGAAGATATAATAGAAGCACATCATGCTCATGATATCAGACAATTTGAGGAGAATGATGCTGAGTCATTTCAAAAAGTGATCTCTAAACAAAGTATAGAGGAGGAAAAAGAACTAACAACTAGTGATAGTGATAATGAGTATTCTTCTGATAGTGACTATGAAAACGAAATTAAACAGGTAATTGATAGAGAAGAAGAATTAGCCAATAAAAGAGCTGACTTTGATTATGATTCGGTTACAGATTTAGAAGTAACCTCAAATATTTCTAATCTCAATGAGATAAATGACAAGCCAGAAAAAATTATTCATAGTTTTGTTTCAAATGAAAAATTACTCCGTACTGAGGAGTTCCAAAGATTTCAGGTACTTTCTGTTGACACATCTAGTAGCGACGATAAAAACCTATTAAGTCTTAAACAAACCGAAGAGATTATAAGTTTTCAATTACAAACAAAAATTTCTGAGAAAAATTCAGATGATATTCTTATTGAGCCACAGCAAACAGATGAGCGTCATGATTGGAATGATGAAGAAAGTGAGGAGGATGATGAGGGAGATACCTTTGAATTAAATAAAAGGTACTTGCAAAATGAAAAAAGATTTAATTTATCTCGCAGACTTAATCTATCAGCGCGATCTGTTAAGCGTTCAATCCGCATGGCAAATGCTCGCTTCGCTAAGTCTAATATACTCCATCAATATATCGTGCTAACGTATATTATTTTTGCTATTTTTGCGCCACTTTATTTTTGGCGTGAGCTTATTAATAAGTTCTAAGGATAAGCATATCTGCTTTAGAAAACCCGAATTATTACTTAAAGTATACTCTACATATTAAATTACTTTGATTATATTTGTTTACCTTGATCATGGTAATTTACTCTGACCCTGCGCAATAAATATGAATAATCGTATGAAAGAATTACCTCCAGCTATCCTAAAGTCCTTTTTTTATCAGTTTATCGTTGGATTGACTGTAAGTATTATTCTCTTGGGCGTTTTGATAGGAACTAAGTTTATAAAAATTAGCAGGGCTAACGTCACCCAGGATGTATTAGTAGAGCCTGTTACGGTTTCTGTTGCGGAGAAGCAATCATGGCCTGTTACTTTCTCTACAGTTGGGAGTTTAAACTCGGTAAAGGGCATCATACTCGTTGCTCAAGAGTCAGGTATAGTCACAGAACTTAATTTTGTATCTGGTCAAAGAGTAGAGAAGGGTTCTCTCCTATTATCACTTGATGCAAATATAGAAAAAGCAGAACTTGCCGCTGCTCAAGCTAGTGCAGTTCTTGCTACAGCAAATTTACAGCGAATAATTGCGCTAAAGTCTGTTCATGCTAACTCAAGAGCTGAATACGAGGCAGTTAATGCTGAAGCAAATAAAAGCCAAGCTGAGGTAGATAAGATATCAGCAAAAATAGCTCGAAAAGAACTTAGAGCTCCATTTTCCGGTTATTTGGGAATAAGTGATGTTAAGATGGGTCAATTTGTAGCGATGGGTACTGAGATTGTTTCACTGGACTCTTATGAAGAGTTGTTTCTTGATTTTGCTTTTCCGCAAAGTCTAGTAGGAGATGTATCCATTCACTCAAATTTAAAGTTTGATGTAGACGGGATTTTATCTAAAGAATTTACAGCTTCCATAGTAGCTATTGATAATCAATTTGATTTAAAGACCCGTCAGGTAAAAGTAAGGGCGTTAGTTAAAAATCTTGAAAAAAATCTCCGCTCTGGAATGTATGCTCGAATAAAAGCAGAATCACGCCGGTCAGAAGACGTTATAGTAATCCCTTCTTCCTCGGTTAATTTTGCTCCGTATGGTAATTCTGTATTTGTAGTTGAAAAGGAAGTTGATAAGGGTAAAGACAACGGAGATAAAGATACTTTTGTTTTACGGCAACAAGTTGTTCAGCTTGGTAGAAGAAGAGGTGACTTTGTTGCAGTTATTAGCGGTTTGACTGAAGGAGCTCAGGTAGTAAACTCAGGAACGTTTAAGCTTAGAGCAGGTTCTTTAGTGAAAATTATCAGTGAGCCAGCACTAAAAAATGAGTATAATCCAAGTCCGGCAAATTCGTAATACGTTTTATTTTATTTGTTTTATCGGTATAAATTTTACTTTATGTATTTTACTGATCTTTTTATTAAAAGACCGATTTTCTCAATCTGTATAAATTTAATCGTTTTTCTCGCAGGTTACTATTCAATTTTTAATCTTCCAACTCGTCAGTATCCAAAGAGTGATATAGCTGTAGTGGTAGTTAGGACTACATATAGCGGTGCTAGTGCTGATTTAATTGGCGGTTTTGTTACTGCCCCTCTTGAGAGAGCTATAGCTAGTGCTGATGGTATTGATTATATTGAGTCTCAGAGTGCTGCTGGTGTTAGCACAATAACAGTTCATCTACGGCTTAATTTTGATACCAATGATGCGCTCACTCAAATCCAAGCCAAGGTAGCTCAGGTTAGATCTGAGCTACCATCTGAAGCTGAAACACCAGTAATAGAAGTTGAGCGAAATGATAGCCGTTTTGCGGCAATGTATCTTAGCTTTTTCTCTGATACATACGAAGCAAATCAGATTACCGATTATCTGAACAGAGTAATTCAGCCCAAACTGTCTAGTATCGAGGGAGTTCAAAGAGCTGATATTTTAGGTGCCAGAACTTTTTCTATGAGAGTATGGTTAGATCCTAAGTTAATGAAAGCCAGAGGAGTTAGCTCTCAAGACATTTCAGAAGCATTATCTTCAAATAATTATTTGGCAGCATTAGGAAAAACTAAGGGTCAAATGGTTTCTGTTGATCTTACAACCAATACTGACCTCAAGACTGAGGAGGACTTTGAGAATATTATAATTAAACAGTATGGAACACAGCTTGTTCGTCTTAGAGATGTTGCTACCGTTGCGTTAGGGGCCGAAGATTACGATGAGCTTGTAAGTTTTAATGGTCAATCTGCTACCTTTATCGGGATATGGGCTTTCCCAAGTGCTAACACTCTTGATGTGGCGGCTAAAGTGCGCGAAGTGATTCCTGAACTTAGAGAAGGGTTGCCTTCGGGAATGAAGTTGGGAATTCCCTATGATTCAACCAGATATATACAAGATTCTATAAATGAGGTTTTAAGTACGCTATTTGAGACAGTGCTTATAGTTATATTTGTAATTTTTTTATTTATTGGTTCTGCTCGAGGAGTTTTAGTCCCAGTAGTTGCAATACCGCTATCATTAGTGGGTGCCGCGGTTTTTATGTACGTGCTGGGGTTTACCGTAAATTTACTCACACTTTTAGCAATTGTGCTTGCTGTTGGTTTGGTCGTAGATGACGCTATCGTTATGCTTGAAAATGTTGAAAGACATATTAGAAGCGGTATGGCTCCTGTAGCTGCAGCTATAACGGCCGCTCGAGAGCTTGTTGGACCTACTATTGCGATGACAATTACTCTAGCAGCTGTGTATGCCCCAATTGGCCTTCAAGGAGGCCTAACTGGAGCAATATTTCGTGAATTTGCCTTTACACTGGCTGGAGCTGTTTTAGTATCTGGTTTTGTAGCTATTACTCTATCGCCGATGATGTCTGCTCGCTTACTGACTCTTCAAGCGGCACCATCACGCTTTAAATTAGCGACAGATAGAATAATCTTAAATTTAGAGAACAAGTACAGACAGATACTGACATGGTTGGTAAAGCACCGCATCCTCACTTTAACTACATCAACTGTGATGAGTTGTTTTGTGGTTCCTTTTTATATTTTCTCGACTAAAGAACTCGCTCCAAAAGAAGATCAAGGAGTTTTGTTTTCAATTATTCAGGCAGCACCAAACTCTTCACTTGAACAAACACTCATTTATACCCGAAAAGTTGAAGAGATTTATGAGTCGTTTCAGGAGCGAGATACTACTTTTCAGATAGCCAAGCCTAGTGGGGGTTTTTCAGGGATGGTTTTAAAACCGTCTTCTGAGCGAAGCAGAGATGTTGCCAAAATTGAAATGGAGGCTTGGAATAAGTTATCTGCTGTCCCGGGGATTAGAGGGGTAGTAACAAGCCCTCCACCTCTTCCGGGTGGGAGTGATTTTCCCGTTGAACTAGTAATTACATCAACCGCCGATCCTTCAAAATTATATGAGTTTTCGCGGCAGGTAGTAGATGCTGCTTTAAGGTCTGGACGATTTATCTTTGCTGATGCTGATTTAAAGTACGATCAGCCTGAGAGTGAAGTATTAATTGACCGTGAGAAGGTAGCGTCTCTCGGATTAATGCTAAAAGATGTTGTTCAAGATATCTCATTATTTACAAGTGGTAATTCGTTTAACCGATTCTCTATGGGAGGACGTAGCTATAAAGTAATCCCTCAAGCTGTGCGCACAGCTAGGCTTAATCCTGACCAGTTAGGTGAGCTAGGAGTTAGGGTTTCAGATGGTACTCTTATACCCTTGATGAGTGTTGCTTCTATTGAAGATGGCGTAAAGCCACGGTCACTAGAACGTTTTCAACAATTAAATTCAGTTAAAATTCAGGGTGTGCCGGTACCAGGAGTTAGTATTGACCAAGGTCTTTCACTCATTGAAAAAATATTATCGACTAGTCTTCCTGGAGGATTTTCAATCGATTATGCCGGAGAGTCTCGGCAATTGAGACAGGAGGGTAGTACATTACTTACTACATTATTTATGGCTTTAATTCTCATTTACTTAGTATTAGCCGCACAGTTTGAGAGCTTTAGGGACCCATTTATTATTTTGTTTGGTTCTGTTCCTTTAGCATTATTTGGAGCTCTGTCGTGTACTTTTTTGGATCTCACTACTATAAATATTTATTCTCAGATTGGATTAGTAACTCTTGTAGGTTTGATTGCAAAAAATGGAATTCTAATCGTGGAGTTTTCTAATTCTCTTCAAGAAAAAAAAGGTTGTTCAAAAGTAGATGCTGCAATAAACGGGGCTGTAACTCGGTTACGTCCGGTACTTATGACTTCAATTGCAACAATTGTTGGTCACTGTCCCCTAATTATTGCTACTGGAGCAGGCTCAGGAGCTCGCAATAGTATTGGTATTACATTGGTAATGGGCATGTTAATAGGAACGATGTTTACTCTATTTGTTGTTCCGACTATCTACACGGTTATTGCTAAGCCACACGAACGAGGTTAGCCGATTAAAACAAAACGTTTTCGATGACTAGATCCTCCTTCTCTTGCTCGTTTTGATTTTCGTCTTGGTCATCACCATCTTCATTATCATTGCCGTCATCTGGGGTTTCAGTCACAGTTGGTGTTGTAACTTCGGGAGTGTTTAATGAAGTACTACATGCTACTTCTACTTCATTACTTGAGTCGCGCAATAAAATATCGCTGATTATATACTTTGGTGATGAACCTGATGTAGGTGAATTGTTTTGATTGAATACAGTAATAGTGCCCGTTACGGCTTTTTGAAGTTCATTTGGTAGTGTAACAGTTCCGCTCGTTGTTACTCTAGTTTCAGAGTTATTATTTTCAGATACCAAAGGAAGCGAGAATTTTACTGTAACTTTTGAGTTTGACGAAACTTCTGGCACTGAGAAAATATAGGAATCTTCACTAATTCTTTCTGTGATTACTTTATCTGATTCAAATATAAACTTATCGTAACCTACACTACAGCTCAGTGATTTATCTGCAACCGCTGCTTGTTCAAAAGAAGCTCCCTCAAGCATTGACGTGTAGACACTATTTGGATGAATTATTCTTGCGATCACGGTGTAATTAAAAGGTAGTTTAGCTCTTTCTGATGAGACATCTATACCGAGTGGTCGAGGCAAGGAAGGAGAAGATATTTGCGAAGTAAAGTGCGCTCCATTAATAAAAAAGTCTAGTTGAATGGGAAATTGTTCAAACTCCTTACTTGGAGCTACAGCGTGAGCCAGTAAAGTTACAACGCCTGGGCGATGAGATTGTTGAACAGTAAGAATGGGGTTACGTCCCTTTTTATCAACATATTTAGCTACTCCTTCAGTAGTAAGTGGAGACAGCAGAAGTGGTGAAGGGGAGGTAGTAGTAGGATTAGCAACAGAGTTTTGAGCGCTTAAATTATTATTTAGACATGTACTTATGATTAAATAGGGACAAAAACTGTAACCACCTATCTTTAAGATAGATTTAATTGCTTTTAGGGGCGTAATTTTTTGGTTTAGAGGCTTATCTTTCGCCATCATTATTCTCTTAATCGCTAATCGTTTTGCTTTAACAATTTTACTTCGAAAACTCTTTAGAGTCCCTCTAACAATACTAATGCTCTAACGTACGAATGACCATAATAAAAATAATTCCAGGAAATGTCTCAATTAATAGATGCAGTAAATCTGGTGCTTAACAAATCTGATTAATAACTGGTAAGAGTTTTTGCTCTTTTTTATGAAAAGATAGTTTTGCGTGATTAGTTACTTTGTATTAGTTTAATCTAAGTCAAACTTTACGATTAAAGAAAAATTTTAATCTGAATTTTATTCAGCTAGATGGCTAGATTTGAAATAATGAACTTTGTGAGGATATTAGAATCTAGCATAATTGGAACGGTGTTAACTCTTTTTTATTTGATTGTGATAGTCGTAAATACGGGTTGTGGGGTTCTTAAAAAAAGAGAAAAAACAGAGACAGAGCTAGTGACATCAGAAAAACCTCTTTCAGAAGAGGAAGCTAAAGAGCTGTTGGGTGAAGTAGGTGAGAACTGGTTTTACGGTTCCGGTCTTGGTAAGGCAGCGGTAAACGTAGCTGGCGTTGTTGTATTTCCTCCTTATGCTATCTATCTTCTTGGAAATGGGCTTATTTCTGCCTTTGGGTATGAACCTCTCTACATAACCGATGCGTTACCTAACGAAGAGCGTAATGACTATAATGAAGCATATGAAGCTATAACATCTGTCCCTGGCCGGTTTACGGCAGCTGTTGCTAGCGAGGAATACCGTAGTAATGAGGTTATTAAAGAAAGAATGGAGCGCTTTAAAACTCCAAGAGAGCTCCGTGATGAGTCTATACGAGCGCAACCAAAGGCTAACTTTAATCAAACATACACCTTTGATGGTAATCCTTTAAAAAACGGTAGCTCGGCTCGAAACCCACCTCTTAGGCGTTCTATGCCTCCAGATTATGGTATACCTTCATCCAAGAGATTTTAAAAATAGACTATCGTAAAAGTGCAACTAAAGTTCTAGTCATATAAAATAGATAAAAAGCTAGTATCTAAAAAATAAGCTGTGTTTGATATAAACCACAGAGGAATAACTGACCCAGCTAATTAAAAAGAGAAAGATTAGGAGAAAACGTGGTTAATCATCCACAAAGATATAAGGTCGGGCTTGTTTTGAGGCCTGGGGTAAAAGAAGCTCTACCCTATCTGGCCAAGGTATCTAAGTGGTGCAGTGAGCACTCCTTTGAGCTTTTATTTGATGCTGGTTGTCATAAGAATGATGTTGATAAGCTAAATTTGGGACTGTTTTCTAACGTCTCTTCTGCCGAGATGGTTGCACAAGCCGACATAATTGTTAGCTTGGGAGGTGATGGTACTTTTATTGGGGTCGCTCGTTTAATTACCGGTTTTTCTCCTGCAATGCTTGGTGTAAATTTTGGTAAACTTGGCTTTTTAACTGAGATAGCACCATCTGAGCTAATAAGCGTTTTAGATGCAGTTATAAATAATAATGCTGTTATCGGTGAACGTTCAATGTTAACTGCTACAGTATTACGAGGTGGTGACGTTGTAGCAACTAGTCAAGCTCTTAATGAGGTTGGCATTATGAAGGGAGTTAAGAGCACAATTCCCAATTTTACAATCGATGTTTCTGGTCAGATGGTTATGGCCTTTCGTGGCGATGGAGTGTTGATTGCTACTCCTACAGGATCCACCGCTTATTCTCTATCGGCTGGAGGCTCCATAGTCCATCCAGATCTCGATGTAGTAATTGTTACGCCCCTTTGCCCACACTCCCTTACTGTTCGCCCCATAGTGTTGCCAGCTAAAGAGCAAATTAACGTAAATTTGAATGATTATGATGACAAAGCCTACGCTGTTATAGATGGTCATATGCTACTTACTCTTGAGCATGGTGATATTATTTCTGTTTCTCCCTCCCCATATTCAGTGCGTTTAGTTAGGTCGCCATCCCTCTCTTATTTTGCAATTCTTCGCGAAAAGTTAAATTGGGGGCTAGCAAATCGTGAGCGGCCAATACCGAGTTAAACGAAAGAATAATTTAAGGCTCAGTCATGTTGCAGCATCTTGAGATCGAAAATTTTGCCATTATTGATAAACAAACGATAATTTTTGAGCCAGGTTTAAACGTTATATCTGGGGAGACTGGTACCGGTAAATCGATTATTTTACGAGCTTTAGAGTTAATTTTAGGCGGTAGGTCGAGAAACCTAGATGTGCGAGCTGGGGCTAGTCAATTCGAACTTAATGCGCTGTTTGATATAAGTGGAATTTCAGATCAAGAAAGAGAGGGGCTCCCTGACATCGTTAGTGGGGACGAGTTGGTTATTGCACGTTCTGGTACCGGTCAGGGTAGAGGTAAGGTTTATCTTAATGGACGCCTCGCTTCATTGGCAACTTTACAAGAGGTTAGCTCCCGGATGATGAGTATCTGTGGGCAATCAGAATATGTAAGACTTTTAGATCCGGCGAAACACTTACTCTTTATTGATGCATTGAGTGAGGTAGTTAAGGGTATAAAAGATGAATATCGCTCTGTTTTTAATAAACTTGTTGTAGCTAAAGAGAATCTCATAAAAACCAGAACTCTTTTCACGCAGGCGCATGAGATGAAAGAGGTTTTGAGTCATAGAATTGAAGAGATGGGAAGACTGGCTCCAAAGCCAGGGATGCGCACTGATCTCGAAGGCACAGTAGAGCGTTTAAGCAGAGGAGAGCGTCTTTTAGAGGTTGGACATCTTATTGCTGATTTTTTCGATAATAGCAGACAAGGAGTGCTGGAATCACTGCGACGAGCTTTGATGCAAGCTGAAACGTTAGTTAAACTTGACCCTAGGCTCGTTGGTATTAGGGATAGTATTGGAAGTTGCTTTGCGGAAGCTACAGAGGTCAGTAGTCAACTTGCTCGTCTGTTATCCGATATAGAGATTGACGATCGCTCACTAAATATAGCTCGTGATAATCTTGCTGAGCTAGCTCGATTAGAACGTAAGTATCATACTGATGACTCTGGATTAGCTTCTCTTTTAAAAGAGGCTAAGGCCAGACTTGCTCATCTTCCTGATGAATTGAGTTTAATTGAGCAAGAGAAAGAAGTTGAGCTTCTTTTGGCTAAGGTTATTGAAGTAGGAGGCGAGCTTAGTATAGCCAGAGCTACAGCTGCTCGTGCTGTAGAAGAGGCGATAGCATCTGACTTAGCTGAATTAGGTATGCCAGATTCTAATGTCGTTTTGCGTCTTGAACGACTTAGCGAGCCGCACGTTGGAGGATTAGATCGAGGTGAATTTCTTTTGGAGAGACGAGGAGTAGCTTTACCACTTAGGTCAATAGCCTCCGGTGGGGAGTTGTCGCGCCTTACGTTAGTTTTAAAAAAGATTTTGCGTGATACTGGCGGAATAAACGTTTTAGTTTTTGATGAGGTTGATACGGGCGTTTCCGGTAGTGTGGCAAGATCTGTGGGAAAGATGCTTCGTAGTCTTGCCTCAACATCGCAAGTTATTTGTATAACGCACCTTCCGCAAGTAGCGTCATTAGCACAAAATCATCTTCTCGTTGAGAAATCAGCGAGTGGGACAACCGTAAGGGTACTTAGCGATCAGGAGAGAATTGACGAAGTAGCCAGAATGATAGCTGGAGCTCGAATAACTGATGCTTCGCGTGAATCCGCTAGAGAGCTCATATCATCTGAATGGTGATGGAGGCTACTCTCCATATTCTTCAGCGGTTATGTTGCCAAGATCATCAAAGATAAAAACCCCATTGTTCTCATGTTGGGTTCATTTTGGATTAGTCAACAAGATTTATTATCTCCATTTATGTAAGGTTCGAGTTATAGTTGTAACAATGGCCGCTAGCATCATAGTTGGAGCTGGATTAAGCCTTTTTCTAATTGATAGATCTTCCTCTCAAGATGCCCGTAAAGTAAAGCATCTCTCGCAAGTATTGCAAAAACGTTTAGCGCAAGTTCGTTCTGAAAAAAGGCTACGCCCTCAAGTCGTATATTTTGCACAAGATACCCAACAAAAAAAATTTAAATCCTACCTTAACTACGACCACAATGAGGATATCACGATAAAGATTAAGTCTTTGCTTGCAGGAGCATTAAAGACCGGATTTTTAGGATCTAAATATCGTAAATTAAGTGTTCAGTATGGAAATAGTAATATTAAAAGTAATGAGAGCATTATAGGTAAGGGGATTGGAGGCGCAGAAGTTCTTTGCACTGACAAATCTTTAAGGTGTAAAATCCCGGCATCTGCCGAGTCTGATTATTTGCAGTTTATTTCTCCTCATTCCTCTAGTGAGGCGCTGAATTCATTTATTAGATCTCTCCCACTTGGTCTTCCTGTACAAGGAAAATTTAGCTCTCGTTATGGCTTTAGGTCATCTCCTTTTGCTGGAGATATTCGTCTACATGAAGGTCTGGATATAGCGGCACCGTTTGGTTCAAAGGTCAGAGCCAGTGGTAAAGGTTCTGTGATAAGTGTGCGCCGTGATTCTACCTATGGTCTAGTAGTTGATGTTTCTCATTCTCCCTCAATTGTGACAAGATATGCTCATTTATCTGCAGTCTTTGTAAAACTCGGAACTTATGTGCATAGAGGTGATAATATAGGTTTGGTAGGTTCTTCAGGTAGGTCAACTGGCCCACATCTTCACTATGAGGTGTTAGTAGATGGGCGTGCAAAAAACCCAGAGAGGTTTTTTCTTTTGGCGAAACAGCTTAGAGATATCATCTACCGCAATTCATAATTATTATTACTTAGCGCTTTTTTGCGATGCAATTAGCTCAGAAGATGTGACTTATTTTAAGGTGGTCACTTTTTATATTTTGGACGTGCAGGATTAAGATTTAAATCTTGTGTGATAAATACAAGAGATAAGTACCGCGTGGTGAGTAATGGTTATGTTGCGTTGTTCTATTAGTTTATCCCTAACTCTATTCATATCGGTTTTGCTTTTTTCTACGGTAGTGAGTGCCCAGACAAGACCAGTCGTTAGCAGATCCGCCAACAAGATGGCTTCTAATACTCATAGTACTTCATCTAATAGGTCAGTAATGTCCTGCCCACCAGTAATAGCTGTTGAAAAAGACCGCACATTTTACAGAATAAAGCGAGGAATGAAGAATGCCCCTTTTGAATGCTTTGGTAAAGTAAGAGATGCTATAAAGCGTGGTTATGTTGAATCCACTGATGTTGAGGCAAGTTCTTTTACTGGTTGGTGGCGAGTAGCAGTAAAGCCAAAAGAAAATTCATGTCCAGGTGAATCACTTCCCAGTGCGCCTGTCAATTTGTTCATGCAAATGCTTGAGACTGGTGGAGCAGTTTTTGGAGAAGTATGCCCCACTACTTTAAGGTATGTTGGTAAGCGTTTGCGAGGTGGTCTTACGATGGTTGGAACTAAAATGATTGATTCAGACTTGCTATGCTCTACAGGTCAAGCAGAAATAACGTATACTATAGATTTTAGTTCTTTTACTGGTGCAAAAGCTCATAACGCCAGTTTTCATATAGTAAAGAGGTGTTTAAAAACTCCCGCTACTTGTAGTATTAGCTACCAAGGTGAGGCGTTTCGAGAGACTATTCATGAATTTTTCCCTCAGGTTCCAAATGATGTAAATAATTTTGCCGGAACATGTTCTTTTACTTTGTCAAAATGTGCAGATTGCCATTAGTGTGCTAATGTTCGGCATCGCTGCATAAGATAGTTATAAAATAGTTTTTTTGACTACTTGGAATTAGATGTTCTTAATATTATTTTATGGAGCTAAGGACATTCGTTTGATACTTGTTGATAAGTTCGAGCCACTTATTTAAAGTTGCTTTTGCTACATTATCCCAAGTAAATTTTTTAGAGTTTTCTTTTCCTTTTTTTCTTAGATCTTCTAGTTTGTTAGGCTGTTCAATTGTAAATTTGAGCGCTTCAGCAAGATTATTTATGTTAGGCGAGGGTAGAATAATCCCTGCATCTCCCACTATTTCTGGAAGAGATGCTAAGTTACTTACAATAACTGGACAACCTCGTGCCATAGCTTCTGCTACTGGAAATCCAAAGCCTTCATATAGGGATGGAAATATTAAAGCAGTAGCGAGTCTATAAAGCAGGTCAAGTTCGCTGTTATTAATAAATCCGGTAAAATGAACACGAGTAGGTATGTGGCTAGTGGAATGCGCAGCATAGGTGGCTTTAACAGGGTCACTTAAGCTTCCAACAACTACAAGACTGCCCGGTAAGCCAGCTTGACAATGCTTTATAAAAGCTTCGTAGGTAGTGGAAAAATTTTTATGTTTCTCAAGACCCCCAACTACTAAAAAATAAGGTTGTGAGATACCCCACTTTTTTGAGAGTTGGTCGTCTGTAATGAGTGACTCTGATGGAGGGCGCACACCTGCCATAATTGTATGTAATTTACAGTGAGGAATCTGTAGTAAGTTGTGTAAATCGTGAGCGGTAGTTTGCGATATTGTTAAGATGGTAGCGTCACTTTCTTTTAGTTCTAAGAGCCGCTCTTGATAGATAAGTTGAAGAGTAGGGTGCCACTGGTCAAAATGGAGGTCTTTAACGACTAGAGGGATGAGATCATAAAAGGTTGTAGTGACGGGAATATTGGAGGGTGCGGCCAGTAGCGGGGAATCGTATCCTATAATCACCGTCATTTGGTCGATGATATGATAAAGGTCTACTTGAAATTTTCTTGCTTCAAACCAAGGTTTGATTATTATTCCTGGTGTCGCAGATAGCGTCTTTAGGCAAGGTGACAAAGATTTTGTTAATGCGTTACTTGGTAAAGCAACTAGCAACTCGCTCTTAAATTTACTGAGAAGTAACCCTAAGGCTCTAAGATGGTGTTCGCTGTATGCCCCAATTCCGCGCTCGTATATTTCAGGATAAATTAGCGATCTACCATCTACAAATATTCTAATGGGACGGCTAAGATCAGTATTTATTGAATACTTCTCTTCTTCAGCTAAATTTCTTGTAACTGTATCGCCCGTTATTAGACTTAAAGGATTAGTATAAAGAAAGTTATTTTCCACCCCGTTTAGATGTCATGTTACTCCCTCTTTAAGCCAAAAAATTCACGATTTCGACATAAAATATTGGGAGGAACTGAACGAATTATGGAAACAAGATGATAAATACGCTTTTCTACTAGTTTTGTGCGGCTAACAATTGCATCCAAGGAAGTTTCTATGGATTTTTCGTTTGGTTTACCTTGTTCTTGCCAAGTTAAGGTAAAAAGCCCGGCATCACTGAGGGATGAGCCGCGCTCGGCTGGACGCAATTTTGAATTATCATCTAGTGCTAGAAGAGTCTGATTAATGGCTAAACGAAGCGGTTTAACAATCTGACGGGGTACTGGCTTAATACCTTTTTCAATAGGAGAAAATTTACCAAATTTTATAGCACCACACTCGTAAAAAAGTATTTCTCCAGATAGAGCGTAGTGTTCAAATTCTTCACCACCCAGTGATGCCCGAGAAAAAGTAAGTTCAAGATCTTTAACCTGACGTATGTTTGGAGTCTTTGCGAATTTTTCCTCGTCACTAACCTCCAAAAGGGAGCAAGATGAAAGTACGGTTGTATAGTAGAAAGACCCGATAAGCAAAGTTAAGATATTTTTTATGTTCATGGGTTGAAGTCTACCTTGGTTGAACGGTAAAAGCATTTCTGAATGCATCCTCCACCATACTTGAGTAGAGTAATTAACACACGGATTGTGATTGAGAAAGGCTCTGTAAAGTTGAGAAAGGCTCTGTAAAGGGAGGTCTGCATTTACATCTTTTTAAGAATATGTTAAGTTTTTCCCAATAACGCATCGACTCCTATGTCTTGGTGCTACCGTTTTTAGCTCGCATTAAGCTGCCTTAGCTAACTTTATATAAAAAGTTAGAGAGTACTGTAAAATCAAAGCTGTAAACTCAAGAGTATTTCTCTCGAATTCTCTTTTAGTAGTTGGGGTTAATTGGATAACAGTAGGCCTAGAAAGCAGTTTTATTATAGCGTGTGTTCGGTGGTATTCGTTTGGAGTTGGAGAGGAATCAAACTAAGACTAATATAGTGGATTAAAATGACTGCAACTGATGATTATTCTGATATTGAAAAAGCTGTAGACCTTGAACAAGCTTCAAACGACAGACCCGCGATTGGTAATAAAGTCGCAAGAAGAGACCTTTCAGAGGTTGAGCCTTTTGATGTTAGTTTCGATGAGAATAGCAGTACGGGTTCTTCCTCTTTAACTACGGATTCGCCAACATTCACTCAGCCTCGTCGGCACAAGAAGCACTATCCAGTTATTACATCAGAACATATGTCAGAATTAGAGCTAGGTGAGTACGTACCTGAGCCTGTGACTGTCAAGAGTCTAATGAACGCGGGTGCGCACTTTGGGCACCAAGCTGATAAATGGAATCCGAAGATGCTACCGTTCATTTTTACTGAGCGAAAGGGTATCCACATAATAAACCTCGACATCACAATTCAGCGCTGGGCGGAAGCTCGACGGGTTATAGTGGATTCTGTTTCTCGTGGTGGAACTCTTTTATTTGTAGGAACTAAGCAGCAAGCTCGCGCCTCAGTAGCTCGTCATGCTAAGCGCTGTGGATCCTATTTTACTACAAGAAGATGGCTGGGTGGCACACTAACTAATTTTTCAACAATTCGGAAGTCCATTGACCGAATGAAGCGTTTAGAAGAGTTGCTTAATCAAGCAAATAGCGGTGACAGTGAAGTTAAGTTAAACAAGAAAGAGCGTTTAACCATTACGCGTCAGCTTGAGACTCTTGAGGGAAACATTGGTGGTATTCGAAATATGCGTCGGGTACCAGACGTGCTTTTCGTTATAGATGTAAACAAGGAGCACATTGCAGTGGCTGAAGCTAAGAGACTCGGAGTGGCTGTCATTGCTCTTGTTGATACGAATGTTGACCCTAGCACTGTTGAATATGCGATTCCGTGTAATGATGATTCTACTAGAGCGATAGATTTGCTCGTTGCATCTGCTGCAGATGCTGTTTTAGAGGGTCTTGAGGGGTACGAGTCTTACAAGCGTGAAAACCCTAGGAGAGAAGAAAGTGATGTTGACGCGACAGGTAAAATCACTGAAGTTTCGACTCGAGGTAGTCACGGTAGACGAGGCCATGGTAGTAGTGGCGGTAAAGCTAGGAATAGTTCCGGTGGTGGTGACGTAAAGATGGGAAATTCATCGGTTGAGCCAGGTCAAGAACCAAGTGGAGCAGGACAAGCCTTAAATGATGAAGGCAAGTCTGTTATTACCGTATCAATTTAGTTTCCTTTGTATAGTTCTTAGCATAGAAAGTCATTTTATGCTTTTAAAGTAACAAGGTTGTTTAGACATTTTAACAAGTATTTTTTAATAAAATTTTATCGAGGTAAGTCGCTATGGCAGAGGTAACAGCAGCACTTGTAAAAGAGCTGCGTGAAAAAACTGGTGCAGGAATGATGGATTGTAAAGCCGCTTTATCAGAGGCTGGTGGTGTTCTTGAGACAGCAATTGAAATTCTCAGAAAAAAAGGCTTAAAAAATGTTGGTAAGCGAGCTGATAAGACGGCCGCTGAAGGCTGTTTGGGTGTATACATCCATCCAGGCGACCAGGTTGGTACGATTGTAGAGTTAAATTGTGAAACTGACTTTGTGGCTCGAGGTGATGAATTTAAGGAATTGGCGAAATCTATTGCGATGCATGTAGCGGCTATGCAGCCACTTTATGTAAGAGAAAGCGATATTCCCACTGAGGTTATCGAGAAGGAAAAAGAGATCTTTACAGCGCAATTGTCTGAGCCTCAAAGAGCAAATGTAGAGAAAATTCTGCCTGGTAAATTGAAAAAGTTTTATGAGGAAAACTGCTTAATTCATCAGGTATTTATAAAAGAGGAATCTAAGACGGTTCTAGATCTGCTAAACGAGCTTAGTGCTAAGGTGGGTGAGAAAGTGGAGGTTCGTCGTTTTATTAGATATAAAGTTGGTGAAGGAGTTGAAAAATCAGTTAGTAATTTAGCTGCTGATGTAGCTGCTCTTACCGTTAATTCATAGGGGTTAATTTGCCTATTAATTACAGCATGACTTGCAAAACAATCTAGGTTTTTTATCAAGCGTATTTAAATGTTAGTTTGTAAATTAAACTGAAGATTTTTTTAAGGTAAAAAATAAGATCAAAAAATTTGCAGTGGATTTAGTACAAACACTGCAGTTTGGAGAAGATAATATACCCAAAATTAACGTACTCTGCTAACTAGCTTATCTGACACAAGAAGACTTTAAGTAACTTTGTTAAAAATATTTTATGGCTCAGACCAGAAAACAAGCGAAAAGGGTACTACTCAAATTGAGTGGGGAAATTCTCGCCGGTTCTAAGGGTGGTGGAATTGATGCACAAACCATCACTACCATAGCTAACGAAATTGCTGCTGTACAGTCACTGGGCACAGAACTAGGAGTGGTAATAGGTGGGGGAAATATATTCAGAGGTGTGCAAGCTGGAGCTCAGGGGCTGGATCGAGCCTCAGGAGATTATATGGGTATGCTAGCGACTGCCATGAATGCTTTGGCTCTTCAAGACGTTCTTGAACAGCATGGTTTAGCGACGCGAGTAATGTCTGCAATTGAGATGCGTCAGATAGCAGAGCCATATATTCGAAGACGAGCTCTACGGCATCTAGAGAAAGGTCGGATTATCATTTTCGCTTGCGGAACAGGCAACCCTTATTTTACTACTGATACAGCAGCAAGCTTGCGCGCTATGGAGATAGGTGCTGAAGTTTTGTTAAAAGGTACAAAGGTTGATGCTGTATATGATAAAGACCCTCAGGGAGATGCAACAGCACGGCCTTACACTGCAATTACATTTATGGATGTTTTAAAGCAGGGCTTAAAGGTAATGGATACTGCTGCTATTTCTTTGTGTATGGATAATCGTTTGCCAATCATAGTATTTGATATCAGCACACAGGGTAATCTTGTAAAGGTTGTTCAAGGTGAGTCGATTGGAACCCTTGTCTCATAGAGATTAGGCTTTGTCTAATGAGTTTGATTGGCTCAAAGGTAATTTCTGTTTATCGTAAGCGGATGAGGGAAGTAGGAGATAATAATGTCAACTGCAACGATTGAGCGAGAGTTAGATAAAAAGTGCACTGCGTCTCTTGAACACCTAAAAAGTGAGCTAGGAAAAATGCGGACTGGCCGCGCCTCTACAGGTCTTTTGGATGGGGTATTAGTCGAATACTATGGTGCTACTGTTCCGTTGGTTCAATTAGGATTAGTTAATAGTCCTGAGCCTAGGCTTTTGACAGTGCAAGTATTTGATATAGGAGCGGCTGAGGCAGTAGAAAAAGCTATTCGCGAAGCAGATCTTGGATTAAATCCATCGCGAGAAGGTTCAACTGTGCGAGTACCCATACCTCCTCTTACTGAACAGCGTCGTAAGGACCTAATTAAAAAACTGCATAAAACTGGTGAAGATATTAAAGTAGTAGTTAGGGGATTGAGGCGTGATGCAATTGATGCTCTAAAGAAGGGAGAAAAGGAGAAGTTATTTTCTGAAGATGAAGTTAGGCGGTCTCAGGAGGGTGTTCAAAAGATTATCGATATATATGGTAAGAAAATCGATGAGATAATCAGTAAAAAAGAGGAAGATCTTCTACAAGTGTAATAATCTTTTGGTGTCTTTAAATAATCGCGAAAAGAAATCTAGTGACAATAAAATTATTAAAGCACTATGCATCCCACTGATCGATTGGTTACTGATGCTGAAAAAATGCTTGAAGAGGGCGTTAATTTTAAAGAAGTACCACCGTCGTCAGATGTTTCACAGATTGTCGAGAGAGTCCCTCGTCATATCGCGATAATTATGGATGGAAATGGGCGATGGGCTCAGGCACATTCTCAAAATAGAGTAGAAGGTCATAGAGCTGGTGCTCGTAATGTCCGAATGGTAGTAGAAGAGGCAAGACGGTTAGGTATTCGTTATCTAACTTTATATGCATTTTCCAGTGAAAATTGGAGGCGTCCCAAAACAGAAGTATCTGCGCTTATGTTTTTATTTCGCCAATATTTAGAATCTGAAATAGAGCTTTTAGTAAAACATGGAATAAGGCTTAGAGTAATTGGGCGTCGCGATACACTACCTTCTTCTGTTAGGCGATTAGTTGAAAATGTAGAAAATGCTACAGAGCATTTATCCAGCATGGAATTACTTTTGGCTATTTCTTATGGTGGTAGAGATGAGATAGTAGATGCTGTTCGAGAAATAGGTAGAAGAGTAGTTAGTGGTGAGATAGATCCTGAAAATATCAATGCTGAGGTTGTAGCTTCACATCTTTATGCACCTGATGTTCCAGATCCAGATTTACTCATACGAACAAGTGATGAGTTTAGAATTTCAAATTTTTTACTGTGGCAATTAGCTTATTCGGAATTAATTGTTAGCCCTTTTAGGTGGCCAGATTTTAGTCGAGAAGAGTTTCACCGTTGCCTTAATGATTTTAGTCGTAGAGAGCGACGATTTGGTCAAACTAGCGATCAGCTTAAGGCTATAGGGTATGGTTGATGATCTTGGCGGGTGTAATACATCAGAGGTATTTCCCAATTCTATCAAAGCGACTATCCCAGCGACCAAGACAAGAGTAATTACGGCGGGGGTTTTAGTTACTGCATTGTTAGTTATTCTGTCTATTGCGAGTTTTTATCCTAAACTTAAGTGGATTATTCCTACTGTTGCTTTATTGGTAACAACTATTGCTACATTCGAAATTGTTTGCTTTGTTAGTGCGAGTAGCATTCAGCCTAAAGCTTCTGTAATAATCATTATTATTGCGTCTCTTTTTCTTCCAGTTTTTGCAGGAGTTGTCCTGTTTAAGGATGGATCTGTTGTTAGATTAGAAAAGCTAATTTTTCCTCTCTTAATAGCTGAGTTAAATGCCATATTACTGTTTGAGCTCGTATGGCAATCTCGCAAGCAGATTCTACCAACCTTGATGCATCTTGAGTACGAGATTACCGCCTTGTTACTTGGCGGTGGAGGAGTAGCTCTGATGGTCTTAAGTGAGGTACCAAGACTTTTTTGTTTTTTGCTTTTTGTGGTGGCTAGTAACGATGTAGCCGCATATTTTATTGGCCGTAGATGGGGGCAGAGCAGACTAGCTCCTGTAATTTCCCCGAAGAAGACCATTGAAGGTTCTTTAGGTGGATTATTTAGCGGAATTGTCTCAGCTTTTTTATACTACACGGTGTTGCAGAATGTATTTGGGATTAATTTAATAAAAGACGGAGTGATTTATATTTTTGGAGCAGCTATTTTGATTGGTATAGCCTCTCAGGGCGGAGATTTAGCTAAATCTCTGATTAAGCGACGCTATAATGTTAAGGATTCAAGCAGACTTTTGCCTGGGCATGGTGGAGTGCTTGATAGGTGCGATGGCATTTTTGCCGGAGCATTAATGGTTTTATGTTTGATGTCATTTGGTTGGTTGTGAAGTCACTCGTTGTTTTAGGTAGCACTGGCTCAATTGGAACAAACACTCTAAATTGTGTTAGGGCTTCGCCACATAACTTTTGTGTTGAGGCCTTGGTTGCTCATTCAAATTTAGATCTTTTAGCAAAGCAGGTAGTGGAGTTTAGGCCTCGGTGTGTTGGTATTACGGGAGCTTCCACTGAACAAGTTAAGAGATACGACGTATTTGCATCTGTGGAAACGATTATTGGAAAAGATGCTGCGTCGTTGGTTATAGATCAATGTGACTCTCAAACCGTTATGGCAGCTATTGTAGGGATAGCTGGCCTTGCTCCAGTTTGGAAAGCTGTAACTAAGGGCAAAAGAGTACTTTTGGCCAACAAGGAAAGTCTAGTTTGTGCGGGTTCTCTGCTAATTACTGCGGCTGCTACTCAAGGAAGTTCTATTATCCCTGTTGATAGTGAACATTCATCGTTGTTTCGTTTGATCGAGGGTCTTAAAGAGAGTTGTATTGGTTCCTTATTACTAACTGCTTCGGGTGGTCCATTTAGAGGATTTTCAAAGGAACGGCTGGAGTCCGTTACGTCCAGTGATGCTCTTAAGCACCCTACTTGGTCAATGGGGCCAAAAATATCTGTCGACTCTAGTACGTTAATGAATAAAGCATTAGAGGTCATTGAGGCTTCTTGGCTTTTTTCAATACCAGGAGATCATATCGAAGTAATCGTGCATCCTCAAAGCATTGTACATGGTGGTGTTAGGTTAGTCGATGGTAGCTTGGTAACTCATATGTCTCCACCTGACATGAGAATTCCTATTTCGTATGCTCTTCATTATCCTCATTCTGAATTGAGGCATCCAATACCAAATTTATCGTTACTGGGAGGAGAGCTTCTTACCTTTGAGAAAGTCGATGAGGATGTTTTCCCGTCCTTACGTTTTGCTCGAGAGGCACTTAAAGTTGGAGGAAGTCTTCCAGCGGTATTAAATAGTGCCAACGAAGTTGCTGTTGCGGCATTTTTAGCCCAGAGGGTTTCTTTTTGTCGAATTTTTGAATTGGTCGAAGATGCAATGTTACGGTACGTAGGGCATAAGTATGATAGTATTGATGAGATTTTTGAACTAGACACTGCAGTACGTGCTTGGGTAGAAAAACAGATTTAAATTAGGGGTTGTATGGATGTAGTCCTGTTAGGCGCGGGTTCATTGTTAAATTTCGTATCAGCACTTTTAGTACTTGCGGTACTAATCTTTGTTCATGAGCTGGGTCACTTTTTAGTGGCTAAATGGTGTGGTGTAGGAGTAGTGGAGTTTGCCATAGGGTTTGGTAAGCGGCTTTGGTCGAAAAGGATTGGTGAAACCTTATATTCGATAAGAATTATACCTCTAGGTGGTTTTGTTCGTATGGTGGGCGATGACCCACGGTTTTCAACTATTGATGAGTCAGAGCTACATGAGCTCTCGCCAGAAGAGCGTGAGATTTTGCAGGATAAGAGCAGATGGTTTCTTACCAAAAGTTATCTTCAGCGTAGCAGTATAGTACTTGCTGGACCAATGTTTAATTTCGGTTTTGCGATAGTTTTGGCAGTTGCTTCGGTTGCTATTTTTGGACGGGTTGATTCATTAAAAGAGCCAATAATTGGTGAAGTAATTCCGGGGTTTCCTGCTGATAGAGCCGGTTTGAGAACTGGTGATGTTGTACAAAGTGTAAATGGTGTAGCTGTCACCTCTTGGCAGGAAATGGCTGACAGGATCGGGAATTCATCCTCTGCTAATATATCCATCTCTTTAGTTAGAGACGGTAAGGTGGAAAATATCTCAGTTACAGCCGATTCAGAGGATACCGAGTTAGCTGCCATCGAAGGCAGAGCTCCTGAGAAAAGATTTAAAGTGGGCATTGTCCCCGCTGTTAAGCGCACTGACGTCGGTTTTAGCGATGCAATAGGAGATGGTGTGCTTCAGGTATACCATATATCCTTTATGACCCTGCGAGGTCTGTGGGGAATGGTCTCAGGAGTTATTTCGGCTAAAAATATCGGTGGTCCCATTCTCATTCTTCAGCAAGCCGCTCAATCAGCTCAAAGAGGAGCTCAGTATGTTTTTAGCTATATGGTTTTGCTGAGTGTGAGCCTTGCTATTTTAAATCTACTGCCGATTCCCATTCTTGATGGCGGTCATCTGCTGTTTTTTACCATTGAGGCTATTTTTCGTACAACTCTAAGTGTAAGAGTAATCGAACGAGCGCAACAACTAGGAATGTTTATATTATTTGCGCTTATGCTTTTTGCTATGTTCAATGATATCGGGCGGCTTGTGGGGTGAGTGATTTACAGTTTGTTATAGCGATAGATACTAGTTCTCCTAATTTTTCTCTATGTGCTGCGCCAATTATTAATGATGAACAAGTGAACATAGGTTCAGTTGTTTTACGGATTAGTGACGATCATTATTGTCATGAAGATGAGCTTTCTAGAGGCATAAAAGAATTACTCGATTCTTTTGGAGCTTCTGTGAGTCAAGTGAGGGAAATTCGTTTGGCTCGTGGTCCGGGCTCTTTTACCGGATTGCGACTTGGCTATGCATTTGTACGTGGGTTTATTTATGGTACCCCTATACGAGTTGTTGAGATAGATCTTCTTGAAGCCATAGCAGCTCAAGCCATAGAGCCGGTTAATTACATTCCTAGTATAGCATCTCCAACCGTAACAAAGGTCTTAGTAATTAGTGATGCTCGGCGAGGAGAATTGTTTACTGTAAGAGCATTTGTACCTTTAGAGTCAGATAAACAGTTAGATACATCTGAACAATTAGATTCAAATGTGGATAAGTTATCTGTGCTTTCAGAGCCTACCATATTGTCGAGCACAATCTATTCTTTATCTGAATTTGTCTCATTAGTTGAACTGAGTAGGTTTGGCTTGGTTGGCGATTTAAATAGCTCACCATATTTGATTATAGCCAAAGACTTACCTAGTTATGAGCTCATAACAGCAAGCATAGGCAGTAATAAAAATGCTGTAGTGCAAAAGTATTTCGGTAGCGCTTTAAATCTTCTTCATCCAATTTGCTCTCAACCTGGAAGAAAAATTGGTATAAATGAGTATTGTGAATTTTCTCCAAACTATATCCGACAGGTTGCGGCTAAAAAAATAGTAGATCGTTTATAAGTTAGTGATGAGTTTAGCGGTACGAGCGTTGTAACTTAGTTACGAATAAATTTTTAACAATCATGGAGATCATAAATACTACTAAGTATGAGAGTATCGGGTTATTCATAGAAGTATATCATGTTGTAGTTTAAGATATTTGCTCTTTTCTTGTAGAGTAAAATAACAAAGAGTATTTTTTGAGCAGGTATTAGTAACAGTATGTAGTTTGATTAAATGGTGATTAGTTCATATAACTAGACATTGTTGTTTTTTACTTTCCTCTCGCATCAACTCAATTACTCTGACATCGTTAATTAAAAAAACTTTTCTTCGTAAAGAACCCCAGTTTTTAACACGAAGAACACATCTCTGCTTCCCTTACAACTGGTGGAGAATAACCTCCTCAACTACTCGGTACAGTGTAAGGTATACAGATTAAAAGAGTTACTTTTTGCAACTAGTAAAGAGAGAGAAAAACGGGTTAATTTGTTCAGATTTTCAGTCGTTACACCGACTACACAAATAGAGAAAAAGCTAAAATCAGCCTCAAGGTTTTTTGGCTATTTTTTAAATCGACAGTGAAAAGCAACTTCGTCGAGCAAGGCTTTGATATTTTTGTAAAAAAAGGTGTTGTTGAGTGGTTTCGTCAATTAGGCCGTCTTTACTCCCACTTTTAAGATCTTTAGCTCGTGGCTCGCAAAGTTATTCCACCGCTTCCCAACGTCTTAGCTCCGGACTTCGCATAAATAGCTCAGTCGATGATCCAGCTGGTTTAGATCTTCAACTCAGACTTGACAATGATAGAAGCCTAGCTATTCGAGGTAAACTAAACCTAAATGATACTATTAGTGCCCTCAATATAGCCTCATCGTCAATAAACCATCTTGGTTACCTAAACTCACGGCTTAAAGAGTTAACTGAACAGGCTAAGCAATCAACCCTATCTTCTTCTCAAAGAGATGCGCTCCAGTCTGAAGCTAATGCTTTAGTTGATGAATTTAATCGAGTCGTTGATTCTACCAAGTATAATGGGATGAATCTTATAAATTCAAGCGTTACAGAGATTTATTCACAGAGCAGTGCTGGAATTCATGGTATTGTTCCAGCGTTCCTGCCCAAAGGTAGTGGCAGTTATACTGTTACAGTTTCAGTAACTATTACTAATCCTGGAACTCCGGGCACGCCTGGAACTCCGGGCACGCCTGGAACTCCGGGGGGATCTGATCGAACTTATAAGGCGCCGATAGTAACTACAACTGTTAGCACAGCTAGTGCAAGCTCAGACCCTGAGATTAAAGGAGGAGACTTTAATGAAGACGGTTTTATTGACTTAGTAGTTTTTGGTGACGCTATCGTGTACCACCAAGGTAACGGAAATGGAACTTTTAAGAGTGCAATTACATTACAAACATCTCAAAGCGGCCAATCTGGAGTAGTTTTAGATCTTAACGGAGATAATAATTTAGATATTATTACTGATGGCGGGCAAAGTAAAGTACTTCTTGGTAATGGCAATGGTACTTTTGCTGATACCTTACCTTCTCATTCATGGGGAAATTCTACAGGTGATAACATCGAATTAGTTGATATTAATGGTGACACATATCTTGATAAAATTCAGGCCACAGGGGGCCCCATATGGTACTCACTCGGCAATGGCAACGGAACATTTAAGGCTCAGGTATCAGTAGCGAACGCAGCAAATCGCGAATTTGCGGTAGCCGATTTTAACGGAGATGGTAAGCCAGATTTTCTCGGAGTAGGAACCGGTAGTGTTGGTGCTCGGCTTTCATTAAATACATCAAGTTTTTCGTCCCCCTTTAACACATCTTTTGCGGCTTCCCAAAGTTTTAATCATGATGGTGGATGGTGGGTAGAGGCGGGTGATGTCAACGATGATGATAAAATGGATTATGTTTCAGGAACAAATTATTTAGTTGTAGCTCTTGGAAATGGAAATGGGACATTTAGTTATACAAATACTGCTAGTTTCGCAGCAATGGGTCAAGCTACAAACGGCCAATTAGTAGACTTAGATAAAGATGGATTTCTAGATGTTCTGGTGGGTTTAGGTAGCGCCGGTGGCAAAGTAAGCATTAACTGGGGTAATGGAAACGGCACATTTAAGGCAGCGATTAGCATTTCTGATGGGGAATCGGCCGTAAGTTCTCGGGGAACTCAAGTTCTTGACTTAAATGGTGACAATATAAATGACGTCTTAAGTATTACTGAGTCCGGTAAAATCTCAGTGATGCTTGGTAATGGCACTCCAGGAACCCCTGGCACTCCAGGAACCCCTGGCACTCCAGGAACACCTGGCACTACTACTACATATTACTATGAAGTTACTTCCAACAATGGCCTTAGACTTAATTATTTAGATCTTTCTAGCACTACAAAAGCTACTGAGTCTGGTTTAGTTGTTGACAGGATGTTTGATACTATCTCTCAAGGCCAATCTCGTGTGGAATCCTCTCGTAGTCGTCTTGGTTTTGCATTAAATTTTGTTGATCGTAACGCTAATCTATATACTGAAGCATACTCTAAGATCAGATCAGTTGATGTGGCTGAAGAGTCTACACGTTTAATTGTAGCACAAGTTAAAATCGACCGTACCGCTGCGTTGATAGCGCAAGCAGAAAAGCTAGAAACTTCTCGAGTTTTATCCTTAATCTCTAGAGGTCCTAGTTTTAAGAATTAGGTTTAAACTTCCGTATTAGGTAATGTTTACCGTAAAGAAAAAGTGAATTTTGTCTAGATAACCATAGTTGCTGTTATACAAAGAGCTTTTAATACCTTTGTTTCTCCTCCAAGGGATGTTGGCACTTATTGCTAACTCCTTGAGTTCAGTTTTACAACTAAACTCTAAGAAAGCTAATCTTTTCTTCTAGATAGATTTGAGTTGTGAGTTGTTACTCCACGTAACAAAGTTTCGTGGTACACCATCATTTATTGAATTAATGATGTCTCTCCGAGTTTTCCGAGTATAATTTCATTTAATTTTAATCTTGCGACTAGATTGAAGTAAGAAAAGTAAAAAATACTCATAGTTTGTTAGCCGTAGCATATTTATGGGAGGAATATAGCCTAAGGAAAACAAAGCAGAATCGAGTCGTTCTATAGAATACATTTCATCAGCCTAAAAGGTTAAAGTGGCTTGACCATACTGAATATTTAATGCTACCTTTTAATGGTGTAATATGTGTTCCAATTTTAAGCAGTTTCGTCTTGTGAGTTGAGTTAAAACCTTAAAGCTAGACTTCAAGTTGAATTGCATTAATTAAACAAAAAGTTAGATTGTAAGACTTTTGGTAAATTAGGTAAGTTTAACGACATTAAGTCAGAAAAAAAACTTTTAATCTTAGTCAAAAATTTTATAATTAGTATTTTTGGTTTAACCTTATTGTGTTATAGTTTTGTGGTTACCTGGTTTAGGTAAGCAAAGAAGTTAAATTAAAAATTATATAAACCTTTATTTAATTAACAAATATAGAACCGTTTTAATTTATTACGCGTCATTAAAGTATAATTCTGGCTAGATTAACTTTTATCGCACTGAAAACCTAGAAATTATTACAGTTTTGCTATTAGTGGTAGATCATTCTTTGATAACAGAAATCTTTATTTAAAATCACGAAGCGCGATTTGTTTGAGCCTTGTTTCGATAATTATGGTTAGAGAAATTACGGCCAGAGGGGGGTTGTAAAATTCGAGCCAGGCAAGTCCTTAATCAAAAATTAATATCCGTCTTTTGTTTAATGTCTTTTAAAAATAGGAATCCATGAGTGTAGGACAAGCGAGTATGAAAGATTCTGAGACTTCTCCAGCCACCGGTGTGAATCGTCGCCGTAGAAAGGTAGCATTATCTACTGTTGAAGAGTCTAGCTCTCGAAAAATTGATGAATTATCCTCTAATAATGCCCAGGAAAGAGAAGTACTTTCTGAAATTAAAACAACCTCACCTGAGGCTAGTGGATTACCGTTTGTAGATGTGAAAAACGATGCTAGTCGGGATAACATTATTCCTGAAAGTAAAAGTACAAGTGAACTCAAAAGTCTGCCTGATGTGCAATCGCGTCGGCCGCATGTTGAGCCATTAGTTTCGTTTCGTGATCGTCGTGAGATGAATCTCAACGAGCTGAAGAGGATGAAGGTAGAAGATTTGGTAAAGCTATCTCAAGAGTTTAATCTTGAGGGTGTCAGTAATATGCGAAAGCAGGATCTGATATTCTCTATTCTTACTTCTCAAACTGCTTCTAATGGTAATGTTTACGGAGAAGGGGTATTAGAGTGTTTGCCTGATGGATTTGGATTTTTAAGGGCACCTGATTCTAATTACCTTCCTGGCTCTGATGATATTTATGTCTCTCCGGCACAGATTCGTCGTTTTGGTTTGAAAACAGGGGACACCATAGAGGGACAGATTCGTCCACCTCGAGAAAAAGAAGGAGAGCGTTACTTTGCTCTCCTTAAAGTTAACTCAGTTAATCACGATACCCTTGAAACTCTAAAAACAAAGGTTCACTTCGATAACCTGACTGCTGATTACCCGCGTACTAAGCTCAAGCTGGAGAGTCGCACTGGGGGCATGTCATCAAGAATTATCGACCTTTTCTCTCCGATAGGTAAAGGCCAAAGAGCCCTAATAGTTGCGCCACCTAAAGCTGGCAAAACTATTCTTCTTCAGAATATAGCTAACGCTATTACAGAGAACCACAAGGAGGTTATTTTAATTGTGTTGCTTATAGACGAGCGACCAGAAGAAGTGACTGACATGTTGCGGTCTGTTGATGGTGAGGTAGTTAGTTCGACTTTCGATGAACCAGCTACGCGACATGTTCAGGTAGCAGAAATGGTTATTGAAAAGGCCAAAAGGCTTGTAGAGCATAAAAGGGATGTAGTTATTCTTCTCGATTCTATTACTCGTTTAGCTCGAGCTTATAACACTGTCGTGCCCCCCTCAGGGAAGATTCTGTCTGGAGGAGTTGATTCTAATGCTTTGCATAAACCGAAGAGATTTTTCGGTGCGGCTCGAAATTGTGAAGAGGGCGGAAGTTTAACCATCATTGGGACGGCTCTAATTGATACCGGATCCCGCATGGATGAGGTGATATTTGAGGAGTTTAAAGGTACTGGAAACATGGAGCTTGTGCTTGACCGCAAGCTCTCTGAGAAACGGATATTTCCGGCCATGGATATATTAAAATCTCAAACTCGTAAGGAAGAATTACTGATTAATCCTGAAGTATTGCAAAAGATTTGGCTTCTCAGAAAACTTTTATCGAACGACTCGCCAGAGAAAGCTATGGAGTGGTTACTAAGTAAGATGGATGGTACCAAGAGTAATCAAGAATTTTTGGATATGATGAAAGGATAAGAGCAAGTGTTGTAGAAAATGTCAGTTTTAAAGCACATTTTGCTTGCTGATGATGACGACGATATTCGTGAGAGTATCGTCGCAGTATTAACAGATGCCGGTTATCAAGCGTCGCAGTGTAGTGGTGGGGATGAAGTTATCAAAGTGCTTCATAGCTTAGTTGCTCAGCGGCAATCTCTCCCTGATCTCTGTATTTTAGATGTAGCAATGCCCGGTCTTGGAGGACTTGAGACGGCGTCAATGCTCAAGAAAGATCCACTTTTTCGGTATATACCGACTATTCTGCTTACAGGGCGTGACACTCTCGATGATATTGTAGCTGGCTTTGATGCAGGGGCTGATGATTACTTAATTAAGCCTTGTCGTGAACTAGAGCTCCTAGCCAGAGTACGAGCTGCTCTTAGGATTCACTCTCTTTATCAGGAGTTATCATCTGCTAAGGCTGAAACTGAGGCTTGGCGTAGTCACGTGCAGTCTTGGCAAGAGGAATCTGCTCAATTCGGAGGGCTCATTGGTAATAGTTCTTCGATGCGGGAAGTCTTTACCCTAATTGAAAGAGTGGCAGTTGCTGATGTTCCGGTACTAATTCGCGGAGAGTCTGGAACAGGAAAGGAATTGGTTGCGAAAGAGATTCATAATAGGAGTGCCAGAAGTTCACAACCTCTGATTGTGCAAAACTGTGCTGCCTTTCAAGAGCAGCTTCTTGAATCGGCTCTTTTTGGTCATGTGCGTGGTGCATTCACTGGAGCTGTTCGTGATAAAGCCGGATTATTTCAAGTAGCTGATAAGGGCACTCTATTTCTTGATGAAGTTGGTGAGCTGTCACTCCCGCTACAAGCAAAGCTTTTAAGGGTGGTACAAGAAGGCTCGTTTATTCCGGTAGGAGATACTCGAGAGCGTCACGTAGATGTTCGTATTGTAGCAGCTACTCATCGACCTTTGGAGGAGATGATTGAAAGAGGAGAGTTTCGTGCTGATTTATTTTATCGATTATCAGTAGTTCCAATTACACTTCCACCTTTAAGAGAGCGTGGCTCAGATATTCAACTACTTGCTCAACTTATCCTAAAAAATATCTTGAAGCGGCGTAAGTTGGGCGCAGTAGAGATTTCTTTGTCTGCAATGGATTTGATACTGCAACATTCATGGCCCGGAAATGTTAGAGAGTTACAAAATGAGCTTGAGCGAGCCTTAATAATTGCGGGTGAGAGGAGCGCAATCCTCGAACCAAGTCACTTTTCAATTAGTGTAAATCCAGCAGTCGCACTAAAGAATCAAACGCGCAGTTATTCTCAAACAATCGAAGAATTACCGAATAGTTTAACACATAATTTACCATCACTATCTTCTGATAGACTTTTAAGTGGAGTAGAAAATTTGCAAGATGCATTCAAGATTGTTGAGCAAGTTATGATTCGTAATGCTTTAAAGCGCACTAATGGAAATAAGAGCGAAGCCGCGAGGATCCTCGGGATATCACGCTCTACTCTTATTGCTAAAGTTCAGGAGTTTGAAATTTGAGTCCCGAGTCTGACAGTAATCTTCGTTTAAAGCCCGATGAAAAGTCTGGTGCAAAGCCCTGTGTAGTTGCCTTTGTAAGAAATTTGGCTAGCCGTGAATTTATCCGTGGCGAAGTGGAAAGGTTGTCAGGTGAGCTTATTGGATTAAATAGATTGAAAAGTGAGGAGAGTCGCCAGCAATTATTATATAATGCTGTTGTAGTTATAGATTTGGCTGACTATGGCTCTATTGAGGAAATTACCAAATTAGCTAAAGAATCTTTTGATTCCAAAGCAAAGCTAATTATAGGGTTTTATCCGCATATAAGAGTTGACTTATTAGAGGCTTTTGGTAACTCGTCGCTGTTTAATGAATTGATTCCTAGATCAAAGTTTATGCGTACCTTTCGTAACATACTCCTTAGTTAAAACGCCTAAATTAGAACTATTACTCATTCTATCTCTTGCTCTAAGCTTCAGCAAAAAAGTCTCAACATGGTTTTTTTTAAAAAACCGTCGCGCAAACTAATCTTGCGACCTTTGATTATTCTGATCAGCCCCCCCTTCTTCGCTACGGTCTGAAGCATAGTCCGGTTGTTATCTTTTAACTCCTTTCTGAGCTGCGAAGCAAACACCGCTGGGGGTACCCCCAGCGAGCCGTGTGGTTTTTCGTGGTTATATTCGT
>JBIKUX010000042.1:0-13845 GCA_044347345.1 Bdellovibrionota bacterium | reverse complement strand
TCGAGAAATTGTGAATTCAGCTCAGGCCACACCTACTAGAAGACTCGCTGTTGAAGGGCATACAGATTCTGTAGGGAATGAGTCTTACAATTTGGCACTTTCGCAGCGTCGAGCTGATGCTGTATCGAAGGCATTAAAAGCTAAAGGAGTAGTAGCTAGTAGACTTTCAACTAGAGGTTTTGGTGAAGCTAAACCACTTGCTCCAAATACCACCGCAGTTGGTAGGCAGCGTAACAGAAGAGTGGAAGTCATTCTTGAAAATTAGCCGTTAAAAACTAGAAGGCCTTTAATGACGTTCTTTATTAAGGCTACTATTCTAAAACTATGCTTGGAAAGCCTCGTTAATATCAGTATAGGCAAGTTTTAAACTACAATGGTTATTGCAGATGGCGGTGCTTTGGGATTATCCGTTGAATTGTCATCTTCTTCAACTTCAAGTATTGATGACGGTATTATTTTGGGGGAGACGCTGACGCTACTTACTCGCGGTTCTGTTTGTGGAACCGCAAAATTATCATTTTCTTCGGTAATATCGTCTATATCGTTGTTGGTATCGTCACCGTTATTATTATTTGGTCTTTTATCAGTATCAGACCCGTTTTGAGTTAAATTAACAGAGATGCGTTTTAAGGCATCATTTATAGATAACTTAGCTACTGTGCTATCTTGTGAACCTTCAGCAAAGCTATCGTATAGTTGGCTTGTGTCGGAATCAAATTGTGCTAATTTAAAAGCAGTTTCCTGAATTGAGTTTTTTTTGTCTACTGATATCAATCTTTTTTCAACAAGTTCATCCAGAGCAAGGTCGGCTGCTTTTTCAAATCCAGCTAATCCAGATTGTCGTGAGATCGATGGGTAATTTTCACTAAATAAAGTATCAAAGTTTACACCTATTGTTTGGCTAATTTGTTGTCTTAATGAATGAGAAATTATGTGTCTGTATGCCTCTTCTTCAGATATTTCTTGTTTATTGAATCGCTTATTGCTCATTGTAAAACGTCGCGAAAGAAATTCTCCTAGCTCTGGAAGTGGTTTGGGGATAGTTGAAGAAGACTCTGAAGAAACAGATGACGTTGGTGAAGAGGGAGTTGTAAGAATTTCTTGCTCAGTTTCATCCAAAGTTATGGAAAAATCTTCCCCTAAATTTTTTTTGGCGGTGCTTAAGCCTTGTCTCGATGGTTCTACTAACGTCCGAGCCTGAGTAGGAATCGGTATTTTTGATAGTAATTTTAGATTCATACTCATTAAATTTATGAGAGCTTAAGCAGTTTTTATTAGTAAACTTTTTTTAAGACTATGAGATTAATGCAAAAGTTATTCCTCTTCTAATCGCAAGAGGTCTTCTAGTGGTTGCCTACGTCGAACTAAATTAACTTTGCCGTCATTTTCTACGGTAACTTCAGCCGCTAGGCGTCGGCTATTATAATTTGACGACATTGCAGCGCCGTAAGCTCCGGCATCGTGAATGACTATTAGGTCTCCTACTGAGGCGGTAGGAAGAGTACGAGGAGCTAACTCGCCATGTTCTCCTTGAGTGAATACGTCACATGATTCACATAATGGACCAGCGACGGCTACGTTAGTAGTTTGTAAAAAACTAGATTGTTTAGTACCTGATTGATTTGTGCGATTTACTACAGAAATATGATGATAAGCACCGTACATAGCAGGACGAATCAAGGTATCAAATCCAAAATCCACCAGATAGTAGGTAATAGAGCCAGAACGCTTTATTGAGCATATTTCTCCAACAAGAACACCACTTTCTGCTACTAAAAATCGTCCAGGCTCTACCTCGAGCGTAATTTCATGCTTAATCGTTCTTTGAATCTCTTCCTTGGTATTCCGCCAAATTGACACATACTCTGATATATTTATTCTCTCATCACGCTCATGGTAGGGAATAGGTAGTCCACCACCAGCACTAATTGTTACAACTTCATTTCCGACGATTGAAATAAAGGATTTTAGGGCATCGGCAACTTTACGCAGATGAGTGAGGTCACTACCTGAACCAATGTGAAGATGAAGGCCATGAATCATAAAACCATGCTCGTGGGCGAGGCGCACAGTTTGAGGTAAGTCTTCAAACCAAATTCCGTGTTTTGAAGTTTCTCCCCCAGTATTAACTTTTTTTGAGTGCCCATGACCAAAGCCAGGATTTATTCTTAGAAGAAGCTGAGATTGGGGCGAAAATTCTGCCAGTTGAGGAATCATGTCTGGAGAACCCACATTTACTGTTAGTTGATGTTCCGCGATTATTTGGCGAGCGTCGCGGTCGAAAAGGTCAGCCGTGTATACAATTTCAGAAATATCGTGATAGTGGTGATGATTGTTATTGTCACGAACTCTTTGGAATCCACCTTTATAACCGGCTCGTATAGCTCTTAACACCTCTCCAGCGGTTACGGCATCAACCAGTACATTGTTGGCTCTCATGTGCCGCAAAATTTCAAGGTTACTATTCGCCTTTTGTGCATAGCGAATTATATCGAAAGATTTTAGCTCTGAGATACGCTCGGTGATAGTAGCTTTGTTATAGATATAAACTGGGGTTCCGTATTCGCTGGCTATGGCTCGAATTTGTTCAGTGGTAAATGGACAGGTCATTTTTTTGCAGGTCATTTTCTATAAACCTCTACAGCTATTTTTTCCCTTATGTACCGTAATAGCAGAATGAGCAATTCAAATATTTTAAGCAAATCAACTTAAATATTTTTAGGTTTTTTTAATTAGCTACTGTCAATTGTTGCATAGGCTTAATTATTTACCAGCAAATTAAGAGATGATGAGCCCGCACAATATTTCGTGTTTTTATTAGTATTAGTGATGGATATGAGCGAGGTTAAAGGTAAGATATCCGGACATGAGCGATTATTTATTTTACCAAATCGCTTGAGTTTGAGATTCGGCTACTTTATATGCAAGATAATGCATAATGATTCACAATTACTGTCACTGTCATCTTTGAGAGGCTTACCGTGGGAAATATAATTGAATGTACCCCTGTTGGTGAAAAAGTTGGTATTGCTTTTTCTGGAGGACTTGATACGTCAGCCGCAATAGTTTGGATGCTTAAAAAGGGAGTTAAGCCTTATGCTTACACGGCTAACTTAGGTCAGCCGGATGAGTCTGATTACGACGCCATTCCGAGAAAGGCTCTCGAACTAGGGGCAAATAAAGCTCGGCTTATTGATTGTCGACCAGAGTTAGTGCACGAAGGATTATCTGCATTAATGTGCGGAGCCTTTCATATCTCAACTGGTGGTAATTTTTACTTTAATACTACTCCACTAGGTAGGGCAGTTACTGGAACAATGTTAGTTCGAGCGATGCAAGAAGACGGAGTTTCTATCTGGGGAGACGGTAGTACTTATCGTGGCAATGATATTGAGCGTTTTTATAGGTACGGTCTTCTCGTTAATCCTTCCCTTCGGATTTACAAGCCTTGGTTGGATGAAGCTTTTATTGAAGAAGTAGGTGGGCGCGAAGAGATGAGTGCTCTTTTAGAAGATGCTGGCTTTCCTTACCGTCTCAAGGCCGAAAAAGCTTACTCTACAGACTCAAACTTGTGGGGAGCCACTCACGAAGCAAAAGATTTAGAGTTTCTAAATAAGGGTGTGACCATTGTAGACCCAATTATGATGGTTCCATTTTGGCGCAACAACATAACTACTACTATTGAGCCTGAAATAGTATCTGTTGAATTTGTGGAAGGATTGCCAGTTGCTATTAATGGAATTTCCGATAGCTCTCCATTGGCACTCGTCGAGCGAGCGAATTCTATTGGGGGTAGGCACGGTCTCGGTCTTTCTGATCAGATTGAAAATCGTGTTATTGAAGCAAAAAGCCGAGGCATTTATGAAGCTCCGGGCATGGCTTTATTATTTATCGCATATGAAAGACTTATTTCTGCTATTCATAACGAGGATACCATTGATCAGTACCGTATTATGGGTCGGCGTCTCGGACAACTTCTCTATGCTGGTAGATGGTTTGATCCTCAAGCTCTAATGATAAGAGATTCTTTGCAACGCTGGGTTGGCCGAGCAGTTACTGGCACTGTGGTTCTTGAGCTGCGCAGAGGTAACGATTACAGCATTTTAGAGACTTCTGGTCCTAACTTATCCTACCATCCAGAGCGTTTGAGTATGGAGAAAACTAAAGGCTCCTTTGGTCCAAAAGATAGGATAGGGCAGCTAACTTTACGTAATTTAGATATCTCTGATTCAAGAGAAAAGCTCCAGCTATTCCGGGAGCTTGGTTCTCTTGAACGAAGCTCAATTGGAAAATTACCAGCGGGCTTAAGTGATAAACTTTAAGAAGCTAGCTTTTCGCTTTCATAAACAATAAGTGGTGCTTCTTTACCCTCTACAGCTTCAGGAGTAACGATTATTTCCTTAATTCCTGGCGTGCTGGGGAGGTCAAACATCACATCTAGCATCGCATTCTCCAGTATCGCTCGTAATCCTCTTGCTCCAGTCTTTCTGTTTAGAGCTCCCTCTGCTACTTTTTCAAGCGAGTCTTCAGTAAAAGTCAGAGTAACTCCTTCTGTACTGATTAAGTGACTGTACTGTTTTACTAAAGCGTTTTTGGGTTTTGTTAAAATATCGATAAGAGCATTTTTGTCGAGCGGAGTGAGGGAAGCAATTACAGGTATTCGCCCCACGAATTCAGGAATCATGCCAAATTTGAGTAGATCTTCCATTTCTAATTCGTTAAGAGGGTTGCTGTCAGAAGTTTCCTCTAAGCGAATAACGTTCTTACCAAAGCCGATGGATTTTTTCCCTGTGCGATGTTTGATAATGTCCGTAAGACCTTCAAATGCTCCACCGATAATAAATAAAATATTTGACGTATCTACTTGGACGAATTCTTGTTGCGGGTGCTTTCTGCCGCCTTTAGGTGGTACGTTTGCTTTAGTGCCCTCAATTAACTTGAGCAGAGCTTGTTGTACACCCTCCCCGGAAACATCTCTTGTGACTGATGGTGTATCGCTTTTTCGCGCTATCTTATCTATTTCGTCAATGTAAACAATGCCGCGCTGAGCTTTTTCTACATCATAGTCAGATGCTTGAAGGAGGTTTACTATTATGTTTTCAACATCTTCCCCGACGTAACCAGCTTCAGTTAGGCTTGTAGCATCGGCGATGGTAAATGGGACGTTTAAGGTTCGAGCTAAAGTTTGAGCTAACAATGTTTTTCCAGAACCAGTGGGTCCAATAAGTAGAACATTCGATTTCTGAATCTCTACATGATTTTTAGGATTAAGATTGTTTTGAATGCGTTTGTAGTGATTGTGAACTGCTACTGACAGCACCTTTTTAGGAAAATCCTGACCGATAATGTACTCGTCAAGAGCGGCTTTTATCTCTTTTGGAGTGGGTATTGGGAGTTTATTACTGCCAAGAGGTTGGTCTACTGTTTCCTCTACTAGAATCTCGTTACATAGTTCAACACACTCATCGCAGATATATACCCCCGGTCCTGCGACAAGCTTCCTCACTTCATCTTGTGTTTTACCACAAAATGAACAAGATAGGTGACCTTTGCTTCTGCCAGAGTCCCGAGCCATTTTTCCCTCCGCTGCTTTTGTACTTCCTACTTTTGAGATGCACTTCGCTCAAGTGGGGAAGCCAAAGCTGCCACTTGGCCTACTTGGCACAAGCAATAGGCAGAAGATATACTTTCTCTATAACATCTTTGTAGTCGGCTAAAATCTGATAACTCTTTAGGGCAGATAACCTCTTGTGATATTAATTTGTAAAACTAAGAAAAAACTATTGTATTGCTCGGTATAAAGATGAAGGAAATACTGTTACAGAAAAAAAAGGAATTTCTATGACTAGCGATACCAAAAAAGCAGGTTTTGAAGATGTGAGTTCAGTCGGTAAGTCTTGTGCTGAAGAGGTGCCTACTTCAACGGTAACTGGTTCAATAGAGAATGGTTTAACTGAGAATTCTAGAGTAGTTCGGAAAATAAGGCACGCTAGTCAAGTTAATTCAGGAGGTCAAGGAGTCGTTCTCTCGATAAGAAAAGAAACTCGTCCAAATAAAAAAGAGTCTACTCCAAACAGCTTACTTATTCAGGTTCAGTGGGATAACGGAACTATCTCTTTCGTGGGAAGTGATGCAATAGAATTAGCTTAAGCTACAATGAAAAGTTTAACTTTCTTTACGAGAGGTAAACTTTTTTTCTGTTCCCTCGATAAGCCGCTTAATATTTGAGGAATGTCGGTAAGTGATGACTATTGCTATTATGGCAAAGGGAATAAATTGCTCTCCGTTTGGGTTAAGAAAAAGATAAATAATTGGCATTAATGTAGTAGCTACTATAGAGCTAAGAGATACGATGCGGCTAAAATAAAAGGTGATAATGAATAAAAGAGTAGTGGTAAGAGCTAGGATAGGTTGAGCGGCTAGCAAAACACCAAGCCCCGTAGCCACACCTTTTCCGCCCTTAAGCGCTCTTAGTGCTGGTAATGTTACATTAAATAGCAATGGAATATTAAATGGTAATGAAAAACAGTGGCCCAGCACTGCAAAAAGGCCTCCCAAGGCCATGGCAAAAGAGCTTCCAAGTGATTTCCCCAGTAATGTAGTACTTACTATATCTGTGTCTTGAATGAACAGGTTCCACAATAATCTAGCGATTAGTGTTGCTGTAATTCCTTTTGTCATGTCTCCTAAAAGTGTTAAAAGCCCGGCTTTTTTCCCGATAATTCGAGCTACATTAGTGGCTCCAACATTACCACTGCCAGCGTCTTCTATTCTGATGCCGTAATAACGAGATATTAACATTCCTGTCGGGAAAATTCCGATTAAATATGAAATTGCTAAAATACTGAACCAGAACATAATATAAAAGCTTAGTTACTTATCTGTGATTAGAAATTAACCGCTAGGGTAGTATAGAAAGACCGCGGAAAGCGGGGGCCATAGCGGTACCCTGCATCACGAAGAATCCCTTGGTCAAAATCTCTTTGATATTCATTGGTAATGTTTCTTCCTCCAACTGTAAGTACAACTTCTCTATTAATTAACTGTAGCAGAATTTTTTTTGAAATAGAGGCATCTACAGTTAGGAATTTAGGTGACTCTTCGAGCTTATCTTCAGGAATAAATCCGGCATAATGCTGGATAAACATCCGCCCTGTGTATTTTAATCCTACAAACAAATCAAACATGTCATTGTTTTGCCATGAACCGGAGAGTATGCCGTAGTTTTGTGGGGTGCGGAAAAAATCTCTAATTTTAAAATCATCGTCTAGGTTATCGTACCGAGCACGTTGAAAAACAAATCCAGCATCTACAGAAAATTGGTTGTCATAGCGGTAGCCATGGTTAAGTTCTACACCGTAAACTTCAGCACCACCACGATTTATGCGTGTAAATTCAAATTGATCCATGGTGTCTGGATTATCCGTCGGATCAACAAAGAAGGAGTCACTTATCAGAGTGTTAAATAGATTGGCCTCAAATAAGCCGATGGTTTTATCTGTGAGTTGCGGTGTCCATTCAACCCCACTTTGGTAGCTAATGCTTTTTTCTTCATCTAAATCTGCACTGTTTCGGATGACAGTGCCTTCACCCCCGACTATTGCTAGATGAAGATCTTCATCAAATACTTGTGGTGCTCTAAATCCGGTTGAAACGCTACTTCTGAGATGAAGGTTATTTCTAGGAGAGTATTTTATTGAGAGGCGAGGGGATATGACAGGCGAGTTAATTTCTGAATGTTTATCAATTCGAGATCCGATAACTAAGTCAATTTTATCCGCAGGAGAGTATTCATCTTGTAGATACACACCGGTATAGAAGTAGTGCTCATCAATAAATCGATTAACTCCTGGAAGATTATCCTCAACATATTCGTCTCGACGCTGAATGCCGAATGAAAGAATGTGATCACCAAGTAAAGAGCCATAATAGTTAAACTGCGAGTCAAGATTGATAAGCGGATTCTCCGTGTCACCAAATGCATTGGGGTTGCCATTGGCTCCGTAATAGGAAGAGCGCTGAACAGAAGAAAATCCTGAAGTTAATCGATAGTCGAAAGATGGAGAAACAGTTTGATTAAAAGTTGTACTGATTTCGTCTCGAATGGTGGTAATTTCTTCTGCTAAGCTCACTTCAGTTGGAGGGCGGACGATGTTATCGCCTCCACGTCGGTATTCATTAGTATGAGAATAAAAAAATATGATCATAGCGTTTTGACTAGGGAGATGCTCAATAAATCGACTTCCTATTGATTGTAGCTCTCTATTGGAAACTTCGGTAAAACCATCTCTGTTTAAGTCAAGTGGTTCTACTAAATCTGTTTGAAAAAAGAGAGTTCCCAATGAGTACCTGTCATCACTGACGTAGTCTAGTGAGCCATTAGAGCCATGATTAAATCCACTACTACTATCGCCGGTAGAGCCGTCCATATATTCAAATCGGTATTCGGCTTTTACTCCAGTTTTTGCCGGAATATAGGGAATTACGTTAATAATCCCTCCGATAGCGCCTGGCCCGTAAATAGAAGATGCTCCCCCTTTTACAACTTCAATTCTTTCGATAAGACGAGAGGGGATTTGCTCAATCCCATAAACTGCGGCCAAAGAAGATATTGTTGGCTGAGAATCGAAAAGAATTTGAGTGAATGAACCGGGTAGACCATTCAGTCGAATCTGCGAAAAATTGCAACTTTGACAATTATCTTCTACTCGCACGCCGGTAGTAAATTCAACAGCGTCGGCTAGATTTCGAGAACTGGTCTGTTCAATTTGCTTTCTTTTGATAACTTCGGTGCGGACAGGAACCTCACTTAAAGTGTTTTCCGTTCTGGTGCCAGTTACAACTACCTCAGTTGAAAAACTATTCAACATTTCCGTATTTTCCTGAGCTATAGCTAATGAGAAAAAACTTAATGAAAAAATAGTGGTGCTGACCCAATTTAATAGGCGACAATTCGTCACTTTTCCGCCCTTAAAATATGCTTAATTTTATAAACAAGCTTGGTTAAATCTATACACTTAATTCCACAACCTTTCTGAGATCTTAGGGGTATCTGGACTGGAATATCTCTTGCTCGCGCAACGAAAAATGAAGGAGTTTGTTTGATGCCAAATTTTATACTTTGAGCCATCTCATTAACTGTTCCGTCAACTTGTACTTTAACAATTGGGATATTAGAGAATGAATTTTTAAATGTTTCATCATTTAAAACTTTTTGTTCAAAAACTCTGCAAGGCAAACAGGAAGATGAATAAAAGTAAATAAAAAGGCCGTCAATCTTTTCTTCTGACAGATACTTAAGGGCTTGTGGCAATGAGCCAAAAGTAGGTAAGCGAGAAGTGGATAGGCGAGAAGTGGATAGTGGTTCAGCAGTTTGACTACATCCAAGTAATGGCAAAATGTAAAGAAATGCCAAAAAAATTCTCACGCCAAGATTTCCGAAACTGTTAGCACAATTATTTATTCAGTAAATCTTAATTTGCTTGCTCGGAGCAGAGGAGATTACTGAGATTATTAAATTGGCCTGCTGGGTCTAAATTTTTAAAGAGAGCACTTCCCACAACAAATAGAGAAGCACCAGCGTTACGGCAAAAAGTAATGGTAGCCTCGTTAATACCTCCATCAACCTCAATTTTTGTATCAAGTCTTCGTTTTTTGATAATTTCGGCGGCATCAGAAATCTTACGTAACGAGCTAGAGATAAAAGATTGTCCGCCCCAACCAGGATTTACGGTCATAATAAGAAGTACGTCACATAACTCAATAACGTCCTCAATCATAGCTAGAGGAGTTCCGGGATTTATGGCTATTCCAGTTTCTATTTTCTGAGTTTTTATATAGCTAAGAAGTCTGTGTGAATGGTGAGACGCTTCGTAATGAAAAATTATGCGGGTGCTACCAGCAGCTATAAATGAATCAATGTGACGCTCTGGATTGGCAACCATGAGATGAGTTTCTATTTCAGAAACACCCAATGAGTTTAGTAGCGATGAGATATTATCTCCAAATGATATGGGTGGTACAAAATGACCATCCATAATATCGAGATGAAATCCGCTTGCTCCTGTCAGTTTTAATGATTCAATGCTCGACCTAAGTGAGCCGATGTCAGCGTTAAGAAGCGATGGAAGAATTTGGCCTGATGATTTTGTCATTCAAAAAATACCAGTAAAATATTAAGACGGTTTATTCAAAAAAGCATTGAGGTTAATTGATATGAAATTGCATTCCGAGTTGAAATATTCCACTCTTTTTAATTTCGTTCCAATTATTCATTAAACGACCTGAACGTTGTAGCCGAGTAAGGACGAGACAACCAACTCCGCATCGAACTACAAGACCATCTCCTAGGGAGTCGCCGTTTACAGAAATAATTGTGCCTGGTGGCGATGATAGATAAGGTGAAGTTTCGTTAAAATTGCTTACGCGCGCTTCACCTATTTTTATACGCTCTAATTTAGAAGTATTTAGTACTACTTCTGAAACAGCGCAAGGTGAGGGAGCAAAAGCTCTAATTGTTCTTTCTATTTGGTCTGCTGATAATTTCCAATCTATAATGCGATCTGTGGAGGAAATTTTAGCGGCATAAGAGGCGTTATTTTCGTCTTGTGGCTTAGCTATTACATCTCCTCTCAAAATATCTTGAATCCAATCTTTTATTAGCGCGCTTCCAAGTTCTGCTAATGCATCATGAAGTTCTCCACCGGTAGTAGTACTGGTTACAGGGATAGCCGCACATTTATAGACGGGGCCACTATCTAAGCCTTCCTCCATTTTCATTAAGCAGATTCCGGTTTGAGTATGACCTTCAAGTATAGCTCGTATAATTGGTGCAGCTCCCCTTAGTTGTGGCAATAATGAAGCATGCACGTTTACGCAGCGGCTATTAAATAATTCAAGTAACCACTTAGGTAAGATTTGTCCAAACGCAACCACTACGGCTCCATCGAAAGGCTCGAAATTACCTAAAGTTTTTTCTACCTCGTTCCTATCAGATTTAAGCCGCTGAGGCTGATAGATGGGGATACCTTGTGCAGTTGCATAAGCTTTTACAGGTGACGGAGTAATTTTTTTGCCGCGTCCCTGCGGAGTATCAGGTTGAGTTACGCATAGTACGACTTCAATACCCTTAAGTTCACAAAGGGCGCGTAAAATAGTAACTGCAAACTCGGGAGTTCCAAAAAAAACAATTCTTAACGGTTTAGCTGGGGGGGTTAATTCGGAAGAAAAGTTATTTGGTATAGTCACTGGGGTTACATTAATTAAATCGTTTGATTTTGTTCAAGTAATTGCTTTTGCCACCATTTGTTAAAAAATTCTTTTTTAAGTCTACTCAAACGGTCAATAAAAAGAATACCGTTAAGGTGATCAATTTCATGTTGGAGGCAAAAGCCTAGTAGCCCCTGAGCCTCTAGGGTTACAATCTCACCAGTAAGAGAATTTCCTGTTACTGTGACAGATTTGTGACGGTTAATCGTTTCTCGATACTCCGGAATGCTCAGACAACCCTCTTGAGACCTTTCTGTGCCAGAGTGGCTTATAATTTCAGGGTTAATTAATGTGAAGAATCCCGATTGGTCATCACTAACATCAACAACAATGACTCTAGTTAGCACTCCTATTTGGGGAGCTGCTAACCCGATTCCACGAGATTCATACATTGTTTCTCGCATATCATTTACTAATTCGGTGAGTTCTTCGTCATACGAGGTAACCGGATTAGCAGTTTCTTTTAATATAGGGTTAGGGTAGTAGATAATTTTTCGCATGGTCATGTTACGACTATAATTCAAAGGAGCGATTAGAACAAAGTGGTGATGGAGGTAAAAGAGGCGCAACTGTTTCGGATGCTCACAGCCGTTTTTGGTGAAGATCAAGTAATCTTTGGAATGAGCGCATTAGCTGTAAGCGGTGGAGAGGTTCCAGAGAGCTTTCCAGACGAAAAGGAGGTAAGAAGTCGTGATGAGTTATCTGGCTGGGCACGAAGTACTCGGTGCCTATTTACTGTGGTAGATTACGGCCAAAATCCTCGCTTGGTAGTTGATTTTTCAGCCTCAAGTGGAGAGGCTATAGACTTAAGCTTGCTTGAAAGTCAGGCGGCATTACCATATTTTTTGCAAGCATCGGGAGTGAAATTAGTACTATTAACTACCAAAGATTTTCAAGAAATTTTAGATCCTAATTCTTCTCTGACTCTGCCCAAGTTTCTTAATTTGTATCTGGAAATAGATGAGTAGGACTTTGTCTTTTTTGCCGTCTACTCAGCTGCTAGTGCTTCCAGCAGTGGCAGCGCTAATCGGTATTATAGTTTTATTTACGGTCTCTCGAAATAAAAAATCGGTACTTGTTGTCTTGCTAATCGGAAGTATACTTTCCTTCGGACAATATGTTTTTGTACATCTCTGTGTCCCTTCTTCACCTCTGCTCGTTTCTCTCTTTGCTGATGAAGACGCTTATGGCGGACAAAGTCGTATACTTGCAAAGAAGCTTTCTTATAGTATCGGGCTAGATGGTCCAGCGGTCTCAACACTAGCGCAAGAGGTTAAGGATAGTGATGATGCGAGAAAGTTATTATTGAGCCCAAAATTAGTGGGCGGAAGTCTAATTGGCTATCAGAATTTTGGTGATTCGCCCGAAAAACCTCGTATCGCCGTTATTTGGGGAAGTAAAAGATGGCTTAGGATCACATTTTCTGGGCTTACTTCTCAAGCCCTATTTTCGCCAGCTACAGATACTGCGCAAGCGTCTTGGTTGGCTAAATTACGGCTTGTTACTGGTGTTCCTGAGATAGGGCTTCGTTTTGAGCATTCAGGCAGTTCAATACTATTTTTGCGAGATCTCTTCAGAGGTATTTGGTTTGCAACAGATTCTTTGGAGCCAAATACTCCAAAAGCTATAGTTGCCCTTGATGGAGCAACTAAGTGGGTGGGTTCGTGGTCAACAGGCGCTCATCAAGCTCTACCTGCACTCTTGTTAGGAAACATTTCGTTAAAAGTGGCATCTGACCCATTGAAGCTAACCGATATGCAGCTTAATTGCATTTACAGGCATTATAAAAATGGGTTGGCTAGATTTCAGTTAGCTGATAACCCAGCATTGTTTTTTGCTTTACGTAATAATCTTGGTCTTATAAATCTTTTGAGATGGATGCGAGCTAGTCCAACTATTTCATACAAACAAGTTGTCAAGTCGTTTTCACTTAAATTAGCAAAACCGTATCGTAATGACCCTAACGTAGCTCCTGTAATTGCTATTCTAAAACAAAATCTGCGGTATATTCGAAACCGCAATCAAAATCAGATGTTATGAGGATTGTAGGTCAAATTGATGGTCACGAAATAATCCTAGATAACTAACCAAACTTAAACACCAAATATTTAAGTAGTTAACTAGAAAAATATTTGAGTTTTCCCGTTTATTCTATAATTATTTGAGCTCTCGCTGGTACTAGACTAATATTTTGAATGCCATTATTGTCAAAGCGAGTAATCATGTGTGTTATTATCACCGTTTTCTCTGACGTGTTTTCTGACGTGTTCTCTGAAATATGCCCTATATAGGGGTTACCGCTGTTATCAATAAAAATTGCCGGTTCCCTCAAATTATTATCCTCTAAGGGAGTGAGCGCGTATACACTTGAAACTAACTTAGCTATTGCTATTGTCTCCTCACTTGTCGGAAATTTATCCAGGTATGACTCGAAGTTGGAATCGGTTGTGTAAATCGGGATGACTTGTCTATTGTATTCCAGTGCGAAGTGAGGTTCTTCGAAAATTTGTCCAAAGTCGTCAATGGTAACAGGACTAGTATTAGTATTCGTAGTAGTAGTAGTAGTAGTAGTAGTAG
>JBIKUX010000001.1:0-170424 GCA_044347345.1 Bdellovibrionota bacterium | reverse complement strand
TGCTTGGTTCACTCCCGATACTTGAGTCTCTATCTTTATCTGGAGATGCCTTAGCTCAAGGCGCAAATGCAAAAAAGTGTAAGAGGCTGATAGTCGTATCACAACCTCACATGGCAGGTAGACACCGAATACCTGATTTATCAAGAGGAGATTTAAGTGTGTCTAGTAGCAAGTACTTAAGTAATCAAGATGGTTATAAACTCCGGATAATTACTCCAGCCTTAAAGCATTGTCTAGCCTCATCTACCAACATAAGCATAGTACCTAAAAATACAATACTTGGAATAATTAGTGGTACTTTAGATGGTCAGGGTAAAAGATTAAATCGGATTAGTTCATTTAAAAAGGTGGGAACTAAAAGTTTAAACACAAATGTAGTACTACATACTAAACATAGGCCTAATAAAATTAGCAAAAAAATCAGTAAAAACTCCTTATCACAAAAAATATATACAGAGAATTTAAATCGTAAAAAAGTCACTGCTACTTTTGGCGTTACTTCTATAAAGCGGTCAACAAATAGAATAACAAGGGGGCAAATAAAGCTTTTGTTAAATAACACGGTTTATGGAAAGCAAAAAGGAGCACTGGTAAATACCAAAAATCTCCCATGCTTTCAAGCGTAATACTTTAGACTGTAATTGCGTTTACAAATGGTTACGCAATTAAATAACCATAATCAGCAACTGCTAGAATCGCAAGAACTGATTGCGCAGTTCTCTCCAATACAGCAAGTGCTAGATCGTGGACCAGAAAATCAAAATAGTGATGGAACCAATACTCAAGCTACTCCAGAGCAGCTCCGGCAAGCTAGTGAATATGTAAGGTCTCATAGTAAACTAAGTCTTGAAGAGTTTGGTCGACAGATAATCTCTGTAGAGCAAGCAATAGATATCGCGGAAAAACCTTCGCCTGCTGAAAGATTTTCTTTGTTAGCATCTCACATTGCCAAGATATTCCCTGAAATTACGTCAAGAACAGTTGAAAGTATTTTAGGAAATCCACAGGCTTTAATCTCTGAGCTCGCTATAGAGAGAATTCCAGTACTAGGTCAGTTAAATGACTTATATGAACTGTTGGTACTTTCGACAGAAGGTCTTCTAAACACTCCTACAGTTGTGTTCGCCCTTAATACGCTTGGGCGTGATCCGTCTATTCAGGACAGATGTAATGCAGTATATACATTGGTAGGCTCTGCTACCTCAATAATATCACAACTTATATTGCATGTTGGAGTAAATAGAGTAGGAGGATTTGTTGATTCTGCAATTGGAAGTATAAATCAAAGACCACAAATATCGTCACCACCATTACCATCACCATCACCATCATCATCAGTACTACAACCACAATCTCCAGCGCCACCGATATCACCAAGCATATCATCTCAAAACTCTGCGCAGACCAACCCCAGTGCTTTATTACAAGAGTCCTTAAATCGAGCGTTTTCCGATGATACTCAATTGTTTAGTATGCTTCAGCAATTAGGTTCGTGGGAGCTAAATAAAAATTCGCTTGAAGTTGAAGGAAGATTTCGTCTCAGTGTCAATAATAATAGATTGGAGATCTCGTTATTTGACGGTATCAGTTGGCATCCTGGTTCTTTATTCGAGGTGAATCGTTCAAACGGCTCAACAGAAACTTATATTGTTCCTAATCATAATCCAGGTATTGCGTTTAATAAAAATAGTGCACTATTTCTCTATAATAATAATGACCCGCCGAATAGCCACGAATGGATAAGTGTGCCAGATGGAAGTCCGGCCATGTTGAACGGGCAGATTGGTATTCTCCAGAAATTACCAGTAAGTAGTCTTTTTTTTACGAGCAATTCACAAGGCAATGCACAACTTTCTATAAAAAGTGATGATGCTTCACAATTTGGACAGGCCCGTTCACTTGGAACTAATCCGAATCAATTTTCATTTATAGCACATACTACAGGCCAGGCCTACTTTGCGCCAAATGATGTATCTATTTCAGACCCACGATTTGCCTTATTTAATGATGAGCAAGTAGCGTTTATTGGATCAGATGGGTTAATTCATCAAACTGTTTCGGGTCGCTATACGCGTCTTAATAGTGAGGCTGGAGCACAGACTACAATTGAAGTAGAAGGCAAACAGATACCTTGTGTAAGATTTGGAAATGGAGAAATTAGCTGGAATGGTTTAAGAGGAAATGGACTCGTACAGCTTAATGGCCAGATTGGTATTGTAAACACCCATGAATTGCTTGAGAGCGGAGAGCAAATTTACACGGTCACTACTGCGGATAATCGAGTAGCAGTACGCGATTCTGGAAATACCTTTGGGTATACCCCATTTATGCCAGATGGGCGGCTTGTTATATTTGATAGAACAGAGCCGAATACCTCTGATATAGCTGTTGAGTCGCAGGATAGTTCAGTAATTTATGTAGTCGGTGATTCTGGTCCTAGAGTTAGGTTAGCGCAAGGTTATTCTGATGCAATTCTCGGTGGACGAATTGAGAAAATTAATAATTCCCCTGTTGTAGTAAAGGATGTACAATTTGCGGGCACCACATATCGGTTTGTAACACAACCATTTTTAAATGATGGGTCTTATTACGACAATCAGACTGTATCCATAGCAAAGGTTATGGGAGATGGACAACCATCTCAAGTCCTCAGAAGAAATATTGAGATTGATCTTAATTCAATAAGAGTAAAATCAGGTGTTCTGATAGCAACTGATTCTGAAGGGACTGATGTTATAATTGCGGTTGATGAATCAACTGCTTTATCTGCGCGTTTTGACATTCTTGAAGAGTTAAAAGCAGAAGTACCGAATATTGAATCTTGGGAAATGTTATCACCTGAGGAACAAAGGAGTTGGATTTCAACTTATTTAACGACATATTCCGCGGAGCAGGCTCCATCAATTGACCAAATAGATTTGATTATTAGAGCAGCCCTTTCAACTGATGACGGCTCTCCTACATCAACTCCTATAAGGTCTCTTTCATCAAATAGGAATGAAGTTGATGGGCCGGAAATTAATAGAGTTATTTCAAGTTACGAGAATTTAGAGGGAGGTGTCTTAACGTTATACCGTGATAAAGTACTGCAGGCAGCACCTTCAATCGAAGATCTTTTTTCTCTCACTAATGATCGAGATCCAAAATACTTTGTGGAAGCAGATCCTACAGATCAGATATTTTTTTTCGACTTGAAGGGATCTTCGGAGCTAATGGACTCTGCTAATCAAGAAAATGGGTTAACGGGGATGCAACTTACCTACCTTGCTGGAGCTCTTCCGATTATGCTTTCTAGTGATAACATTGAGGTTTCTCATGTAGGAGAAACAATTACTGTAACTGGCTCTGATTTTCAGTTTTGCTTTGGAGGCGATGGAGGCGTAGCAGTGGCTCGATCAGCTGAGGCTAAGGATAGAATTGATAGGGCTATCCGCCAAACTCAGGCAATTCTAGCTTCACATGAATTATTTGCGCCCAAAGATGGAGGTCAACGACCTTCAATGCGAGGATTCTCTTTTTCTGCTGAGGAACTAGGTGGGGTAAATATAGGAGCTTACCTTAACAAATTTCATGATTCGGAGTCAGGAGTTTCGTTTGAGCAAATTATTCCCATAATTCACAGTCCTGTACTAGCTGCCATAGAAACAGCTTTGAAGCGCTCCAGTTTGGCGGATAATCCTTTGTTAGAGAGATTTATTATTGATTACAGGCAGGGAGCAAATAATGACTATAATTTAACACAACAGGAGATTGAAGATTTAGTAACAGGGCTTAATATATCGCCTTCTCCCATTCCAGTGGCAAGACTCGGAGCTAATAGAAGTAGTTTTGCGCTTGTTATACAAAGTGAAAATTTTGCTGGATTAGAATCTAATTCAGATCAACAGACAAATTTGATTTCTGAGTTTGGTGTTTTGGAGAATATTCTTGATATATTTGATGATTACGGATTTTCCGTAGCTACAATTTCTCCCGAGCCTGGTTTATGGAGATTTATATTAATTGATGATAATCCAATATCATCGGCACCAGTATCAGATCGAATGAGAGATGCTCAAGTAGCCGCTAATAGGTACGCCTTTGAGAATAAAAAAGATTTGGCCATAGGAGTATCGAGAAGTACTAGTGAGCTTACGGTAACTGTTGTTGAAACCGGTATTACGCCGCAAATTACCCCAACTGAAGTTGACAATTATGTCACTGCCGCAATTAATTCAAAGAATCAAGGTGCTCATAATTTACAAGAATATTATTTTTCAATCAGAGCTTTTGAACAACTAGTAAGTATGGGGATATTACCATCTTTATCAGCTAATTATAATCCTATCATTCAGGATGATATCTATGAGAAAATAATCAGGAACCGTAATGATAATCCTGATGCTTGGAACGAATTTAACAACATTCGTCCCGATGAATTGGTGACACAAGCTTTGCGAGGAGCAGGTTATTTGCTTGAGTTGCATAAGTCTGTCGAGAGCATGCAGCGTCTCGCCTCAAATGCTTCTCGAGAAGTTCAAGAGCTTTTAAATTGGTCGATAAACTACAATTTGGTAATGAGAGGTATCCCCCCTAGATTAACGCAACTTGTAACTAACTTTCAAACGCAAGAACTTACTCCTCGTTAAATCAAAATAGTTTATTAAGAGTTTTTAGTCGTTAACCTGTCTTAATCTAGCCATTTGCCTTATAAAAGAGTGTTCTTCTAGTCTATTTGATAGGCTTACTATGCGTCTTTTACCGACTCTTCGATCTACAAATAGTAAGCCACGGGTCACAACCTGAGAGGATAATAATAAGTCATTAACCGATTTGTCAGGATATGAAAGAAGCTCTTCATAAAACTCCTGTCTATTTGGACTAGCTAAAATTGTATCAAATGGATTAAGTGAATTTGCTTGCAATAATTTTTTGTTCGGATCAAATGCAGGCCCTCCGTAAACTAATATTTCTGAGCCATCAAGGGTTACCCAGCCACGAGGAGGAGTTGTACCATGTCGATAACTAGTTAGATAAAACTCTAACCTTTGAGCTATATTTGGCAGGAGAAGGCTTTTTACCCTTGTACTTATTTTCGTCCACTGAGGAGACATATTGTAAAAATTTTTTATTGGAAGAAGTTCCTCTAACTAAACAGCTATTACCTAATTACTCACTTACTTAAAAAAATGTTAGTCTGGGAATACGAGGCACTGTTTTTTTAAGTTATAAATTTTTAGTAGCTTTTGCAAAGCCGTGCTCTTGTAGCGCCTGTTTAACTGTTAATTTAAGTGGAAGATTTAATCCACAAATAGAGTGCATTTCTCTACAACAAGTCAGATAACCAATTATCTCACTAATTGTTGTGTTCTTCTTTTCTTTAGCTAACCATTCTAGTATTTCAATTAAACTTGTAAGAACATCAGCAGTAAGCGCATCATCTGAAAGATAATCCTCAAGGCAAATTAACTCTTGGTGAGCTGAGGGATTATTTTTCCATCTCTGGTATAGGCACCTAATTACCGTTACCTGATCCTCATAAGAAAGGTTTTGACAAAGTTTTAGTAGCGCTTTGGGTTTTAGAGTAGGTGGAAACAATAAGCACAATGGTTTGGTTATATCAGTTTGCATAATCAAAGCTTTTAATAGCCTAGGTTTGGAGCTAGCCATTTTTCCACTTGGTCTATGGATAAAGCCTTGCGATTAGCATAGTCAGTTATTTGATCTTTCATGACTTTACCCACATTAAAATACTGACTTTTTGGATGGCTAAAATAAAATCCTGATACGCTACTAGCCGGATACATAGCAAAACTTTCTGTTAGCGAACACCCTATTCGGGAATCAACTTGTAAAAGATCCCATATTTTTGCTTTTTCAGTGTGATCAGGACAGGCTGGATAGCCAGGAGCTGGCCGAATGCCACGATATCGCTCTTTTATGAGATCCTCTGTAGTGAGACTCTCCTCATCACCGTAACTCCACCAGATACGCACTTGCTTGTGAATATATTCAGCTAATGCCTCTGCAAAGCGGTCTCCAATAACCTTAGCCATTATTGCTGTGTAATCATCTCCCTTAGACTCAAATAAATTTGCAAATTTATCCACACCATGACAAGTAACCGCAAACATTCCTATCGTATCGATAATACCGCTATCTTTAGGAGCAATAAAATCTGCTAAACATAAGTTTGGTTGAGGAGGCTTTTTTTGTTGTTGGCGAAGAAAACAAAAAGTTTCTAATTTATGATTATTGTCATCTAGTACATCTATGTCGTCCCCTGTGGAATATGCTCGAAAAAATCCTATAACAGCTTTTAAGGTGAAACATTTATCTTTAATAATTGAGTCTAATAATTTTTTCCCCTCTAGGAATAGTTCTTTTGCGTGTTGACCGATATCTCTTTTTTCGAAAATAGTAGGGTAGCTTCCTTTAAGATCCCAAGCCCAAAAAAAAGGCGACCAATCGATATAATCAGCTACATCGCCTAGCGATATATTGTCTAATGTATGAACGCCATAAAAGGTAGGCTTTGCAAGACAAGATTCCTTCCACTCAGTATCTTTAAATTTATTGGTTCGAGCATCTATAATTGAAATATACTCTCTTTCGCTGCGATGCTTTTCAAATTCTATGCGCAATTTTTCTTGAGATCTTTTTGATTCATCAATGAAGTTAGATGACTGAGACTGGCTTAGTAGTTTAGAGCATACTTCTACAACCAGTGAGGCATCTGCTACTTGAATAACGGCACCAGAGTAATGTGGAGCAATTTTAATTGCAGTATGAGCTTTTGATGTTGTAGCACCACCTATAAGGACTGGAATTTTTATTCCAAGCCGCTCCATTTCCTTTACGTTTGACACCATCTCATCAAGAGATGGTGTAATAAGACCACTCATACCTATAATATCAGCACCGTGCTCTTTTGCGGCTGCAAGAATGTTATCGCAGCTTACCATGACTCCAAGATCAATAACCTTGTAGCCATTACAAGCCAATACAACGCCGACTATATTTTTTCCAATATCATGAACGTCACCCCTTACTGTAGCTATGACGAAAGTTTTTCCTGCTTCGGAATAGCAGTTTTTCTTTTTTTCTTCCTCCATCATCGGTTCAAGGTAAGCTACTGCTCTTTTCATTACGCGAGCGCTCTTTACCACTTGGGGAAGAAACATTTTTCCTTCTCCGAAGAGGTCTCCCACCACTTTCATACCGTTCATGAGAGGGCCTTCAATGACATCGAGCGGCTTACCATAAATAGTTAAAGCCTCAGCTGTATCATTTTCAATATAGTCTGTGATACCTCGAACTAAAGCATGAGTTATTCGCTCTTGCAAAGACTTACTACGCCACTCCTGAGTTTCAACGATTTTTTTCTTTCCACTATTCTTTATTTGTTCGGCATACTCAATTAAAGCTTCCGTTGCATCTTTGTTTCTATTGAGTATGACATCTTCTACTTTTTGGAGAAGTAGTGGTTCTATATCTTGATAAATACCAAGCATTCCGGCGTTTACTATCGCCATGTCTAGACCAGCTTTTACCGCATGAAATAAAAACACGGAATGCATGGCTTCTCTTACTTGATTGTTTCCACGAAATGAGAAGGAAATGTTACTAACTCCTCCACTTGTCAGAGCTCCAGGACAAGATTTTTTTATTTCTCGGATAGCCTCAATAAAATCTGTTGCGTAAGAATTATGTTCTTCTATGCCTGTAGCAACAGTTAAAATATTGGCATCAAAAATTATATCATGGGCACAAAAGCCAATATCATCTACTAAAATGTGGTATGCCCTCTTACAAATACGCACCTTATCTTCTTTGGTAGCGGCTTGACCTTTTTCATCAAAAGCCATTACTACGGCGGCCGCACCATAATTTTGAATTAGTTTTGCTTGTTCCTTAAATGTCTTTTCCCCCTCTTTTAAGCTTATAGAATTAACTATTGACTTACCTTGTGTGCATTTAAGTCCTGCTTCAAGAATTTCCCATTTCGAACTGTCAATCATGATTGGGACTCGGGAAATATCTGGATCGCTGGCAATTAGATTTAAGAAAGTAGTCATACAAGATTTTCCATCTAGTAAGCCCTCATCAAAATTTACATCAATAATGTGAGCTCCGTTCTCTACTTGCTGACGAGCAATCTTCAGGGCATCATCAAGTTTGTTCTCTTGTACTAATTTTCTAAATTGAGGAGAGCCCGTTACGTTCGTGCGCTCACCTATCATGACCAGTTGGCGATTTTTTTCCTCCTTAATAATAAGTGGCTCTAGTCCTGCAAGACTGGTTTGATTTTTAGCACTGCAAGGTGTTCGAGGAACAATATTTTTAAATCTTCTAACAATCTCCTTTATATGATCAGGTGTTGTACCGCAGCAGCCGCCAACAATATTAAATATACTTCTGCCATTTTCTATAAGACCAATTTGAGATAATGCTTCAGCAGTGTCATTGGGTGTTTCGTCATATCCAGTATCATTGAGAGGATTAGGTAAGCCGGCATTTGGATAGCAGCTTGTATAACAGGTGGCTATATCGGCTAACTCCTTCATGTAAGGCGCCATATCTTTTGCACCAAGCGCACAATTAATTCCTACACTAAGTGGATTAGCATGAGCTACTGAGTACCAAAATGCAGCTATGGTTTGTCCGGAAAGAGTTCTTCCTGATTGATCTGTGATAGTTACAGATAGCATTACAGGGTATCTCACTCCTAATTTTTTGAAGCATCTTTCAATTGCTACGATTGCTGCTTTTAAATTTAAGGTATCGAAAGTTGTCTCAGGAAGGAGAATATCCACTCCTCCTTCAATAAGCGCCTCTGTCTGATCGAAGTATGCATCAACAAGATTATCAAAGGTAACAGCTCTATAAGCTGGATTGTTTACATCTGGCGATAGTGAAGCAGTGCGATTGGTTGGTCCTAGTGCACCAGCAACAAAACACTTTCTGTTTGGTTGAATTGCTTCGATTTTTTCACAAATTTTTCTAGCTAAACGAGCAGATGCAATGTTGATATCTTTTGTTAAGTGCTCGGTACCATAATCTTGTTGAGCGATTGTTGTACCGCTGAATGTATTTGTTTCAATTATGTCAGAGCCAGCAAGAAGATACTGTTCATGAATCTCTTCTATAATGTCTGGTCGAGTTAAGCTAAGCAAGTCGTTATTACCTTTTAACTCACGTGGATAATTTGTGAGTAATGTTCCACGAAAATCCTCTTCAGTGAGTTTGTATCGCTGAATCATGGTGCCCATAGCACCATCAAGAAATAGGATTCGCTCTTTAAGTACCTGCTCAAGTTTATCGAAAGAAGCACTTCGTTTCATTAAGTATTCACCAATCTATCGTTATTTACTGATCCTCTACACAGCTTCAAAGTTATACGTTTACTTTAAAAGTTTATAGAGCGTATAGATTCAATGTTAAATGTAGTTGCAATGTCTCGAATTTAGCTGTTAGCTCCAGATAATATTTGCTCAATAAACAAGCTTTAGATAAAACCTTTAAGTGAGCGGGAAGAACTTCTGTTAATTCTTTGGGCATCAATATTTTAAGTTTAGAAAAATGGCTTTATGCCTGAAATGATGAATTTATTTAAAAAATTAGGCAAGTTTGTGGTTTTTTGGTTTGACGGAAAAAAGATCATGAAAAGTATGAATTCCGATCATATCGGTTCAATTTCTTTTGTTGGGCTCGTTATTATTCAGGCAATTTTTTTGTCTAACTATGATGTTAAAGCTGAAGACGTTATCGTCAAAGATTTATCGCCGTTAGTAGTAACATCTCATCAGGATGAGGTACCACAATCGCAAATTGGTGGAGCTGTGACCATCATCAATAGAGAGTCAATTGAGGCCATGGCTCAAACTAATATCGTTGATGCACTCAGAAGTACACCTGGAGTAAATATTGTGCAATCGGGTGGGCCAGGAGGCTCTGTCTCCACGTTTATGAGGGGAGCAAACGGAGAGCATACTCTAGTTCTTATTGACGGCGTTGAAGTTAACAATCCAGCTACTCCTGGAGGCTCATTTGATCTCGCTAACATTACCACCGATGGTGTGGAAAGAATTGAAATTCTTCGCGGGCCTCAAAGTTTAATGTACGGTTCAAACGCTATTGGCGGAGTTATTCATATAATTACCAAGAAAGGAGCTAAAGAAAACAAGTTATCTCTTACTGCTTTGAGTGGAAATTACGAAACTACCGCAGGTACTTCTACTTTGCTTTTAAGTGATGAGAATAAGTATCTTACACTCAGTGCTAGCGGTAGTAAGAGTCAATCAAACATATCTTCAGCCGACCAAAGAGATGGTAACTTTGAGAGAGACCCATATTCAAATAGCTCATTTAGCGCACTTGGAGGTCTCAGAGTTGGTTTATCTGACTTAGAGTTTAATCTTAAGAAGGTATCGAGTGAAGCTGAAATTGATAGAGCGGCAGGAGTAGGGGGAGATGACCCCAATCGAAAACTTAGTAATGACGTTTTTGTCAGCTCAGTAAGTGCTCATTCAGAATTTTTTAATGACCTACTGGATCAGCGTTTACAATTTGAATACGCAGAGCATGAATTGACTGATATTAATGAAGCGGATGTAACTGCACCGCTTGATCTTATTGATAGTAGATTTCAAGGATATCGAACACGCTTCTCAGTTATCGAAGTAATTAAGCCTATCGATTGGCTTAAGTTTGATGTGGGTGGGGAATATGAGAATGAATCAGCTAATTCTCAGTACGTTTCTTATTCACAATTCGGTGAATTTAAGGACGAATTATTGCCTAGTAGCACTTCAAACGGGGGAGTTTTTAGTGAGTTGCTGATTCAGCCTGAATGGTTAGGTCTTTTGACTATTGGTAACCGGTATGATGATCATTCTCGCTTTGGAGGACAGGATACATGGCGAATTACGGCGTCACGTCCAGTTTCTTTGTTCCAATCTCGTATTCATAGTAGTGTCGGTACAGGATTTAAAGCTCCTACGGTAACGCAGTTATTTTCTTCCTTCGGTAACTCTAGTCTTCAGGCAGAAACCTCAAGAGGATGGGATTTCGGCTACGAATTTCTCATTCCATCGAGTAAAATTTTGATTGATACCACTTATTTTAGAAATGAGTTTCGTAACCTTATTCAATTTGATCCGAGTTCTTTTATTTTACAAAATATTGATAATGCTGAAACTCAAGGTGTGGAAGTGTCGATTAAAGCTCCCATTTTTACAAAATTTGAGTGGCTAGGTTTTTTTACTTATTTGGATACCGAGGATAAATCTACCGGTTCCGCCTTGTTGAGAAGAGCAAGTAGGCAAGCGCGTAGCGTATTTTCATACATCGCAACAAAACGGTTAAGAATAAATCTTAATACTCAATGGGTTGGTCCGCGCAGAGATAGAAATTTCACCGTGTTCCCCGCAGAAAATGTGTCTTTAGGCTCCTATGTATTATTTGGTCTTAACGGATCTTACGAACTCGGTAAGGGTGTATCTGCTACTTTGGCGGCTGATAATTTACTAGATAAAGAATATCAAGAGGTCTACGGATTTGGTTCCCCGGGAGCAAGAGTTATGTTAGGACTGAAAATAGACACCAATCTATCTATTTCAGACGATTAGAGAAGATGCGGTAATTAGTAAAATCATTCTTACTTGATATAAAAAAATATTCAGCTTGCTCTATGTCGGGTTATGTTAAAATAACGAGCTTATTTTTGCTCAGGATAGTGTGGTTATACTTTTCTCTTTGTTCTAATAGCGCGTTTTGTGAGTGTCTTCGTATTGTTCCACTTTCACCCGTAGCAACTGAAATTATTTTTGATATGGGCTTAGGTGATAAAGTGGTAGCAACTAGTAGTTTTACAAAATATCCAACAGAAGCTGATTCTCTGCCTAAACTTGGCGGATTACTTGATCCAAATATTGAACTTCTTCTGTCTCTTCGTCCTAATTTGGTCATCCTTCTTCCCTCACAACAAGCATTAATGCCGGTTATAAAAAGAGCTAAAATAGCAACAGTTTTTATTGAAGAGGGTAGTATAGATAAAATCATTGAGGCCTATGGAATTATTGGACAGTTTTGTGCATTAGAAGCACAAGCTAAAGTTTCTTCACAATTACTGTCAGCTCGAATGAAGGTAGCGGTTGATAAATTCTCTCTTAAAAAAAAATTAGATGTTCTTGTTTTAGTGGGTAGTTTGATTAGTCAGGGGGATTTAACCCCTCTTTATATATCGGGAAGAGACGGAATTTATACTTCACTTTTAGAATCTATAGGAGCTAACAATCCCATAACGGGGTATACTAGCTCCTTCAGTAGTTTATCATCAGAGACTATTTATAAGATTAGGCCAGATGCGATAATACAGATAGCTCCTCCGGGCACTGACACTCAGGATCAAAAATTGAAGTGGCGATCTGATTTAAATCGTTTATTTAACTCATCTCGAGACATACCTATTTTAATAATCGCCGATGATTTTGCTTCCATTCCTGGCCCGCGTATGGTGCAGCTTTTGGAGGTTATAGGAAGGTTTTTATTACGTGTAACAGATTCGCCAAACTCTTGAGAGATGTGAGTATTTAGTAACAAGACATGAAAAAAGTTTGTACTAGCTTACTAGGTTGGAAGATAAGTTTTGTAATTTTGTGCGCTCTTCTTCCTATTTTACTTATAGGCTCACTCTTAGTTGGGCCAGTAAAGATTAATTTTTTATCAATTATCGATCCAGATTCATCAAATTTTTTTATTTTTTGGCAGATACGAGCACCCAGAGCATTGGTTGTATCATTAACAGGAGCGCTTCTCGCTATAGGAGGCTTAATACTTCAAGCTATTTTTCGTAACGACCTATGTTCTCCCTTTACCGTTGGAGTATCTGCTGCGGCTAGTTTAGGGGTATATGTCTCTATTTTGTTTTTTTCTACAACCATTACTTCTACGTTTTCTGCAGCTGCTGCTTTCGGGCTTATAGGAGCCCTCGTATCTTCAGCTATGATGCTTTTAATTGCTTGGCTGGTTAGAGAATCGTCAATTATACTTTTGCTTGGTATATGCCTCAATTTTTTTGCGAGTAGCGCTACTTTAATGCTTCAATATATGTCAGACCCAACTCAGCTATTTGTAACGCAACGGTGGCTTATGGGAAGTTTTCAAGGTTCAACATTTTATACGGTAATACCTTTGTTGGCCGTTTTTTTGATTACTTTGGTCGTTAGCTCTAAGCGTCATTATATTTTTGATTTAATGCTATTTGGAGATGATTTTGTTTGTAGTCGAGGTATTTGTCCTCAAAATTTTCGGGCGGTAATATTGTCAATTGTTTGCGTGGGAATTAGTATTTCAGTGGTCTGTACCGGGCCTATTCCTTTTATCGGGTTACTTAGCCCCCATATTGCCCGGTGTTTTTGTGGTGAACTTCATGGTCGTTTATTGCCCGTAACCTCACTGATTGGAGCAGGTTTACTGCTTGGGAGTGATGTTATAAGTAGAGTAGTGGCCGCCCCTTTTGAAATACCTCCTGGGGTGATAACAGCTTTATTAGGGGTGCCAGGCTTTATATTTCTTCTCTTGCGTAATAATCTAAAAGATGGGTCGCTAAAATTCAAAAGTTAAGTATTCAAAAGTTAAGTATTCAAAAGTTGGGATAGAGTAGTAGGCTACTTGACTTTAAATATAGAGACAGTAATCTGTTGAGGTGTTAAAAGAATTTTAGTTATGGCCAAGAAAAGTGTAGTCCTCCGAAATGAAAAGCGTAAAAAGTTAGTCGCGCAGCATGCAAGCAAGCGTGCTGACCTAAAGGCTCGTTCGTTAGATTTTTCTCTTTCTGACGAGGAACGTTATATAGCTCGCGTCAAATTACAAGCTCTACCTAGGAATAGTGCACCAAATCGCGTTCGAAACAGGTGTCAATTGACTGGTCGAGGACGTGGAGTGTATCGTAAGTATATGATATCGCGAATTGTGCTTCGCGAACTTGCGCATGAGGGAGTTATACCCGGCCTTAAGAAGGCTAGCTGGTAGGCCGATCTTTTAAATATTTGTTCAGCTATCCGGTATTACAAATCCAGCTTACCTGACTTTGGTAGAGCAAGTACCGGCAGAGCAAATACAAAAGTCTTTTGAACAACTTAGTATTGTTTTTAGCCTCTAAAAACCAAGGGGGTTTCTTTTCAGAATCCATCTCAAGTAACTCTGAGATGGTCGTTTGCAGGTGAGGCGAGTCCCTTCTTGTGTATCTAATAAGCTATAACAATCCCAACTATCGGCTCCTAGCTGACGGAGGGCTTCTTCGAGTTCAAAGACATCTGCGCCTAGTCTTTTATTTTTTACCTGTTCTAATGAAGCATCACTTTCTGGTAAAGACGATGTAGTATTTTGATTATGAAATATTGTTTTTTGAGAGTTTGAATCAGAAATGTTAATAAACTCTGGAGCTTTAATAAATACGACCTTGTACTCGAGAGTAAGTAGCTTACTTACTTCTTGTTTAGCACTTTGCTCTAGTTGACTAGATTTTTCGTCAAGAATTACTCCCAAACTCTGAGCTGATTTTTTTACGGTATCGAGTAATCCGTCTTTGTTGAGAAGAGAATTATTGTCGTCTTGGTTTTTTGATTCAAATTGTTGTTGAGAAGGGGATGTCTCGACTCTGTCCTCTGTCTCGCGGTAACATGAGGAAAGAGTAAGAGCGATAACAAATTGTACAGTTGTAGCAAAAAGTGGTGAAGAAGACTTTAGTGGTGTCATATTATGGTAAACATTTTTTAGCGCTACATTTTATCAACTGATTATTAAGTTTCTCTATTGCTGTTTTAAATATCAAGTGAAATGTCGATGTATAAGCCTGATAGATTCCGCTTAATTTATTCGAAAGCTCAAATAAATGATGCTATTCAACCTATAGCTCGAGAGATATCTGGTTGGTGCAGCAACACTTATAATGAGACCGGTAGAGATGTAATAGCTGTACCAATACTCAGAGGAGGGTTATTTTTTTTTGTAGACCTCGTCCGGTGTTTAACTAACACAGTGCAGGTTCAACCTGTGCGGACGATGGGATATTTAACTGATCAGGTTGGAGTAACGGCGCCAGAGCTTCAAATAGACCTAATGGATTGTCAAGCTCGGGATAGAAGTATTCTTTTAGTTGATGATATTTGCGATTCTGGTCGTACTTTAAAACACTTAACTACGCACCTTCTTCGTGCCGGGGCTCGGGAAGTACGGGCGGCAGTGTTGATTCAGCGAGTTATTGTTAATCCTGAGTTTGATCCGGAGTGGAAGGTTTTTCAGTATAGTGGTGATGAATGGTTTGTAGGATATGGTATGGAAGAGCTTGACCGCTATCGTAACCTTTCTGACGTTTATATTATTCAACCTTCAAAGTAAGTAGATTAGGGAAAAAAGTGCCCGATTACGTTATCGACATTCGATCAGTAAGCAAAGCTTTTCAATCTCTTGGAGCGGGTTATTCATCCCTTAAATCGCTAATCGTGAGTTTTAAGGGAAAAGGGAAGAAAAGTATTTCGAGTAAAAGGTCGATTCTAACAAATCTTACCTTGAGAATTCCTAAAGGAAACTCCGTTGGAGTTATTGGAAGAAATGGTTCAGGTAAATCAACGCTGCTTAAGCTAATCACTGGCATTTATGTTCCTGATACTGGTGAAATATCAGTAAAGGGTCGTGTGGCGGCTCTAATAGAGCTTGGTGCTGGGTTTCATCCAGACTTCACAGGTAGAGAAAATCTTCATCTTGGTGCGTTACTTCTTGGGCTCACTAAGCGAGATCTAGACCGTTGCTTCGATTCAATTGTCAGTTTTGCTGAATTACATGAAGTTATTGATGAGCCGGTACGAACTTACTCATCTGGGATGTTTATGCGGCTTGGATTTAGCTTAGCCGTTCATACTAATCCTGACATACTTTTAATTGATGAGGTGCTTGCAGTTGGCGACGCTGCTTTTGAGGCAAAATGTAAAGATAAAATAGCTGAGTTACGGGCACAGGGCTGCACTCTATTAATAGTATCGCATGATTTAGGTGCGGTTGAGAGATGGTGTGATGAAGTACTTTGGCTAGAAGGGGGAGAAGTAAAAGACCGTGGACAACCCCGCCGTGTCATTGATGAGTATCGTGCTTTTATTGCTGGACGCGAAGAGGAAGTACTAGCAAGTAAAGAGTCTAGTTTAGTGACTAATAATTTGTCTGATACGTTGCATGAAGAAAAAAAGGGTACTTTATTGCAAGATGCACGTTCAGAGAGATGGGGTAGTCGTGAAATTGAAATTAAAGAAGTTGCTCTTTTAAGCAGTACAGGTGCTGTGGCGCATGTTTTTCGTTCTGATGAGCAATGTTGTTTAACTATCTTGTATACTGTGAATCAAGATCAGCATGATGTTGTTTTCGGCATAGCGGTTAATCGTAGTGACGGACTTTTAGTGATAGGTACTAATACTCTGATTGAAAAGGTGGTTGTCCCACCCTTAGGTAAGATAGGCATGGTATCTGTTGATATAGGTAGTTGGGAACTTACAGATGGCTCCTATTCTATTGACGTAGCTGTGCATAGTTCTGACGGCTACTCCTTTGATTATTTTCGAGGATGTTATCATTTTGCAATAAGAACAGAAGCCGCTAGAGTCGGTATATTTAGTCCAAATGTCCGATGGAGATTTAATAGTGTTGTTGCGTGACTTGATTAAATATCGAGCATTAATTAGTGCCCTTGTCGGGCGGCATCTTCATGCTCGCTATCGTGGGTCTTTTTTAGGGTTATTGTGGTCGCTATTAAATCCTTTGTGTATGATGCTTGTTTATACAGTGGTCTTCCACTATTACATGCGCTTTAACCAAGTCGAGCATTATGCGATTTTTCTTTTTTGTGGACTTTTACCCTGGCTCTGGTGTGCATCAGCCTTAGCTGAAGGTACAATTGCTATCGCCTCGGGTGGTACCTTAATCACTAAATCATTATTCCCTGCTGCGATACTTCCAGTGGTAAGTGTGCTGACGACTTTGGTAAATTTTCTCTTATCATTACCGTTGTTATTTTTATTTATGTGGATAGATGAGGTGTCTATACCGTGGACATTAATTTTTCTTCCGATTCTTGTTGTATTACAGTTTGTACTTTTGACTGGGATTGTCTTAGCTTTAAGTTCATTGAATGTATTTTTTAGAGATATACAGCATTTAATTACTAACTTGTTGGGCTTGGTGTTTTTTCTATGTCCAATAATATATCCATTGAGTGTAGCTCCCACTAAATATCATATACTTTTTTATTTGAATCCATTTTCGTTGCTAGTCTTAATGTATAATTCCATCCTTCTTAAAGGTGCTATTCCTTCCGTAACACATTGGTTAATCCTTTTTGTTTGGAGTGCTTTTTCCTTAGTTTTAGGAATGTTTACCTATGGAAATTATCGCGAGGGGTTTGCGGAAGTTCTATGACAAAAGGAGAGATACATCAGCTTGTTCATACTTTAAGTTATGGTGATGCCATTTCTGGTGAAGTACGAGCATTGCGTAATGCGTTTAGCAATTGTGGGTATAAGAGCGACATTTTTACGATAAATACTCACCCTCGTTATGCTAATGAAACCAAAAGTTATCTCTCATTATCTCCTGAATTTGAAGGAAAGATAATATTACATTATTCCATCGGATCTCCTCTTAATCAGAGCTACCTTGATCTTAAGCGAGCTTCGCGAGTTCTTGTTTATCATAATATGACACCGGCTCATTGGTTTTATAGCATTAATCCTCGTGTAGCGGCTGATTTAGTTAGGGGCTACGAGGAGCTTCCAACTTTGTGTCTGGCAAGCGATCAACTTGTGGCTGATTCAAATTTTAATGCTGAGGAACTGAGAAATCTTGGCTTTACCTGCTCTGTTTTACCACTTCCGGTTGGAGGAGTGCGTTGGGGAGAGGAAAAAAATACCGCACCTAATATGGGTATCCTTTCTCTACTTCAAAAATCTGGTCATCTGAATCTTCTTCATGTTGGCCGTATTGCTCCTAATAAAAGTATTGAGGACCTTCTTAAGGTATTTTACTTCCTTCATCATTATATCGAAAAAAAAAGTACTCTATGGTTAGTTGGTATTGATACCGATACCGAAGTTTATTCCTTCCATCTAAAGCGGTTGGCTTATGAGCTTGGTATTCGTGATGCTGTTCGCTTTACTGGTGGTTGTGCCGATGAGGAAGTTCGGGCTTTTTACCGTGGGTCTAGTGTTTATCTCGGAATGAGTGAACATGAAGGATTTTGTTTACCGATTCTTGAAGCTATGTCAGAGGGGCTTCCGGTTCTTGCATTTGATGCAGGGGCTGTAGCGGAAACTATGGGTGAGGCTGGTATATTGTTTAAAGAGAAGCGTCATGCAGAGATAGCCGAACTTGTGGCTCTTGTTCATCGGGATGTTTCACTTCGTAGGTCTTTAATTGATGCCGGCAAGATAAGGGCTAACGCTTTTTCTGAGGCTAATTTTGCTAAATCTGCTATCACACTTATTGAATCTTCTACGCTTTCTTCGTGTAGGCGGGCGAGTGAGCAACGATGAAGGTAGCGGGAGGTATCTGCGTTGGAGTAGATTGTAGTGCTTTAGATCCTACATTTAAGGCGCATGCTGGAAGAGGAATAGGGCGCTACGTTAAGTCTTTATTTGATTACTTTACAAGAGTTGGTTTAGTTAAATCATTGAATGAGACTAATTCTACTGAGAAAGTAGAAGTTGGAATGTTTGATCATTCATGGTCTTCTTTACCGTCCTATATCGAAAATCTTATATCTCTTCTTCCTCGCGGTAGGCAAACTGTAAGGCAACAGTTGTGCTATCCACTACAATTAAAAAGCGCACGAATGCGGCAATTTTCTTTATTACATTTTCCGGCTCACATGGATGCTCCGTCATGGGCAACCGTACCTTATGTAGTTACGGTACTAGATTTAATACCGTTAATTTTACAAGACCTCTACAAACCTGCATCTGTGGATATGAGATTTACTCTAGCTCGTTGGCTTGAGCTTAGAGCTATTAGAGGAGCAAAGCACTTATTGGCTATAAGTGAGTGCACGGCACGTGATTGTCATAAATTACTCGGCATCCCTTTGGATAGGATAACTGTTACTCCCTTAGGTGTGGATGACCGCTTCTTTGGTGAAGCACATCCCGATCTGATACAAAATATAAGAGCTAAGTATCAATTACCCTCGGAACGACCCTATTTATTGTATGTCGGAGGTATTGATGAACGAAAAAATATGAATGGGTTAATCAGGTTGTACAAATTAGTTCATGAGGCTGAAAGGCTCTCCAACAGAGTTTCGCCCATCTTGGTTTTAGCTGGAAAAATAGAAGATGATCGTAATTTCCCAAACTTACTAGCACTTATTCGTGATAATGATTTGCGAGATGAGGTTAGATGTATAGGCTTTGTTAGTGACGATGATCTTTTGGCTCTTTATCAAGGTGCTGCAATTTTTTTATTTCCAAGTTTATATGAAGGATTTGGATTACCACCTCTTGAGGCACTAGCAGCAGGTGTACCGGTAGTAAGTAGTAATACCTCCTCTCTTCCGGAGGTGCTGGGAGATGAAGCTCTCTACTTTGACCCAACAAAGATTGATGATGGAGTATCTGCTACTATTCATTATTTACGTTCATCTTCAGATTATTTGAATACTAGAAGAGCTCGTGGCCGTAAATGGGCAAGACAGTATACTTGGGATGAGACTGGTCGAAAGACTCTTTCTGTATATGAGAGATTTGTATAGTGAGTTGATTCGGTATGCTCAAAGAGTGGGTTAACTTACTCAGAAAAGATTGGATCTTCATCCTGTTTATTTCTGCATTAAGCTTGTTACTTCGAATTGACCTTCAATATGCGTCTAATTTTACCATTGATAGCGATGAAGCCATTGTTGGTCTGATGGGAAAGCATATCCTTGAGGGTAAAGATGTTCCTATTTTCTATTATGGACAGCATTATATGGGCTCTCTTGAGCCATTATGTGCAGCAATTATTTTTGCTATTTTTGGCTTAAGTTCAGCTACTTTAAAGGCGGTACCACTTTGTTGGAGTATAGTGCTTGTCCCCCTCGTTTATCTTCTTGGAAGTGAACTTGCAAGCATAATTTTTAATAAAGACCACTTTAAACGGTTATCTTCCGCGCGCATCTCAACTATTTTAGTTGGGGTAGCGCCGTCACCACTTATAGTGTGGAGTGGTATGGCTAGAGGAGGTTTTATTGAAATTGTAGTTATTACTACGATTGCTCTTCTTTTAGCGATATATTTAGTGAAATATTCAGTGTTATCGCAAGATAAATATCGAATATTTATCTTAGGTTTAGTGTTAGGTTTAGGATGGTGGACAAATAATCAGATAATTTTCGCTATAGTGGCGATTTTTTTTGGGTATATTTTCTGGATCCTTAGATTTTATAGAAGGCAAATCGAGATAATTAAGTTTAGTATTTTAGGAGTGGTAGGATTTCTAATTGGTAGTAGTCCTTTTTGGTGGTACAACATTAATAATTCATTTGCCTCTTTTGGTATATTTCAACCAACAACATCTATTGCTTCTCATATCAAGGGCTTTTTTAGTGTAGCGCTTCCTACAATCCTCGGGGCAAGGCGTTTTTGGCATGAGAATAGCCTATTTTTGGGAGCCAATGTTTTTGCTAATCTGATTTTTGTTATTCTCGTTTGTAGATTTGTTGTTATCTCTGTTAAGGCCTATAAACAAGATAATGCTACATTACCCCAAATATGCATTTCGATTTCATTTTTAGTAGGTACTTTTTTAATATTTATTCTTAGTTCATTTGGTGCTCTTGTTCAGGCTCCTAGGTATCTTTTGCCACTTTATCCGATGCTCGCTGTGATATATGGGTGTGCGTTATCAAGTTTTCATACCAGAAGATGGCTGATTATTTCTGGAACTGTATTACTTATATTTTTTAATCTGTGTTCATCTTATTACGGTGGTAGAGCAACCCCAGGAGAGCCTCATGTTTTTAAGGGGGAGAGGGTAGCACGTGATAATGATGCTTTGATAAAGTGGCTTTCTAGTAATCATATAGCGGCTGTTAGAACAAATTATTGGATAGGGTATAGATTAGCTTTTGAAACTAATGAAGCTGTTCGTTTTGGTATTTTTGGTGAGCCAAATCAGATTCGAATTGCTGATTATCAGAAATTTACAGATGCTTTACCAGTGTCGGCGGTTCCTCTGGTTATGACTAATTTACAGGGTGATATTGTTCAAAAAGGATTAGCTGCACTAGGAGCTACTTTTATTGAAGAAAAAGTGGGCGAGTATAGTGTAATATCTAAGATTAATCTACCAGAATTAGATTCTTCTAAAATGTTGCCGGTAGAAACATTTAATACTTCACATAATCCTCAAGAGCTTTATAAAGCAATAGATGGAAATAATGAAACTAGATGGGGAAGTAGCGCACCTCAAGTATCAGATATGTTCATAGTATTAGGCTGGAGTCAGCCTAAAGAGGTACTTGGGATATCTATTGATTATGGCATTTGGTATACGGATGCAGCTCGAGGACTTGTTATAACTTGTGAAATAGATGGTAAAAGTAGAATTTTACTTAGTTCCGAAGATTATCCCGCTGTACATTATGTTCAAGCTAATCTTTCAAGGAGTAGTTTACACCCAGTTAAACTACGGTTTAATGATCATCCTCAGTGCCAAGCCATTCGTCTTAGACAGATAGGTAAGGATCCCATATTTGATTGGTCAATTGCTGAGATAAATATTTATGGTAAGTAGATTTATTGGCATTGGTAAGAAGTTCCTAGCTATTATAGCTATAGGAATTTTACTTACCTTAACAGATGTCAAGCAGTTTTGGACGGTAGTAGCTAAGATACATGCTTCTCAACTAATAGGTCTTTGTTTTATATCTTTTATACTTTTATACATTAGTGTTTTAAAGTGGCGCACTCTCTTGGCTATTTTTGGATCTGCTCCATCTGTTATACGTCTTTTATCTCTGTACCTGCTTGGATATTTTTGTAATACGCTTCTTCCAAGCCATGTTGGCGGAGATGTCGTGAGAACTCTTGCAGTAAGTAATGATGGGGCTGGGTATAAGGCTTCTTTTTTAAGCACCATATTTGAACGGTTTTCAGGACTTGTAGCCATGGTAGCGTTAGCTATTTTATCTCTCATTTTTGTTGGAGAATTACCTACTGGAGTAACTTACGCTGTGTTGGTAATTGCTTTCATAATTTGTTTGATTCTAATTCTCTGTACAGCACCCGTTCGTAGCCGTATTATTCTTTTAGTCGATACATTATCTTGGTTACCGCCGGTTATCAGCAGTAATACCAAATTACTCCTCAAAGAAATGGCCATTATCACTGATAATAAATCTGTGTTGGTTCGTATAATGTTATTGTCTTTTTTGTTTCATGCCTTTTCAGCAATAAATACTCTTGTAGCTGCTTGGGCAGTAGGATGGACTACAGTATCCTTGCCGATGTTGTTTGGTGTATTGCCGTTAATTTTACTTGTTGGAGCTATGCCACTTACACCCAGCGGCATAGGTATTCAGGAGGGAGCTTTTGTATATTTTCTTGGGTTAATTGGAGCAACTACTGAAGAAGCACTCAGTATAGCGCTTGTGCTTCGTGCTAAAGTACTTTTTCTTGCATTGTTAGGAGGAGTAGTTTGGTTTTTGCAAAGACCAAAGCTAGCACAAAAAATAACTTAGAAACTATCTTGCTAATAAATTTTTTACAACCGGATAGAGTGCTTCCGAATATAAGTAATGTCCCAAGACATTTGGATGAGGGTCTTTATCCGACAAAGTTAGAAGCTCTCTCCGTTTGCTTTTTGAAATATCTGGATGATTAGTAAAAAAATAGGAGTCAACAATTGGTTTTGCTTCAACTGTCACTAGATTATGCCTTTTTGCTACTCCGTTTATTATTAGCCTTTTTATAAGCTTATTTTCGCCTCCATATAAAATTATTAGAGGAATGTTGTGTAATTTAGTTAATTCAACTAAGCGTTTCATGGCGGTTCTATAGCTATTTTCACCAACCATATATCTGTACTGAGCGTTAGTTTCCTCTGGGCTTCCTTGTAGCATTACGTCAGAATTTAGCACTCTATCGTCTTTAAGAGCCTCTTCCTCTAAATCACCTGTAGAAGAATTGTAAAATCTATCCAATCTTTCTTTGATTAAATTTATTTTTGGTACTATCAATCCAAGTAATTGAGAATGAAATATAGTGGGAGGTAAGGGCGGTTTGGTCATAAATTGAGGTACACCGAGGTCATTGTTTACAAAGTGAATAATGACTAAATCAGGATTAAATGGCAGAACTCGGTGCTCGAATGTAGCAACCTCCATAGTTGTATTGTAGCCGGGAACAGCAAAATTTAGTACTTCTGTCTTTACTCCTGAATCTGTGAGTTTTTTTTCAAGAAGTGAAAGGTATGATTTTTCTTCACTTACACCCCATCCAAACATAACGGAGTCGCCTATGCCAGCGATGCGAATCACTCCTCCTGAGGGTTTATTGATAGAGTACGTTTTTCCTCTTATGCCAAATTGATTAGTACGTAACTGAGCTCCAACAAAAATACCTCGTAAGTTGGGTCTTAATTCATAAACAATATCGCGATGACTACTTGGTTGAATTATACCTTTTAAGGTTTCTCCTGCTCTAATTTGTTCGGTATCTTCGTTAGGTGATTTTTTGGTGGTGGTAAAGATATTCGCTGTTTTTGATAGAAGATAATCTTTATAAAAATAATTCCATATGCGGATGCCTATCTCTCCAGTGGTAAGCGCGGTGATAATACCAAAGAGCATCAAAAAGATTGGAACAACAAAAAATCGATTTATCATCTATATCCGTTTATGAGATTGTAGAGCTACTGCCCTGCAATTTTCACACAGATGATAACTTTTTAAAAAGATGTAACGGGAAGGGAGAGTCAGGATTTAATGATTCAATTCCAATTGATGACTTTGTTGGTAGTGTATTGCCACATGATTGGCTAATAGGTGTATTTACTACTTTAGTTTGCAATGTGTTTTCATGAATGACACTTTCAATATCGCCGGTGTGAGAGGAAGTTTTGTAGAAGAGCGACTTATCATCGTCATCTTTTTCTTCTGGGGAGCTATACTGTGTCTTTGAAAGTGTCCGTTTAGAAAATCGCCATAAAAGACGACCATTTACAGTGCCGTTACATCCACGACAAGTAAAAGAATCCCAAAATAGAGCTGAAGCTATGGTAAGACAGGTTTCATATTGAGCACAATCATACCTTCGACGAGGAGGTTCTATTGGATATGATACCTCTCCGTTACCCTTTTCTTTAATAATTGGAAATGGCCCTGATTTTTTCATTGGGCATTTTTTGTAAAGAGTTCTATAAATATTACCATTACAATAAAGATTTGTACTCTTTTGTTTGATTCACAGCTTTGCAGTGAAAAAAAAACTTAACTAATTTAGGTTTTGTCAAGCTCTTAGAGCACTCCCACTCCTATCGTTTGCACAGTTAGGATGCGAGATCAATTGTTTTATTTTTAGGAGTTTTTCGGAATGGCTCAAGATTCAAATGTTTTTGTTGATCTGAAAAGTGGAGACGGACGGACGGTTGCTTTTTTTGCCGAAACTACCGACGACAACAATAGTAAAATCCCTTGGTGCGTAAAGTCGGTAGACGTTGAAAATGCTGGAGCAGGGTGTGAAAACACAAAAGTAGAGCTAGATCCTCCTCAGAGCTTAGGACTACAGGTATCTGTATTGCGATTGAGAGTAAAGGCGTTAACGTTTTTAAGCTGTGAGTCAAGAGCTAATGAGGTGGCAACTGTTCTAAAAGAGGCAAAAGTACGGTCAGTAGTTGCTGTAGCTGCGGCATCATGCGCACCACTTACGATCTGTTTAGCATTGTGTTATCCAAAACTTGTACGACAACTCATTTTAATTGATCCGCTTCTTAGACCGCATCCTTCTTGGCTTGAGAGATTAGCCTCATCTATTGAGCGAAATTTACCTTTCGGCTTGCCTCTTCGGACTCAACACAGTGGCTTTGATGGTGAGCCGTTTATACACCGATTAAGGCTGCCCGTTTTGGTCATTACAACTAAGCAAGCAGGCTCTCAGGGAGATAAAATAATTAAAAAAGCACCTATTTCATGGAAAATTTGTTTGACAGCACCCCTTGATATGAATGATTTGTGGAAATTTTTGTCTCATTTTCAGGGCGTAGCAGTAAAGTTTCCTATGCGTCGAAGTGACCTAGTTAAGGGTGATTGGTATCAGCATCAGCATCAGTATCAATATCAGTATCAGCCGGATGAAAGAACTAAATCTGGTTTAAATTTTTAAGTGAATTTAATCCGCCGTATTTTTCTTGGAATATTTCTGTATTCACTAGCTCTTTTGTTGGTCCCAACGCTAAGATTTCTCCGTGTTCTAGTATCGCTAAGGTATCAGCGCACGATAGAGCAAATAAAATATCGTGCGTGGCAAAGATGGTTGACCTAAGATGGTGTAATTCATTTTTTATCCACATCACTAACTGTTTACAGTGTTTTTGATCTAGATAAGTAGTAGGTTCGTCGAGTAATAAAAAGGGTGTGGGAGGAGTAAAAGTAGCCGCTAAAAGGGTCATTCTAAGCTCTCCTCCGCTAAGCGAGCCAAGATAAGCATCAGTCAGATTTTCTAATCCGTAAGTTACAAGTGCGTTTTCGATACGCGCGGCCATAGTTTGCTTATCGTGCCTAATTTTTACCGGATAAGCCGTCTTAATAAATTCTTTTACTGTCATCCTGTAAGCAGCTTCAATAGAAAAGTGTTGAGGAAGATACGAAAAATTTGTTATTTTATCGGTGTTTAGGTTGTCTGGTAGTAATACATGTCCACTAAAAGGGATAAGTCCAGCAATGACTTTAATTAGGGTGCTTTTGCCAGCGCCGTTATCACCTAATAGAGCTGTGATACTAGGGTGAAGCAATTTGCAAGATGTAACTTTTAATCGAAATGGTTTAGAGCTTTTTCTTGCGGAGGGATGTACCAAAATATCTTTTAGCCACATTTGGCTTGAACACTGTAACCAATTACTCTTTTGTATATAATTAGCCTGTATATGATTTGCCTGTATATTACTTGTCATTTAAAAAGTTAACCTAGTAATTAGGACGTTTTTAACGTCCTTTTTTATATTAGGTATAATCTACTTCTTAGTGAATTAAATATTCTTTTAAAAAATTTTAGTTAGCGTCAGAGGTTGTTTAACTTTTTTTATGTGGGTAGCCTCTCTGGGGTCAAAAAAGTGTATTTTGTCAAAAAAATTTGTTTGACAGTAATTTTAGCTAATTAAGTATAGATAAGTTATGACACCTGATTTTAATCCACAGAGGCCCGACGAGGGTTTTAGTAACCCTCAGATGCCTAAACCAGCTTATTGTATAGCAGCGGCCTTGTCACTTTTTCTGAGCTTTTTACTAAGCGGATGTGGAACCCCCCCCTCCCATAATGGCGACAAATTCCCGGCGGAAACAGTCCCAGCCCAAAGAAAACCTTATGAAGAGTCACGCCAAGAGCAAGGGACAGCGCAACCTGGAGGGTCTACTCCGGAGCAACATGAAGGGTCTACTCCGAGTGCTCCACAAGGAAATCCATCGGGTGAATCAAAAATAACACCTTAGTTTTTGTCTATATCTAAAAGAGCAGTGTTTATAGTTTTGGGCTCAGTGTCTCTGGCTATGGAAGCGATATTTTATTTTGCGTGGTGACTAGCATACTTGTCTAGTTGTCAAATCTTCCTCGCATTGTTGTGCGGCGCGTTTTTTTAGAAGTATGGTAGTTTCGTGAAAGCCTCTTTCTATTAGAGCGTTAATGTACTCTTCATCTAGAGCCACATAAGACATAACTTCGTAAGCTACTGCTTCTCCACACTTTTTGCGGAGGAGTGTATAGAGAGGCCAGACTGGGCCAACAGATGAAATAAACCTTTTAGTTGATCTTCCGACAGCTTCTTTAAGAATTGGCCCGAGTGCCGTCATACACCTACTTAAAAAGTAGTCATTAGGTCTGAGGCAGTAAGTATCTGGTTCAGCTTTAACCTCCCAGTCGGGGGCTGTATCGTGGGCTGTTCCGTATAAATTAAACCACCAATCTCTTCCTGAAACGTCAATTAGGATTACTCGCTCTGCACCAAGGCGTACGGCGGGATCTACCGGATGATTTTGCGCTATGCCCCCATCTATGAGTTGCAAACTACCCTCCTCTGTAGATATTTTTACGGGAGGCAATATTGAGGGAAGAGCTGCCGAAGCAAAAGCATGTTTTGCGGTTATAGACTCGACGTAACATATCTCAAAGGATGCGCCGACCATATTTTCTGAACTCGCTTTTTTGTGTGAAGAAAGAAAAAGAAGTGGCTCACGAGTAGGCCCTTCAAGGGTAGTCATAACCGCTACGTTTTTAAGGTTTGGGTGACGTTCTTCTGGTCTAAGTGAGCCGTACCCTTTTATTAAAGCGTCAACTCTATTCATTAGAGGCGTGGGGTCAAAGATGGCCATCTCGCTGGCAGTAAGGCCAGGAGAGCGCCACTGAGCTGTAGCTACCAGAATAGCCTTAAGAAATGAGCGAGATGGTGAACCCGCAAATGAATTCCTAAAGGTGCGCTCACGCCATAGAGTTGAGAGCTCAGTTACGGCATCGCTATATCCTGATTTAAGACAGGCACCAAAAATTACGCCGTTTACGGCGCCAATACTACTTCCGATTATTGTTGCTATTGGTTGAGCTTGAAGGTCAAGATATGATTCAAGGGCTTTAAAGGCACCAACTTGATAGGCCGCTCTGGCTCCACCGCCGGAAAGCACGATTGCTAAATCTCCAGAGCTTGGAGCAAGCGGAGAGGAGAGGCACATTGCTGGTTTTGATAGGGGGCGGGGGCGCTTACGCATATAAATTTTCGCCTACCTCTAACAACGGCATGTATTAGAGGTTTCTTTAGATTATGATGCTAAAGATGAAAGAAGAGTTATGTCAGGCTAAAGATGGTATAATCCAAGAGATAGTCTCTCTTGTTGATGCTCCTTGGTGCTCTACGTTTACTGAAAATATACCTGGTGATTTTACAGAGTGCACCGATGCTAGAGAGGTACGCGGTGCGGCTTTTTCTATCGTTAAACCTACTCCGGTGAAAAAGCCCCATCTTATAGCTTGGTCTAAAGAATGCGCAGAGCTTTTAAATCTCTCACCGATTACCCCCACGCTTCCTGAAACTTCCTTGGTGTTGAGTGGCTCGGCTATACCTCGAGAGGCAACTCCATTTTCTCTTTGCTACGGTGGTCACCAGTTTGGTTCTTGGGCAGGGCAGCTCGGAGATGGTAGAGCGATTACCTTAGGCTCTCTGCCCACTCGTGGTTCTAATACTTTACTTCAAGAGGTGCAATTAAAGGGCGCAGGAAAGACCCCATATTCTCGGAGTGCTGACGGGCGAGCGGTACTTCGGTCTTCAATTAGAGAGTTTATAGCCAGTGAGGCGATGCATTATCTTGGCATCCCAACTACAAGAGCATTGTCGTTAATTGGTACTGGAGAGTTGGTGCTCCGAGACGTGATGTATGACGGTAACCCTCTTTATGAACCAGGTGCTATTGTTGCTCGAGTAGCACCAACATTTTTACGATTTGGAAATTTTGAGTTGTATGCAAGTCGTGGCGAATATTCGATTTTAAAAGCAATAACTGATTGGACAATTTGTCAGTGGTTTCCAGAATTAGTTTCTTCTGCCTCTAGTACACCAGTAATTGGTGAAGAGTCTTATCTGCGTTGGTTTAGCGAGGTATGTAGGCGCACAGCACTAATGATAGTGCATTGGTATCGTGTTGGATTCACTCACGGGGTTATGAACACTGATAATATGTCTATTTTAGGGTTAACTATCGATTACGGGCCTTATGGTTTTCTCGATAATGTTGACTTTTTTTGGACTCCAAATACGACTGATCTCCCCGGTCGACGATACTGTTTTGGAAGACAGGCTGCTGTGGCTCAATGGAATTTAGGTTGCCTTGCTGAGGCTATCTCTCCGCTAATTGACGATACAGAAGCACTCGCTCAGGAGGTATACCAATTTAAAGGTCAATTTGAGCGCGAATATGAAGTCATGATTGCTGAAAAATTAGGTTTTTCACTGATCGAACCGGAGTCTGTCTCGCAAGCAGTAGCTCTTTATAAGAATTTTATTAGTTGGAGTAGTGAAATTGAGACAGATTACACATTGTTTTTTCGGCTTATTACTGACTTATCTCTAGATGAGCTTTTAGACAAAAAGCAAGTTATAAACCGTATTAATTCTGTAGTTTATGGCTCACCACAGTTAGAACAAGTCTTAGCTTGGCTAGAGTTATATTGTCAAACAGTGAAATCTTGGAACATTGACGATCAAACTCGAAGGAATCGTATGCAAAGAGTTAATCCTTGCTACATTCCAAGAAATTATCTCTTGCAAGAGATTATAGTTTCAGCGGAAGAGGGAGATTTTGAGCCATTGCGCAATTATGCTGATATTTTGAGAAACCCTTATACATGGCACACCGGATCTGATTCTGGAAGTGATACTGCAAGTGATATTGGAAGTGACAGATGGGCCGCTAAGCGCCCCGACTGGGCTAGGAAAAAAGTTGGGTGTTCGATGTTGTCTTGCAGTTCTTGAGTTATCTTGTAGTTCTTTAAGTTGGCTAGGTTGACCTAGCTATGCTTCTACGTATAGTTAGGGTGTGGGCGCGCTTATAACGCACGAGTAATTATAAAGCGCAAAAGTTTTGGGTAAAACCGATACTCAAGGTTAAAGTAAAAAACAAGCCGGTAATAAAAAAGGAGACCAGCTTAATTAAACCAAAGTATCCACTCTCACCAAAGTATCCACATCAGTTCGCAGTTTTACGAATTAGAATCTAGGCGTTTTATTGGTACTGAAACCTTGATACCGTAAAATCCCTGAGCCCTGAATTATGTTTTTTGCAAAAACTTATTTTTAAGCATTTAACCTGGTCGTTAAAAATCAAGGATAATTTTTTAAAAAATAGGTATTAAGTGAAAGATAGGGTTTATTTATGGTGCCTGTTTATGTAGGAACCTGAAATAAGGTAGGTATGTTTGGTATTTAAAGCGAGAGGGTCTTTTTTCTAAGGCTTAGTAAAGAGTAAAAAGTAAGTTTATCTAATTAAATTATGGAACACACATCAGGAAAGACTGAAGAAGGCGGTAGTTTTGCCGGGGAATTTGCTCGTTTATTTGAAGAGCAAGTTAATAAAATAAGTAATGGTGCCATTGTTAGCGGTAAGGTGACTGATATTAATCGGGATTTTGTCACTGTTGATATTGGTTTTAAGTCTGAAGGAGTGGTTCCCACAGAGCAGTTTTTAAATGAGGAAGGGGCTCTCGCTGTAAAGCGTGGTGATGAGGTTGATGTTCTTATTATCATGTTAGAAAACGAGTTTGGTCAGGTAGTTTTGTCAAAGGAAAAGGCCGATCAAAAGCGAATTTGGGAGCAAGTAGAAGATATATGTAAGCAAGATGGGATTGTTAGCGGCAAGGTAGTGCTAAAAGTTAAAGGAGGACTCCAAGTCGACATTGGTATTCCTGCATTTTTGCCTGGTTCGCAAATTGACCTTCGTCCACACAGAAATCTCGATAAATTTTTAGGTCAATATTACGATTTCAAAGTTCTAAAGATGACTCGGGACAAGGGTAATATCGTTTTATCACGCCGCGCCTTGTTAATGTCAGAGCGAGAAAGTTTACGTAAGGAAACCTTACTCGTTCTCGATGAAGGGATAGTCTTAGAGGGAGTAGTCAAGAACATTACAGATTACGGAGCGTTTATTGATTTAGGTGGAATTGACGGTCTCTTGCATATTACCGATATGTCTTGGGGGCGACTTAACCATCCATCTGATAAAATTTCGGTTGGCCAAGTCATTAAGGTAGTAGTTCTTAAGTATGACCGCGAGCGTGAACGAGTTAGCCTTGGGATGAAGCAGCTCACGGAAGACCCTTGGAGTAAGGTAATTCAGGAATACCCTGTTGGCGCTCGTGTAAAAGGTAAGGTAGCTAGTCTTACAGATTACGGTGCTTTTATCCAACTTGAAGAGGGTGTGGAAGGACTCATCCACATTTCGGAGATGAGTTGGTCTAAGAAAGCTAAACATCCTTCTAAGGTATTAAATGAAGGTGATACGGTTGAAGCTGTTGTTCTTGGTATCGACTCAGAGCAGCAACGAATCAGTCTTGGATTAAAACAACTTCTTCCAAATCCTTGGGAGGATCTTCGTAAGCTTCATCCCATTGGCTCAAGAGTTCGCGGTAAAGTGCGCTCTATCACAGAGTTCGGTATCTTTGTAGGAGTTACCGATGAGATTGATGGTTTAGTTCATGTTTCAGATTTTTCGTGGACAAAACGAATTAAGGACCCATCTGAAATTCAAGAATTATACAAAAAGGGTGATGATGTAGAGGCTGTTGTTTTAGACATTGACGCCAATAATGAGCGACTAAGTCTTGGTATCAAGCAGATGGAAAATGATCCTTGGGAGGCTATCGCTCAAAGATACCCGGTGGGCGCTCGTGTTAAAGGTTCTGTAAAGTCTATTGCTGATTTTGGGGTCTTTGTTGAAATTGCAGAGGGTGTTGAGGGACTTATTCATAATTCACAGCTTGGAAGTGAGCGAGGACAAGATGTATCCGAGCGCTTTGCCGCTGGTCAGCAAGTTGAATGTGAGGTAATTGCCATTGATATGAACGACCGTAGGATAAGTCTAAGTATCAAGAGCTTGAAGAAAAAAGAGGAAAAGGGTGAGTATTCCGAATACATGGAAGATACCAGTAGTGCCCTTACATTCGGTGATTTGATTCGTCAAAAGATGAGTGATGCTGAGTAATTAAATAACTTACTGATCAAAGTTACAGATCAACTGGCTCGGGTTAATTTTAATTGGCTCGAGTCAGTGTTACTAAAACTACTTAGTTTTTTCTGAAGTTCTTGTGGGGTAAAAGGTTTTTGTAAAAATTGAGTGAAAGCATCTTTTACAATAAATTGTTCAATATCCTGAGCTTCGGCATCTCCTGAAATTAAAATTATTGGGAGATGTGGCAGGTTCTTTCTGATTAGCTTAGTAATCTCAGTGCCACTAATGGGGTACATTCTTACGTCTGTGATTAATGCAAAGAGGTTATTTACATCTAAAGTGTGGGTGGTTTGTACTTTAAATACAGCTTCAAGCGGGTCAACAAATGCACTCACTGAGTAACCTAAAGCTTTTAAAACTAGTGTTAATGCTTTAAGAACGGCTTCATTATCATCTATCAGTGTGATGCAATTTTTCATACTTTGTGAAGTAGGTATGCTGTTTGATAAGCTGTCTGTTTGAGTAAAGCGTGCAAATGCATCAGTACTCATAGTATTCTGACTCCACTTTTTTTAGTTGATAAAATAGTCTTTTTACTCCGACTACTTTCGTTCTTCTAAACTTTTTGATGAAGTGAGGCGTAATCTTTATGCTCTCAAATAAATATCATGGAAGTTCGTCCTCTTCCCCCAATGTTAGTTCAGTACCTTGAGTACAAAGAAAAGCATCCTGACTCGCTTATATTCATGCAAGTTGGCGATTTTTATGAGCTTTTTTTTGATGATGCAAAGGTTGTGTCTCAGGTCTTAGGGATTACTTTAACGTCTCGGGATAAATCATCCGCTACTCCCATTCCGATGTGTGGTGTTCCAGTAGCAGTTATTGATGGATATGTTGACCGATTAGTTGAAAAAGGACATTCGGTAGCTTTAGTTTCTCAAGTAGGGGACGTACCTGCAAAGGGTATGGTACCAAGGGCTTTAGAACGAATTGTTACACCAGGAATTCGTCTTTTGGGAGGTATTGTAAATTCAGAGACAACCAGAGCTATAGTAGCCGCTTTGGTAATTTTTTCTCACGATGATGCACATTTAGCATGGACTAATATTAACGATGGTATTGTTGTTGTTCGCTCTGGTATACCATTTGGCCAGTTAATCAATGAGATTGAAAGAATTGGTTGTTCTGAGCTTGTTATTTGCCGGGTAGCAGGTGGCGAAGTACTAGATGGACGCTCAGCTATTATACGTCACTTAGAAAGACGGCTAACTATCCCACTCAAAATCAGGGGGTCGGAATGTCTTGAAGAGTCAGGACTTGCATTAAACTTAGAAGAGTTAAATCTAGAAGGGTTAAATACTGTACCGCCTTTTACACGCAAAGCAGTTTTCCTATTACTTCATTTTTTAGCAGAGACTACAGTAGACATAAGTAACATTATAGCTCGGGTAGTAACCAAGAGATACGATGGTTTTGTAGCAATTGATGCTGAGACTAGAAGAAGTTTGGAATTAGTTCGTAATATTCGTGATGGCACTCAAAGAGGAACTCTTTTTGAACATTTAAACCAGACTGTAACAACTACTGGGAGCACACTGTTATGGGAATGGATACTGCATCCTCTTACTGATATTCAAGCACTAATTTACCGGCAAGAAGCAGTACAGGCTCTTATATCGGATAATATCTCTCGAAGTGCTATACAGGCTATTTTGCGAGAAGCACCACCTTTGGCTAGGCTTGCTGCTAGAATTGGTAGTCGTGTAGCAGGCCCAAGAGAGTTAGCTGCTTTAAGAGATTTTATCCAGAATTTGCACAGACTGAGAGATTATTTAGACAGTTTCTCTGATCAAGTGAGTTTACTTAAAAATGCGGCTTTATCTTGTGATTTTCCTTCTGAGTTATGTGAACTTCTCAAGATTAGTTTTTTAGAGGAACCTGCTCCCTTTTTAAGGGAGGGTGGAATCATAGCTGATGGAGTTAGCTCAGATATTGATGAACTGCGAGCTATCACTAAAGAGCAATCAGCTTGGATCTCGCAATTTGAGCAGAGCGAACGAGAAAGAACTGGAATTAGCTCCTTAAAAATCAAGTATAATGGTGTGCTTGGTTATTTTATTGAAGTGACTAATTCTCATCTAAAACGTGTGCCACCAGAGTATATACGTAGGCAATCCACTACTCAGGGCGAGCGGTTTATCGTGCCTTGGCTTAAAGAAAAAGAGCGGGAAGCATTTAACGCTCAGACTCGTCTTGTTCAGTTAGAGAAAGAGCTATTTATAGAAATCAGAGAGAAACTGGTACCTGCTATTCCCACATTGAGAGTGCTAGATTCTATAGTAGCCTTAGTAGATGTTCTTTCATCTTTGGCGACTGTGAGTGTTCAGTTTGATTATGTTAGACCAACTATAGTTCATCATAACCATCTCATTATTGATGGTGGGCGTCATCCAGTAGTTTCTGCTCGGCTTAATTCTCGTTTCGTTCCTAATTCACTTTTTCTGTGTGAAAAAGAAAAGACTGGAAATTTCGATGATGATGGTCACAAAGGTCGTATTGGTATTATTACTGGACCTAATATGGGAGGAAAATCTACTTTTTTAAGGCAAAATGCCCTTATTGTAGTAATGGCTCAGATAGGCAGTTTTGTTCCTGTACGAAGTGCTACTATAGGAATTATCGACGCTATTTTTGCTCGAATTGGCAGTGCGGATGATATTCATGAGGGAGAATCAACTTTTATGGTTGAAATGCGAGAAATAGCCACTATTCTCGCTCACGCAACTAGCAAGTCTTTAGTCTTAATTGATGAGATTGGTCGTGGAACAGCTACCCTTGATGGCCTAGCCCTTGCTCGAAGTATTTTGGAGTGGATTGTTCATAGAATTGAATGCAAAACTTTGTTTGCTACGCATTTTCATGAGCTTACGTCTTTGTATGCAAAGGAATCAACGTTAGTGAATCTTACCGTTGGAGTTGATCATGGTGATGATGGGCCTATTTTTACCCATAAAATAGTTCCCGGTGTGGCATATTCTTCCTATGGACTTGAGGTAGCTAAAAGGGCTGGATTGCCTGAAGAGTTATTAGATCGAGCCAGAATGCTGGCTGGTATCAATAATGTGGACACTAATGACAAAGATTTAAGCGAGCCTAGAACTTTAAGTAAGGGAAAAGTTCGCAACATTATTGCTCATGATATTGATGTGAAATTTGATACTGATATTAGCGTCAATGATGTAGAGAGGTTACCTACGCAACAAAATGTTAGTACTAATAATGTAGTTATAGCTAAATCTAGTATGCATGAAAAAAAAATAGTTGCTGAAATAAGAAGACACTTGAGCAAAATTAATCTTTTTGAAACTACCCCAGCAAATGCTTTAGCTCATCTTGAATTAGTTCGTAAATTGGTGATGGGGGGAGGAGGAGTAGTAACAAGAGAATCAACTAAAAAAGAGGACGATATTACTCACGAGTTATTGCAACCTTCACTGCCTATTGCTCTCAAGTAGGATCTACGGAGATGCTTAACTACAGCAAAAAAAAATCTTTTTTCACTAAACGTTTTTTATCAAGACAAGTTTTTTACGTTTTTTTTACGGTAATTTTACTACTTTGTCCGCTCATCAACTCTGTAGCTGATACTTCTTTAGTAGGTAGTTCTGATAACAAGCTAACATTGGTATCTCTCGAAAAGAAGTGGTGGGAAGTAGAGTCGCGACGAGAGGTTTTTGAACGTCAGAATAAAAAGTCTCCTTTGCTGAGTAATTCCGCCTTAATAGCTGAGTACCGCCGGATTGCTGAAGAAGCGGTTCTATTAGCTGCAAAAGAGAATGAGTCAGCGGCATGGCTGTATGCTGGTAGGGCGTTAAGCCGATTATCGAAGTTTTTAAATGAGCCAATTATGCGACAAAAAGCTATTAACGCTTACGAATCGTTTGTTTTTAACGGAACAAACGATTTGAGCTCTTTACGAGATTTATATGATTTCGCTGACCTTGAACTCGCTGATTTGTATGTAGCTAACGGCGATTTTGATAGAGCTCATCAGAAGCTTACATCATTATTGCTAAAATCTGAGTCTGAATCACTAATCGAAGAGGTTCAGGATAGATTAGTTGTCATTGAGGAAAAGAGGTATAGAGTGCCTCAGAAAAATAAAAGTTCGAGAGACATCAACAAAAATTTATTTGAATCAAGACTCCCATCTGAACAAAATGCAGACACTGGCGTTATCAGTGATACTAGATTTCGAATAGTTATCGATCCAGGGCATGGTGGTCGAGATGTCGGAGCTACAGGAGCAGGCGGTTTACGAGAAAAAGACACAGTAGTTGATATTGCTCTTCTTGTGAAAGAAGAGTTACTTAGATTAGGCGATTATGACGTACATCTAACAAGAAATAACGATAATTTCATTTCTCTAAATGACCGTACTCGACAAGCTAACAACCGTAAAGCGGATGTTTTTATCAGCCTACATTGTAATGCAAGCAAAAATGGTAATGCCTCTGGATTAGAGACTTATTATTTAGATACTACGGAAAATCCTTCAACTGAAGCCATAGCTGCTAGAGAAAATCAATCACTAGCTTTTGATGATGTAGCGCCACTTGGCATGGATGATGATATTAGAGCTATGCTGGGAGACTTGCATTTGCAAGGTAAGGTCAGCGAATCTGTAGAATTAGCTGAAGCAGTTCACGGTGCCATAATTGGTGAAGGTCGACAATATTATCCTTCACTTGTTGACCTTGGTGTTCGCAAAGCACCTTTTGTCGTTTTAATCGGTGCTCAGATGCCTAGTATTTTAGTTGAACTTTTATTTATTGATAATCCAAAGGATAGTAATAAATTAGAAAGTACAATTTTTAGGGAAGCTTTGGCTAGAGGTATAGCAAAAGGGATCGTTAAGTATGCACAAGGTCAAAAAAGCTCATTATTGGCAGATAGCCAGTAAGAACCACTAATTATTTATAACTTGGACAAGTTTAATTAAAAATACTTCGCTATTTTATAGGGCTTATTAGGTGACATCATCAGTTAATCTTTATGATTGGGTAAATAATCTTGCACGTCTTGTAGAGACTACGTGTTCGCGTGCTGAAGTACTTAATTCTCTAAAACCTCAGGAACCGGGATTTTTTGGTGAGTTTACATCTTCGATAGCAATTTTAGTAGCTGAGCGTGAGCGTAGGAATTCTGCTGAGGTAGCATTAGAGTTGTATAATCGGATTCCTTTATCGTTGAGAGTTAAAACACAAGTGGTTAGATCTTTTCTTAATTTAGAAATTGAAGATTTTACCCATGTTTACTCGGTTTTTGGTGAGATTAAAGAGCCTGAATTAGTAATTATACATGTATTACCTCCTACAAAAAGCCAAAGCTACGAAAGCTACATGAGATTGATAGCACGAGCACTCTTTTTTTTATTGCGGTGTACATTCTCAGGACAAAGAGCATTTTTACGGGTAGGTACGCTTGATGAGAACCTATTAGTGGAAATTGATGCAACTGATTTGGGTAGTTTATGTAAATTATTTGTTGATATTATTTCATCCCGAAGTAATGAGAGTGAAACTCCGTTTTTTAGGAATAGGATTCAAAGTGATATATTAGCAAATTGTAGTCAAAGTAGCACAGTGAATAATTATTTGTGGTTACTTCCCAATACTTTTTCTCAGCAAGATTTTCGCTCTATCGTGGCGAGAGTTAAGGCAAGTGGTGGTACGGTTTGGGTTCCTGTAAATTCTTGGGCTGAATTATCACCGTGTCCTTTTACAGCTAGTAACTTGAATGAATGGAACCATAACGTTACTCTTAATTTTATAAGCTATCTTGCTGGAGATACATTTAGTAAAGATATTGATTATCATGTACCGTTATTTGAGGAACGAGCGAATTGTCGTTGGTTTTGGGGGCATACTCTAAGTAGATTAAATAGAGGTTTAAGTTGTTTTAGAGAGTCTTTTGAGGTCGAATCTAAAGCTATTGTAGAGTGGTTGGCTGATAAATCTTTTTTAAATCGTAGTAACTTTGGTGAGGAAGACTATTTGAAAATAGCATCTTTTTGGTGTCGCATTCCGTGCGCTGATAGAATTTTAGGTCGTAGTGGAAATCTCTCATTACAATTACAAATTGAGCACTTCTTACTTCTCGCGCTCCATAGAGTATTGAATTATAGTCAAGGTCAGTTATCTGAGTATAACGTTAAGTTGCTCCGGATTGTGCTAAATTTAGTTAAACAGGATCGGTATTGGTTACGATTGTGCCAGTGAAAATAGGTAATAGTGAGAATAGGTAATTTTATTTATCAGTGGTATTTGGTTTTGTTTGTATTTGTTGGAGGCATAATATGCTCCTATTACTTGGGGCTATCTGCTGGAAGGGTAGTAGGGATTGAGTCAGCCTTGGATCAAGGTATACAGCCAGTAACTCGCATGATTATTTCCTCTGATGTCGTAGGTGTTGCTCACTCTAGTGTTAATGCGGTGAGCACTCTTAGTGCGCAATCAGTGGGGCATGATGTTAATTTAAGTCAAGAAAATAAAAAGCAAGTGGATGAAGTTAATGCCCCTTCCTCTGTGCCTATTCTGAGGCCTCAAAAGTTGGCTCGTCCGGCGGTCACGTATCCCTCCGATACGCCTGACAGTAAACAACAGGGAGGCGGGAAAAAAATAGAGGACAGTCTTCAAGCAGCTAGTGTTAAGGGTTTAGATTCACCAGATAGTCCTGAACAAGCTTTTTCGAGAATATTAGAAGATAGAGAGAAAAAAGTTGGGTTTCCCGAGGAGAAGGATAAACAAGTAGAAAGAGATGATTCTACCAAAAAATTTGTTGGTACAGATCGCTTATCTCTAGATAAAAGTTCTACACAGTCTCTAACCAAAGGTTGGTTTGTGCAGGTTATGGCCACGCCAAATCGAAGAGAAATTGAAGGTTTAGCAAAAAAATTACGAGGTAGTGGTTTTCCGATAATTTTAGAGGATACTTTAGTGGATGGCCAAGCTCATTATCGTTTATTGGTTGGTCCTGAAAGTTCACGCGAATTATCTGAGAGAATGGCTGTTCAGCTTAAACGGGAGCCAGGGGTATCCTCAAGAATTTTTATTCGTTTGGTAGATTAAATTTTGTCTGTCCGTTTTATTTTTGGCAGAGTTTGTTGAACGTTGAGTGTAGCAAATATGTAGGCTATGAGTAGAAGTGAAATTACCTTACAAGTTCAGCCTCCGTATTTTTTACGGAAGACAAATTTTTAACTGAGTTGGATTCAACTTGGCTATGGGTGCCGATATGGGTCGGTAGGCAAATGTCCAGTATTCATGACCGATTCAGTTTCCGAATCATCAGCATCTTTTGTGCAATCCGTACGCTCAGTTGTTAAGAGTGATAGGGGTCTAGTTCTTGAAACTAACGAAGATGCTTTTTCAATTATCCGCTCATCTGAGAGTAGGGGGTTCTTTGTCGCGGATGGGATGGGGGGGCCATCAAAAGGCGAAATAGCTTCTCACCTTGCCTTATCTACTCTGGAATCTCTACTCCGCTCTAAAAAGCAGTTTCTTGAATCTGATGTTCGAACTGCTATTGAAAAGGCAAATGAAGCAATAGTTGAGCTCGCAGAATCTGGACCTCATTTTTGGGGCATGGGAACGACAGTTTCCGGTATTGTTTTTAGCGAAGATACAGCGTTTATCGCTCATGTAGGTAATTCTCGAATTTACCGCCTTCGAAATCGTAAACTTACACAACTAACAAAAGATCAATACAGAGAAAATATCCATCAGATACAATCGATTGAAGATGGTGGTATCAGTAAGGTCTTAGGTGAATCAAAGAATCTTGCTATTGATTTATTTGAAATTTCTGAACCTCCCAAAGATGGGGATAGATATCTATGTTGCACGGATGGAGTTTATAATGCCGTAGCTCTTGATGAACTTTGTGACATTTTAGAGGGTGCTCCTTTAGAGGATACAGCAAAAGAAATCATAGCTTTAGTTAGAGGTCGAGGTGGTAAAGACAATATTACCGCGCTTGTAGTTCAAATTGGAGAAAAAGCAGCTCGATTAGTTGAATCAAATGTATTTGTTGAGTCTACCTCGAAAGATGACTCAGTTATTATTGAAGAATCGGTTCCGGTCCAAGCGGAAGAGATCGAAGTTACCCATTTAATAGAGAATCCAGAAGAACAACTACCAGACCAATTATCAGACAATTTTGAAAAGGGCGAAAAATTCTCAATTTCTGAGTTATCTGACGTATCAAAAAAAGAGATAAATGAAGAGGATAGTGTTGTAGGTGATCTGCAAAATGTAGAGGCATTCTCTGAAATTGATGAGATTGAAAAAAACATAAAGAAAAAAAAGAAAGGTAAAAAACTTTCTAGACGTAATAATAGGGCAAAGCTCAGAAACAACGCCCAGGGATTAAAAACTGCTAAACGTAAGGCCAAGCAAGGTAATTTTACGGAAAAAAGTGGAGATGAGTGGTTTAATGATTTAAGTCATAAAGATTCTATCGAATCAGAAGACTTTGACACCAATTCATCTGTACATCACGATACCGCTACCGCACATCGGGATAGAGTAAGTGATTCTGAACTCAATAGAGACGGTAGTTACCTTGGTATTCAGTCGGTCGCAGAGGGATATGAGGGAAGGAATTTAAAACCTCTACGGATATTTGCCGCTTTATGCATCGGTTTTTTGATAGGAGTTGTAATTCAGATCGGGATAAAGTTACTAAAGCCTCAAGAAAGCGCTGATAGCTCTGTAGCAGTTAATTCTTCCGGAGAGATTGCTAAAAATGAAGCCGATAAGATTGAATCTATTCAATCAGTTAAGAATAATAACGACGATGAGCAAACTTACCACAGTGCGGCCGAAAAAGTAAGTCAGGATGGCTCTTTAGATGAAGAAAAGGATATATTTGCTGGTGGTAATATTCCTGTCGCTAATGAAGTATCAAAATCTCAGGAAGCAAAAAATTTACCACGTCGTGTTATAGTTCTACGTACCGAAACAATTGAAGAAATTCAAGCAGGAGCTCAACAATCTTTGGTAGAAAGTCTCAAACAGCGTGACCTTGGTGGCACTGCGCTTGATAGTGTCCAATTAGTCTCGTCAATTGATAGGTTAAATAACCCGAGGGTGAGACGAATAATGGTTGAGGTAGTAGGAGCAATTGAAGAGTCAGTTAACGAAACAGACCGTCGCCTAATGGCTCTTGCTGAGCAACAAGATAAAACTAATCATTTGCTTATTGAATTAATCAAGAAGCTTTCTGGTCAAAAAATACTCAAAGTATCTGATGGGCTAAGTAACAAAGAACGGGCAGACAAGTAGTGATAAGTAGCATTTTTCGTGCAATGTACCTATTCATTACCCTTTGTATCATCTTTTTAATTAAGATAACAATTTGATATTAAAGCAATTTTCTTTTTAAATTTTCCTATTTTGTTCTTGTGACGATACAACTTTAATTGAATTGTTTAGGGTGTTGTATATTAACTTCTACACTAAGGTCTGTAAGTGCTTGAGCAGGGTGAATCATCTACTGGAAGACTACCTATTTTTTATTCAGCTCGGACTGATAAGGGGATAATTCGCAAAGAGAATCAAGATAATTTCGCTATTGTTGAAGGAGAGAAATTTACGCTATTTACCGTGGCTGACGGTATGGGAGGTGTGCATGGTGGAGCTGAAGCTTCGGCTACTGCAATAGCGGCTCTAAGATATGCATTTCAAGGCTCAACTGACCAGCTTACACTCAAAAAACTAGACCACGTTTTAAAATGTGCTAATGAAATAATATTTTCAATCGGTGATGGAAGTAGCGAACTGAGCGGAATGGGCACTACAATCGTAGCCGTAGGAATTACTTCAAAGGAATTACTATTAGCTCATGTTGGCGATTCTAGAGCCTATCTAGTTAGAGATGGTTCCCTAATTAAATTAACTACTGACCACACGCTGGTGCAGGACCTAGTTGCCACTGGAAGTTTGTCAGCTACCCAAGCGGCTAAACATCCTATATCACATGTTTTAACAAGGTCTCTTGGGCCTTGTGCTGATGTTTCAGTGGAGTGTGCACAATTACCAGATTTTCTTAAGCCAAATGATAAACTGGTTATCTGTTCAGATGGACTGTACGGAATGTTATGCTCAGAGGAAATTGTAACGGCAGTCACTAGTCTAAACCCTGAACAAGCTACAAATTATCTTATTAACCGAGCAAATCAATGCGGTGGCACAGATAATATAACGGTTATAGTGGTAGCAGTGGACGTGGAGTCAGCAGATGCTCAGTTTGAAAAAAAAATAAGTCCTACGCATGAAGAAAAGACTACTTGTGAAACGAAATTATTATCAACTCCAGATATCAGTAAATTAGATAAAAAAATCCCTTTGAGATCAGATGACGTAAGACCTAATTTAGGTCGTAATTTGACGAAAAAAAAAGTTGCTAAACCTAAAATCAAGAGAATGCCCTTGAATAAGGGCTTCTCACTACCATTGCAAAGAGTTTCCTGGCGTACCTACCTCTTACTGCTATTATTTTTTAGCTTAGTATTCTTTATATACTTGCGAGGCTGGTCACTAGCGAGGATTATTGTGCCCACGAATTAAACAAAAGCTAAAAAGATTAATTGGATAATTTTAAACCAAAGAATTTTTGATCAGAAAGTTCCCTTAGGGCATTATAGCGTTCTAAATTATACCTGTCCGCTTTGTATAAAAGGAACTTCCCTCATGAATGCCTCATTCTTAAGCTCACGCCCCTACGCTTTAGTCAGCGTTTCAGATAAGACAGATTTAATTCCGCTAGCTCAAGGGTTAACTGACGGAGGATATCGTATTCTTGCTACTGGTGGTACAATGCAAGCCTTACAAAAAGCTGGTATCTCAGTTGAATCAATTGAAGAATACACTGGTCAACAAGAAATACTGAATGGTCGAGTAAAAACTCTTCATCCAAAGATTCATGCTGGATTACTTGCTTGTGTTAGTAACCCACAACATTGTCAAGAGCTAACGCTTCATAACATTACTCCAATAGCTATAGCAGTAGTTAATTTGTATCCCTTTATTTCAGCTATTGAGCAGGGAGAACATGATGAAAAAAAACTCAGGGAGCTAATTGATATTGGTGGGCCTACGATGCTTCGCGCTGCAGCAAAAAATAGTAGTTCAGTTTTACCTGTTATTGATCCAGCCGATTATCCAGAAGTTTTAAGATTAATAAGTGCTGGTGAAAAATTTTCTGATTTATATCGTACTAAGTTAGCCGCAAAAGTATTTACCGCTACAGCTGCTTATGATTTGGCTATAGCAAAGTTTCTTACTTCTTCCGTCGAAAAAAAAGAGTTAACTGATAATTTAACTGAGCCAGTTGTTGGAGATGTCTTAGTACGATCTCAATCATTGAGATACGGTGAAAATCCTCATCAGCAAGCTGCTATTTATAATTTGTATAACGAAAAATTATCTCAAAAAAAATTAAATCCAAACTACTTATCAGAAAGTGAGAATTATTCAGATAAGAATCCTTGGTATCTTCTGCAAGGAAAGCCACTTTCCTATAATAATATTTTAGACCTTAATGCGACCCTTCTTCTTATGCGAGCTTTTCCCGAAGACACTCATTGTAATCAATGTGGTGTGGTTATTGTAAAGCATCTTAATCCATGTGGAGCTGCTCTTCGTCCTACTTTAGTATCAGCTCTTGAAGGAGCAAAACAAGGTGATCCAAGGAGCCATTTTGGCGGAATTGTGGGATGTACTTCTATTATTACAAAAGAAGTGGCCGAAGAAATAACTTCTGATTTTGCTGAAGTAGTCGTAGCTCCTGGTATTGATATTAACGCCAGAGAAGTCTTTGCAAAAAAGAAAGCTCTTAGAATTGTAATAGCACCTAGCTTTCGAACCCTTAAAATTCCAAAAGAGATCAGACAAGTAGTTGGAGGTACATTAGTACAAGAACCTGATGATTTATATTTCGAGCGTGCATTAGAAGAGGTCAATTTAGCTCGATGTATGACTGGAAAAAAGCCAACGAGCTCTATTTTGCAATCAATTGCGTTAGCATGGGGTATATGTGCGCGAGTCAGTTCTAATGCCATAGTGTTAGTAAACAATGACATGCTAATAGGTGTAGGAGCAGGTCAAATGAGTAGGATTGATTCCGCTGAATTAGCTCTTTCTCGAGCACGTCGTCATGGTCATTCTACGAAGGGAGCTATTGTAGCATCAGATGCTTTTTTCCCTTTTCCCGATACTGTTCAGGTGCTTTCTGATGCTGGTGTTGGGACTATTATTGTTCCTGGCGGTGCAAAGCGAGACGATGAGGTTATATCCGCTGCTTCTCAAGCAGGAGTAACATTATTATTTGCCGAACATAGACATTTCCGTCACTAATTTATTTATAGATAGTAAACTCAACTAGAGACCTAGATTATGCGAATTTTAATTATTGGAAACGGTGGCCGTGAGCACGCATTAATATGGAAAATTTCGAGTGATGCGCGAGTAGATAAATTATATTGTGCTCCTGGTAATCCGGGTATAGCAAAACGAGCCGAGTGTATACCGATAAAAATTGATGACATTTCAGGAATTGTAGAGTTTGCTACATTAAAAAAGATAGATCTTGTTATTGTTGGTCCTGAATATCCGTTATCTCTTGGATTAGCTGATGCCCTCAGGAATGTACAGATTGCGACCTTTGGTCCAGGTAAAGACGGTGCTTTACTCGAAGCATCAAAGAGTTTTTCCAAGGATATTATGCGGGCAGCCGGTGTACCGACACCAAGAAGTATTATTGTCAACACTCCAGAAGCTGCAATTTTTCAGGGCAAAGAGACAGGTTTCCCAGTTGTGCTGAAAGCGGATGGATTAGCTGCTGGTAAGGGAGTCGTTATTTGTTTTACGGATAAGGAGTTACTTCACGGAGTCGAGTATTTATTCAATCAATTAAATGCTCAAATTGTATTGGTTGAAGAGTTTATTAGGGGAGTTGAAGCATCTTACATAGTTGCTACTAACGGAGAAGATATTGTTCCGATGGTAGCTTCCCATGATTACAAGAGAGTAGGTGATGGTAATAAGGGATCAAATACGGGGGGAATGGGTGCAATTTCACCAACTCCCTATCTTTCTTCTCAGCAGGAAGAATATGTTAGAGATTATATTATCGCTCCTATGTTACGAGAATTACGGAACAGAAATATAATTTACCGAGGTTTTCTTTACGCTGGGCTAATAGTACCGGAGGGACAGAATCCTCAGGTAATAGAGTTTAATGCTAGACTAGGAGATCCAGAAGCTCAGGTTATTCTTACTCGACTAGAGTCATCATTAATCGATATTGTTTTACCACTTGCATCTGGTGATAAGGTTACCTCTCCAGTTATTTGGAGTACTAATTCTTCAGTTTGTGTCGTAGTAGCTTCACAAGGATATCCGGATGCAACTGCTTTGGTAACCGGTGATATCATAAATGGATTAGAAGAAGCTGAGTCGGTTCAAGACGTAATTGTTTTTCATGCTGGTACTAAGTTAAGAGACGATAGCTTAGTAACATCTGGAGGGCGAGTTCTCAACATTAGTGCTCAAGGTAAGCAAGTAAGCGATGCCCTTAAAAGTGCCTATTCTGCCTGCGAAAAACTTACGATTAGAGGAGCATTTTATCGAAGAGATATTGGTGCACTAAACGGTTAATAAATAAAAAGATGCTTAAAAGGGAATTCTTTCATTTTTTTTATATTTTTTGTCTTATTTTCCAGTTTATGAATCTAATATTTGAGGCTAAGTGTTTTGCTGATGAATTAAGAATTGTTGATGAAACTGGTTTAGTGCGTCTTATAGCTTCAGTATCTGCGCCGGCTAATATCGTGGTTGTTTTGTCTGAATCACAAGAAACTAATGATGGTAATACAGTAGCAACTCTTGACCGTCTTGATGCTGTGGAATCACAAATTAAGGGATTAGGTAGTGGAAGAATTATAAAGTTTGCCAATATAAAACCAGGAATGTGGAAGATTATAACCTCTAAAGGGCGTGTGGTTTCGGTAAATAGAGATCCAGCTAATCAGTAAAGTTAAAGTGTTTAGTGGATTGTATCAAAGGGAGGAGTGGATAAATGTCTTTTGAGCGGTTTGTGCCGCAATCTATGATCCTTGATACTAAATCATTAAATAAGTCTTACATATCCAAAGGCACTAATCCTGACTTTTATGATGTTGTTGTGATTGGAGGAGGACTTCTAGGGGCACTCGTTGCTCGGACGTCAGCGCTCAATTCTTTTTCAACTCTTCTCATCTCTCAAAATGATTTTCTTGATACGCCTTTAAGTGGGCATGTGGGAATAAATCCCCTTGAATTAGTTAAGCCTTGGTGGCGAAGGTTAAAAAAAGACACACTGTTTACTACGAGGAGTATTTCAGCTCCTCATCTAGTTGGTCATACTTCAGTCACTTGTTTAGATAACTCATGGTTTCATAAAACAGTTACTCTACCTTGGTGGAATGCTCCTAGGTTAGTGATGGAGCAGATTGTATCGGCTCGCGATGAGGGTGCAGTAGTCATGAACTACGTCCGACCTATAAGCTCTAGTTTAGCGGCGGATGGTCGCGTAAATCTTCAGTTAGAGCAAGCTGCAAGTGGTAAGCAGTTACATGTAATTACAAGTGTAGTAGTTGATGCGACAGAGACAATTCCAAAAATTACAAATAAATCGAATGGATGGTACGCATGTGAGCGGTACATAGTAAAGGTTGATAATCCAAAGGTCGGCTTATTAGTTTTTAGGGATCGACACAATTTCGTTATAATTGATAGCTCTGATCAATGTTTACTTAAAGAGAGCTTAATTGAAGTTCAAATGATTAAACCATTAATTAGAGATGAATTTTATAAAGTGGATATAGATTCGTTTCTTTTTAAACGAAATAGTGACTTAATTAATCATGGTTATTTTATAAAAAAGATAGCATATAAAACTCCTAAGATATCTTACTTAGTACTCGATGGCTCAACGAAGTCTTCAATTAAGTGGAGCTTCAGTTCTAATGTATCTAAATCTTTAAGTCCTGTTGCAGCGCATGCTTATCCTGAGCGTGCTGCATTTTCATTTTTAAGACAATTTTGCGAAGCATCAAATATTAGTCGTAGATTAGTTCCCATTATGGAAAGGTCTTTACCTGGTAGTGGGCCAATAAAAGATGTGTTACCCGTAGTTAAAGATGAGCAAGTTATAGCTCGCTTTGGTACAAAAGGGTTAGCTCTTAATTCCCTAGCTGAGCAGGAGGTATATGCTCGTCAAAGTGAGTTTGCTCAGACTGATGATGATGTAGCAAGAAGATTTTCTAGTTACTCACCTTTAACTAATTAAACTACCAATTGCCATTTAATAAAGTCATTGTATGGATCGATTTTTACTAGTTTAACCTTTACTGAATCACCCAGTTTTAATGAAGAAACATTTTTTACAAGGCAAGTAAGTTGTATGGAAGGAATAAGAGCAAGGATTCCTCTATTGTCGGCTCTAACTACTACTCCTTCAAATACGCTATTATTACGAGTCTTTTCTTGAGCCAAGTAGCGTAACATCCAAAACCTCTTAGAATCTTTTGCTACTAATTGCGTGGCTATTAAATACGGCGCGCTTTGTTCCAGTTTTTCTGCAATTCTATCTTTAGAATAAGGCGGAGACTCTTGATTAAGAAGCGAACGAATCTGTTGCTGAGCTAAAAGGTCGTAGTATCTCCTGATTGGAGAAGTAGCTTGACAGTAACACGGTAAGCCTAAAGAAAAATGTGGTTTTGCCTCAGTCCCCCACAAGGATCGATTTAGGCGTCCTTTAGCTAAATAATCACGCGCTGGCCCAGAAGAGAGAGGTATTTCAAAAGAATCATTAGCAGAAGATTGTGGCGGTGATTGAGTTCTAAAGGGAATAGAGGTATTGGTGCGGCTTGCTGCCTCGGCGACCAACCAGTTATAACAGATCATGAGTTCACGAATAGTGAGACGGGATGGAGATGACATTGTGGTCTCTGTTAAAATCAGAGAATCCGTTTTTTCACAATACACTACTGAGATATCACGATTATCAAACTCTTGGGCACCTGACTTGCTTCGGTGAGTTTCAAACCATTTAGCAAATCTGTGAAGTGCCGAGAAATATTGAAGAGATGAAAGATTATGATCTGCTTCAGATGGAGTCTCTGAGGCTTTGATTTCAGTTGATGACTCAGTTTCAATTAGGCTAAGGGCTGGAGTCAGGCTGATGAGCGCTAACGCTGGTGAGAAATTTTCTATTATTTGATCAACTTCATCATAACCCCAATTTTTTTGTATACTGACGGCAGTTTGTGCAAAAGATACATTTTCAATACTGCATTCTCCAGTTGCTACGTCTTCGTTATAGGTGATAAAAAGCGAAAGAGCTGGGCGTTTAGTTCCTTCGTCTAAGCTGAAGGCTTTCTCTACTAGGTCTTTTGGTAACATATGGCGAGTTATATCAGAGCAGTAAACTGAAGTTAGACGTTCTGAAGCCAATGATTCGAGTGGATCTGAAGAATCATTGTTACTCTGAGATGAGCCAACACTGCCAATGCTTGATGCGACATCAGAGATATGCACACCTAGCCTCCATAAATAGGTATGGGCAGAAGAATTTAATAATTCTAAAGATAGACCATCATCACGATCGTTAGTTGTTGGATCGTCAATTGTTACTATTGATGGTGTCGACAATGCAATTCTACCAGAAATAAGAGTGATATCTATTTCGCCTAGAAGAGAATGAGATACTCCTGAATCGCCAGTAAGGTCTGTAATTGGTCGAGTAGCATTTCGTACCGAGGCTTGAGTTCTTTCGATAATGTTTGGGATCCAAACCTCTACTGTTGAAGAGAAGGGAACCTCGACATTAGATTTAAGATAAAAAAGATTTTCATCAATTGATATAAGTCCTAATTTTGCTAACACAAGACGAGCCCGAAATGAGTCTGTTCGTTCAATTTCTGAGCCGAAAATAGGATTTTTGTCTTGAAGGACTTTTTCTAATCTTTCTAAAAATAATTTAGTTTCTTTTCGACGAGACGGGTCGGGATCTTCTATCTGCGCCGCCATCCTCATCAAGTTTTTAACTTGTAATGACGCGCGAATTTCTTCTAAAAAGGCCTTATCCTCATTTGTAGTTAATGCTACTAAAGTAGCAAATAGAGCATCCTCTTTATCTTGTCGCTGTTTAAGTGCTTCTTCAGCTTTTTTAAGTTCTTCTACCGCTGTTTCTGAACGGGGTATAAAGTGGCGGTCTTGTCGCCGAAAATAAATACGGTCTTTTATAATAGCAAGGTGTAGTGCGATGGTAGGAAGGCATGTAATATCCTCTGCATCGATTCCTAGCTCAGAAGCTAAATTTGTAAAGTGATCTGAATCTTGAGTTGGTAGAAGCTCTGCTAATTGGTGAATGGTGTAATTATTAGGTTCTTCGCTGACTAAACTCCAAAGTTCAGGTAAATTGATCTGAGAGGCATGCTCTGTAACTTTTTCTCCTATTTTTTTGAGAGTTTCGGCAATGCTTTGTTTTGCTATTTTTGAAGATATTTTTGTATCGCTATCAGTTGCCGCTTCAAATCGGAAGACTTTTTGGGGGGCTTTAAATGAAGTAAGACGCGATATTGGAAGTAATAATTCCTCGCCTCGTTCATTTAAAATGGTACATTTTCCATCTTTTTGTTTAAGGACGCGGCCTAAAGTTGGTACGCTATTAATCTCATAAATTACAAGTGAACCGATAGGCAGTTCTCCAGCGAGTAATCGAAAAGGTGAGGTCACATTCAGTCCTGTGAAGATATTACACTTTGAAGTGATTGGTTAAATGAGCGCACTAAATTAATAATTTCATTATTCCATTGTTTAAATTGGTCATTTTTACAGTTAAGTTGTTCGCTCGAAAAGTCTCGATGATTTTGTCTGTATACTTTCATGAAAGCATCTTTAAAGATACCGCGGGAGACATTTACTACGGCTCCAGGTCCTAAACAATTAGAGCTCGTAGAAAAAGCAGGAGCGATATCTTGAACAGCACCACCTTGACTTCCTACTCCAGGAATTAAGAATAATTCGGATGTCAGGAGAGAACGGAAAAACGCAAGATGTTCTGGAAAAGTCGCTCCAACAACTGCTCCAAGAAGAGAATAACCTGATTCTCCGTGAGACCCTTCACCTAGAGAAGTGATCCATTCAGCAACTTGTTGTGACACACTAATTTGGGCATCACTTAGAATTTTATCTTGTAGGTCTTTACTACCCTCATTGGAGGTCTTTACTAAAATAAACACTCCTTTGCCATGATCTTTTGCTACTGAAATGATCGGACTCAACGAATCAAGTCCAAGAAACGGTGAAATGGTAATGGCATCTACAGCAAATTCATTGAGAGAATTACGGTAACTTCGGCGCGCTGGCAAATATGCATTTGCATAAGCTGTGGCGGTAGAACCTATATCTCCGCGTTTTATATCAGCAATGATAGGGACTTTTAACTCTTTCGCGATACTTATCACAGTAGCAAAAGCTCGCAAGCCACCTATGCCAAATTGTTCAAAGAAGGCTATATTGGGCTTTATGGCTAGAATGCTCTCTGCTATTTGAATTAAAACACCGCGATAATAATCTGTCAGAAGATTATGTATGAAATCTTCATCGGTTAGAGAGTTTTTTTGAGCCTTATCATGCAATAAATCTGGTATTTCCTCTATTTGAGGATCAAGACCGACAACTAAGACTGACTTATGTTTCTTCACTCGTTTTAGTAAATAGTCCGCAAAGTGGTAAGAGGGTGATGAGATTTGAGAATTAAATTTTTTTATTAACATATAGTCAAGACTATTACACCTCGAATTATCAGAAGAAAAGAAGGCTCAAAAAAATAATTAGGTTAATTTTTGTCGGATAAAATCGATAAGCTGAGGAGTAGCGGTACTCTCATCGCCCGTTACATTATTATGTTTGGATTTAGACTTAAAATTAAACTCTTTCAGATGCTCTAGGTATTCGGTGTATTTTACTGCAAATGACTGCACTTTGCTCATAATTTTAGGTATTTCACCATCATACTTATCATACATTTTTGACCAAAGGTCATATCCTTGCAGATAAAGTATTACATCCAGTAAAGCTGCATTATTCGGAGCTTCAACAAACACAAACTGTGGCGCAAAGGTACGAACATCATTTATTGTTTGTTGATATAATTCTTTTTGTATTTCCTCTTTTTTTTGGGCACTTATTTCTTGTTTTTCATAAAGAGCCAATAATTGTCGAAAAAGTTGTTCGAATCGCTTAGCAGAAAGAATGTATTTTTCACTACTGTTTTTAGCAGTATCGGCAGTATTAATAGAATAAAACTCATGAGAAGAATCGAGAAAAAATCGGATTGTTTCTCGTAAAGCAATATACTGCGCAAGGCTTTCATTGACAGAAACTTGATTAGGAATCCACACGGTTGAGTGGACTATTTCGTGAATTACGTTTTCGACTAACTGAATATCTGAGCGTTTTAATAGTAATGAAGGCACTGGGTCATCAAACCAACCGAGTGTGCTGTAGGCCTCAACAACACGGACATTCGTATCGTAGTTATCTGCAATTAAGGAGTTACTTGCATGATCTGCCTCATTTTTTGAGAAAAACCCTTTGTAGGGCACTGTTCCTACGAATGGAAACCACCAAGTTTTGGGGACAAAGGAACCTTTTTTTACTGCTGTCACTAACCAGCTAACGGCATCACCTTTCACTTCTGTGTAATAGGTAAAAGAGCCATAAGGAGTAAGACCCCTTGATATAGCGTAATGGCGGGCTGCTTTTATTAGATTAAGTTTTCTTTGAATTTCTACCGGAGTAGATGGGTTGGTTATAACGGTATCAATCGGTTGTCGCCGAAGAATAAATAAAGCACCGTTCATCCCAGCTCGAGCTACGTATAGTGGGTTACATCCGGCTGAAAATATACTCGAAGTAATGGTAAAAAAAATTAGCGTAGATAGAAATCGCTTATTATAAGTCAATTTAGTTAAGGTCATTTTCTTCAGTAACCTTGGAGTTTTCCATCTGAGAAATTCTGTCAATCTCAAGATCTGTAGTTTTATGTGGTGACCAAGAAAGATAGCGAATTGAAAAAAGGCTTTTGAAAAGTTGCTTGTAGGAGCGGTCTTCAAGTTTCAAAATATAGGGCTGATATATTTGAGTCGCTCCGTCCGCTACGAAAATTAAATACTCTCCGTTTGGTGACCATTCGGGGTCATATTCGTTTCCTGCCGATGTTGTTATATCGGAAAAAGATTTTTTGCCGAGCAGTGATAGACCTAAATTCATATTTCTTCCATCACCATGTGAAAAGACTAATTGAAGACCGTCAGGAGACCATTTAGCTCTGCCGAAAGATTCATCTCCTCCAAAAAAGCATCGTTCACTTTTAGATGCAATTTGCCATCCACAAATATCCCAACCAGGCCAGAAACGATTTGATGAATAGGTCACCATATCTTTAATTGGAGTCCATGCCGCGTTCACATTACGGCCTTTAAGATTGCATAGTAAGACTTCATTGCTGGTCAATTGCTGATTATTGTCTACAAGTGAGGCTATTCGTAGTTCAGTAGTAATATTTGGCTCTTTACCTGCTATTCGCGAGAACAGGATAGCAGAAGTACGAGGAAGCCAAGTTGGGTCTGTATCTTCAGTTGAGTTTTTTGTAATCCTTGTTACAGAAGTGCCATCCCAGCGTGTAACATATATTTCGCTGTTACCATCGCGGTCGGATACAAAGGCGATGTATTTTCCATCTGGAGAAATTGTTGGGTAGCGGTTGTTACCAGGTCCGAGAATTAATGGTGAAAAAGTATTTGAATCGAGATCGAGCACGAAAATACCCTCAGTATCTTTAACTTTTGCCGTAAAAGCGATTCGACCAGAAATATCGAATGTAGCTGAAGGTGGAGCGCTGAGAGTGAAACTTGTTTGAATAATTCCGGAATCTATTAATGAAGATACTAGTGGTGAGGGTGACGCAGTTAATTTCTTGAGAGGTTTTTCCTGCAAAGGTTTATCTGTTTTTTTCTGCGAAGATAAATCAATGACACTTGGTAAAACAGGTTCAGTAAAAGAGGAGTCCTGTGCTGAAATCGTCGAGGACATTAGTGTAAAAATAATCAAATAAGAGAGGATAGCTTGAGAGTTCTTTGAACTAAACAGGGAAAAATAAAACTTTAGATTAATCATATTAAAATTAACTTGAAGCACCAGTAGATTATCGCAGCTAAGATACCAGCTAGCACGTCATCAAGTAATACCCCAATGGCTCCTGGAATATCTTGTACGTTTTTTATAAATCCTGGTTTCCATATATCGAAGACTCTAAATAGAAAAAACACTATAGCTGAATCAACAAAGTAAGCTCCACTTAAGGGAAGCAAGGCTATGCTCATTCCGACCCACTCATCGATTATCACCCAGCTTGGGTCGTTCCAATTATTTTCCGTAGTATCATGCTTCTCGCGGAAGTAAATGTTTAACGATAGCCATCCAAGTACTATGCCCGTAAGTACCATGAGCCCAGAGAGGAGCTTGGTGTCAATAAAATAACAATAATGAGACAATCCCAGCCAAAAAATTACTGTGATTAGTGATCCAACAGTACCAGGTGCTCGAGTAAAATATCCGAGATAGCAGATGCTCATCACAGTTTTTGCTAGTTGAGAGGATATCTTTACTCTTGTTTGGTGCATGACAACGTCCTAAAAAAGTTAAACCAAGACTTATTTGGATTGGTTAAAGCTCACTAAAGGCGGGACAACGGTAGTCTTCGCGTTTTCTTAGTCTAACATAGATTAAAATTATCCCGTTGACCCATGCGCTGTCCGTTTGGTATAAGCAACTTAAAGTTTAAGTTTTAAATAGGGTTTACAAAACCAACTCAAATACAGACTGATTTTCTTATCTGACTAAGTTGGGCACTAGCTCGAGTTAGATAGTAACCAGCAGGCTTAAAAAAAAGTAAAGGTGAAGTACAGGTTAAAAAAGTTTTATCGTGAATAAGGAATCTATCTTGAAGGACTCAAAAGAGACCATTCGTGATTACCAATCGGTAGTAAGCGCAAGGGGTACCACAGAAGGGCTTGTCCTCCGTTTGGATGGGCGTCGTGACACCAAGACATTAGAGGACGCCTTACGGGAGTTTATGGCCGTTAGAAGGGGTTTTCTTGAAGGTCAGCGAGTAACGATTGAGTGGTTAGGTAAGGAGGCTTCGCCGGAATTAGCAGAACATTTTTCTAATCTGCTCGAAGAAGAGTATCGTATAATTGTCGAAACAGTGCGATTCCGTCATGCCGTTAGTAATACAACCGAAGAGAAGAAACTACTCCCTAGAGACATAACTAGCGCAGAATCTAATTTCTCAGAAAGCTCTGCTCTAAGATCAATAAATTCATCCGGAATGGTTACATCTCGTAAAGTAACTCTCGAGGTTTTGACTCCAAGGCGTCGCGATTCTTTGGTAGAAGAGCTACCAAATCAAGAGATAGAAGGCGCTTCTAACTCAGGCGGCTCCACTCGGACTATTTTTGATGGGGTCGGTCATATGTTTGGATTTGTGCGCGGTAATTCGGAGCAAAAGCCTGCGGTAGGTGAAAGAGCTAGTAGCAGTTCTCTAGGCGATAGTAGTAGTAGAGGCATTGGGCTTAAATTTGGTGTAGGTAATGAATCAGAGTTGTGGGATGAACCTGATGCTAGAGTAGTTTTTGCTACTTTAAGATCAGGACAAAGAATTGAAACTGAGCATTCACTAATTATTTTAGGCGATGTCAATTCTGGCGCGGATGTAGTTGCTGGTGGCGATATAATAGTCCTGGGAGCTTTGCGTGGAGTAGCTCATGCTGGAGCTTTTGATGAGAGCGGAGGTGGGCGAATTATCTTTGCTCATCATTTGGAACCAACTCAATTACGAATTGGGACTGTAATTACTCGTGGTCTTGGGGAGGGTTTTAGTTATTTTTTTAGTAAGCGACGTCGTGTTAAAGAACCTGAGATAGCGAGAGTAGACGGTGATACTATAGTTGTAGAGCGGTATAATGCCAGACAAGTGCGTAGTCGCGGCAGTTTTCGGGAAAATTTAGGTTAGTCCCTTTTGAATAATCGGGGGAGTCAGTGGTCAAATTCAAGGTAAAAAGAAACACCTGAGGTACAAAATATAATGTCTACAGTGAATGGAACTACCGCAGTAACAACTGCACCAAAAAAAACTCAAGGAGAGGTTATAGTAGTAACTTCTGGAAAAGGCGGAGTCGGTAAAACTACTACTACAGCTACCTTGGGAGCCGCGTTAGCTTTGCGCGGGCAACGTACTCTTGTGGTAGATGCTGATATAGGGCTACGAAATCTAGATGTTATTCTGGGTCTTGAAAATCGTATTGTATTTAATCTTGTTGACGTAGCTAAAGGAGTGTGCAAACCAAATCAGGCAACCATAAAATCAAAAAAAAGCTCTAATTTATTTTTACTTCCTGCTTCTCAGACAGATGATAAAGATGTGGTTAACGAGCAAGATGTAAAATCGGTACTTGATCAGTTTCGTCGTGAGTTTCATTATATTCTTGTTGATTCACCAGCTGGTATTGAGCAAGGTTTTAGAAACGCTTGTTCTGGAGCAGATAGGGCAATTGTAGTTACTACTCCGGAGGTTTCAGCTATCAGGGACGCTGACCGTGTTATCGGGCTTCTTTCATCTCGAGGAATAGAGTCGCAACTAATTGTGAATCGCCTTGATTTGGAGCTTGTTAAAAGAGGAGACATGCTTTCAGTTAGAGATGTACGAGAGATTTTAGGTACAGATTTAATAGGTATCGTTGAAAGAGATGATTTAGTGATAGTTGCTGCTAATTGTGGTGAGCCAGCAGTATTTAATCCTCGCTCCAAAGCAGGCAAAGCTTTCGACAGAATAGCTAGAAGATTGTGTGGAGAAAAAGTACCTTTTCCACAGCTTGATAGTTCTGGATTATGGTCACGTATAACTCGTCGCCTTGGAGCGTAATTCTAGGTTACTGTGTATGTTTTGGAGAGAATCAAGTGCTAGCATTATTGCAACGGTTATTTAACAGTAAAGCAGAAAGCAGTTCAGTCGCTAAGAATAGGCTGCAATTTGTTCTTGTTCAGGATAGGGCAGGTTTGTCTAATGAAGAGATTGCTAAGTTTAAAAGCGAACTTATCTTAGTGATAGAAAAGTATTTCGAGGTTGATAAGACCGCATTTGATATTTCGTATCGCAGAGATTCTGATATGACCACTCTTCAGATTAATTCTCCGGTGTTAGTGAAGAGAAATGAAAAGATAAGAGCCGATACATCTGCTGTAGCACATTCTGGTATGATAACCAATACAGATGATGAAGCTTCATTTAATCAAACACCATCAGCTTCCGTTAGATAGATTAATTGTTGCAAGACATATATTTGCTCGGTGTATTTTAAAAAGCTCAATATCAAAGGAAATAATGTTACTTGAGTGGTGAGTTTTTTCCATCTGACGAACAGCCGACAAAACATTAAAATGGTCAGATACTCGGCTTAGAGCATTGAATCTAAAGAATTGGCTTTTAGATTCAATGCTTGAGCAACTTGTGCTTGTACTAAATGCCCGTTGTAGGTATTTACCGCTGCACTGAACACTGGATTATTTAGCACTAACTTTTCACCTCCATTAGCTAGCTGGATTATGTAGGGTAATGTAGCCGCCGTTAACGCTAAAGTTGATGTACGAGGTGTTTGAGCTGGCATATTAGGTACACCGTAATGAATTACTCCATGAAGGGTTTCAGTAGGATTCTGGAGCGAAGTAACTTTAGTTGTGGTAATACATCCCCCTTGGTCTACGCTGATATCAACTATTACTGAGCCACTTTTCATGCTTTGCACCATATTTTCATTTACAAGTTTAGGTGCCGCAGCTCCAGGTATAAGCACTGCTCCAATTAAAAGGTCAGCATGGCTAACTTCTCGTGCGATTGTGGCAGATGTCGAAAATAATAATGTAGGGGCATTACCAAACTCTGCTTTAAGTTGAGCAAGCTTTTTGTGATCGATATCTAAAATGGTAACTCTAGCGCCAAAGCCTAGAGCTATCTCACATGCTGCTCTTCCAGCTATACCAGCACCGAGAATCACTACTTGAGCTGGACTTACACCTACCGCACCTCCCAGTAGTACGCCTCTTCCACCGTGTTGAGCGAGTAAGTGAGTGGCACCGTTCTGAACTGCTAATTTACCTGCGATTTCACTCATAGGTTCAAGAAGAGGTAATTTCCCATCTTGGGTTCGTATCAGTTCGTAAGCGATTGAAGTAACGCCACCATCGATTAGAGCATCTGTCACCGCCTTATTACTTGCTAAATGGAGGTAATCAAATAAGAGGAGCCCTTTTCTAAAGAAAGGGTATTCTTCTGGAGCGGGTTCCTTCACTTTTACTATTAGCTCAGCTTCATACCAAACGTCGGCCAAGGTAGGAACAATGGTTGCGCCAACTTTTTCATATTCGGTATCATTAAAGTAAGAACCAACCCCAGCTCCAGCCTCTATTAAAATTTTGTGGCCTCTGCGAATGAGTTCAGCCGCTCCGTCAGGAGTGAGTGCAACTCGCTTTTCGAGGATTTTTCTCTCTTTAGGAATTCCAATCTTCATGGGTAATTCTTTATTTAAATTGAGGCTATTCTTAGTTTTTTTGATTAGCGCTGTTGTTAATTTTAAAAAGCATACAATTATCATTAAAATTTTACAAAATTTATTGTACGGTTACGCTTTATGAATATATTAACTTCCGTACTTTCAAATTAATTAAAATTGAAAGAGTTATATGCGGTATGCAAGCATGAAGATGAACAAAAAGAATGATGACTAGCGACAATATATTAACTCCTCAACATACTAAAATACTTGATGGGAAAGCGCTGGCACGTGCTGTAACTGAGCGACTAAGCAATCAAGTAAAAGAGCTTGTTAGTAGCTTTGGCCGTCAGCCGGGCTTGGCTGTTATCCTTGTTGGAGATAATCCCGCATCAGTCACTTATGTTAGAAATAAGGAGAGAGCTGCCAAAAAATGTGGCTTCTACACTGAACAGCATACGCTTTCGGCAGATGCTTCTGAAGATGATGTGGTTCAGGTAATAAAAAATCTTAACCAAAATCCTGCAATTGACGGTATTTTGTTGCAATTGCCCGTACCCAAACATCTTGTAGCTGATAATTTACTTGCTGTGATTGATCCTTGGAAAGATGCTGATGGGTTGCATTCGATAAACCAAGGTTATCTTATCCGCGGAGAAGCAAAGCGTATTGGTTCTCCTATTCCTTGCACTCCCGCTGGTGCGATGAAGTTACTAGATTATGCTCTTTCATCTCATACCATCCCTCAGGAAGTAGCTAAACCTAAGTCACTTTCTGGTAAAAATGCAGTTGTAGTAGGACGATCAATTTTAGTTGGTAAGCCAATTGCCTTACTTTTACTGGAGAGAGATGCAACTGTAACTATTTTGCATTCTAAAAGTAGTCATCCAAATGAGATTGCCGCTGATGCTGATATTTTAGTCGCTGCATCGGGAGTAGCTGGTTTGATAACCCCAGCTTGGGTGAAAGAGGGAGCTATAGTAATAGATGTCGGTATCAATCGCTTGGCCAGTGGGGTTCTTGTGGGAGATGTTGATTACAAAGCAGTTTATGGACGTTGTGCCGCAATCACTCCTGTTCCGGGTGGGGTAGGGCCTATGACTGTTGCTATGCTGTTACAGAATACCTTTGACCTATATCGACGAAGGGTTCAGAAAAAACATTAAGCATGCGCAACGGGAGTTACAAAAAATATGGAACATAATAAGTTACAGCTCAAACAAACCCCTTTACTTAATTTTCATCTGGCTGATGGTGCAAAGATGGTAGACTTTGCGGGTTGGTACTTACCAATTGAATATGCGGGACTAAGACAGGAGCATGAGCATGTTCGCAACAAAGTTGGTATCTTTGATGTGAGTCACATGGGAGAAATTAGGATTCTTGGTGAAGATGCTGGATCTTTCTTAGATTATGTCACCTGTAACTCAGTATTAAGATTGCAAAATGGACAAGCTCAATATTCAGCTCTTTTGAATGATACGGGAGGCGTTATTGATGACATCATCGTTTACCGTTTAACCAACGATGAGTATCTCTTGTGCGTTAATGCGGCAAATATAAATGTAGATTTTGAATGGTTAATTTCATGCTCTGAGCAATTTAATGGCAAGGTTACGGTAGTAGATGAGTCGGATGGATTCGGACAAGTAGCATTACAAGGCCCTCTTGCTGTAGAGGTTGTTAAGGAAATACCAGATTTGGTCTCTGCTAAGGTTGATACCTTAAAATACTTCCATTTTACGGAATTTTTTTGGGAGGGTGTGTCTTGTATTGCTGCGCGTACAGGTTATACGGGTGAGGATGGGTTTGAATTTTTCATACCAAAGGTAATTATTGGTTCGTTTTGGCAAACACTTCGCTCAAATACTCGGGTAGCTTGTTGTGGTTTGGGTGCACGAGATACTCTTAGAATTGAGGCTGGATACCCACTGTATGGACATGAACTTTCTTCTGTATCATTAGCTACAGAAAGTGGTCTTGGATGGATTGTGAAAATGGGAAAAGGCCAATTTATCGGGCGTGAAGCTTTAGAACGTGCAACTAATAGTAAGCATAAGCTTGTAGGCTTTGAGGTTACAGGTAGAGGAATTGCTAGGCACGGGGATATTATTAAAAATGAATTAGGGGTTAAATGTGGTGTTGTGACTAGTGGAACAATTACCCCTACAATAGGTAAAGCCATTGGAATGGCGCTAATTGACGAGAGTTATTCAAGTGAGGGATGTTCCTTAATAATTGAAATACGCGGTAAGAACATAGAAGCTAGGATTGCTAAATTGCCTTTTTATTCAGCTTTACGACGGTCAAAATCAACTACCAACTAACTAAAAATACCTTAGGATAATAATTATGTCATTTCCTGCTAGATATAAGTACACAAAAGAGCACGAATGGATTGATGTAAACGGTTCAGAGGCAACTGTAGGTATAACTTCTTTTGCTCAGTCTGAACTTGGAGAAGTAGTTTTTGTTGAGCTTCCAGTAGTCGGAGCTACAATTGTCAAAGGAGCTACTTTATGTGTAGTCGAATCTACAAAAGCTGCTTCTGATGTTTATGCTCCAGTAAGTGGTACAGTAATTGAGGTAAACAGCACGCTAGTAAATGATCCTTCTTCTTTAAATAGTGATCCGCATGGCGCCGGATGGCTAGTGAAGCTAGCTAATATAACTGAGACGGAATTAACTAATCTTTTGGATGTAACAAGTTATACATCTCACGTTAATGCGTAGTTTTTTAATTTACTGAAGTACCTCAAATTTATGAATCATCAACATTCTAGCTTTGTTAAACGTCATATTGGATCTTCTCAAAATGATCTAAGCGCTATTGTAGAGAGTTTGGGATTTAAAAATCTCGACTCCCTAATTGATTGTGTTATTCCAAAGCAGATACGCCGTGTTTCCTCTTGGTCTCTTCCCTCTTTTGCTCAGAGTAACATAAACCCTCAATGTGGATTAAGTGAAGATGAGGCTCTAGCACGACTCAGTGACTATGCTGAACAAAACGAAGTGTGGAGATCCTATATTGGACTTGGATACTACGGCACTATAACTCCCCCAGTGATTAGTCGAAACATTTTTGAGAATCCTGGCTGGTACACCCAATATACCCCTTATCAGCCTGAGATATCTCAGGGTCGTCTGGAAGCTCTGCTCAATTTTCAGACAATGATATGTGAGCTAACTGGAATGAAGTTAGCAAATGCATCTCTTCTCGATGAAGGAACAGCGGCAGCTGAAGCTATGAGCCTTTGTTTTAGCGCTCGGAGTAATAGCACCAAGAACTTTTTTTTTATTTCAGCAGAGTGTCATCCGCAAACAATTGCTGTAGTTCGCACCAGAGCTGAGGCGTTAGGTATAGAGGTAATAGTTGGAGACGACCATCTATTTATATCTGAAGGTCAAAGAGTTTTCGGGGTACTACTGCAATATCCTGGCACTTTAGGTGAGGTAAAACCTTTGTCTCCAAGAATTCAGCGAATTAAAGAGATAGGGGCTTTAGCAGTCGTAAGTGCCGATCTTTTGTCTTTAGCAATTTTAGCTTCGCCTGGAGAATGCGGAGCGGATGTTGTAGTTGGGAGTGCGCAACGATTTGGTGTTCCTATCGGATATGGTGGCCCCCATGCAGCATTTTTTGCTACCACTGATGAGTTTAAGAGAATGATTCCGGGGCGTCTTGTCGGGGTATCTAAAGATGCTTCTGGTGGTGTTGCGTTACGGTTAGCTTTGCAAACTAGAGAGCAACATATCAGAAGGGAAAAAGCCACCAGTAATATTTGTACAGCACAGGTATTACTTGCAGTTATATCTGGAATGTATGCTGTTTATCATGGACCAGAAGGGTTACGGCAAATAGCAGACAGAGTTCATGGGTATGCTAAGCGCCTTGCTGCATCGTTAAAAGCGGTTGGTCATAGCATGTATGCTAGTTCGTTTTTTGATACGGTAACATTTACACCGCGTTCACCATATACAGCAAGAGTTATTATTGAAGCCGCAGCTCGCAAACGAATAAATATACGTGTGCTTGCAAATAATGATGTTAGTATTTCGCTCGATGAAACTGTAAGTGAACAAGACCTTTTTGATTTAGCTGAAGTTTGTGGTGCTACTCTTATTCCGCTAAATGTTTACATTGATGATTGTCTAAGCACTGATGTTGTTCGAACTAGTCCTTACCTGAAGCAGGAAGTCTTTAATCGTTATAGATCAGAGAGTGAGTTTTTACGCTATATTAAGCGACTTGAGGCAAAAGACCTGTCTCTTTGTCACTCGATGATACCCTTGGGTTCTTGCACGATGAAATTAAATGCGTCAGCAGAAATGCTTCCGGTATCGTGGTCTAAATTTTCTTCTATTCATCCTTTTGCTCCTGCTAATCAGGTACGAGGATATAAGAAATTGTTTAGTGATTTGGAAGAGTCTTTGGCGCAGATAACGGGCTTTAAGGCCGTGTCTCTTCAACCAAACGCCGGTTCGCAGGGAGAATACGCAGGATTACTAGTTATACGCGCTTATCATCAAGCTAGAGGTGAAGGGCATCGCTTGGTATGCTTAATTCCAAAATCAGCTCACGGAACTAATCCCGCAAGTGCGATTATGGCGGGGTTTCAAGTGGTGGTAATTGATTGTGATGACGAAGGTAACATAGATATCTCTGACCTGCGTAGAAAGGCTGAATTACATGCCAGTAATTTAGCGGCTTTGATGATTACATATCCATCCACTCACGGAGTGTTTGAGAAAGGAGTGCTTCAGGCAAGTGAGATTATTCACTCATTTGGAGGGCAGGTCTATATGGACGGCGCTAATCTAAACGCATTAGTTGGTTTAGTGGCGCCTGCTGAGCTAGGGATGGACGTTTGTCATATTAATCTACACAAAACTTTTTGTATTCCTCACGGTGGCGGAGGCCCGGGGATGGGTCCTATCGCTGTAGCTGAGCATTTAGCTCCATTTATTCCCTCACATCCTTTAGTTGCTACTCATGATTGTGACGATCAAGCTATTGGTCCGATTTCATCTGCACCCTGGGGTAGTGCGAGTATTCTTCCGATTTCGTGGATGTACATTGCATTAATGGGTCAAACAGGATTAAGAGAAGCCAGTTGTGTAGCGATAGCTAATGCAAATTATATGGTAAAGCGGTTAGAGGGAGCGTATCCGGTGCTTTACAGAGGTGAGTCGGGTTTTGTAGCTCATGAATGTATTCTTGATTGTAGGGCTTTTAAAAATTCTGCAGGAGTAGATGTTGGACATATTGCTCGGCGCTTAATGGATTATGGATTTCATGCACCTACTATTTCTTGGCCAGTTCCCGGAACAATGATGATTGAGCCCACTGAAAGTGAAGGCAAAGATGAAATTGATCGGTATTGCGAGGCTTTAATTTCAATTCGTGAAGAGATTAGGATGATAGAAGAGGGTATTTGGCCACGGGCTGATAATCCTTTAATTAATGCCCCTCATACTGCTTTTGCCGTTGTAAGTTCTACTGAATGGTCACATCCTTACTCTCGCGAAAAAGCGGTGTTTCCTACCTCTGGAACCAGGATAAATAAGTTTTGGCCTGCTGTGGGTGCAATAGATGCGGCTTATGGTGATAGAAATTTAGTTTGTTCTTGTGAACCGCTTGACTCTTAAGGGTTAAGGTTCTTGTTATTTAAGAAACGTAGGCTTGGAGCCGATTACAGATTTAATAACCGATGATGGTATCTTAGTTTTTAACAAATTTTAATTAGTAAGCTAAGAATTCTCCTTAACGATATTATGGTGCTAATGTTTAGTGTAAGGTGGATTAGCTATCGTTACATAAAAAAACTCTGGCTTGTAATTTCATGTATAATGATTTTTACCCAGTTTTCTGCGCTAATACCATTAGCTTACGCTCAATCTGGTGAAATAGAGCAGTCGCTTAATAATCTTTCTCAAGAAGAGAGGGATTTTGCTCTTGGTTTAACAAGAATGGTTAAGACTGTACAGCAGAAGTATAAATTTCTGCCCGCAGAGCTCTCCAATCTAGTTATTGTAGGTAAAATTTTGGGGCGTAATGGAGATACTTTACCGACTCAAGATGAAGTAGAAGCTCCTTATCGTCTTTCTCCAGAGGCTTTTGAGGTATATGAAAGAGAGGGTTTAGCTTTAGCAAAAGCTGCTGAAGAGCGATTTAAGAGAGAAGTTCAATCATTACCGCCTCTACCCCATATATCTACCTGTAATAAATCTAGCACTGAAAAAATACCAATTAGGGGAGTTCCAGTATCAAATGAAGTTATCTCTGATTATCTTTACGTACATGCTGGCGATGTTCCCCTAAAACCTCTTGAAGCATTTGGTATAGAAACTTCTGTTTACGTTTATACCAACGATAAAGAGGATAGCGTATCTCAAACAATTGCTGGCTTGGTTTCACAGGTAGGATGCTTACCGTATCGTTCGAGGCTTGTTGCTGGAGCTCTTTATATTTCAAGGGGTGGAGATGCTTTAAAAAATTATGATGGAAATCCACATGGGCGGGGAATTATGCACACCGACATGAAAACCATCTTTTTACTCAGAGGATGGAGATGAATATTAGAAGCTCCATTCAAGCGAGGCTTTATTGTTTATTTTTAGTAGTTTTTTTCGTAGTAGTTCCTACCGTTTCTTTTGCAGATAATAGCGAAGCCACAAAAAAGTATGAACAAGATTTGGAGCCTACAGTTAAGGAGCTTAGAGAAAAAATTAAGACCGTTCCTGTCAATTCAGAAGTTCCAACAGAAATAAAATATGCTAACGGCGCTTCTTTTCCTGAAGTAACAGCTAATAATCTACGAGTTTTTGGTGAAACTTTTGTTAAATCTATAAATCCCTTTGACCCGTGTGTTGCATATAATCCTCAGTGTTGGGCTGTAGGACTTACCGGCGGCTTGTTTGGTGGAGTGGCTGTAAAGCCAATGCCGAATGGACGAGCTCCTGCAACTACTATGGTATGTTCTAATACGCCTTATACTAGCGGTTTTATTCCATCTGTCTTAATGAATATTGAAAAAAAAATTGCTGAAAGTGCTATTTTAAATCCTCCCTTTTTAACATCACTTTATGAGCAAGAGCTTTTTACACAGTTTACTTCATTAAATGTAGCAAATACTCAAAAAGGCCTGGCTCCCGTAACTAGATTTTGGAACATTAAGGCTTCTGTTGTGGCAGATACTCTGAATAAAAAGAAAGATGCAATGAAGCTTCTTTTTAAAGGACCAAACACTGCATGGTGTTCTGCAATTTGCCCCATAACTCGCCAGATAAGTAATCCAAACCCACTTCTTCGTATTAAATTAAAAAAATGTGAAGTTGGTACTTATGCTTCATCTTATGAATTTAGGCATCTTCCTGCACATCTTGGCACTTACGCTACTACAGCTATGATAAGTAATAAATATAAAGAGTTAACTAAGGAAGTCTTAACTAAAGATCCCATGATTTGTGAGAAGAATCGCATTTATAATCAAGAAGTAATTAATTATAACGCGAAGAGTATCGGTAACCCCTATATAAAAAAAGAAGATTTGAAAGAGTTTTCTGCTGGTGCCTTTGGCAAAGGTTTAGCCGGTTGTAAGGTGCCTGTGGGAGCTAGGTACAATTCTAGAGGTACAGCTAGTGCAGCTTTAGCGGGCTCACAGAACACAACAAATGTCATGTGCAATCTTGAAGGCTGGACTTATGCTATTCGCTCGCCCGAAGAAATATCGAGCGATAAATGGCAAATTCATCATGCTCATAACAAAGATGATATTAATGACAATCAGTGCTTATCTATAGAGCCAGGGTTTACCGTTTTAACCGCTGGTGAAGGTATGCCTAAAGAGCAATCAGAGTGGGTTTCTACTCATTGGATAAAGTTTACGGAAAAGCCTGCAGGCATGCGGGTTGTATTAGCTTCTACTTGCCCTATTCTCGATAGGAAAAGTTGTGAATAGAGGAAAAAGTACGCCGTATTTTATACGCTTAATACTAATAATAGTGTGGTCTTTTATTAATCAAAAAGTAAAAGCACAAGAAAGGCCAGACTCATTTTTTAAAAAGAATTTTGCATCTCAACCCTCTTCCAGCAAGAGTACTAATTTTACTGAGCTTGAGGCTCCCTTAGAAGAAAATAGTAACAAAAGTGAAATAGTTGTTACATCTACAGTTCTAAATTCTAAAGATATCAAGCAGGCTTATGAAGTAATTGGTTTTGGAGCCGTGTTAAGTGGCTTAGATGTTCAGTCCTTACAGGCTAATATCAACTTTTTTGCTGATATTATTTTAAAAACAAAGAGTTACGTTGAGCCTTTCTATCTTTTTGGTAGGCCTGAAGAAGTAATGCCTTTTTTCCAATCTATTATTGAGAAAACCGACCCTATAGATAGACGCCAGGCTCTATTTGAAATTGTGAATCGTGTTAAATTAGTATCTCGCTTACCTGACAAAATTCCTGTTGAAAAAGTCCCTAGCTGGATTGTAACGATAAAGGGTGGAACTTATATTTTAGAGGGAGTTTCAAATCCCGAACTATTTTTTACAGCAGATGGGAAATTTATAATTCCGGATAAATTAGCAGGTACAGATAGGCCTAAATAACTAAATTATTTTAGAAAAATACTAATCTGGCATGACTAGCGTAAAGTTAAGGGGGTCTCTTTCCGACCCTTAATGTAAACGATTACCAAGTAGCTTATGATAACTATTTTAAATAGTTAACCATTAGAGAGTTTAGAGAAGGCGCAAAATTCGAATAGATTGAATTAGATTAGATGAGAGTAAGGGAAATTAATTCGTACTGGCTTTTAGGTTTTATTAATTAGATTATTTTTTTGGATGAAAGGAGTGAAACTTAAGTCATTTACTATAAGGCGCCAAAAAGGCGTAACTCTAGCATTGGTACTCATTATGACTGTTGTGAGTAGTTTATTTGCTATGCACTTCTGTGCTGCTGATTCAAAAATAAATAATTTATCATCATTTGAGCAAAGTCTTCGTGGTAAGGGTAACGGTGGAGCCTCTAAGGATTTCTTTTTGCACGGATCTGCTGAATCACCGTTTTCAGCTACAGCAACTTCGCTAACTGACAAGCCTGTAGTGCACATTCTTCCTCCTGAAAATCCTGATATTCCTATATCTGATGAGACTGAAGAAGAAGGTTTTACCGAGAAAGAAACAGATGGGAAGAATGACATAAAAGAGCAGACATTAGAAGAAAGACTCATAGAACTTTCCGGCAAGCCGGAAGAAGATGCACCGGTTTTAGCTGATGAAAAAGCACCTAAGCCATTTAAGGCGATGATGATTGCTATGCAAGAAGGAAGAGATGATTTAGCTATTAAGTACGCCAGACAATTTGTGCGTTATTTACAGGATGTACAAAATAGAGTAGCATTTGCTACAAAATTACAAGAAGTTGCAAAAGTCGCAGAAGGTATTAGCCCTGAATCAAAATTAAATGAAGAAGATCCTGAATATGATGGAGTAAGAAAATTGCTCGAACAAGAGCGAGCAGCCAAAAATATCACTAATAATCTAGAAGTAGCTTACGGAACAAAATTAGCGGGTCATGTAAGAGATATTCTTGCTGCTGCAGAGGCTGAAGAGGATAAACGTCTTAATTTTAGTACAGAGAAATATTTAAAAAGTGATGACGACCTAGAAACAAAAAAATTTGGTAATGTAAGACTTGGCAAAGATCAGGCTGTTGATGAAGCCTCGATTAGAAATCTTATACAGAGAGAGTACTTACATAAGCTACCGTCTGCGAAAGACGGTAAAGTGTCGTTATTTCTCTTTTTTCGAATGAAAGATCCTAAATCGCATAAAGCCCTCAAGGCTATGCATATCTTAGCGCAAAAGCGTAAAGACGATTCAAGAGTTGTAACGGTCGGTTTGTCGCTTGATTCCGTAGCATCTGGTGATTTTCAGCGTTTTGCTAGGGTGTTAGAAATAAAATTGCCGTTGCGAGTAGGCACAAAGGTAGCGAAAGGTATTGGCGTTCGAAGTGCTCCTACTTTTGTATTTTTCTCTCCAAATAGTGAAACAGTATGGACAGAGGTTGGGCATCGTGAATGGTTTTTTCTAGATGAAATTATAAATGTGATGCAAAGGTCTCAATCAAAATAAAGTCATATTCTAAATGAAGAACATGCCAAAAAAACTTCCGTTTAACGTTATCCATTCACCAAGAAAATATCTGTTAAAGCTTTGCTTGGTAAGTTTTTACCTACTAGTAATTGTTAATAATTTTGCGGTAGCAGAGGATTCTACTACTAATCCAGCTGACACCTTACCAACTACTAATGATGGATCTAACTTTCAATGTGATGAGGCATCTGGTAACTGTGAGTTTTCTTCATTGGGAGGTAATCTGCCTTATGCACGAAATCCTCTTAATCAGTCGTTAGTAGATACTGCACTAACTAAAAGTTTAGTAGCGCCGGCTATTTCTAATGCTGAACAAAGTACGATAGCGAATTTTGTTAATCAGCAAAACTCATTTAAAGTTCAGATAGGTGATTTAATTGCTTACATAGAGAGGACTCAAGGCCCAGAGCAAGCTAGGTTTTATCAGCAAGCAATTGACACTTGTATTCAAGAAGGTCGACGAAGAGACCCTAATATCAGTATTAGTGAGATCCAAAATTCTTGCGTTACAAATCCTAATGAAACAGTAAATGACCCAAGTCAACCGCAGGGAGGGGGTGAAACAATAGATATTACCAGATTGCCAAGTGGGGAAAGTGCACCACCAGGAGCGATATGTACCTCAAATATGGTTAGAGCGTGGATAAATGTTAGGCAGAACGAGAGTGGTATAGGACCTGATGAAATAGATATTGCGCGTGCGCAAGTTGAGGAAAAGCTTGACAGAATGCTTAATTTTGTTGGCGATATGTGTAAAGAAGAAATTCCCTCTGCTACCGAAGATAATAAATATAAATTATTTCTAGTAGCACCCCTACTTGCAGTTGACGATAATAACCCTAAGGCACTTCGTCGCCTTTTAGCAAAGGTGGCTTATGAAGACATGCTGGCAATTCTTTATTCTAGATGTGCTTGCGAAAACGAACCTGTAAATGTAAAGACCCATGGGGTGTTTGATCAAAATAGTGCAAGATGCATCTCTTCAGCTACAGCGGGTAACGATGATTCTTTACTTGTAGCAGCTCGACTTAAAATGGGAGCGTACGGCTCTCCTGAAAACATTAAAAGGCTAAGGCGACTTCAAATTCAAGGGGTTGGAGGTTTTCTTGATATAGCTGAGTGTGTTTATACCAGATTTTCAGATGATACTGCTGCTCGCACTACCTCCTCATCAAGTGGTGGTGATACAGGAAGAAGTAATTCACTCGCAAATTTCTTGCCACCATTAAGTAATAATTGGAGTCAGGGCTCTTCCTCATCGACAGGAGCCGCACGCCCTCCTTGGGGGGCTTCTCGTAAGCCAACAGCAGGAGAATCAATTAGTATAAATTTCGGTAAAAGTTCCAATAGTAATACTGACGATGGATGGTCTTCAGGAGGGGTACCTAACGGAAATGGCGGGAATTCTAGTAATGGCGGAGGCTCAGGCTCATCGATGATGTGTGGTTTATTTGCACCAGATGGTCCACTTAATTGGGATACTGTGAGTCAAAATGGTGATTTATCCGCCTCACTTAGAGTCAATAGCCTTATCAAGTTTGCACAAGGTGTAGCACTAAATAATTCTTATGGATTAAAGCTCGATACTCTGGGTTTTATGAAGCAAATTTCAGGCCTTGAAGCACTTATTCCTGACGTAGAAAAGCTATTTGCGCACCGAATAGGCTTATCTACTGACCAACAAATATTTACAGAGTTAGATAAGATCAAGCCTTTAGTTACTAAAATTTTGGAAGAATGTGAGGCTGAAAAGGGTCGTAGTGGTACCCAACTTTCATTTGGTAGAAATGGAAATTAGAATTTAATTTCTATTAGATAATTTAATTCTGATTCAAGCTATACCGATTGTTAGTCGAACTAGAAGATATAGATTAACTGATCTTGAAATTATTTGTAGTCAAATCATTTTCAAGTTGCTCATCTTGGTTTTCTAGTATCGTGAGGTATTATTGTTGTGATAGCGGACGCATTTGTTACGTTTTTTGCAACTTTACTTTCCTTTATAGTAGATGTGCAATCTATTGCAGACTCTTCAAACTGCATACCTTCTACTCCAGGAGGTCCCAGTTCTTGTCCAGCTTCAGTTTTTCATCTTCAAACTGCCGCGCTTGCCACTCAAGGATACTGGGTTCAGGCTGATATTCTTTCTTATATTACTCAAGGTGGGTTAGGAACTTGGGCTATACTAATTTATACTATAGCTGTTATCTCAGGAATAATTGGGATGGCTATGGGTTTCCCTCCAAAGTTGTACCTTTGGTTTTTAATTGGCCCAGGTATTTATCATTGGTTAGTACAAGATACTATTCCCATAGCAGGTGTGCGGTGGAATGTAGGGCCAAAAGTCGAGGATAATGTTCAGCGACAAAAAGCAGCTCAGAAAGAAGTTTGGAAAAATGCGGAACCTGGTTTAGCAGCCCTTAATATTGTGCAAAGTGGGTCTTACGATTTTTATGATACTCTCGGAGATTTAGGATTAGATTTACAGTTTAATCGTAGTATTGGTAAAGTTCGTGTATCAAATCTGTTTGTATGGTACGATACACTTCTGTCTGATTTTGTTGAATGGATGATGCGGTGGACCGGCGTATTTAACTTGCCCGGAGCAGAATCTAGTATATTTTCATCTTTACTGAGTAACCTCCCTCAATTTGTTAATAATGGAGGATTCACTCTTACTGATCTACTTGGTAACGTCACGGGTAGCGGTGAGCCTTCAGATGACATGCATTGGCTTTTATCTAATTTAAAGTGGAAATACCTGCAAGATATAACTGGAGCTAAGGTATCAAGTGCAGATTTAAGAGATGCTTTTACTAGTTTTTTATCAAGCGAATGCGGTGATGCCTTTAGGAAAGGTATTGATGAGGGTAAGTTTGTAGCTGCTAATAACTCTACCGGAGCAAATGTACCTGATACTGTATTTTTGGAAGAAGCTAGTGCTAATATTTTAGGAATTCCTATTACAGGTAACGGCGGGCAGTATGTTCTGATCACGAAATATTTAGCTAGTTTAGCTGTACCTACTCCCAAGTCGATGAGAGATTTTTTGAGTAAGGATTCAGTGGGAGGTTTTAGACGAGGGTTTCCTTTCATTGAAACAGAAGATTTTAAGAGGCAGAATATCTACGAGACTGTTAGATGTGATCAGTATCTTTATCTTCTGGTGCATGCATTTCGTTGGGAAGCTGGACACATTTATTATCAGATGATCAGTGGTCTTCCCGCTGGGGTGAGTCCAATTACTATGATGTACACTCTGTTTTATGGGTGGCCTCGTCATGCTCTTGAGTTAGAAAATCTACTTTCCGGAGGAATAGGAGCAATTCTTGGAGGAGGATGGCAATCTATTTTAAGTGCTCTTAATCCAGCTACTCTTGTGCGTGGCTTAACACCAGAAGGTCAAGCAGCATTTTTAACCGATTTAATTTTAGTACATTTGTTTCGTAACGAATTCTCAATAGCACCTAAACCATACGATGTACGAATGAGTAGTGGTGCTTCCTCTGTAGCCTATGGTGAAATATATCAGTCAACTGTAGGTTCTCAGTCCCGTTTTACCGAGGTGTACAGTTGGGCCATGATGATGCCTTATGTACAAGGTGTACTTATGTATCTTCTGTCTATCGCTTACCCGTTTGTATGTTTGTTTATTCTAATTCCTGGATGGCATAAAATTTTATTTACATGGATGTCATTTTGGGCTTGGGTAAAATTATGGGATGTAGGTTTTGCGTTATGCATTACCCTTGAGCGAAGCATTTGGGCAATGCTTGGAAATAACTCAGACTCAGTAAAATTGTTCTCAAAAGTATGGTCAATGCAACAGCATGGGATGGTGCAAGTAACATGTCCGTCGCAACTGCTAGCCTTTGGAGTCAATCCGCCATACGGTATTTGCGCTCCAGGAGCGGTACCTAAGGTGATGGTAGCGGCAGGAGGAGGGCTTCTTGGAACAGGAATAACAGGGCCTGTATCGCTTCCTAGCTTAGGAGCTAATGGTTCAAATCTTATTTCCTGGTTTGATACAATGCGGATTTTAGATAAATCCATGGTGCTTGGAGCCGCAATGGATTTAGATTTAACGAATTCGTATTATATCTATCTTATGGCGGCTTTGTATTTTGCCGTACCGGCAGTTACAGGGCAAATAGTTCTTGGGGCGAAGGCAGGAGCTGCATCTCTTGCTACTCAATCGATTCAGTCTTATGCGCAAGAAACTGGTCGCGCCGCTGGGAGAGGTTACACTGGAGATCTAACTGCTAGAGCTAGCTCAAATCAGGCCACAGTTGGGCAAATGGCTTATAGTAAGGCAATGCGCAATGATCCAAATGAATTTGGATTTCATGCACTTGCTTACGGTAACTTAGGACTGCGCGGTCAACAAGAGCAATCAGCCGCTAATGCTCTTGAAAAGGGGTATGGCCAACAAGCCAGACAATATTCTCTTGCTGCTCAACAAAGAACATCTGGACTATCAACCGCTACACAAGCTACTTCAGCTCTTGTAGGAGCTGCAAATTTAGGTTTGGGTACAAATAGCCTTGGGGGAGCACTAAGTTCAACAGCAGGTGCCATTGCCGGAGCTATTAACAAACCTCTTGGTAGTGCGGCGGGTGCAGCACTCAATACTGGGATAAGCTCAGTTTTAGGAGTTACCAGTGCAGCTTCTCAGCTTCTGCAAGGAGCATCTGCTCTTGGTACGTATGGTATTGAAACGACAAATCGCCAAAGGCAAGCACAGCTAGAGGCTCAGCAAGCAGGGCAAGTCAATAAAGCGTTCTCCGCTGGAGGGCAAGCGGCAGGATATAACCAAGCCGCTGGCCGCCAAAACCAAGCAGCCGAGCAGCGAGCAAGTGAAGAGCGGTGGTCAGCTTTAAATAACTTTGCGCATCAGGCATCAGGTGCTTTAGCGGCCCAAGAGGTTCAAGCGGGTACGCTGTCAGCAGGTCAAAAACCTGCTTCGATGGAGGGAATGGCTATGCTTGGTATGTTGGGTACAGATATGCAGATGCAAGCTCAATATAGCGACCCTTTACGTGGTGAGTATTTTAACTGGTTTAATAACCTTGCCAACGGTGTTAATTCCGAAGTTGGTCAGCAGTCATTAGAGAGTATATGGGCTAACAATCAAGCGATTCAACCAAACGGGAACCCAGCAGACGGTATTACATCTGAACTCCAAGGTTTAATGAGCCGAATCAACACAACTAACCTTGGTCAAGGTGTAACGCCGGGCACTTCACTGGGGGATGTTTTAGGAGCAAGTTCAGATCAGCTTAGGAATTTTTACTCTAACAGTTCACCAAGTTTTAGTCCGTCACCAACTAGTAATACCCCTGCGCCGAATACCCCTGCGTCGAATACCCCTGCGTCGAATATCCCTGCGCCACAAACTAACATCCCTAGTGGGTCAGCAACTCCTAATCAGGCAACTCCTAATCAGGCATCCGCACAGAATACTAACTCATAGTATTTTTGAATATTAAGAACTTCAATTTTTATGTTTTGGATAAATACCCTAGAAAGTAAAGCGTGCAAGCGGTATAACCATCTTTTGCACAATTTTTACTCGAGAGTTAGTTCGATGGGAAGAATTTTTGAAAAAAGAAAAGAAAGAATGTTTGCCCGATGGGCAAAAATGGCAAAAGCATTTACTAAAATGGGTAAAGAAATTGCCATCGCAGTTAAGCTTGGAGGCGGAGACCCTGCTTCTAACCCGCGTCTACGACTTGCTATTCAAACTGCGCGCTCTCTAAATATGCCTAAGGATCGCATTGAGGCAGCTATAGACCGAGCATCTGGCAAGGGTGCTGAAGAATTGTTTGAGATAACTTATGAAGGTTTTGGCCCGCACAAAGTGGCAGTGATAGTTGAGACTGCTACAGATAATAACACTCGCACGGTAGCCAATGTCCGGTCTATTTTTAATCGCTGGGGAGGAACTCTCGCAAGCTCTGGTGCACTGAAATTTGTCTTTGAAAGAAAAGGTGTATTCAGAGTAAGTCGCTCTGCTACGTTAGAGTTGAGTAACTTTGAGCTAACTCTAATTGATTATGGCTTAGAGGAGTTAGTTGAGATTGATGATGATTCTTTACTTCTTTATTGTACTTTTGAGGGGTATGTAGGGCTTCAGCGGTGCCTAGAAGAGATGAAGATAGATATTCAAAGTGCGGGTATCGAGCAATTACCCTTAAATTTCATAGATGTGTCTTCACAGGAAGAAGCGGACGTTGAAAAGCTAGTAAGTGCATTAGAAGAAGATGATGATGTTCAAAGTGTTTATACTAACTTAAGAGTTAAAGATTAGTCAGTTATTTGATGGATTAAAAGGAGCAAGAATTAACAGCAAAATCGGATAAAATCTGGTGAAATTGTAAATTCTTTTAGCGACAAAGATTAACTAGCGACAAAGATTAACTATTGTTAAGACTAATCACACCGACTCGTACAATCGATATCTTGAATGAATCTCTCTTAAACTCCACCGGCTACTTTGCTCAAAGACTTCATGATGAACAGGATTGATATAAGCAGCTACTACCTTACGAGGAGTATGACTTATTAGAAGATTAGTGAGTACTTTTTGCAGGACTAACGGTCCAAACGGATTAAAAAAGGTAACTAGTAAATCTCCATCTGGATAGTGACATTCAGCTGCATTTGCCTCAATGATTGTAATTGTTAGTTGGGTTGAAGAAGTTGGAAGATTAGAAGAGAGTTTTGCGATATTACTGCGAGCGATTGCGGCAAGTGATGATGAAAGCTCAATACCTACTACTGATTGAAAACCATGTAAGGCAGCAATACACATAACTCGTCCTTTACCAGCACCAATATCAACAAATGTTGTTTGTGCTGGTTCAACTGGAGCTTTTTTGATTATTTCACGAACTATCCATGGTTCAGCGGCCTCATACCATCCAGGCTCGGTTTCGGTGGTATACGGAATATCGAGAGATTCTGGAAACACTGGCGTCAGGGTCTCTACACCGTACTTTTCATCAAATGAAAGATGCTCTTTTAATCTTGCTCTAAATGTGGGATTAACTTTTTTTAGCTCCCAAGAAATTCCATTAAGCATCCATTTTAAAGTGCCTTTGACGCCACTTTGAGACGCTATGGCGAATCCTTTTTTTATTTTTTTCTTCATCAATCTAACGGAGTCCTGTTCCTAAGTATATCCATCGTTCTTCGCGAGGAGCACCAGTTCGAGGGTTATATCCTTGTCTAACCCAGCTCTGAGAGTTAAAGAAGAGACGAATAGTCCCGTCGTCCAGCGTCGCAGCGGCTGGTGGATTTGGGTCTGGTGCTCCTTCCTTAATCGCACTCACAACTACCTGATCAAACGCGTCACTTCCTGAGGAAACAGTAAGATTTACCTCTCGTAAAGTCCCGTTTTTTTCTAGTATAGCTTCAACATTTACTTTGTCGGCAATACGTAAGATGTCCCTAGCGGTCATAGCTTCCCACCCACCTCTTCTAAGATTTTGAAAAACGCGAAGAGCAACTCTACGTACAAATACCGCGAACTGATTCGCCTTGGTGTTAAGGAGAGTTAAATCACCATCCGGCAGATTCGGTAAAAAATCAGGAACTCCACTCGCACCAAGGAAGGCGGCACCAGAACCTGGAGGACGTGAAAATGCCGATGGAACACTCTGTTTTGATGATGACCGAGCTATCCTAGATGCAGAGCTATTTTCTTCTGAACCATTATTTCTTTTCTCTAACCCAAATTTAGCTAGCGCTGTGTTCTCATCAAGCTTTAAGGTAAGTGCTGAAGGATTATTTTTAACGGTTATGGACTGTTGTTTTGATCTAGTTTGTGACGCTATTTGATTATTTTTCGCCTGTTTAGTAACCGTTTTTGGAGACTCTACTTTTTTTGAAGGTAAAGCGGAGGTTTGAGGCAAGCTCTGAGAAGAGACTTTAGATGAGAGTGAAGCTTGTTTTGCTGGCATTCCTCTCTTTATCACCTCTTTTTTTGTAGCGGTGTTTTGATCTGATAATAGTTTAGCATCTGGTGGAGGGGTAGTGACTATAGGGGCTTCGTGAGGAGAAACTATCTGTTTTTTGTTTAACGGAATAGTTTGAGGGGGCAGGGTCGGAGAGAAACTTTTTTTTATTTGGGGTGGTGCAACCAATTCAACCTTTAATGCTTCTGACAAAGGAGTAGTCGAAGAGAACTTCAATGTGGCTAAAAGTGCGATGAAAATCAGGAGATGAAGTACTGCTGATACAATGAGGCTTGTTATTGTTGTTGGAATTGAATTGTAACGAGTTATTGAGCTTGTCATCCTTACTACAGTACACTTGAGGAGCTTGGCCTGCACGTTTTGGAAGTTAGAAAAAAATAAAGGTGTGTGGTCAATTTTTTAGGCGAGCAAAGCAAGGTATGTAAGGATTTGCTCATTTAACCAATTAAACGGGGTGTAATATGATGGGTCTTAGTCCGCTTGAGCTCGGAGTAGTCGCTGGAGTAGTGGTATTATTATTTGGGGTTAAGCGGTTGCCGGAGTTAGGCTCCGGTTTAGGCCAGGGTATTAGTAATTTTCGTAAGGCTTTTCGAGAGGGAAGTGCTATTGATGTGACTCCTCAAGAAGCTGAAAAGAAACTTGAGGCTGAGAAACTAAATTTATCTACTGAGAAAAGCGCTAAAGAAAATTCTAAAGAAAATAACGTACCAACATGACCATCAACAGGAAAAAAGAATTCGAAGTAGCTTACTTTTCTACTGTAAATACTCGAGCTGAATAGGAGCTAGGGATGTTCTTTTCATTGGAGATGGCCGAAGTAGGTTCGATTATCAAATTAAATGGGATGCTTTGACCACGCAGTAGCTTGCTTGGTGCGGTAGTATTTTTTTTTAGTAAAAAGATAGCGTCTTGAGTTAAAGTTTTAATCGCGGCTCCCGAAGGGGCATTATAATTAGAAAGTGAATTAGAAAGGCCATTAGAAAAGTTATCAGAAGAAGTACTAGGCAAAGCATCAGAAAAACTACTTACGCCAGAAGTAGTAACACCAGCAGTCGCAACACTGCGCCCAATAATTGCTCCCTCTGGATCGTACGTTAATCCCTCTATGGTGACATCGCTGAAATTATCTTCAGTGTCGTTTTTTACCAATCCAGTTATCATAAATATGGGAATCCCGTGAGCACTTACAAACGGCACGATACGCATCTGAGAAATATATACCCCAGGAGGAGGGATCCTTATTGCTGAGCTGAAAAAAAGAGTATCAACCTCGCGTGCAAGCGCAGTACTTAATCGCACTGACATCGTGAGGGAGGCTGTAAGTATAAGGAGCACTGCCGTAAGCCAGCACGCCCGTTTTAGAAGTATTTGTTTTGGAACTTTGAACTCAAGCTGTTTGTTAGAGTCGTTTTGTGGATCTTGGAAACGAGTGTTAGAGCTCCTTTGGTTGATTAGGTTAAATTTTATAACCTTACCTAAAAATTGGGCTGTTTTTGAATAGAAATGTTTACCCTTGATTAAGATTCGTGATGGCGAAATATCTCTTTGAGATAAAATAAACGATTTCAAGCTATAAGATTTTTTGTCGAGTTTATGTAATTTTTCTTCATTAGGTGGGATGAACTCATGGGGAGGACCATTAAATGTTAACTTACCATTTATTTCAGTAGAGTAGGGCAGATTGCTCGTTAATTCTCGATCGTAACTTATTATAAACGGTGCTTTAAGACGCCCGTTATTTAAGACGTGTACTTTTTGTTTTACGTTACTTTTCATAAAATGAGAAAAAGCAGGATATCTTGAACTAGTAAATAAGGCAGGTGCCTTCAAATTTGACCTTAATGAGGAACTTTTGCTGCTTAAAATGCCTCGCCCTAACATAATTTTTTAGATTTTTGAGTGTATACTATCTTGGAAGGGTATACCGTACGACTTGCCCAAAGTGTAATCAATGTTAACTAGCTTAGCTACCCAACATTTATAGTAAAATTTCTATGCCTAAAAAAATTTCAAAAATTTCTCACATCTCTTCTCAAAGTCCAAATAAGCGAAGGCCTGTATTTCCTCCGCAGAATGTTCACTTTGTTGTTGGGCGTAAACCAGTAAGAGAGATGATTCGATACAATGCTGGGCGTATTCTAGAATTATATCTTACTCAAGAAGCATTTGAGTGGATGCGCATGCAGAAAGACGGGAATAGTGCTGAAGGACGTATTGATATTGAGCAATTCTCCAAGCGGATTCTTGCAAAAGATGAGATATCTGCGATGGTAATGGTGGTGGGTTCAGGAGGAGTTAATCATCAGGGTTGTTTGGCCTTAACTAAACCGAGAAATGCCTTAGGCACAACTGAGCTTATGGAGGCGTTATCAAAGCTTAACCAAAGTTCCATTTTCTTTGTTCTTGCTGGCATAACCGATGTCCACAATTTTGGTGCAATATTAAGGGTCGCTCATTGTTTTGGTGCACAAGGAATCGTGATTCCCAAAAATAGGTCGGTAGGTCTGAGTCCCGCTGTTTCAAGAGTCAGTGCTGGAGCTTCAGAATTTATTCCTGTTTATGCAGTTCCTAATCTCAGTCAGGCAATAATTAAGGCTCAAGATGAATTCAACATTTCATCAGTAGCTCTTACCTGTAGTGCTGAAGCAGTGCCAATAGATACAGTTAGTGTGCTTCCATCAAAGATGTTTTTGGTATTAGGTAGCGAAGCAGAGGGAATTCCTCAGCTACTACAAAGTAGGTGCAGGCTACAATTTACAATACCAATGGCAGGGAAAATTGATTCTATTAATGTGGCTCAAGCAGCGGCAGTATTTACTTGGCATTGGTCTTTAGCCTCTAGAGAGAAACTTAAGTAAGGTGGGAATAAATGATTTTTATTGATGAAACAATTAATTTTATGGAATAACTAGACTATTAAAATAAGCCTCCTATGCACTCCAATACCTCTTGTTACTTAGCAGGCTATTCTATTAGCCTCTTAGTATTATGAATTTACCTTCTCCTAATATCAAAACTTTTGAAGTTTCCCTTGGTATATTCGATGGGCCAGTGGATCTTCTACTTCACTTGGTAAAACGGCGTGAGCTTCCTCTCGATAAAATTTCACTTTTGGAGGTTGCACAGCAGTACTTTGACTGTGTTGAGATTCTTACTCGTCAAGAGTTTGAATCAGCTGGGGAATATTTGGTGATAGCTGCAACTCTTCTCTCACTTAAAGCTCGGCACCTACTTGGTGAGGATAGTCATGGTGCGCGTGACCAAAAAGACAATGATCAGTCACTTGATGGGGATGAAGACATCCTTGACCCAAATGAGGAGCTTCTCAAGCAACTGCGAGAAGCTGCGATTTTTCGTAAAACTGCCACAGAGTTGGGTTCTAGGGCACTTCTTTGGGTGGATGTGTTCCCATCCGTTGGATTTACCCTATCAGAGTCTGAAAAAAATGCTCCACTCAAAAGCCATGATCCTATGACTCTTGGTCTTGCTTTTAAGCGGTTACTTGAAAGAGTAAAGGGGAGCCGAGCGTCTTTCTCGATAACTGTTGACTCACTATCCATTGCTGATCGAATGATGATGATACTAAATAAAGTAGATTCGGTTGGAGGAGAGATAACTTTTCCTGAATTATTTAGCGATGGGGAAAGTATTTCAGTTTTGATATCGTCATTTTTAGCTTTGCTTGAGTTGTGCAAACGGAGTGCACTGATTGTGCTTCAAGAAGATCCTTTTTCAGAGATTCGCCTCGCTCGTTCAACAACAGCAATCTCAGGTGATCAATCAATTAGACAGTTAATGTAACCCGTTAAAAAATAGTGCAGGAGTTTGAAAGGTGAAACCAGATGAAATCGGTGAGATTCAGCATCAAGAAGTTGCCGAGCTATCAGAAGAAAATACTGTAGAACATGAATCAGTAGTTTATAATGGTGAGCCACGGCCTCAAGACATCGCCACTCTTGAAGCTCTCCTTTTTGCTTCGGGTGAAGAGCTTCCTTTACGTCGATTAGCTGAGGTAGCGGGTCTTGCAACTAGTACTGCTCGAGCAACATTGGCAGCTCTTGCCGATGAGCTTGCTATGGCTCCTAGGGGAGTAGAATTAGTGGAAGTTGCGGGAAAGTATCTTTTAAGAACTAAAGCTGTCTGTGCTCCTGCCGTTAGATTACTCAAGGCAGCTAAACCAAAGAGGCTAAGCGCAGCGGCTCTGGAAACGTTGGCGGTCATTGCATACCGTCAGCCAATTGTAAAAAGTGACATTGAAAAAATTCGCGGAGTTGATTCTTCACCTACCCTTAAGACTTTGCTCGATAGAGGATTAATCAAAATTGCTGGGCAGCAAGCTACAGTTGGTCAACCTGCGCTATATGGAACTACCGAGGAGTTTTTAAAGATATTTGGACTAAAGTCTCTTCCAGAGCTTCCTTCTCTTAGGGAGTTTGTAATGTTTGCTCGAGAAAATGGGGAAGAAGCAGAAAGATGCTGATTCTTAATTTTTAGTTTTTTACACAGGCAATTAGTTAGGTTCAATGACAGTATCTTACATGCGTCTACAGAGATATTTGGCCGCTTGTGGTGATATTTCGCGGCGAAAAGCAGAAGAACTAATAATTAGTGGTATGGTGACCGTAAATGGGGTTGCGGTTAAAGAGCTTGGTAAAAAAGTAGATCTAACCAAAGATCGCGTCAAATTAGATGGGCGTCTGGTACGGCCAGTTCAGAAGGGTGCTCTTATTCTATTTAAGCCAAGGGGAGTACTTACAACTTTGAGCAAGCAAGAGAGGCGTCCTACTGTTCGGCAGTATCTTTCAAAAAAAACGGAGTCTTATTTTCCCGTTGGTCGTCTTGATTATGATACGTCTGGTCTTCTAATCATGACTAATGATGGAGATTTCGCTCAAATTCTGACTCATCCGCGATATCAACATAGTAGAGTATATTATGCTCGAGTTCGAGGCTTAGTGGATGACAGTTTAATACAAAAGTGTGCTAAAGGGGTGCGATTGTCTGATGGTATTGTTACTGCGAAGGTACGATTCCTGAGCTCGATGATTAGTTTGAGAAAGCTTAATGCAAGTTACTCTTTAGATAAACAAGATAAGTTACCTTCAACTTGGATTGAAGTAACGATAACTGAGGGGCGTAACCGTATCGTTAGAAGACTTTGCGCCGCACTAAATCATCCTGTCTTAGACTTAGCCCGCATTGCACATGGCCCTTTTTCTATTGGATCATTAAAACCAGGTGAATTAAGGCACCTAACTTTTAAAGAATTTTCTAAATTCAAAAACGAGTTAATTAATAGTGGATGATTATTCAGAGATAGACAGACTAGGTAACAAGGCTTGACCAAGTAATCTAAATATTTTATTATTAAAGGAATGACGCGGGGTAGAGCAGCCTGGTAGCTCGTCGGGCTCATAACCCGGAGGTCGGGGGTTCAAATCCCTCCCCCGCTACCATTATAAAGTTTTCAATCGCATTCAAAAGCTGTCAAGTATCACCCGTGGTACTGTAGAAGAATTAGTCAAATAATCAAAAGAACTCATTTTCAAAAATTGGTGGGCCCACTTGTGATTGATCACGGTACTTACCGTCTTCATCGTAGGTGAGTGAACTTGGGGTGGGAAAGCGAAATAAAGCTACTCGAGCTATCTTCATCTCAGCATAAAGCCTAATTATATTTGGACCGTGGTTTGCTAATTCGAGCGTTACTGCTCTGTCTCGATGACCTGGATAGACTATCATCGCAGTTTGTACGATTGTTAAGCCTAATCTTGCTAAGGTACTGCGTCCTTCAATTAAAAATCCGAGGGTAGGACCTACTGTGACTTTTTGGAGTGTATGTCCAAGCAAAAATCCACCAGGAGCTAACTCGAAAGGATGAGTACGACTTATGTTGATTGAAGTGTATTCAGGAACGGTATGTTCGCGTGGGTCTGCTACTTTACCCGGTATTGGTTGCAACAGAAGTGGTCCCAAATGAAGAGTGATGCTGCATCCACGTATCATCTGCGGTTTAAATGGAGTGATAGTTAATTCACTATTTGTGATTGCTGAAAGAATATCGGTATTTGAAAGCATGTTAATAATTATCGTAATTATTTTTGTTGCTTTCTTTAGAGTCTTACGCACTTTCAGTAGATGCAACCGTTTTAGCTTGAATAGGTGCAATTCATGAATCAAGTTAAACCAAGCAATGATGAGAAAGTTGTTGGTCAAGATGAACACAGAGCTATTCAGTTTGATGAGCTTTATAAGGAGCTTGATGCTACATCTCAACTAAATAATAAATGCTCCTCGCTAGTATATTTTTTTCAGCATGCTGACCTGGAAGAAAAGAGCTGGGCGCTCTCTCTTTTTATGGGAAAGAAGGTAATACCGAGATATTCATCAACAACAATTAAAAATGCTACTTCTTACGCCACTAAGCTTCCGAAATGGTTAATAGAGGAAAGTTATTATTCAGTGGGCGATTTAGCTGAAACAATTTCGTTACTTGTTGCATCCCCCTCAAAAGTTTTATCTGATTTAGAGTTTACGCTTTCGGGGGTGATCGCCCAACTTACAGCATTGCAAGAGTATAATCTTCAGGAACAAGTCGAAAAATTAGGCACTATTTTTCAAAAATTTAATCAGTTTCATTTATTCTTATTAGTTAAGTTAATCCTTGGAGGATCTAGGCTCCGATTAAGGGTTGGAGTAGCTAAAAGTCTAGTATTTCGGGCATTAGCTCAGGTAAACAATATAGACGCCTCAACAGTAGCACTGAGGCTAACTGGAAATTGGGCACCATCATCTGATTGTTACGAAAGATTATTTAACTGTGTAGCTAATACTAATAATTCAGACCATCTTTATCCATTTTATCTAGCGTCTCCGTTACCGGATGGAAATGCACGAGAAAAGTTACTGAGTACATGTGATGACTGGGCAGTAGAATATAAATGGGATGGTATAAGAGCTCAGCTAGTTAAGCGTGCAGAAAAACCACTAATTTGGTCACGAGGCGAAGAAATAATTACAACGCAATTTCCGGAATTATCTTCAATATTAGCAGAATCTGCAAATAATTGCTTAGTAATTGATGGTGAAATTGTAGCATGGGATAATAATAAAATTAAAGTAGCGCCATTTTCTCAACTTCAACCAAGACTTGGCAGAAAATCACCATCAGTAAAATTTTGTAATCAATATCCAGTAGCCTTTATTGCGTATGATCTGCTTGAAGAAAGCGGGAAGGATATTCGCCATCTCTCTTTTATAACTCGTAGAGAAATGCTTAAGCATTTAGCTACAAATTTTTTTGATTATCCTAATTTTCAGTTATCTCCTGTTTTTTTTGTAAGTTCAATATCGGAGATCATTAAGTTTAGATATATAGCCCGTTATAATGGCGCAGAAGGGGTGATGTTAAAGCGGTGCAATTCTCCTTATAGATCCGGCAGAGTACGAGGTGATTGGTGGAAATATAAAATTGATCCTTATGTAGTTGATGCTGTATTAGTAAGTGCACAGAAAGGACATGGACGTCGCGCAAATCTTTATACTGATTTTACTTTTGCTGTTTGGAATAATGGTTCATTAGTCTCTTTTGCGAAAGCTTATTCTGGGTTAACTGAAGAAGAGCTTGCTTTAGTAGATTCATTTGTTAAGTCAAATACTAAAGAGCGTTACGGACCAGTAAGAACAGTTACACCAAAGCTTGTTTTTGAAATAGCCTTTGAGGGTGTTTTGCCTTCTTCTCGGCATAAAGCTAGGCTTGCGGTGCGCTTTCCCAGAATTCTACGGTGGCGTCGTGATAAATGCTTAGAAGATGCTGATTCCTTGGATACTCTAAAAGCTTTGATGTCTACCTGTAAATATTAACCAAATGTACTGTGCAATTTTGTTGATATAAAATCTAAGTAAGGAACGCATTTTTTTTGCGTAAAAATCGCACTGTTCAGCATTTTATAGTGGTTACATTCAGTTACTACTTAGTATCAATAACGTTGTATTAAAGAGCTACTTTAAAGCAAGCGATACTCTATGTGGAAAAACGTAGAGAATTCCAGAGTAGTAACGTGGCAGTTAATCATAATAGTGAGAGACCTGTCCCCTTATCCCTCGAATTAAGAGAGGTTAATTTCTCGCATTCCTATTTACCTAGGGTAAGCGATTTCCAGCCTGAACTCTTAGAAGACCCTAACATAACAGTCACACTTTCTCCTGATTGTGATCCTGTTCTCGTAGCTGGGCTTGTAGATTCCGTGAGAGGACTAGTAACTCGTGCACAAGAATTACTGGACTCTGGATCCAATTTGATTGAGGGGTTCCTTGAAAATCCAGTTGTAAGTACAGTAAGAAGAACGGCTGGTACAGCTCTAAATATTATACAAGACACACCAGAGCTTGTTAGCGATATGATTGCTCATCCTCGACGTACTATAAGGGAAGTACGTGATCTAATTGAGCAGGGGATGCAGGCCCCTGGCGAAACAGCAAGAGATGTTTTTACGAATCTAGCTCGATATGTAGTTTCAAATACTCCAGGGCTTGATCCGAGAACTTCAGAAAGAATAAGAAATAACGGAAGGTTTAGACATCTCAACAATGGTGATATTATTCTTGAGGTACCCGGCAGTGACATTATTGTTAATGTGCCAGACACTCGGTTTCCTGGGCGAAGTTTTGAACTAGGTATAAGAAGAGCAAATGGTCGAATCGAGTGGTCTCCTGATGGCGGAACTGTTCAGAGATATAACGGAAGAGATGTAATAGTAACACCTGATAGAAGGAGACTTTTGGCAAGTGATGGTTGGCGTGTACCACTAGCTAATGGTCAGTGGGGCCCTTCAATTCCAAATGGTATACCTGCTGAATTAACAGTTGGAGATTCTCGAAACTTTGGGATTATTGAAAGAAGGCAAGATGGCAGTACAATATTCCATCAAACCGACCATACTTTTAGATTGCAAAATAGAGGTGAAGGTTATTCTCAGCCTTGGAGTAGCACTAACTACCGACCTACAATTTTAGGAGGTGAGCTTCATAGTCAGCATATAGAAACTGGAACTCTAATTAGAGCAAATAGAGATAACACGGGAACTATAAGATTTAGGAATAGTGATTTAAGCTACAGTTCTGCTATTGAGGGAACCTTTGTTTTAAATAGGCTTCAGAGTGGAGAAACACTTCCTGGAGTTAAAACAAGTTGGAATGATATAGAGCTAATTTATTTACCTGACGGTCGTATTCGATTTGTTGGCTCTAACGGTTTATCACAACCATTTTTTGCTCAGCCAGTTACTATTCCAAGTATTAGTGGCACAAGTGAGATAAGTGGACTTCAAGTAGCTTTTGATAATGATAAATTCTTTGTAGGTAATGGCGGTGTCAGGATGATATTGCCTGATGGTACCTATTCAAAGCCAGTATCTGGCACTTTAACTGTTCTTGATGGTGCCATGTATATTGATTTAGATAGTCCATTTTTAACGTCAGGGCAAAGGGTTTTGGTGCGGCCAGGTGGTGAGGGGCCTTCAATAAGAATATCAAGTGTACCTGATGCTAATGGTAACCGTCATTGGGGGCCAAATATTGACGGACAATTGATTTTGATAAATGGGCAACCAGCTCTTCAAAGTAAAAGTGTTCCAGATGTAGCTATGATAGTAAACGGAGATGGGTCAATTGGATGGAGTTTAAAAAGTTTCTCTGATGATGGTCGAGTAGAATGGTCACCAACTTTCCGAGGAAGTGTATCTCTTTGGAATGAAAGAGTAGTTATTGATGCTGGACGATTTATTATTACGGGTTCTCAGGTTTACGACAAAGAGAGGAATCAGTTTGTACCCATTGAGGAAGTAACAAGAATAAATCTCAGTTCAGAGACAACACTCGAGTCATACCGAAATATTGTAGCAAGAGGATGGCTTTTAGGAAGACTTCAGGGTCAGACAGTAGAGAACACTAGTTTTTCGCCAGAATTGATTCCACAGGCTTTGCGACATATTCCTTTACTAGAATATTCAAGTAGCTTGACTCCAGGAGAGCGAGCTGCTTATGAAATAAGCCGGTTAAGTGCTGGAGTCATTTACAATACAATACTGTCACTACGGGTGCGAAGACTTCCTATCACTACAATCGCTGATTTAACAATTTCTCTAGCCTTAGTACCAAAAGAAGTATATGAGCTTGAAATTGGCGACCCTTTAGAGATATTTACCGCTGAGTTATTATCTAACACTACTTCGCCTTTCACGCAAAAATTTGGCTCTCTTGAGCCAATTGTTACATCCAAAATGGATATAAACGTAAACTTTTTGAATTTGTTTGAGACACGAACCCCCGCGCGTATTCAACAGAACCCTATTTCTAATCCCGCTTCTCCTGTTATTCCAAAACCAATTCCTTAGATAAATAAAACTATAAATAAAAGTTATCTAAATAACTGTACAATTATTTCGTAATTTATTGACAAAAACCCATATTTTGTAGGTTTGAGTTGAATCAAAAAGTTTTTCTTCCGATTGTAGTAATTACTACTTTTAATTAACTAGTAAAAGTACTTTTGGAGATATCTTATGTTTGCAAGTCAACAATATGATCAAGATTTAAGCTCCGGTGACTTTGGCGTTAACAGATCAAGTTTTCCTCCTAAACCTCCTGAACTGCTTTTAAGTCAAAGTTACATTCCTCAAGATATACTTGCCAAATTGGATGAACTTGATCCACGTGCTATAACGTTAGATGATTTACGAATAATTGGTGCAGAATACTTTCGTAACAATCCAGGCGAAGTAGGGGACATAATAAATGACCTTAAAAGGTATGGGGATAATCCACATTTTAGGGCTACCTATTTAATTGACCTAGCATTTAATAAAGTAATACCGGAGCTTGAAAGCGAATATAGGTTAAATACATTTGATGGTATTGATGAATTTTTAAAATTACTAAGTTCATCGCAGACTGAGCCTTCGACACAAGTAATTCAAGCCTTCGGACAAAGTGCAAAATTATTAAATTGTATACGTACCATTTATTCTCATCTTTTTAATAGCACGCAACCAGATGCAAATATGGTTCATATAGCATTTTCTCTTGTACCACTTATAATTCACCCAGAGGGTTTGGGACTACAGATTGCTGGAGGATTTAGCCCATTCGTTAATTTTATAAACAATATTGTTGGTAGTTCTAATCGATAGTTTTATCGGAATTAATTTTATGATTAGCATTAATAGTGAAATTGGTGCTCGGAGATTCGTCAATCCATTATCTATTCTGTATGGCGAATTTAGGCCTATTAGTGATAATAACACTCCTTCGGAACTCAATCGGCAAACCCTTCAACAACAGAATATACAGATCTCTTTCAATCGAGAGCCTCTTGGAGCCACTGTGCTCGATGTTCTATTTCAAGAGATTAAACTTACATTCAACAAAGTAATGGAGAATTTTTTTGGTTTACCGTTATATTTGAGTGAAACGGAGGGTCAAGATATTCTCACTTCTTTGAGTATTTTGCCTAGCAAGTTAGTGATGAGCCTCTGGCAGAAAGATGGTCAAAAATTGGTCTGGCTCTCACAGTATGACATTCCTCTCATAGAGGAATACGGCAATACTCGCCCTGCTTCGCCACCATCACCATCACTATCACCATCACTATCACCATCACCATCACCATCACCATCACCATCGAATAGGAATAGGATAATAGATTTTGCATAATGTAGAGATTTGTATAGTGTAGAGAGAGCTATTAAGGTAAAAGTAGCCTTAGAATTGTTGATACTGGTAGTTTATTCGATAGACATTGTAATCCCCTTAAGTAAAGGTTTGAATGGGATTTTAAACATGTATGAGAAATAACTTGTGTCATGGTTCGTAATACAAGGCTAATTTTTCGGTGATTACGTTCAAATAGCAAGACACTGTCTTTAGTTGATCTGGTTTTATTTATAATCATGCTTAAGGCATAGCCAGCTTCTTCTCCAGTAAGCAGGGCTTGAGTCATGCCCATCCCACCGATAGGATCCATGCTCTCAGCTGCATCTCCTATTGCAAAGAGAGCACTTTTATTTGTGTTAAATGCTACACGATTAAGACGACCACCAAACCCATCTACGCCACAGAAATTGTTTAAAGGACTCCCTACAACGCCAAACCGTTCAAGAAGTGAATCAAGGTGAGCTCCACAAAGTTGCTTTTTGGCGTTTTTTACCGCTTCTGGGTAGCCTAAAACGGCAAGGTTGATACGATTTGGTTGTGTTGGTGTTATATACCACTCACAGTCCTCTTTAAGCCAAATAGTTACTTGATTTGAAGCCAGTAAGGATTCCCTTACCGAGATATAAATACTTCCGCCAATGCGCTTTTCCTTAACAGCACGACTTTTTTCTTCATGGTAGAGATAAGGAAAAAGTTTTCGCGCACTTTTTCCTCCTGCAAGCACTACAAAATTACTTTCATAATTTTTATCAGCTTCGATAACAAAGGTATCTTTTGTAGTATGTTTAATTGAGCGCACTCGACTTGCCTGATAAATCTCAATAAGGTTGGTGGTTTTAGCAGCATTAAAAAGAGCATCATCTAAATTAAGTCTTGAAACACCCCAAGGATTCTGATTAAACACCTGTCTCGAAGATTTTATTGCCGGGAAAAAAAATGACTTATCTTTTATATAAAGTGTAAAGCCAGTTAAATTTTGATGAGGGGGTAGAGGCGAATCATGTAGAAGTCTTTTAATTGAAAGAACTCCTGCCGCTGTCAAGCCTTCTCCACATCCTTTACGTCGTGGAAAAGTAGTTGAATCCAGCACTAGTGAGGGTATGTTGTGCTTGGCAAGTGTAAGAGCTGTTGCTAGCCCAGCTAATGAACCACCAATTATTGTTACAGGTGGCTTTAAGTGTGGCTTAGTGTTCATGTAAATGGTTATTCATATCGAATTTTTGTAAATTTCATCAGCTACTTGCCAAGCTGATTTTAGTGCTCCGTTTAAAGTAGCTTCTAGTACATAATCACCAGCCCGATAAAGCCAAGGAGACTCAATACATATAGGATTGTTTGGAAATCCTTGTGGAATTGCATGCTCAATGTGGAATATTTTTAGTAGTTGCCAGCCATCAACGCTTTTACCAAACCACGCCTCTAATTCCTCCCGGATAACGATTTCAAGTGAAGTTAGTTGAGAATTATTTATTACTGTTACACTAATTAGGTGAGATCCTCTTGGTGAATATGAAGGCTGTATGTTTGATAAGCAACACATGTGTAAGATTAATTCACTTCCGTTAGTATTTAAAATAAGGTAAGGGAGATTTAGTGGATAGGGAATAAAAGTGGCGCTAAAGTATAAACAAGATACCGAGTTAAATGACGTTGAGCTTGGTAATCTAATACTGTCTGGCAATAGACCTTCTAAGTTTGCGCTTGTTAAGATTATTTTGTTTGCTTCAAAAGTCTCATCTTCAGTGTAGACAACTCCTAGATTGTCACTATAGCGATTTATTGCTACTACACGGCGCTTTAGCAGAATACTGGATTGGTCAAGAGGAGAGGCAAGTATTTTTGATATTGCTCCTATCCCTTGTTCAGGGAGTAAAATGTTACTTTTTTTGAAAATATCAAATAAATAGGTAAATTTGTTTGCCGGAGTATTAAGATTATTCTCTAAAAATACTCCGCCAAAGAACGGTTGAAAAAAGTGTTGTATAGCCTTATCCGAAAATTTTAACCGCTTTAGGTATTCATATGTTGTTTCATTGGCGATGACTGGCATTCTATGAATATTCATGCGAAGAAGAGCTAATCTTAGTTTGTCGACAAAAGTAATAGCAGGTGAAAACAGTGCACTTATGGCCTTGGATGGGTGACGAAAAGGATCTGGAAGATGATAAAAATTATTTTTGATTCTTATGATAGATCCGTGAGCAAAGCAGGTTGCTCTTAAATCGTGCACGATTCCTAGCCGTTTTACCTCAGGATAACCGTCTATAAGGACTTGAAAACCGTGATCGAGAAGAAATCCGTCACTGTAATCTGTAGCAACTCTACCACCTATTTTATCCGTAGCTTCAAGAATTATGATGGAAGAACAGCCGTGCTCCTTCAGAGCCCGGGCGCAAGCAAGCCCACTGATACCAGCACCAATTATTAAAACATCGGTAAAGTATTTATTCACCTTCTTCTCGTAAAAGAATCTTATAGTATTATTACCACTTGTTTTTGATGAGGCGAGATGTTTTCGTTCAATTAATCTGTGTATGACTTTTTAAGTACTGAAAATGTTAATCACTTTTAGCCCAATGCTAAAAAAGCTATTTGTTCAATCTCAGGTATTTTGGTTTGTATTAATACTTTGCACAATTGGTGTGAAAATTCCCTTCGCAGAATCTCAGTCGTTTAATAATTCACTTGGTGGCCACACGAGTAGTAGTTGGTTTTCATCAGATGCTGGGGTAATGGTGCTTAGATTACAATCTGGTAAAATTCTCTTTGAAAGTGGTAGTAATAAGCTCCTAGTTCCGGCTAGTCTTATGAAGCTCGTTACGAGTTGGTCGGCTTTGACTAAGCTAGGACCTGACTTTTCGGTTAGCACTCTTTTTAAGGGAGAATTAGGAACTTCGTCTGGACAATTGCGTCGATTAGTAATTACAGGAGGAGGGGCTCCAGATGTAACATCAGAGTCATTATATATTATTGCCTCTTTATTCAGACGGCGAGGTATTAATCAGATTGATGAGATTGTAGTAGATACTTCAAGATTCAAAGGAGGTTCTAGCATCAAAGGAGAAAGAGCTTATGAGGCAGGATCAAGTTCTCTTCTTCTCAATTTTAATGCACTGGGGGTTGAAGTATGCCCAGCGCAGTCAGTGGGTAATTTTGCGCAAATAGCACTTGAGCCGGCAGAATACGGACGGACTATTAAGGGTACAGTACGGACAGTTCCAGGCTCTGGAAATAATATTAGTGTTCATATTCCTGCCGGTACTGGTATTGTGAGAATTGATGGAGCTATTGGTATTAATGCGCAGTGTCGCACGATCTATCGGAGCGTTCCCCAACCTGAGGAATATTTTGCGCAAACACTTGTTGGATTTTTACACGGCTTGGTGCGCCCTTTCGGTGAATTAAATAGAAGTGCTATCAGAATAAGTACTAGTCCGGTAGACACTGCTAAAATGAAATTTTTTCAAGAATATCGTTCTAAGCCTCTCGTTGCTTTCGTAGCAGATATGAACACTTTCAGTAATAATGTAATTGCTGAACAGCTTGTCCATCTTCTCGGAAAAGAGAAAGAGGCTGAAATGTTTGATTATGAACTTGGGCGAGACAGGATTTATGAGGCTATAAAAAGTACTTTTAAGGCTGAAGTGGTGATTCGAGATGGTTCGGGACTCAGTAGGGAAAATCGGCTCTCCGCTAGCTTACTAGCGCATCTTATTCGTGCAGCAGTACTTTCCCCAGAGTTTGGCGTGGAATTTGAACGCTCTTTTGCAGTTACAGGACGGACGGGAACCCTTTTTAGTAGAAAGTTTAGCATTCCCCCTTATCATCTTAGAGCTAAAACAGGAAGTTTGACTGGAGTTAATGGGTTAGCTGGCACTCTTGTACCACATAGTGGTGAAAAAATAGTATTTGCTGTCATCCAAAATAGTACAAAAAGTCGTAGTCGTGCTCTTGAGGAAGAGCGGAGGTTCATAGAGTCTCTTTACAAAAACTATTAAACATTTGGTTATTGTTGTGATGAACTTACCAAAATACTTTTTTATTCGCCTAATTTTTATTATATCCGTGCTTTGTTTGGTTGAGAGTGTGCAAATAATCTCACCAAAAAGCCTAGCTTTGGCTGAAACTCAATTTGCAGTTCCAGCTAGGCTTAGACCGCGTGTTGAATTTTGGAAATACATTTTTACGAAATATGGTGCTGGTCATTTGGTATTTCATCATCGAGAATTCCCTCAAGTAATATTTAAGGTTGTTGATCTTACTCCTCTGCGAGAGAAATATGGGGAAGTTCAGTTTTACGCCGTTAAAAAGCAAGTTGATTTGGAGCATTCCGCTGAAATTGAAAGGGCATTTAAGCATTTAGCCTCCGGTGAATTACCTCAGACAGCGTTGCAGCACCAGATAGTTAAGGTGATGAAGGGTGTGCCCGGTGGTAGTGGTAGTGGTAGTGGTAGTGGAATAGCTAAGTATCAAAGAGTCATTAGTGAAGGACTTATCAGATCACAAACTGGGATTCGAGATAAGTTTGCTGCATCTATTGAACGTTCAGGTAAATATCTTCCGATGATGGAGGAGATTTTTGCACAGTACGGACTACCGCGCGATTTAACTCGATTGCCCTTTATTGAATCGTCGTTTGATTACTCGGCCTATAGTTCAGTGGGAGCTGCAGGAATTTGGCAGTTCATGCCAGCTACCGCGCGTTCTTTTATGCATGTTGGTAGAGTAGTAGATGAGCGTCGAGATCCAGTTGTAGCTACTCATGCTGCCGCAAAATATTTAAGCTCAGCTTATCAAAGACTTGGCTCCTGGCCATTAGCCATTACTTCCTACAACCATGGTGTAGCAGGTGTGGCTCGAAAGGTAAGAGAGGCAGGTACCATAGATATATCAGCAATAATTGAGCATCCGTCAGAGCGTTTTTTTGGTTTTGCTTCTGGAAATTTTTATCCAGAGTTTTTAGCTGCTGTAGAGGTTTTTCGTGATCGTCGAAAATATTTTCCTGAAATCAGGTTAAATGCACCGGCACAATATCGTAGCCACCGTATAGCAAGAGCAATCTCAGTGAGAGAAGCAGTGGCTAGCTTTGCAGTAGACTTAGATGAATTAAAGTCTCTTAATTATGCATTAACGCCGGCAGTATGGCAGGGTAGGTATCCTATACCGAAAGGATTTAATCTTAGGCTTCCTCCTTCCGCTACAATTAACGTAGCATATAGCAAAAAAGAATTGCGGGATTTTTCTTCAGATATACAACTATCCAATATTTTAGAAGAGCCGTCTGTCCGTACTCGTCAAGATGTATCGCCTAGGAGTCAAAATTCTACAATTTATACAGTAAAGAAAGGTGATTCGCTCTCCATGATAGCTACTCGTCTGAAAGTATCTCCAGCTGAACTGATGCAAGCAAATCAAATAGTAAAGTCAAAAATCAAAGTTGGACAAGTTTTAAGAGTTCCAATTAAATCTTCTAAGAAAGCTGCCTCTGCAACAAACAAAAAATCAACAGTTACCACTTCTAAAAGATATTATACCGTTCGTCCTGGGGATAACTTGGCAACGATAGCAAAAAAAAATGTGATTCCGTTAAAAAAACTGCAAGCACTAAATATGCTCGGAAGTAATTCACGACTAGTAGCGGGTCAGAAACTGCGACTTAATTAAATTAGCTTTCAATAAAACATCTAAGATTAGATGGTCTATTGATATCTGGTTCTGATGAGTTAAGTTTTACAGTAAGTGTAGATGCCACAGAGTTTTTAGAGTCTGCAACTATTACTCGCATCACTGAGTCTGCTAAAACTAAGTGCCTCGGAATAACAGCTACAAAGCCAGTTTTGTCATGATAGGTACGTTTAAAATGTTCTTTTACGTCTGGGCGAATTACTCGCATGGGTTTAAAGATTTGATTAACCGTTTGAACATCTTCTTTTTGATATGCCTGTGATGGTGATTGTATGGCGATAAGAATAGTACTCTTATCTGGGCGAAGCTTAGACTTATATGCCCATCCTGACACGATAAAATATTTAGGTGTGGTAAAAACACGGTCTATAGCTGTGGCTAGTTTTGGTGGCTTTACCAGCGAGATATTTATTTCATGCTTAGCAGCTTGAACACTTAGTGATGATTCAGGAATTGTATATATTCCAGACTGTAGACTCCTATTAATTATAGGCTCAGAGCGATCAGACCAAGGATAGGTTAGTTTCGATCCGCCGAAGCACCATTCAAATAAATCTGAAACTAGATAATCGGTGTGAAATAATCTTAAGCGCCAGCTGTAAGTGTCATAACTCTTCCAACAGAAAGCTATTGATAGTGGTAGTACCACTAATGTGGTAACTTTACGTAATTTTGCTGATTGTAATGAGATGATTAAAAGATAAGTAGTGGCCGTTAAGGCACATGAGATAAAACGGTATCTATCTTGGTGAATAGCATAGCTAGAGCCAAATTCTGCTCGTGAAAGAGAGTTTACTCCCGCTGTACCTAGTAAAAATACAACGGTGAAGAATAACTCCGGGGCTCGTTTGTCGGCTCTGAAGATAAAACAATAGATAAAGATGATTAAAACTAGGCTACCGTAAATCTGAGATAATAAAAGATTGCTGAATCCTAAACCAGAGCCTATGAAAGCTAGAAAGTAACTGCTAGTACGCTCTAGATGCATAAGAGCATTGATTGGCGAAGGATGACCAACAGGAGATTTATAGCCGTTAAAATATAGGCCAAGCGCAAAGATAGTTATAAGTATCCACCACCCTAGCTCGCGCCATCTTTTACTGAGAGCTAAGCTACATGCACCGCAAATAGGTAGTACGACACCGTTACCTTGAGTAAATACAGCTAATGGCATCAACAAGCACGCATGCCAAAATTTTACCTTTAGTAGATGCAAAACTAGTATAGCGAGTGCAATAGACCAAAAACTGCCGATCACTGTTGAAGACCACAGCATACCGTCGCCGTATTGAGGTTGAAGCAAAAAAGGATATGTTGGTAAAAGAAGAAAAGAGGGAAGAAGAAAATTATTCTCTGTTTTCGATGAATCAGTTACTCTGCGAAGAACCCGATATGCTACCAAAAACCAAATGATTAGCGCAACATTTCCAAAAATGACTTGCCATCTAAAATTTACCGATCCGTAGAGCCAATATTGAACTAAAGAAATAAGCCTATTTAGGATGATCCTATGCTCGTTATGCTGACTGAGAATTAAGGATACTTTTGTTTGGACATCAGGAGCGGACTGAAAATCTAAAAGAAAATTGAGGGTAGAATCAAAGTCATCCCAAGCCGGGATATTGATAGCAAAATTATTTAGTAACTCACAATATTTTATGATGGGTATTACTGTGCCTGTTAAAATGAGGCAGGAAAGTAAAAATATCTTTAATGATAGATTATTAGTTAATCCTCTCAAAAAAATTCTCCTGTAGATTTCTAACCAGTGATTTTTGACTTTTAATGCAAACTTTGTGGATAGTTCTTGAAAGGCAAAAAGTTTTATAGCTTGAATATTTTGCAATTAATAATTGATCAAACCGCATCTAAGCTCAGTTATTATTTTTGTTATTTAATTGAGTTAGGCGGTTTGATCTTTTTTATTTTTTAGGCATGCGCGATTTCATCAAAATCAACTACAGAGGGTGACCCCTGAGGCTGACTGTCTTGAGCCTCTTTATTATCATTATCGCTGATATCGCTGTTAGTGTCAGTTAAATTGGAGTTTGATTGAGAGACTTCTTTATCTTCTGAAGGACGGTCTGTTGGAACAGAAAGGCTTAAAGCTTTGAGTACTCCCAGAGATTCATTTTTTCCAAATTTAGTTTGCTCAAGGATAGTCTGAATTCTATCTGTTGTTGACTCTAGAACATCTAAAAAGGTGTAATTTTGGCGTGAGCTTACTCTTATTATGTTTTTATTTAGTTCTGGGTCTACAGAATTAATAGCCTCTCTTAGTTGAGCTTCAGATAGTTTAGATGATCCTGATGATTCAACATAAAGTCGAGCTATAGAAACGGTAGGAACTGGTTCAGGTTTCTTTTGATTTTCTTCATTGTCTCGAGCCTGACTACCTCTTTCACCACGCAGTTGATCTCGGTCGCTGTAATTATCAAACCTGTCACTACTGTCTCTGTCGTTACTATCATGGCGGCGGTTGGTTCTATCACGACCTCGGCTTTGACTGTGTCCGTCTCCTCTGCCTTCTCTGCCACGGTCATTACTTCCACCGCTATTGCGGTCACGATCTCGCCGACCAGCTCCGGCACCACTACCACTACGTTGGTCGCGATCTCGATTACGGTCGTGAGATATATCGTCTTCTGAGCTTCTGAATTGTTGAGATGTTTCAGAATGCTCCACCTCAAGAGATAGTAGATAAGCTATAATTTCGGTACGGCTTCCACCTTGATCGACAAGTTCAGCTATTTTTTGAAGTTCTGATGATATGAGAGGAGCAGCTTCAAGAGCACGTTTTCTAAGTTGTCCAACTCTGGCTCCCAAGACAGCTTCTGCGGGAGGAAGATTTCCTTCTATGAAGTTAGCTTCAACTACTTTTTTAATGTAATGGAAATTAGCCCTATCAAGTGGGCCAACTAGATTGACTATTTTTCTGAGGGATTGCCCTGTTCCTGAACTTTCTGTTCTATGAATGTATATCTCAGGGTCACTTGGAATCGAATAGTTGACGATTAGTTCAAATTCGTGAGGGTCAATTAGTCTAGCTGCTACATCAGTCGCTATAAGAGCAACAGTTTGTCCTGAAAGGACTCTGCTTAGAGCTTGCTGAACCTTTGAAGCTGGAGCATTACCGATAAGCTTTGTGGCTGTAAGGCCAGCTTTTTTGAGTAGTACCTCTATAAAATCTGCATCTGATGGCTGGTTGCAAAAAACGAGAGTTGGACATCTTCCCTCAGATTCGAGAAGAGCTGCCAAAGCATTGGGCTTAGCAAGAACATCTCCCTCAAGCTCAAACTGAACGTGAGTGAGTGAATCTCGCGGAAGTTGAAAGTACCTAACGGTGAGAGCCTCTACCTCACTCGAGCGGCTAGAAGTCATGCTAATGAACTGAGGTCTTTTGGCTCTTTTTGAGGCGATTTCAAGAACTGCATCTAGGGTTACTCTCATTTCAGGAGTAATTCCTACTATGATAACTTTGCCGATGTCGGTAGCTCTTGATGCCTCGCTTTGAAAAAATAAATGAGTCTCTTGAGGTGTTCCAACAATTACATCACCGGTGTAACCGCTACCTGTAAGTTCGATGTCGGTAACTGGGTCACATGTTAACCCCCCTTTCTTTAAGATATTTCTAATTTCTCCCGGTTCGGTAGTGTCAGCCACCACAATAGCGACTCGTCGACGGCTATCTCGTTCCTTGACACTGGCTAAAAAAGTCCCAATTAGAGCAGGAAATACTGTTTCATTTGGGTTGATAAAAACTGAATCCCTTCCTGAATAACATTGAGAAAAGAATTCTTCGCCTACAGGAAACGGCTCTGTAAGTTTGAGTTTAGAAGCTAAATCTGAGGCTACGGCGCTTCCAGTGAGGCGAAAAAAGTATTCTGACTTGTCAGTGTGACTGTCGTTGTTTTCGTTTAGATTTTTTGATTCCTCTTGCATTACTAAGCCTTTTTTTAAAAGAGTATGTTTTGATTTTTATTTGGCCTTTACCCAACGGCAACCCGTCCTTTAAGAAGCCCGTCCTCTAAGAAAACCTCCCTCTAAGAAGAGTGCGTCTAGCTCAGTTTATGTAACCTACAGGGTCTAGTAAAACTACCTAGTAGCCTACAAGGATAAACTCTCTGCAGGGCTTACTTAGTCTCTGTTTACTTAGTCTCTGGGGCGTACATACCGTACGTACCTAAAATACGAGGCCTTTTAAGACCTATCCCCGGATTACCACTTACTCGGATTACTACTTAGTCAGATTACCACTTACTTGGGTTTATTACTTACTTGGGTTTATTACTTCCTAAGTGTATCACTAAGTCTTCATAATCTCACCATAGCTTTACCAGAGTTTTATCCTGAAACCACCTGTAGTCTATTTATAACCCATGTAATTTTACTGTTTGGCGCGACTACGAATGCTAAGCTTCAGAATATCTTAGTATATAATTTCCTAAAAATTAATCTTTATAACTAATGTGAACCGCTGGTAATCAGCGTCACATAAAGATACCCTCACCCTAGTAAAAGGCAAGTACCCGAGTGAGCCTTAGATTAAGGAATACTTGAGAGAAGGAATGTCTTAGTGAGGATATCTGTAAAAAACACCATTTTTCGCCTGCTTTTGTGCTGTGCCACTTCTTTTTTGGCAGAGATGGTTTTTTGGGCCACCACAGATTCCTTGGCAGATTCAGATGACTTAAAAAATAGAATTTTTGATAGAGGTTCTTTAGATAACACAGTGATTTTAGATAATACAGTGATAAAGCGTGATACGAGCTTTATCAAGAACCATATCAACCATGAGTTTAGCCAGATAGTGAGTTTGTGGGCTATCCCAAGAGATAGGATAGGCACAAATAGCACAAACATCATCACTGGTGGGAAGATGTTTAAAGACAAAGCCCCAGATGTTAAGCACCTCAAAAAAAACACCATCTTATCGTGTCATAAAGATGGCTCAATTCGTATTTGGAATCTGGATGAAAATTTTAACGACGATATCGATGTTCGTTTGATAACTAAGTTAAATTCTAGTATCAGCCGTTGTGCTCTTTCAGTTAATGGTACATTTCTCGCGGTATCTTCTACGTTAGAGGTAAACCTTTTTACGAGAAAGGGTGATGTTAACTTTGAAGTTAGTCAGCGTTTACCTCCAGTATCAGCGAGGGTAACTGCACTTGGATTCAGCCCAGACGAAGAGTCTCTTTTAGTGGGTGCCTCTGATGGTAAGATTTATCGGTGGCTTTTTAAACGCGAGCGAGCGGTACACTCGCTCAGTGCAAAGAAGCGAACTTTGGAGAGGTACGTAAGCCATAATAGTGTAGTTAGTTCTGTGATTTTTCATCCATTCGCCAAGGCTTTTTTTTCGGGTGATTTAGGCGGAGCTTTCAATCTATGGCAAACATACGATGCTGACCTACATGGCGGAATTTATGACCGCAATATTTTTTCTGGTCGGTATTTCACTGATACCCCAACTAAGTTTTCTGCCGGCATGCCGTCTCCTGCTTCTTCTACAGAAGGGGGTGTGGTTGAGGCATCTCTAGATCCACAGGGTGAATTTCTCTGGATAGCGAGAACTTCCGGCTTAGTTGAAGTATGGCGAACAAGAGGCATGAAAAAAATTGCACAAGTTCAAGCTCATAAAAGTTTAATATATGATTTAGCAGTTGATGATAAAGATGGTTCTGTTTTCACCGTTGGACGTGATGGTGACATAATGCATTGGAGACTGACTGAAGCCCATTTAGACCCTATTAGCTTGGCCATGACCGGTGAGATTGTGCAAATTGGACGCACTTCATCATTAGGGAGCCAGCTTTTAGTAATTGTTGATCACTCTCTATTCAGAGCTAGCGAAAGCGGTTCTATTTATCCGGTTCCAGTTAATGCTTTCTATAGGACAGAGGTAGCCTCGCAGTAATATAAAGCAGAAATATAAATTGGTTAGGGACTCCCGTTGGTTAGAGAGTCCTAAGAGGCCAGCTCTGATTAAAAAGCATAAGTTGGGCGAGTATTTTCTCGTTATCATCCCTTAATCGCCTTTAATTGATACAGCCTTACTCAGCTCGTTTTACGTAAGTTCCCTCTTCGGTATTAACTACTATTCGATCACCAATTTTTACAAATGGTGGAACAGATAAGCTAAGACCACTTGTGGTCTTAGCTGGTTTTGGAGAATTACTAGCCGTAGCACCTCTTAACTCTGGTTCCGTATCAGCTATAGTCAGTATTACTGTTTGAGGAAGCTCAATTCCTATGGGATCGCCATTAAAAGTAGTGAGGCCAACCTCCATTTCATCTTGAAGATAGTAGACAGCATCTCCCATAATTTCTGCTGAGACAGCGTATTGCTCATATGTCTCGCTAGTCATAAAATGATAGCCTTCGGAGTCTTGATAAAGAAAAGTTGCCTTTGTTACATGAACATCCGCCTCTTCGATTTTTTCATCGGCATTAAACCGTGTTTCCGTTTGATTGCCTGATAGAAGATTTCGTAATTTTACTGCTACATAAGCATGTAAATTGCCAGGAGTGAGATGCTGAAACTCTAAAACACGCTGCGGAGCATTGTTGTGAAGAATTACTTTACCTTTCCGAATAGTTGTAGCTTTAATTGCCATAGTTGAACCGAAAAACTGCCTTTACAATTAATACAGCTCTAGGTTAGCGAGTAAAATACTGTGAGGCAACGTTAGCAAAGCGCTTTTAGGGCTACTCAAAGAGAAATTATGGTGCTAGAGAACCAATTTAATACCAGCATTTCGATACTCAAAATTTAAAAATAAAAATTATCTGTGAGGTGTTTGTGCAACAGAAGTTCGGATGGGGATTTTTACTTTTAGCTATCTGCTGTATCGGGCTTGATGGCTTTCGTGCAAATGAAACAGCAAATTTATTAGTTAATGGTGAAATTAATGGAGCTGATACGGCTTGGATGTTGGGAGCATCTGGATTAGTGCTACTTATGACACCGGGTTTGGGTTTTTTTTATGCGGGGATGGTTAACGCAAAAAATGTTGTATCCACGTTGTTTCAAAGCTTTGCTGCTGTCGGAGTAGTAAGTATTGTTTGGCTCGTCGTAGGATTTAGTCTTGCGTTTGGCGACTCAATTGGTGGGCTTTTTGGAAATCCTTTTACTTATTTAATGTTTCATCATGTGGGTGCATCTCCGCACTCTGAGCTTGGTAAAACTCTTCCTTTTGTTCTCTTTGCGTTATTTCAGTTGAAATTTGCCATAATTACGCCGGCTTTAATTACTGGAGCTTTTGCTGAACGGATTAAATTCACAAGTTATCTTCTATTTATAGCTTTATGGACCATTATAGTTTACTCACCGCTAGCTCATCTCACTTGGCACCCAGATGGGATTTTTATGAAATGGGGTATCCTTGATTACGCTGGAGGAACAGTAGTACATATCTCTGCCGGAATGGCCGCATTAGCTGGTGCTCTCGTATTAGGGCCGCGCAATGCTTATAAACGCCGGGAAACTTTGGTGCCGTCAAATGTTCCATTTGTACTTCTTGGAACTGGTCTTTTGTGGTTTGGCTGGTTCGGATTTAATGCAGGCTCCTCTTTAAAGGCTAATGGTGAAGGGGCTCTTGCTTTCTTAAATACCCATATGGCCTCTTCTGTTGCATTGGTTGTATGGATGTGTCTAGAGGGAATGCGCGGAAAAAAAGTTAGTGCTGTTGGTGCCTGCATAGGAGCCGTTGTAGGGCTAGTTGCAATTACTCCAGCCGCGGGACATGTCTCCGTGGTAGCAAGCGTCATTATTGGGTTGATAGCGGCCACTATTAGTAATGTAGCAGTGCATTTCAAAGAGCGTTTTGGATTTGATGATACTCTCGATGTTTTTTCTTGTCATGGGTTAGGCGGAATAGTCGGGATGTTACTAACGGCTGTATTTGCAAAAAATGGCGGACTGATAACAGGAGAGACAACCCTCTTTTTAACACATCTTTTAGGGTTGCTGATAACTCTACCTGCCGTATTCTTGGCATCTTATTTAATTTATAAGTTAGTAAATTGTATATGCCCTCTAAGAATCACAACCGCTGAAGAGATTGAGGGGCTTGACCTAACTCAACACGGAGAGCTTGCCTTAGTACCACCTTCAGCGGCATTTCCGTTAGTTGAAGATACTCCTTCCTATGCATCCTCGTATCTTTAATCGTCATCATTACATTGCGAGAGCCCCTCTCTTTGGTTTTGTTCTACTCGTTTTTCTAACTGCTGGGTTGAAAGTTAATAGAGGGAAAATATAAATCTTTGCTTTTAAGATGGGAGCCACCGTATGAGTGATGGTCTTCAGATAGTGCAGTTAGGTACATCCGAGTTACCAAAGGGCGACCTAGCTGCCAATCTTCTTCGATCTGAGGAAGTAGTTTACATAGAATTTACCCCTACCGGTCGTATTATTGATCTGAGTCCAGCTTTTCAAAAATTAATGGGATACCGTCGGGAAGAATTAATCGATACGCATCACGCGCAATTTCATGAATCGTCTTATGCGAAGAGCTCAGAGTATACTGACTTTTGGCAGAGACTTGCTTTGGGTTATTCCTGCTCGGGAATTATTAAAAGATTCCGACGAAACGGAAGTCTCGTTTGGATTTCATCTATTTATATTCCTGTACGAGATGCTACGGGTGTAGTGTCAAAGATTGTAGAATTTGCTCACGATGCTACTGAGCGTGTCGTTAATGAATCTCGTGTTAAGTCTCAATTAGAAGCATTAAATCAAGTACAACCAATTGTAGAGTTTGAGCCTGACGGAACAGTACGAGCTGCGAATGGCAAGTTTCTCTCAATGTTTGGTTATACAGTTGATGAGGTAAGAGGACGTCACGATAGTTTGTTTTGTGAGCTTAAGTATGCTCAATCTGCTGATTACAAGCGTTTATGGGAAAAGTTAAACAGAGGTGAGGGGGATATAGCAGTAGAATATTTAGGGTTAGGAAAAGGTGGCCGTGAAGTATGGGTGAGCGCTCTGTATTCTGCTGTTTGCGACCAAGAAGGAAGAGTAGTTTCGATAATTAAGATTTTAACTGATATAACCTCCTATAAAGCTCATCAAGAAAAAATCAGTCAAGAACTGGTTGAAGTTGCTACTCAATTTAGCAAGTCTTTAGAAGATGTTGATGTCTTAACTGGCGCTTTAATTTCTAATGCAGAACAATCGGTACATCAACTTAAATCTGTATTGCCGAGACCTGATAAATTAGAGGAAGATATAATTGAGGGTGAAAAAGCGAATGAGTTTTCAGAGTCAATCATTCGCGATATCACTCGGAAGATGGCTCAAGCTGTGCAGGTGATTTTGGAGGTTATAAAAGTAGCTGGTGAGGGCTTTACGCTGGTTGACACTGTGTCTAGCGCTCAGAATGGAATGGACAATCCATTAAAAGTCCTAGGTAATATTATTGAACAAACGAATTTATTAGCTATTAATGGTAGTATCGAGGCAGCGCGAGCTGGAGATTTGGGTCGAGGCTTTAGTGTAGTAGTTAATGAGGTAAAAAATATCGTTTGTGGTGCCGCTCAAGAAGTCAATGAAATTTCGAAAACTAGGCAAGCAGTTCAAGAAAAAATCGACAAAGTAAGTGTCTATTTACGGCAAATAAGTAGTGGCCTAGATAAAGTAAATAGTTTTTGTGCTTTGATTGATAACTTACTTGGGGATCAAAGAGTTGTCTCAGGAAAAATAGTCGATTCATTTAACACAGTAAAAATGTCTCTACAGGAGATTAATCATAAGGTCAAAGAATCCTCTCAAGTGGTAATTAATACTTCTGAGCAAGCAAAAGAGACAAAGACTGCTACAGCAGATCTGAATCGGTATGCACAACTAATTAAACAATTACGGGAAACTTCGCTCGAAAATCTTTAAATTTACAGCTTATATTTAAGTTGTAAAAATCTACGACAATTCTTCAAATGATGGGGAGGATAAAAAATCTGATCCTTTGGTGCAAATAAAAGACTAGTCAAAGATTTACATAACAGCTTTAAAATTTTCCCGAAGACATACAACGATGTAAGTATTCACCAAACTTAGCGGGTGAGAGGTACTTATCATAAATATCTCGACACAATATTTGAGATTCAACCAGATTTTTTCGCTTGATAAAATTAATTAAGCAGTTAGGTAGTTCATCTATGTTTGGTGCAATCACAGCTACGTCATTCCAATTTATTTCGCCTTCAAAGGGTAGAATCATATCTGTGTTAACAAAAACTGGAATTCTGCCGGCACAAAGTGTCTCATAAAATCGAATTGAAAAGTTTCCTACACCGCGTGGACAACAGATAAATTGAGCATTACTCAATCCATTAAAAAATTCCTGATGAGCATTACTTACTCCTTCTCCCCAGGGTTTATCTCTGATGGTAAAGTCACAATCCAGCCACTTATCGCAAGATGTTAAAATAGCCTCCAATTCAAATATTCGTTGGGGATAGGTAATTGCTCCACAGAAATTTATTCGAGGACGATTATTTATTATTGGTTTAATTTTATAAAAGCAATTGTTTATCCAAAGATATGGTAATATGCGCTCATGCTTAAGGCATTCAGACCTATAAAGAGATGTTCTGTAGATAATAGAATTATCAAAGCCTTTAAACGGATCAGTAAAATCAGACATTACAAAAATGATTAGGGTTTTATTAAAATCTTCAGCATAGTATTTATAGGACACAAGTGTGAGCGCCATGTCTTCTGATACCGCTCCTGAGGGGATGTGTTGAGGAAAAACAATATAATCTGCATCGGTTACGTCAGTTACAGTTTTATGAGGTATATAGCTGAGTATATCAGAAACTATGCTGCAAATAGGTTGAATACCAAGAAAAAGTTTTGGGTTTCTCATCTGGAACCACGATAAAAATCTTTGATAGTCTAGTTGTTATAAATTTTTAATTCGGCAGATGTTGTTTAAAAACAGACAAAATATCTTTTGGGCTTGTTACTAATATAAGAGAGTTTTTAATTCTATAAACACCTTTAAGAATAGCTTTGATGCGATTACTAATAGTTGCTGGTACATCTTCAAAATGATTTCTATCCACTTTTATGACATCTCCAACTTCATTTACTAGTAAACTAAATTTACACTCAGGAGTGCTCACTACATAGAAAAATGCCTTATTCAAATTATCAATTTCTGGCAAACCTAGTGTTGCATGAAGGCTAACAACAGGAATAATCATACTCCGATATTTTATGATTCCAATTATAAATTCTTTTTCCTCTTTAGACCGGTAAAAAAATGGTTTAGGCTCTTGGTATTCTAAGACTTCCAAAGCAGATGCTACATTAATACCAAAAAGTAAGTTACCTAATCGGAAATTAGCCAAGTATTCATAGTTAATTTCTGGAGTTAATTCAGAATAGTTATTCATAAATAGTATGGTGTATTTAGTGATACATTGATTCAAGTATTTTTAGGTCATCAACATTTACAATTTTTGATATTTGACTAGTTATGAAACCCTCACTTTTGTCATTAAATAAAAGGCTAAGATTGGTATTGATATCATCGCCTGATTGCTCTGTTATCCCAATGATGCTCTCTATTAGGAGCGCTAAAGTTTTCTCGCCATCTGTTATTATGACAGTAGATATAAAATCATTTAGCTCAAAAAGATTCTGTTTTGTATGTTCATGAGCTCCGTAAATAATAAGCGGGATCACTTCTTGACTTTTAAGTTTGATAAAAAGCTCTTGGTTCTGTCTGATTAAATTATCAGAGGAGATTTTTTCAAGTTTATTTACTTTATTAATTGGGATTGCAACCTGAAAGGTTTGATCGATTTTTACCACAATTAAGCGATCTTGGTGATTAGATGATTTAGTAGTCACAGTTTCAAAAGATTCAATAACTGAAGGGATGCGGTTGTCTCGAATTAAAGAAAATTTATCACCAATTTTCGAACAATCTAATACAAAAGCGATACTTCCATCAGATAAAATAGACACAGCTGAAAATAATTGATGATTTTCAAGTAACTTATTTAGTGGTTTTATGAGGGAGCTTTCAATTTGATAAATATTATCGACTATAATTCCAAATTCCTCAGAGTGTACCCGTACAGTTATCAGATTTATATTATCTTTGAGGTTTAAGTTTGGGTTTGTTTCGATATTAAGAGCTTGTGATAAGGGTATAACTGGAAGTGGTGTATGATAGTTTTTATAAAAATAGATTCCATCTATTTCTTCGATCTGCTCTCTTATTTGCAGATTATCGATCTTTAACAATTTTACAATATTTCCTCTTGGAAGCAGAAAGCGTTCTCCATGACTTTCCACCATGAGCATCGGTACGGCCATTATAGCACTAGGTAGTGTTACACGGACTGACGTTAATTTTCCGGACACTCCAAACTGATCAAGCTTTCCACCTAGGCTTTTTATTTTTAAGTTGAGAGTTTCTAGAGTAGTTCTCACTTCATTAGTGGTAATTATTTGAACTGGATTTAAACATGATTCTTCTTTAGCAGAACCTTCAAGTATTTCGAGGCTAATTCTGCCCATATCGTAGGATAATTTAACGATAATGTCGGATTGCTTATTTTCTTTAGTGTCGAGGCTCAATCCCTGAGTGTCGTTAGTTTGGGTGTTTATCTTAGGTTGTGGTAATTTTAAAAAGTAAAAAATGATTTTATATACTGCCTCTTTAATCGTCGTTACGACTAGTTTATCAATTTCGATATCGTCATCTTGAACTATAATTCGTACTTTTCTATTGTACTTAGCTAACATGTCGTTAACAAAAGGAAAAAGCTCCTCTCGCATACTTTTTAGTGACTGTAATCTTACGTTTTTTATAAGTTTTATTATTGTGGTCAAAAATTCAAAGTCGTTTTTTAAATCTGGGCAGTTTGCCGGATACTTTTCGTGTCTATTGTCCGATTGTATTTGTAGTGTCACTAAGCGTTCGTTAACGAGGTCGAGCAAATTATCTAGAATTGTGACATCTATTAATATTTGATTCTTGTCGGTGTTACTGGAGATATTATGGGATAATTTATCCCAATCTTCCGGATCACTTACGTTATCTTGTTTTTGTGCTTCTTGAGAACTAGCACTATTTTTCGCTCTTAATTCAGCAATAGTGCTGGTAAAATCCTTATTAAGTTGCTCTATGTTTAATCGTCCCTCATTTTTTTGTGTTTGAATGTTTGTGAGGATTAATTTTACGGTATCGTTAAAAGTAACCAGAACTTGTTTTTCGTTTTTTGAGGTCTTACTTGGATCCTTTCTTAATTCTACCAGTAAAAATTGAGCTTGTTTTGAAATATTTTCGAGAGTTTTAAATTCCAGAAAGCCACTAATACCATGAATCTTATGAACACGACGATAAATTTCATCAATAACGTCACAAACGTAATTTGTTTTTTCAAGTTCGGAGAGTTTTTTACTTATAAACTCTACAGATTCGTAGCTTTCAATGAGAAATTCTCGAAAATCTTCCTCATCCATCATTATATGCACGATCGTTTTATCTTCCGGTGTAAAGTCGGTTTTTTAAGAATATTTCTTAAATCTAAGATGAAGTTTTTTGATTAAATTACGCAAAAAGAAGCGTGGTTACTGCCTCCATTAAAGCTGAAACTGTGATAGGTTTTGTAAGATGCACTGTAAATCCAGCGGCAAGTGCTTGACTTATATCTTCTTTGCGATAAGAGGATGATACTGCGATACTGCTCGGAATTTTAAGGCCACGCAGATGATAGTGCGTATTGAGTCGAGTAATAAATTCAACTCCATTCATATATGGTAAAGTGATATCCGATATTATTAAGTCGTAAAAGCGCGATAATGCGAGCTCAAGACCAGTATCTCCGCGGTTTGTATGAGTAATCTCGATTGTTTTATCGTTTAGATGATTAGAAAAAAATTGTACATATTCGGAATCCCTCTCCAACAAAAGGATATGTTTTTTATTATTATTTACATCGCAAATTTTCTGCGACACTTGGATATTATTTGAATCAAACTCCTTTTGATAATCTGACGGCAAGAAGTTATTTATTTGATGATTTATGGGAATTTCTATATTAACTGTTGTTCCCTTAGATTCTGTATTGTTGGCGATACTAATTTGACCATTGTGAAGTTCAATTATGTGCTTCGATATTGATAATCCTAGCCCGAGACCTTTTTTCCCTAAATTATTTTTCTCTATACCGCTTTGTTTAGCATTTGGGATAGACTCATTAAAGGCTAGATTCTCTAATTTGGAACCACTTGATATAAATTCTAATAAATTAGATTCAATGCCACATCCTTCATCTCTAATTAGGCAAAGTATAGACTTGTTGTTACCCTGAAGTGAGATATTTATTTGTCCACCCTGAGGGGAAAATTTTATTGCATTATTCAATATATTCGCAAATACCTGTTGTATTCTCTCAGGATCTACAAAAACAGAGGGAAGATTGTTGTTACTAGATACAATAATTTTAATTTGCCTATCAGTGATTATTGACTGAAATGAGTTAATTGCCCGATTAACGACCTCTGTTAAAGAAGTTCGTAAGGGCTCGATATGCATGGATCCTCGCGAAACTCTGCCTATATCGAGAAGGTCATCTATAATTTTAGCTTGAGACAATACGCTCTGTTTCAAACATTCAAGGATAAAGGGTAAGTCCAAGCTATCGAATTTTTTGTCTCGAATAAGTTCAATCCATCCAAGGATAGCATGGATTGGAGTTCGCAGTTCATGAGATATAACAGCAATAAACTCATCTTTTGCTTTGTTAACAGCGCGTAAATCTTCTAAGCGCGCCATATTATCGATTATAATTTTAGTTAGTAATAACACTAGGCGTTCAGCGTGGTCAGTTTGCCAATAAAGCCAGTGTGCGGATTCTCCCAATTTTTGCTCTATCCAAGTAGCAAACGATCTGCGAGGAGATAATTCTAATTCCTTCAGATTGTTTGTGTTTGTCGTAGTGCTGTTCTTTCCAGCCCATTTAACAGTTTCAATTAATTCGGGCCTCAGCCAAACTATGAAATCGCGAGCATTTTGAAGGAGGGGTAAAACCATTAGACCACTAGCGCAATGGGTAATAGATTGAGCTTCAGAATAATAATTTTTTAAGCAATGTGTAACGAATGGTTTATTGAGATTTAGCGTTGTAAGCCAACCAATGAGTTTTTTAGAATCATTGAAAGATGGGCACTTTCCGTAAAAATATAGTTTATCATGTAAGGATATTATCGCCCCAGATGCATCGACAAATCTTAGTATATCTGGTTCTTTTTTATTTACTGAGTCAAAATTATTTAGTGCGCTAAAGAGAGAGTCCGTATTTGCTGAAATACAGACTTTAGTTACCGAATCTTTCAATGTATTAAGAATAGCTCGAGAATATAACCGTTGTTCTTCATCAGTTTGACGAGCCTTTGCGTTTAGTAGCCAAGAGAACAGCAGAGAAATTGATTCGCAAAATATTCGTTGTTCGTATGAAATATGTTTCGGGCTTGAATGATGGCAAGCTATCAGTCCCCAAAGTGAGTCTCCATCTACTAAGGACATGGTTAAGGTAGCAGTTACCCCCATATTCTTTAAGTATTGTAAGTGTATCGGAGAAGCACTTCTTAGGGATGCTAGAGATAAATCTAATTCTCTTGTTGATAAGTATTGATTACTTTGAAAAGCAACGGGATCATTAAAATTTTGGTGATAATGTAATTTACTGGGTATGTAGTCTCTATTTCTTATGATTCTCAGTTTATTTTTAATGTAGAGTGTACGAGCTTGAGTAGGTATATCACTCGCAGGATAGTGGAGATGAAGTAATGAATCTTGAGTTGATTCTCTTGCCTCTGCAATTACTTGGCCATTCCAATCCTCATCAAATCTATAGATCATTACTCGGTCATATCCCGTAATACGACGAATTTCATTTGCTGCTATATCGCAAGCTTCTAATATAGAATTAGATTGATACATTTGAGAAATTGAACTTCTTAACTCAATGTGAGGGTCTAATTTCTCTTTCAACGAAGGTTGTGCTACTTGTTCAATCTCTAGCAAAAATAAAGATCCTACTTGATGAACAAATCCGATATTTATTGAATTTGAGTCAGCAATAGCTGATTTATCATTCGATAAAATTTTTAATACTGACGGTTTAAAATGAATCTTTAGCGGTAAAAGAGTATCTGGCTTTTCTGATAACGTAGATTTTAGGGCATCAATATCATCTTTTACACAGGTTTCAAAAATTGTGTCTAGCGATGAACCGATGATCTTTTTTGGAGAGAGATTTAACCAGATAGAGATATTTTCGCTTACCACGCATATTTGATAGTCTGCACTATTTATACCTAATAGAATGCCGTGAGGTTGAATTGAGCCTGGTATATGAATAGGTTCTTGGTCACATCTGCTAAGTAGTCCCTCTAGGTTTTTATCTTCTTTCATCGAGGGAACTTAATTTTAATTGGCTATTAATTGGTTAAGACCGGAGTAGTAAGGTGGTGTATACCTCCAACTACCAAAAAAATTCTATCACCACTTTCTGTAATCCAACCACCTTCGGTATCTTTAGGAAGATTGAGTTTTGGAAATTTAATCTTTAGTTCTTCTACTGATAAAAATTTAACACTTTGCCGTTTAGCTGTTTCGCTGTGATTGTGAGACTCATGATTGTTATACTGGAGGCTATTAGCTTGATCACAGTTTTGATTAAGCTCTGGAACACTTAAAAGTGTACTTAATACAGAGACATCAATATCAAGATTTTTTGGTTTGCGTTTATGTTTAAACATAAAAAGCCGTTTACTCAGTTGACGTTTGAAACTTTTAAAATTCTACCAAGACTTATACTTCCTCCTCATCTGCATCAAGACTGATGCCACGCACAAAAGGGCTATCCAACTGGGGAAGATGTTTTGCGGGGCGACGCCACGAAACTAATGCAAGATTTTCTTCTGCACGAGTGAGCGCAACGTACAACAGATTTCTCTCTTCATCTGTTGTAGAGTAACTGGACTGAGTTGGATTCCATACAAGGACATTGGTAAACTCAAGGCCTTTTACATCTCCAACTGGTGCGACTAAAAGACCCTCCTCCAGAGAACAGTCATCATCGTTACCTAATCTGACTGTATCGCCAAACGTTGGTCTTAAAAGAGAGAAGGTTTGTTTGGCTTCGCTGATGTTACGACATAAAACAGCGGTAATAGCGGTGGGATAACGCTCCAGGGCTTTTTTAAGCCACGCAATAGCTGCGTGTATAGCCCGAGATTCCTCACGAGATTGGAAAAAAATAGGAACACGTCCTTCTCTACCTTTGATTTGTTGCGCTAGATGTATGGAACCAGTTGAAACATACTGAGCTAATCTCATGATTGGCGCTGTTGAGCGATGTGAGATTGTTAGAAGTATAAATCTAGAACTTTCATCGGTTAAATTCCATCGGGACATAAGATTTGTCCATCCAGGAAATGAATGAGAAGTGGTGATAGCTTGGGCTGTATCTCCTACAAGAGTTAAATCTCTTACTGATGGTACAGCTCCGGCGAGTGCTGCAAGTTCAACTGCACTCAAATCTTGCACTTCATCTGCAATTAAGTGACCATATTTACCGAATCGAGACTTGTTTTCTGAAACATGAGCGGAAGAGGAGCCTAGGGCACTATCTTGCGGAGGAATTCGAATGCTACCAGCGGTGAGCTGTTGTATTCTAACCATGAGAGCTAAGTCATATCTGTCGATATCTCCCTGAGTAAGCTGATGAGAGAGATATTCTTTAAGATGATTTATGCTTTCTTCATCTATCAGTTTAGTAGAGTCATTGGCAGTAAGTTCGCCTGGACATTCAAGAACTAACTTGCAGATATTTATGTATTGTTCAAACGCATCTAACGAGTCGCTACTAAATCCATTAGTTAGTATAGATTGATTTTTGGTCTTAAAAATTAATTCTATTGAGGCGAGTAAAGCGTCTGAAGCTTTTAATCTAGCTAAAGTTCTTGGAAGCTTGTCTCTCGCGTAAACCAATGGAGAGTCACTTCTCAGTGGTCGACACGGTAGGCACTCATTACACCACTCAATGAGAGTAAAAGTGTGAACACCAGAGATTTGAAGGTGATGAAGGGAATTTTTAATGTATTCCTTTAACGCTCTACTTACCACCACTATTGCGCAATCAGCTGGTTGAAGTGGTGAGTTTCCCTCATGAAGAAGCCATGAAAGGCGATGAAGTGCTACACTCGTTTTACCTGAACCAGCAATTCCTTGAACAAGCACTGCTGTATTAGCTTCAGTTGTAATTGAATCAAATTGCTCTGGTGAAATTAAAGATAGAATATCAGGTAATTGATCGTATCGCCTTGATATTCTCTGAGTGATCGCTTGTTTCCAGCTATGGCCGGTTTTTGTTAATCGGCCATAGCGACAAATAATCCCCTTTAAATCGCCGTTTTGTATATCAAGTTGATTTCTTAATTTTATTTTTCCAGTTCTCTCTCGGCCTTGAATAAATTCGCCGTATTCCTCGCCTTCACGGTAATTATAATACAAACGTGCGAGTGGACCACGGCGCCAATCAATAATACGAGCATCGGTATTTGAATGGATACCTAGTTTAAATTCAATAGTCTTTGTAGTACCGTTTTCCTCCTCTTCTTCCAATATAACTCGAGCAAAATATGGTCTGTTGAGTAGAGCGTTGGTAGTTTTAATATCATCCCGAGCTTTCTCTTTAAGAGCATGTGAGACAGCTTCATCGGATGCGATTAGCTGTTTATCTTCGTCTCGCCTCGCAGTTACTAGTGAGGCTGTAAGCTCTCGCGCTCTAGATTCTTCTAGGTTGCGTCGGTGAAGATGTCGGTCAAGTAACGAAAGAAGAGTTTGGAGAGTTTGTTTTAGCGTGTGCTCTTCTTGTTTAATCAAATTTTTAGCATCTTCTGGTATATCTGAATCATAGGTAATTTCAGGTTCTTGGGTGTTTTGGATAGCTTGGTCAGAGAGATTGTTTGGTATCATTATCAAAATGGAAAAAGACTAGATCGTAGGCGGTTAGTGAGTTATTCTCAAGTCTATTGTAGCATCTTGCGTGTTGTTGTTTCTTAACTGGATTAGGTACGATAAGCCAGCACGGATAAATTTTATTTTCATAAAAGTCAAAATCGGCGGAGCCAGGGCTAAATGCTAACGCAAGAAGTTATTGAATATATTTCACAGAAGCAACATGAGCATGTTCAAATTGTATCACTTAGCTTAGGTGACCTTGAAGTGCGGGTAGCCAGTGAGGGGTTGAAACAGGTGCTTGCTTTTTTGCGAGACGACCCAGCTTTAAGGTTTACTCTTTTGCTCAGTGTAACAGCTGTTGATTATCTTGATGCCGCAGCTGAGCGTTTTGAAGTAGTATACCACCTGAGGAGTTTGCATCTTGCGGCGAGTAGGCAAGCTGCGCTTATTCGCGTGAAAGTGAGTGTTTCCGAAAATAATCCCACAATTTCTTCAATCGTGTCTCTCTGGCCTGGGGCTAATTTCATGGAGCGAGAATGTTGGGATATGTATGGAGTAGTGTTTGAAGGTCACCCTAATCTTACTCGTATTCTCATGTATGATGAATTCAAGGGGCACCCCCTTCGTAAGGATTATCCTGTTCAGTTAAAGCAGCCGAGAGTGCAGTTAAGGTATCCAGAAGTTGAAAATACAGCTCGCTATATGCATAGGCCAAGTTTAGGGGGAGACTTGGTGCAAATTTCTCCAAGGAAGGGTTAACAATGAGCGAACTTTTAAATGTTGACTACGGTTATGGCGGAGTAGTTACTCATCGTCGACCCAAAAAACTTAACGATGACCTTCATACAGAGACTATGATTCTCAGTATGGGTCCTACTCATCCCGCAACTCATGGAACTGTGCGGATAGTAGTTGAGCTTTCTGGTGAGCAGATTATCGACGCTGATGTGGAGGTTGGGTATCTTCATAGAGGTTTTGAGAAAATGACTGAAACAGTCGATTACAATCAGGTGATGCCCTACGCCGATCGGCTAAATTATGTTTCTCCAATTATTAATAATGTGGGGTGGTGTTTAACAATTGAAAAGTTATTGGGCATTACGGTGCCAAAGAGGTGTCAGTATCTCAGGGTATTGATGTCTGAGCTGTCGCGGATATGTGACCACTTAACATGTCTTGGTGCTTCTGCCATGGAGCTTGGTGCATTTACTGTCATGTTGTACATGATGGAGGCTCGGGAAGAATTATGGGATCTTATTGAATCAGTCACCGGTGCGCGTTTAACCGTTTCTTACGGTCGCATTGGAGGTCTAAAGGGTGATCTTCCAGCTGGATTTGAAGAAGGAATGTTAGCTGCATTTAAGGAGGTTCGCACTCATTTAAAAAATTGTGACCGCCTGCTTACTAGAAACAGAATATTTATTGATCGAATGAGCGATATTGCTGTTGTATCGGCTAAAGATGCATTAGCCTACAGTTTAACTGGACCTGTTTTGCGCTCTACTGGTGTCAAGTATGATTTAAGAAAAGATTTTCCTTATTCGTCTTATGAGGAATTTGATTTTGACGTTCCTGTAGGTTCCAAGGGAGACAATTACGATAGGTTTATTGTGCGCTTTGAGGAGATAAATCAATCAATGCGTATATGCGAGCAAGCAATAGCTAATCTTCCTGAAGGAGCCCTTTCAGTAGAGGATCCGCGTATCACTCTCGTCCCTAAAGATGAAGCATATGGTTCTATTGACGGTATGATTAACCATTTTAAGATGGTTATCTGTGGTATTGAGCCTCCTAAAGGGGACGTATATTGTGGAGTTGAAGGTGCAAATGGTGAATTAGGGTTCTATGTTGTTTCTGATGGAACTGGTCGGCCTTATCGGGTGCATGTAAGAGCTCCTTCCTTTATTCACATGGGGATAATGAAAACTATGATCGTAGGTCATACAGTGGCTGATGTAATACCGACTTTTGGGATGATCAACATGATTGGGGGGGAGTGTGACCGATAATACCTCACAAACTGCTAATTTGGAAGAAAGTGATAAACCACTTGTATCTTTTACTACAAGTGAAAGTCCAAGTAGATACTCTGTAGAAGAGTATGGTGAGAAGATAAGCGCTAGAGAGTCGGATGTGGGTGAATTAGATGTTGGGACGTCTAGTACAAAAGGTGGTAAGGTGAAAAATCAATCTATTCTAGAACTTTCACCGGATATTGAGCAACGACTTACTGCATTACTAACTAGCTATCCTAATACTCGTTCAGCGGTAATGCCTGCCTTATATCTGGCACAGGAGCATTTCGGCTTTATTTCATCGGCTGCAATTAATTGGGTTTCAGAGCGTTTAGGGATGCCACCTGTGCAAGTTATGGAGGTGGCAACATTTTACACGATGTTCTATAAAAAACCTGTGGGTAAGTATCATGTTCAGGTGTGTAGAACCCTGTCGTGTTCATTGCGAGGAGCAAAAGCTCTGACTAAATATCTTCAAAATCGATGTAAGGTCGCTCCTAGAGAAGTTACATCTGATGGTTTGTGGAGTTATGAGGAAGTAGAGTGCCTTGGTTCGTGCGGTACAGCACCGATGTGTGAGATAAATGATAGGTATTTTGAGAATCTTTCACCTGAGAAATTAGATGAGCTAATGAATTTAATAGAGTCCAATCATCCTGATTTGAGGTTTTCGACACTTAAAGATGAGTTGGGCGCTGGATTATCGCATTATGGATTCTCTGAAGTTATCAGTAAATCTTCGTAAAGGAGTGGTGTCAGTGGAGATAAAAATCCAGTGGAGATAAAAATCCAGTGGAGATAAAAATCCAGTGGAGATAAAAACTGCGGTACTACCGCAAAAAAATGATTAAAAGTTAATTTATAACCTTATGAGTTTAGTGGTACCTAATCCTCAGAGACTCTTAGCAAACATTCATAACACCGAGCAGTATTGTTTATCGGTATATGAGCAAACCGGTGGCTATGAAGCGGCTCGCAAAGCCTTATCAGTTGATCCTCTATCCATCATTGAAGAGGTTAAGCAATCTGGATTAAGGGGAAGAGGAGGAGCAGGGTTTCCTACTGGCGTTAAGTGGAGTTTTGTTCCTCGAGATACCGGTAAACCGGTTTACTTAATTAACAATGCAGATGAAAGCGAACCTGGTACTTTTAAGGATAGGGTGCTTCTTGAGTTTGATCCTCATTTGATTATAGAAGGAATGGTGATTGCTGCGTGGGCTCTGCAAAGTAATTGGAGCTGCATTTATATTCGTGGTGAATATAGTTTTGCCTACACTAGAATAAAGAGAGCAGTGGAAGAGGCTTATGCTGCTGGTATTCTAGGAAATAATGTTTTTGGGTCTTCATTTTCTCATAACATCGTAGTGCACCGAGGAGCCGGGGCATATATCTGTGGTGAAGAGACGGGATTGATTGAATCTCTAGAAGGTAAAAAGGGTCAGCCCAGACTAAAGCCGCCTTTTCCGGCTGTAACGGGGCTATATGGTTGTCCGACTGTTGTAAACAATGTAGAAACTCTGGCTAATCTTCCCTGGATTATTAAACACGGTGCAGAGGCGTATGCTAAAGTTGGTACAGAGAAATCAAAAGGCACCAAACTTTTTAGTGCATCAGGTCATATAAATCGGCCAGGAGTATATGAAGTTCCGCTAGGATATCCTCTTTTGTCATTTTTAGAAAATGAATGCGGCGGCGTGTTGGGTGGAAAATCTCTCAAAGCCGTTATTCCAGGCGGCTCTTCCGTGCCAATTTTGCGGGCTGATGAGCTTGAAGGAGTATGTTTGGACTATGAGTCATTGCGTAACGCTGGATCAATTTTAGGCTCAGGGGGTTTTATCGTTATGGATGAGACCACTGATATGGTAGAGGTCGCGCGAAATCTAGCCCATTTTTATGCTCATGAATCTTGTGGGCAGTGCACTCCGTGTAGAGAAGGAGGGCACTGGATTGAAAAAATTTTTACTAGAATTGCTACTGGTCGGGGCTTGCCGGGTGATACAGATCTTATCAAGAATGTATGTGATCAAATATCAGGGCATACGATATGTACCTTTGGTGATGCACTTGCTACTCCAGCATTAAGCATCATGCAAAAATTTCCTAAAGAATTTGAGTCAAAGATACGCCAAGCTAGTTTATCTAAGGCTAATACAGCTTCAGTGAAGATAAACCAAAGAGTAGGGTCGAAAGATTCGGGTGTAGCTGCAATGGGCAGTAATGCAACAACGACTAGTGCAGAGATGTAAATTAGGGCAAAGATGTAAATTTGGGTACAGGTAATAGCGTAGAATGAAAATTACGAAAATCTTTAAAACTTTTTATATTAACAGATATACGGTAACGATATTCTCATGACAGTAACAGAGGCCAGTTCACCAGAGATGCCTATCAGAGAAATAGAGCCTAATTGTTCGAAAGGGGATAGTTCGGTTGATTCAGCTAGGCGTACTGCCAACAGCAATTCGACTGCTAATAACAATCAAATTACCTTAGCGGAGACAGTTTCGTCGCCGTCATCTTCGTCGCCGTCATCCGCTGAAGCTATTGCGTCTGTTGGGTTTGTAACGCTTACGATAGATGGTAACAGTGTTACTGTACCGAAAGGTACTAATTTAATTGCTGCTGCCGCAAGTATCGGTGTAGCTATACCGCATTATTGCTACCATCCACATCTCTCAGTGGCTGGAAACTGTCGAATGTGCCAGGTTGAAATCAAAGGAACCCCCAAACTTACGATCGGGTGTAATACTGAAGTTCGTGAGGGTATGGAGGTATTAACTCACCATACTAGTAAATTGGTAGAAAACGCTCAAAAGGCCACTTTAGAGTTTATCCTTATTAATCATCCTCTTGATTGTACTGTCTGTGACCAATCCGGACATTGTAAGTTGCAAGACTATCATTATGAGTTTAATGGTGAGCCCAGTAGATTTCTTGAAGAGAAGGAGCACAAAGTTAAAGCACAACCGTTAGGGCCAACAGTTGTTCTTGATGGTGAGCGGTGCATAATGTGTACTAGGTGTGTACGTTTCTGCGATGAAATTACACAAACTTCTGAACTTGGAATGTTAAACAGGGGTGATAAAAGCGTAATTGCTGTCGCTCCTGGGCGAAATTTAGATAACCCTCTCTCAGGAACTGTGGTGGATTTATGTCCAGTTGGCGCACTTACGCACCGCGAGTGGCGTTTCAATACTCGCATTTGGTTTACATCTCAGGAAGATTCAATTTGTACAGGATGCTCAACCGGCTGTAACGTACGGGTAGCTGAGCGTGACGGAGTAGTAGTGCAAGTTAAGGCTCGTGCTAATGACGCAGTAAATAAAGAATGGCTCTGTGATGAAGGTAGATATGGTTTTCATCGGTTTATTCCTGAATCACGTCTGACTGTTTGTGAGAAAGATGGTAAGTCCATCGAGCGAAAGCGCGCTTACGATGAGTGTTTTCTTGCTCTACGTGAATCTAGTGGCCCGCTAGCTGTACTCATTTCTCCAGATTTACTTTTAGAAGATTATTTTGCTCTTTCTCACCTTTTAAATGCCTTACCTAGTCCATACATTATTGCCTTGGCTTATCGTGAAAGAAATTTGTCAAAAGTAGAGAGCATCCTAATTAGTCCAGATTATGCCGCTAATTATCGTGGAGCTATATTCGCTGGGCTAGTTGAAGGTCGGCTGGAAGCCAGGTACCAAGAGGTTTTGGATGGGATCATTAATGGCCGTTTTGCTTCAGTTGTAGCTTTTGGTGATAGAGCGCTACCATGCCGGGAGGATTTAGGAGATGCCGTTCACCTTATTCCCCGACTTGAGGATGGTTTAAGAGCAACCGAGCAAAGCGTCGGATGGTTCACAGATAATAATCATCCGTTAAAACGCTCCGTGAGAACTGTGGTACCGATACGTTCAATTCTTGAATGCTCTGGTCTATTGATAAATAAAATGAATCGCCTTCAGTATACTAAGGCTATTTTGAAGGCTCCTAAAGGAGTGTTGCCTTTTTGGCAACAGATTAGTGCTATGGGTAGTGCAAATGGATGTCCGGTGTTAGGGGGGCATCTTAATGAATACTCCTCGGAGCGAGATGCAACCAATATACTTCTTTTAAATGATCCGAGACTAACAGGATTAACGATTCGGTCTATATCTGCAGGGGGGGTGCTTTTATCACGTAATGAGAGTAAAGATCAGGGGTAGTTTTGCTTCTGAAGTTTAAGAAGTTTCTCGTAATAATAATTTTAATGTAGCAGGATCAACACTGAAATGGATTTTATACTCCTTGCGGTAAAGGTCGGCATCACTTTGCAACTTATTCTAGGTCTCGCTTCTTTTTGTACTTGGTTTGAGCGAAAAGGCTCAGCGTTGATTCAGGATAGGGTAGGGGCTAATCGAGCTGGAGCCTACCTTACAACTGATAACATTTTTTTAAAGCCAGTTTTTTCTTTACTCAGAATTTTTGGTTGGCTTGGTATAATTAATACTCTGGTATGTGATGCTCTAAAAGCTTTATCCAAGGAAGACTTTCTGCCAAAAGGGGTGTCTCAATGGTTTCATTGCCTCGGTCCTTTTTGTTCAGTACTTCCCGTATTTCTTGCATTTGCGTTAGTTCCACTTGCTCCTGATTTTACGGTATTTGGAAAAACTATTAGGGCCCAAGTATCTTCGATAGATGCCGGTTTGCTGTTTATTTTAGCAATGGGTTCAGTGACAGTTTACGGGGTCATTATTGCCGGATGGACTAGTAATAGTAAGTTTGCTTTGCTCGGGTCTCTTCGAGCTGCTGCTCAGATTATATCTTATGAGCTAGCTATGGGGATTACTTTTGTAGCGGTTATTTTGAATTATGGTTCACTAGACCTTTACGAAATCGTTACAGCTCAAGTAAATGGCTGGTGGGGAATATTTCAGAATCCTTTATCGTTTCTGATTCTTCTGGTTGTTGGTATGGCGGAAACTAAAAGAGGTCCATTCGATCTCCCCGAGAGCGAGTCGGAGCTTGTAGCAGGATATTTTACTGAATATTCGGGTATGAAGTTTCTACTTTTTTGGCTGGGAGAATTTGCTGAAATAGCTCTTTTTGCTCTTCTGTTAGTAGTTTTATTTTTTGGCGGATGGGACATTCCTTTTATTGAGTTACCTTTAGGCACTTGGTGGACGGCTCTTATTGGTCACGTTGTACTAATGCTGAAAGTTTTATTTTTTTGTATGTTACAAATAGTAATCCGTTGGACTTTACCAAGATTTCGTTATGACCAACTTATGAATCTTGGATGGAAAATTCTTTTACCTTTAAGTATGGTAAATCTGCTTATAGTCGCTTTATTGGTTTTAGTTTAAGCGGGTGCAATAAAAGTTAAGCAGATTTTAAAAGGGTTTTTTTTAAAAAATAGAGAGAATAATAGAAAGGTGAAAGATTAAGAATGAATGGAGAACTAATCAGCTTCACAATTGCAAGCCTCTTAGCAATTTGCGGAGCAATAGGGGTAGTAGCTCTAGTTAATCCCATTTATAGTGCTCTGTCACTTTTAGTAACTCTCCTAGGTGTAGCTACTATATTTGCAAATCTTGGAGCACACTTCCTTGCTATAGCCCAGATCACAGTTTATGCAGGCGCGATTATGGTGCTTGTACTTTTTGTACTTATGTTACTTAACGTAAAGTATGAACGTCGCTCTGTTGGTCAGTTGCTCGGAACTTTAGGTGCTATTTTTGTTGGAGCTGGTTTTTTATATCTTGTAATTCCAATTTTGCATGATTCTTTTTACAAATTACCCGCTGGTGATCTTGGTAGGATTGGGTTTGAACTAGCTGGGTCAGAGGGTACGGTAAAAAATATCGGACGTTTACTCTTTACTAAATATCTTTTTACTTTCGAAGTTGCCTCAATTCTTTTAATTGTTGCAATTGTTGGAGCAGTATTAGTTTCTAGGAGAGTAGATCAACCAGAAGCTTAAATTATAGGGAGCCTCTTTGCGGAGAAAACAGTTAACAAAAAGTAAGATGGTGGTATTTTAAATGGCGGTACCGACAAGTTTTTATCTTGTTTTTGCAGTAGTACTCTTTTTTATAGGAGCAGTTGGTGCTGGTATAAGGCGCAATTCAATAGTTGTATTTATGTGTATTGAATTGATGTTAAATGGAGTGAACGTGGCGTTTGTCGCTCTTTCTCGACACACTGGTAATCTCGATGGTCAAGTAGCTGTATTTTTTGTTATGGTGCTCGCAGCAGCAGAAGCTGCTGTTGGGTTAGCAATCATGTTATCTCTATTTAGGGTTAGTAGTTCCATTGAAACGCAAGAAGCCAGTGAGCTTAAGTGGTAAAAGCGTTGGTGGTTAAAGTAAGTTTGGTAAAATAAGTTTAATCAAAGAGGTATCTCTGGCATGGGTGTGGAATTTAATCCCTCGATGATTGCAGGTTCGGTACTCGACGGACAGATGCTTTTTGCGTTGCTTTTAGGGTTGCCTGTATTTGGCGCTTTTTTATCATGTTTGTGTGGTGCGCCTTTTTCTCTGATTAAGAAAGATATTTCAGGAATAGTTGCTTCCTTAGCATCTTGTAGTACTTTTTTTGTCTCGCTAGTGATTTGTTACAAAGTATGTGGGTCTTTCTCAGAAACAGTTGAAAAGTCTGTTGTAATTTTAGAGTGGCTACCCTTTGCTTGGATTGATTTACCAGAATTTTTAATAAATGCCACTCTTCGAGCTGATACATTGTCTGCCGTTATGCTACTTGTTGTCACGGGGGTCGGAAGTTTGATTCATCTGTTTTCCGTGGGATACATGGCAGGCGATGAGGCACGTCACCGTTATTTCGCTTTCTTAAATCTATTCCTAGCCGCGATGATTTTACTTGTTTTGGGAGGTAATCTTGCTGTTCTATTTATGGGTTGGGAGGGAGTAGGTTTTTGTTCTTACCTTCTAATAGGTTTCTGGTCAAAAGAACTTAACAATGCGATTGCTGCTAGAAAAGCTTTTATAGTTAACCGAATAGGTGATGTTGGTTTTTTACTTGGGATGTTTTTACTGCTCAAGCAATTTAGGACTCTCGATTTTTTTCAGCTAAGAGAGGCCGTCGCTAATTCGCCTTTTGTAAGTCCGGTGTATTGGCAGGTGGTGATATGCTTTTTGGTCGCTGCTGCGGCAAAAAGTGCGCAATTTCCTCTGTATGTTTGGTTGCCTGACGCTATGGTTGGACCTACTCCCGTGTCGGCTCTAATTCATGCCGCTACAATGGTTACTGCTGGGATATATTTATTTATTCGTCTCTACTTTTTAGTTGATTTAGTGCCGAGCGTTGGGCTTTTTTTAAGTATAGTTGCAGGAGTGACTGCTCTTGGTGCAAGCCTTATAGCTCTAGTTCAAACTGATATTAAGCGCGTTCTTGCATATTCTACTGTCAGTCAGCTTGGCATCATGTTTTTTGCGATTGGTGCTGGTGCTTATGTATTTGCGCTTTTTCATTTAGTCACGCATGCCTTTTTTAAGGCAGGATTGTTTCTAGGTGCCGGTTCTGTAATCCATGGATGCAATGGCGAGCAGGATATGCGTCGAATGGGTGGACTAAGAAAGTCTATGCCGATAACTTTTGTAACTTTTGTTTTGGGGTCTCTGGCACTGTCAGGTATTTTTCCGTTTGCAGGTTATTTTTCAAAGCATGCGATAGTGCAATCTTTCACTTCAAGTAGTAATCCTCTCATTTTGCAAAGTGGTTCGGTTTTTATCTGGTTAACTAAAATTATCGGAATGCTTACTGCATTTTACACGGGCAGAATGGTATTTTTAACATTTTGTGGCTCATATCGTGGAAGAGAGAATAGTGACCCTACAGTAACTAAGTCTCCTACCAGCTCAAGCAATGTTCAGGAACCTCATGAGTCGCCGCTTATTATGACTTTTCCTTTAGTAGTGCTCGGCCTCTTATCTGTTGTAGGAGGTATAATCGGAGCTGTATATCTTCCGACATTTATATCATCGAGTATACCGGTATCCGTTCATGTTTCAGCTCAGGGTGGTTGGATAAATTATCTTTTTGAATGTTTTATAGGTTCGCTGAGCGGAGTAATTGGAATTACTTTTTCTGCCGTTTGTTATTTATGGTACCCACAAGTTTTAAATGTTTTATTAAAATTTTTTAAGCCACTTTTATTTATTCTGCGCGGCAAATTGTTTATAGACGAGTTTTATTATGTATTAATAGTATTACCTCTACGGGGTATCGCTTTTGTATGCTCTAAAGTAGTAGAAGTAGTTTTTATTGATGGCGTAGTTGAGGGAATCGGTTCTTCTGTTGAGATGGCTGGTGAGGTATCCAGACTCTCTCAGTCGGGGCAGGTTCGCCATTATGTTCTTCTAACGTTTTTTTGTTCTGTTGGCTTACTTGTATTCTATTTTCTAATATAAAAACGGAAAAGGCCTGGTTTGAACGCTTCCAATTCACTCCCATTCCTAAGTGCTCTTGTATGGACTCCTTTCATAGGAGCACTTTTGTTGTATCTTTTTCCCAAGGGGCAAGGCTCACGAGTTAGCTTCTGGTTAACTCTAGTTGTTACTTTTATTGAGTTAGGGTTAAGTCTAGGGGTCGCTGCGCGATTTACGGTTGGTGATGGTGGGTTGCAATTAACAGAGCAGTTTAGGTGGATTGAAGAGATAGGGGTGTGGTACGCCCTTGGGATAGACGGGATAAGTTTAAGTTTACTTTTACTTACCGTATTTCTTACGCCAATTATATTACTGGTCAGTTCTCCATCAATTCGCTATCAACGTGATTACTTCGCAGCTTTTCTTTGTTTAGAGGGCTCAGTAGTAGCTGCGATATTGGCACTTGATCTCTTTCTTTTTTATTTAGCGTGGGAGCTTATGCTTATTCCCGCTTATTTCTTAATAGGTATATGGGGTGAAGGAGACAAGCTCCGAGCCACTCAAAAGTTCTTAGTCTACACTGTAGGCGGTAGTATCTTTATGTTGGTCGCTATCCTTTACACAGTATGGACTTACGCCGACCAGAGTGGAGAGGTTTCTTTTTTATTTAGAGATCTATTAAACGTTCGTCTTACAAGCGTTGAGCAGTGGTGGCTTTACGGTGCGTTTGCTCTTGCAATGGCAGTAAAGATTCCGCTGTTTCCTTTTCATACTTGGCTACCAACAACTTACTCAGCAGCATCTCCTCCTGTTGCAGCTTTTCTCGCTGGTGTGCTTTCAAAAATGGGTCTGTACGGTTTGGTAAGATTCGCCCTTCCACTTTTTCCGCTTGGTGGAGCCGCTTGGGCGGATGTGCTTGCTGTGCTTGCTGTGATGGGGATAATTTACGGAGCCTTGATTGCTTGGATACAAACTGATTTCGTTCGACTTATCTCATTTTCTTCGATTTCTCATCTTGGTTTCTGTGTACTAGGAGCCGTAGTTTTAAATGGGGTATCTACTACTGGGTTAATGGTTCAGATGGTAAGCCATGGACTTACAACTGCCGCATTATTTCTTATTGCAGGCATGTTGATTGAGAGAGTTGGATCACGCGATCTGGTATCTTTTGGAGGTTTATCAGGGCAGATGCCTCTTGCGGCAGTTATGTTGATGCTAGTCACATTGGCTGCTGTTTCTCTTCCATTTACGAGTAGTTTTGTGGGAGAGTTTTTGATTTTAGGGGGCGCTTTTAATCAGTATCCAGTTCTAGTTGGATTAGCTTTAATGGGAGTTATTCTCAGTGCTGTATACATGCTACATCTTTATAAGGCCGTAATGTTTGGCCCGAGGCGAGTTCAGCATATAGAAGCAGTCAATACTAGGAGCGGAAGTTCCTTTGATATAAGTGTCGTAGAGATTACTGGGATAGTGCCGGTAATTTTTTTGGTAATTTTTATTGGATGTTTTCCTCAATATTTAATTGATGTCGTTCGTCCTTCAGTAAATGTATTAATTAAAGCAACAGAGCGTCGTGGAAGGGTATTAGATAGGTATGATAGATATCTCGATAGAAACCAGCGAGGACATGGAGATGATATCGATTTTGTGGCACGGCCGGTTAGTTTTATATCGTCTTTAGTCTCAGGAAGTGAGAGTAAATAACATGAATAGTTCGGTATCTACAGCTACATCACTCGCTTCACAGATGTTGTTGGCGAGTCCCTTGATCTGTCTTGCTGTTGGAGCTTTAGTGTTATTAATTTGTGAGGGGTTTGTTAAACTTAAGTCTTTAAGTGTTTTAACAACCAAGATAACTCTATTTGTTGCGTTTAGTATCTCAGTCTACATATCTGTTGCTTACTCTGGGATGTTTGCTCAATCTGGCAAGACCATTTTTGGTGGTTTTTTAGCTGTTGATACTTTAAGTGGCTTCTCTTCTTCTCTATTAATCGGAGTTAGTTTTTTATGCTCCTTTCTACTGAGGACAGATGGCCAAAATAAAGACGGCGTAGTTTCACACAGTGAGGTATGCGTTTTATTCCTTTTATCTTTGTTTGGAGCAGTGCTTTTTTCATCTGCAACAGAGTTAATGACATTATTTTTAGGGTTAGAGATTATGTCGCTAGCTCTATACGCTTTATGTGGTTCTTCTCTTTCCCGTAAACTAACTTTATCAGAGAGGCTATCATCTGAGTCAGCTCTTAAATACTTTTTGCTAGGCTCTTATAGTTCAGCTTTTTTCTTATTTGGTATTGTTCTTTTATATGGCTTAACGGGTTCCACGATTGTAGGCGATATAAGCACTAATTTGGGTGGAACTGAAGCTCCCATTGTGGCATTTGCTGTAGGATGCTTGTTCCTCGGTATTATTTTTAAAATTGGTGGCGTACCACTACATTTTTGGGTAGCCGATGTTTATGACGGAGCCCCCACTATAGTAACTGCCTTCATGGCCACGGTTATCAAGAGCGCATCGATTGTGGCTGCTTTGCGCCTTTTTTGGATAACATTAGGACAAGTACCAGACCTCTGGATAGGTCCTTTATGGACTGTATCAGCGGCGACAATCATATTTGGTAATATTGTTGCCATGAGACAGCGCGATGCTAAGCGTATGTTGGCTTATTCAAGTATATCTCATGCCGGGTACTTGTTGATGGGATTATTGCTTCCACTTGATGAGCTACAAGGTGGCGCGGCAATGCTTTTTTATTTGGTTAGCTATTCTGCTATGACTCTAGGGGCCTTTGCGGTTCTTTTATTTCTTGGTCATGATCAGAAGTTTGCAGTACCCTCGGTCGAAGTCCAGATTAGGGAAGATGAAGGTAATAGAGTAAAGGGAATAAGCCGTTTTGATATCTCTGCTTTTAGAGGTTTAGGATACCGGACACCATTTATTGCGGCGTCATTTTCAGTATTTCTTTTTGCTCTTGCTGGGCTACCACCAGGTATGGCAGGAATGACTGGGAAAATTTATTTACTTAGTGCTTCTGTTCACGGTTCGTACCTTGGCTTAGTAATAATAGCTTTGATTGGTTCCGCCATCTCTTGCTATTATTATTTACGCTTTATAGTTGAGATGTATTTTTACATCCCTCGCAGTGATATCCCTCGCAGTGATATCCCTCGCAGTGATATCCCTCGCAGTGATATCCCTCGCAGTGACGAAACACTCCTTTATAGTAATAATGCAACTAATGTTTATATCGGTAATAGTATCGGTGGAGATACATATGGTACTAGTGGAGCTGGTTCGAGCCTAAAATATGCTAGCCTTGTGACTATTATATTTTTATGTAGCGTACTAGTTATTGGTCTTGGATTATATCCTTCACCTTTATATCAACAGCTCGTTTTGATAATGGCTAATTTCTGATCAGCTTTTTTAATTTTGCTTACTGTAGTTGGCCGTGAAAAACCTTGCTTTTTAGACAGAGCCTGCAAAAGCTTTTTACGGCCAACATAAAAAATTGTACTAAGATTCTAATTCAGAACTAAAATATTCAAAGTTATAATACCGAATCTTTTAGTGCTTTCGCTGGTGTGAAACGAACTCTTTTTCTAGCTGGAATTGTTATTTCTTCTCCAGTAGCTGGATTTCTTCCTTTTCTGGCATCGGATTTTCTAACAAATAGTTTACCTAAACCAAACAGAGGAAGTTTATAACCTTTCTTTAGACTCTCAGTTACAAGAGCCGAAATATCGTGAACAAGTTCTCTTGCTTCGCTCTTTTTTGAGAGCCCGCAAAAAGCGCAAAGATGCTCAATAAATTCCGACTGAGTGTATGTTCCACTCGAACTTCGTGGCTTATTTATTTGGCGACTTTTTTTTGTTTCGCTAGCATCTGCACTCACAACACGTGCTGACGTTTTTGTCGTCGCAGTTGTTGTTGATGGTTTTTTCTTTGGCGCTGGCTTTGCGGCTTTCGCTACTTTACTCTTTTTAGGAGCTGCCTTTGCCGGAGTTGATTTCTTTTTATCGATTTTTTTAGCCGGTTTTTTCCCTGCTTTTGCTGCCATACAAAAATTCCTTTTGCAACATTTACCTTTTATGCCTGAGCTAGTCATCCAGATTACCATTCACTTCGACTCGATGTGGCTTGTTATCCCTCGTCGAGTTGTGCGCAGCTTACTCGATTATCTTCGCAGTCAGGCTAGTACTTTTTAGCTCACTTAGCTTAATACTACAGTTTTCACTGTTGTTTAGCGTTAGCTTTGTTCACTATAGGAGGAAGTGTTTAAAGGAATCAACACGAAAAATGTTGAGAAGGGTCATTTTACAGGGGTTTTTTGTTGTTTTTAGTGTTCTGATTGTATTTTTTTGGAGATTTCGTAGCGTGAGTCTTAAATATCAGCTTTTTTTTCTCACTAATTACATTGCAGTTGTGTTGGTTTTATTTGGTTTAGCTAGCCCAGTTGAGGTAGTAGCTGAGTTTCAAATATTTTCAGATAAGTCTACTGGGATAAGTTTTTATTACCCGAGTGAGTTAAATAGTAATCCTCAATTAGACTATTCTGAGGTTATAGTTGCTCTTTCCAGTGGTTTTAAAAAAAGTAGGTTTAATGGACGTGATAGTGGAAAAAAGTTTCGGTATCCATCATTTAATGTCACTCGTCAGGCCGGAAGTTTTAACTCTCAATCATTAAGTCAGGTAGCAGAACGAGTTTTAGGAGAATATCGCTCTCTTGGTCTTGATCAGGTGGGGCTTGTGCGCTCTTTTTGGAGAAATTTTCCTGGTGCAGTTGGAAAGTCTCCCGTAATTCATCTTAAATTTTTGGCAAAAGCTGAATTATTTACAGCATTAGTCGCTTTGGTACCTTCTGATGACGAATATTATATTCTCACTTATATCGATCAAACGAGACAATACGAACATCATGATGTTTGGCGAAAAGCAATTTTTGAATCATTCTCGCTAACAGGAGCTCCACTTGTTCCAGAAATAGTTACAAATACTGAGAAGTCATCTGTTGGTCTCGATTCCTTGTTATCATGGGATTACCCCGCAAATGAGCAAAAAGAAGAGGTTAAGATTACTGATCCATTGGTAAGTAATGGAGGGTGGGGATTAGAAAATAGTAAGTTCACCTTAAATGGAGTTGAAGGTGGCTACGGAATTATCGGTGCGATTATTGCGTTAGCAGGTTTTTTCGGATTGCGACGCCCTCGTAGCTAGACGAGCGGCTACAAGTTCAGCAATGTCAAATACCTTGAGCGATTCTTCTCTATCAGTTGCTTTAACGCCGTCTTCCATCATTTGTAGGCAAAACGGGCAACCGGTAGCGATTTTATTTGTATTAGTACTGGCCGCTTCATTTACTCGAATGGAATTTACTCTTTCACCTAGCTTTAGATCCATCCAAAAGTGTCCACCGCCAGCGCCGCAGCATAATCCTTTTTCTTTATTTCTGGACATTTCTTTAATTTGTGAGCCTATTTTAACTAATGTTTCTCGTGGTGCCTCATATTCATCATTGTAACGTCCGAGATAGCAAGGATCATGGAATGTTATCTCGTCTTGATTACTATCAAGAGATATTTTGATCTTACCTGTATCAATTAGTTCTTTAATGAGTTGGGTGTGATGTATTACTCGGGGTATTTGTTTGTCGTTGTCTTGGGATATTCCACCAAATTCGCCGTATTCATTCTTTATTGAATTAAAACAGTGAGGACAATTTGCTACGATCGTCTGACATCGAATCCCTCTTAATGTTTCTGTGTTTTGTTTTGCTAATGTTTGAAAGAGGTTTTCTTCACCTAATCTTCGCGCTGGATCTCCTGTGCAACACTCAGCTTCACCTAAAATACCGTAAGAGATTCCCGAACTATTTAGAATCTCGACCATCGCTCGAGCGATTTTTTGTTTACGTTTATCATAAGCAGAGATACAACCAACCCAGTAGAGAACATCAACTTTATCACCTCGAGTTACTATTGGTACGTTTAGTCCATCAGCCCATTTAATACGGTCTTGAGGAGCACCAAAAGGATTACCCCTAGTTTCAAGTGCTCGTAGGGTGGCTTGAGCTTCCGAGGGAATATCGCCGTGCATCATCACCATATTGCGTCTATTTTCGATGATATGATCGACTTGGTTTATACCTACCGGGCATGCTTCAACACATGCCATACAAGTTGTGCAGGACCAAAATACATTAGGATCCATTACCATTCCGGCTATTCGAGCATTGGTATCTCCACCCAACTGTAACAAGGAGGATCTTACCGGTTCGCTAGTTTCTTTTATCATTCCTCCTTGATAAAAAGCCTGGTCCGAATTTTGTTGAGAAATCTTTTGTACCCCGATACTACTTAATCCGATGTTACGACCAAGCCAATTATCAAGTTTAGTAATTTGTTTTGGAAGCAGTGACTCTGTCTGTGTTAAACCTTCTGCCTCAAGAGCAAGCGAGTGGTTGCGAGTATTTAATATTAACCATTTTGGAGATAACGGTTTTCCTGAAATATAGGCGGGGCAGACTGTTTGGCATCTGCCACAACTAGTGCATGCCGCTAAATCTAAGAGATGCTTCCAGGAATAATTGTTAATAGATTCATAACCGAGAGATAAAGCATCGTCTTTTTCTAGTAAGGTCTCTAGATCCCCTATCGGGAGAAGTTGACCCTTTGGCCCTCTTTCTGGTCTAAAATAGAGATTTGCGGCGCTAGCTATTAAGTGAAAGTATTTGGTGTAAGGAGACAAAGCGACTACTGCGTATACTGTTAACGTATGCATCCACCATATACTGCGGTGCATTGTCAGAGCTGATGAGTCGCTGAGAGGCCAAAATAACTGTGATGTAAGAGCTCCTATTGGTGAATACCACTTCCAAGGGTCACTTGTAACAAAAATTCTTAATCCCTCTAATGCATACCCCTGAAAGACTAATGCTAGGAGAGTAAACAGGAGTAAAGCATCACCCCATTCATTGTGTAGTTTGCTTGGTCTTTGAATATATCTTCGATGTGCGGCTACTAATACTCCTGCGGCAAGTCCCAATCCGAATAGATCGCTAAGTATTGTAATCGCTAAATAGAACTTACCTCGATAAATTTTCCATCCCAAATCATGGTCTATAAACACCATTGTGGTGGTAAAAAGTAAAACTAAGAAACCAAGGTAAATGAGAGAATGAAAAAGAATGGCTTGAGAGTCTCTATTGGTACTACGTTGAAATACCGCTTCTCGGTAAAATGATCTAAGCCGCTTTAGAAAGCTCTTTGGCGACTGGGGTGACGATTTACCACCTAGGATTATTTCGCCCTTTCTAAAAACTCCAATAGCCCCTACAGCTATCGCTAGCAGAAGAAGTGCGTACATTAAAATCGAATGAATTGGATGAGAAACATTCCAAAGTATTTCGCGTGTGGCCTGATCCATAAAGTGTACTCGCTTCAAATCTTTTCAGTATTAAATCGTCTGAAGGCTGAAAAGTTTAGTTTCCTTATAATTTACAGGTTACGGTGGGATAGCCCAAGCATCAAAGGTTAGGATTTAAAATATCAACAACCATTTTTTTAATTTTTTTGTTAATTAATTGATTGGCTTGGAATCTTTGCAGCTTTATTAGGCTTCTAATAGAAGGGGCGGGGACTTTTTTAGATTAAAAGTTACTGCGACGGTAAAAAAGTGTGCAATAGATGGAGCGTTTTTTTGCAACATGACTACTGAACAGGCTAAGTCAACCAATATTTCGAAACCAAACAATGATGTTCGAGTTGCTGGTACTGTTGAAGAAGATTTGCTAGTCAAGAAAATTGAGATATCAAAATCTCGACTTAAAAGTTACGTTTTGGATCTGAAAGTAAGGACTCCATTATCTTTAATAGGCAATTCTCCCTTGTCAGGATTGCAAGCTGCTCCTGCACTAGTACGACTCGCAATTGTTAAAGGTATAGATATCATTGCTGTAACTGATCGTAATACCGGATTTTCTCTGGACTCCATAATAAACGCGGCGCGTGGGACACAATTAACCGTTATTCCAGGAGTTGAGCTCCGTACCTCCCTAAACAACTGTGATAACTTGATTGTTACATGCTTGTTTTCAGAAAATAGAGCAGCTGAAAATGTATCTGAGTTCTTAACTGCATTAGGAGTTCCTCCAGAGGCCGCGTTTAACGATGATTTCATTGTACCACGTCCTTTTGATTCTATTGTAAATGAGGTTGAAGAGCGTGGTGGGGCGATTTTCCCGAGCAGAATAGATAAGACTCCTAATCGTCTGGCTACCTTGCCGTTTTTGGTTGAAAGATATGGTTTCAGGGCTTTTGATTTATCTTATGGAGACTCTGCCAGGTTTTTTTCTCGAAAATGGCCTAACCTTAAGTTTTCACTCTTTAGTTTTTCAAACGCTAACGCCTTAGCTCAGGTGGGAAGCAGAAGCTCTAAGGTAAAGCTAAGCTCTGCCGGATTTTCAGGAATACAAGAGCTTGTAAAGAGAATAACCACATAACCTTTAAGTCGGTAAATAGCATTCGGTAAGTTAAACCTCACGGGTAAAATAAGTATCTGTGGTTAGTGAAACATCACGGCCTCCTTTTTAACAAAAAAGTTTCTGTAGTAGTATCTAGTTTCATCTCTTAGATTTAAGTAGTTTTTTGTTATGGGGTCGTTTTGTCATCTTCATCTTCATACTCAATACAGTCTTCTAGACGGAGCCAACAAAATAAAAGATATCGTTGAACGAGCTTTCTCTCTCGGTCAACCCGCTATAGCGATGACAGACCATGGTAATCTTCATGGTGCTATAGAGTTTTATGAGACAGCCAAAAAAGTTGGCATTCAGCCTATAATTGGCTGTGAACTCTACGTAACAGGGGGTTCTCGCTTAGACCGACGTTCCGTGCAAGCGGGCGGATCGCCTAACTTCCATCTAACTGTTTTAGCTCAAAGCTATGAGGGATACCAAAATCTATGTCGACTAGTTAGTTTAGCTTATAAGGAGGGCTTTTATTATAAGCCAAGAGTTGATCATGAACTTTTATCTCAATATTCGAGTGGTCTAATTATTCTTACAGGCTGCCTAGCTGGTGAGCTTAATCACGCTGTTGAGCGGGGTGATTACAAATCAGCTCGCTCGCTGATGGAGTTTTACGCAAAGCATTTTCCGGACAGATGTTACCTAGAGATTCAACCGCATCCAATCTCAGAACAGCGTCGTTTGAATCAAGCTTGTTTTGAGCTTAGTCGTGATTTAGGGATACCTTTGATTGCTACTACTGACTGCCATTATTGCAACAGAGATGATCATTATGCTCAAGAAGTTTTGATGTGTATTGCTACCGGTAAGACAGTACTAGATCCAAATCGAATACGTCATGAAAATATTACCTTATTTCTGAAAAGTTGTGATGAAATGCGAGAGGAATTTGCCGATTTCCCTCAGATTGAAGAGAGCCTATCAAATTCTGTAGCTATTGCTAATAAGTGTAGTTTAGATTTTGATTTTAATCGTTATTACATGCCAAGATTCAGTGAAAGCTCAGATAATGAGCACGACGAATTAATGGCCAAGCAAGCTCGCAGTGGGCTGGACAGGCGAATGGTATCAGGTATCCCTAAGGATAGAACTATCGAGGAATATCGTGATCGTCTCGAACTTGAGATAGCTCTTATCCAAAAAATGGGCTTTTCTAGCTACTTTTTGGTAGTTTCCGATTTTATAGTTTGGGCTAAAGAAAATGGTGTTCCTGTTGGTCCTGGGCGTGGAAGTGCAGCTGGTTCTTTAGTTGCTTATGCCATGAGGATTACTGATGTTGACCCTATTGTAAATAAGCTCTTATTTGAAAGATTTCTGAATCCAGATAGGATTAGTTTACCAGATATTGATGTCGATTTTTGTATTTTTGGTAGAGAGAGAGTGCTTCGGTATGTCAGTGAAAAATACGGAAAAGATCGAGTAGCACAGATAGCAACTTTTGGTACCTTGAAGGCCAAGGCCGCAGTAAAAGATGTAGGGAGAGCACTAGGTAAGCCCTACGCTGAAATGGATCGCATAGCGCAACTAATTCCAGCTCCACGACAAGGATTTGATTATCCTCTCTCAGAGGCTCTTAGAATGGAGCCTCGCTTAAAGGAGTATGCTGAAGGTGAGGGAAAAGAATTAATTTCTCTGGCTCTTAAACTCGAAGGCCTTACTCGTCATTCCTCTACTCATGCCGCTGGCGTTGTTATTGGTGATCGTCCATTAACTGAGCTTTTACCTATGATGGAGGATAAAGACGGAAATGACGTTACTCAGTACGCTATGAGTTATGTTGAAAAAGTAGGTTTAGTAAAGTTTGATTTTCTTGGTTTAAAAACTCTCTCAGTTCTTCATGAAGCGGTGAAACTTGTTAATGAGACAAAAGGGCAAAAGCTACAATTGGAGCATCTTCCGCTAGAGGATTCTAAGACATACTCACTTGTCAGTTCAGGAAATACGGTAGGAGTATTTCAGCTTGAATCAACTGGAATAACCGAGATGACAATTAGGCTAAAGCCGAGTTGTTTTGATGATTTGGTCGCTATTTTAGCGCTATATCGTCCTGGTCCGCTAGATGCGGGTATGGTTGACCATTATATAGAGCGTAAGCACGGACGCGAGCCTGTAACATATCTCCATCCTTTGATGGAGTCGGTACTCAGTGATACTTATGGAATTATTTTGTATCAAGAGCAGATTATGCAGCTTGCAAGAGATCTTGCAGGTTATTCGCTTGCAGAGGCTGATATGCTTAGACGTGCAATGGGTAAGAAGAAGCCCGAGGAGATGGCTAAACAAAAAGAGCGTTTTGTAGCTGGAGCTTGCGAGCGAGATATTAGTATAAGTTTGGCTGAGGATATTTTTGGTCAAATGGAGACCTTCGCCAGATATGGTTTTAATCGTAGCCATTCTGTAGCTTATGCTTTGATCTCATTTCAAACTGCTTATTTAAAGGCGCATTATCCTGTTGAGTTTATGACCGCACTAATGACTTTTGAAATGAGTGATAGTGATAAAACGCTCAAGAATCTCAATGAATGTCGCAATCAAGGTATCGCCATACTCCCTCCTTCAATCAATCATAGTGGCGCGTCTTTTAGAGTAGAGCAGGGAGGTATTAGATATGGTCTTGAGGCAATTAAGGGAGTTGGTGAGAAAGTAGTTCAAGCAATCTTATCACAGCGAGAGCAGACAGGGTCTTTTTCGTCTTATGAGAATTTTCTCGAAGGAGCGGATCTTCGAGCTATCAATAAAAGAGCTTTTGAATGTTTAATAAAATCCGGAGCATTTGATGATTTTGGCAAGACTCGTCGCGACTTGTTTGAGGGCTTAGAGGAGTCTATTTCTCTCGCGCAAGTGCATCGCAGAGATGCTGAATCTAGTCAAATGTCATTGTTTGGTGGTCAAGGAGAGGGGTCAGCATTAGCTTTAACTTTACGTACGTCGAATTTGAGTGAGTGGTCATTAAAGGTAAAACTTGCTTTCGAGAAGGAAGCTCTCGGTTTTTACATTTCAGGACATCCGCTCGAACGGTATAAGAAGGATATTCCTCGGCTCGGTCTTCGTACTACTGCTCAGGTTCGCGAGGGAGAGCCTCGTGACAAAGTAAGCATAGGCGGAATGGTTACTGCGCTAAAGCTTAAGAATACTAAGAAGGGAGGCCGTTATGCTTCGTTTCTATTGGAAGATTACGATGGAACTATTGAGAGTGTAGTTTGGCCAGATATCTATCAGCAAGTACATCAACTTTTAGGTTCAGAAGAGCCTATTATTGTGCAGGGTAAAGCAGAAATTTCGGAGGAAAGAACAGCTCTAATTGTTGAGAATATAGAGTTGTTTGCGGCAGTTAGATCCCGTTCATCTCGAATCGGGCGCTTAGAATTAAGAGAAACTGATCCGCCTGAAGTGCTTTCGGCCTTAGCTCAGCTATTTGCAAAATATCAGGGCACTTGTTCTGTTTTAGTCATCGGTGATTTTCTTGGTAAGGGTCGCTCTCTTGTTTTGAGAAATGGCTTGGAAACAATTAGGGTCGAAGCTAGTGAGGCACTAATCGAGGAAAGTGAGCAGCTTTTGGGTCGTTCCGCGCTTTTTTTCTACTAAACATCATTTCATTTTGAAGTTCGAGTAAACTTGTACCATTCGTTAGCCGACCTTTTTAAATAGTTCGCATCCAAACAGTAATATCTTAGGTCGCAAAAAAGACACATGAGTTCAGCAGTATTCATTAATGCTTTAGAGATAGCTGACGCTGAAGCTGTAGTTCGTACTGCTGTATCTTTGTCTCTTTTGACTGGTAGACCGTTAATTGTCGAGAATTTTCTCGTTAATTCGGTACGTCCTGGTTTACAACGAAGGCACATTACAATGCTTGACCTCGCTGTTGCCGTAAGTAGAGGTCATTGCGAGGGGGTTGAGCTTGGTCGAACCTGTTTTAAGTTTTATCCAAAAGAGCTTAAATCTGGAAAGTATACATTTAGTGTAGGAACTGCCGGAAATGTATTTGAGGTAATTGAAAGTGTAGTTCTGCCCCTATGTTTAGCTCACTCATCATCTCAGGTCACAGTTTTTGGAGCTACCCATCAATCTGATGGTCCTTCATACGACTACTTTAATCGGGTAGTATTGCCGCTTTATCGCTCAGGTGGGCTTGATTTGAATCTCACCTTACATCAAGCCGGATTTGCTCCTCGTGGAGTAGGTAAGGTTAGCCTTGCCACAGAAGGTAGCCAATTTATTAAACGATATCATCTTGCAGAGCGGGGAAAATTACGAGCCAAGCGTGTTATAGCTATGGTTCGCTCATTAAACTTTGAGTCACAAGAAACAGTCAAATTAACTCTGCGAGAAGCTACTGGTTGTGATGATGGTGCTTTAAATATATCGCTTTTACCCGCAAGTTTTGATTCTATGGATACAGTGGTGATTGAGCTTGAAAGCGAATTTGTAGTGCAGGCATTTACCGGTTATGTTACTGAAGGTAAGTCGTTATCTGATATAGCTGAAGGGGTTGCTAAAGAAGCTGAAAGTTATCTTGCCTCTCAAGCTCCGGTTACCGATTCTGCCGCTCATATCCTGTTACCTGTTATGTGCGCCGCTGGTGGGGGAACATTCGTGGCAACTGGCTTAAATGATACTGCGCGAAGCGTTATCGGATTGTGTAAGGAATTTTACCCTGTCAAGATTAAGCTATCACAAGCTGAAGCTGGTGCGGTTGAAGTAGCTGTAAGAGAACGGTAACCTAAAGTCTATATCTTTCTGGTCAGATTTTCTGATTACAGCGTTAGTCAGAATATTACATCACTTGCTATAAACAGAGTTGTTATGAAGTGCTACATTCTACTGAAAAGATAGTTAAGGTGTTGTGTAGCCTTAGGAGTTTGTAGTTTATGTCGTATTTAGCGTCACCTACGGTTGATGATCTCATTAAGATTGCGATTCAAGAAGACCTTGGTCTTGGAGATCTTACATCTGCTCTTGCTATTGATTCGGCAGCAAGCGGTAGCATGGTATTAATCGCTCGTGAGAGTTTAGTAGTCTGTGGTATCACTCTAATAGAGCGAATAGCTAATCAAGTGGGAGCTAATCTCGCAATAAGCCCAAAAGTTGTTGATGGTACTGTGTGTAGTGAAATGGAACCTTTGGTTATAGTAGAGGGTTCGATGCAGTGGCTTCTCTCTCTTGAGCGTATTTGGCTTAATTTTTTGCAACGACTTAGCGGTATTTCAACTAAAGTTCATCAGCTTAAACTCAAGCATCCTAAGTTGCATCTTCTCGATACTCGTAAGACAACACCAGGGTGGCGTGTGCTTGAAAAGTATGCAGTTTTAATTGGCGGTGGCACTAACCATAGGTTATCTTTGGGAGATATGATTCTCATTAAGAATAATCATTTAGACGCTGCGGGGGTGACTGATGCGGAAAAATCTAGAGTTTTTTTTGAAAGAATAAGAGCTAGAAAGCCTTGGCATACTCCTATTGAATGTGAAGTACGCTCTCTTGCTGAGTTGCAAATAGTTTTGGCAGGTTCTCCTGATTTTATTCTCTTAGACAATATGGATGACCATACAATAAGAGCCTGTATGGATGAAATAGCTCGTCTTAAGACACCATCATCATCATCACCTGTAGTTGAGGTATCTGGTGGTGTTACCTCTGATTCTAGACTTACGGCTATTTCAGAGCTTGGGATAAAGTATGTATCAATGGGTTCTTTAACTACCAACGTAAGGTCGGTTGATATCTCTGCTCGCGTAAAATTTGAGAAAAAGATTTAATTCTGTAGAGCTGTTTCCCTTAGGATGTTTCTAAGATGGATGATGCATGTGCTCCAAAACGTCTACACCTGTGGGAAAAGTTTCTTTCTGAATCTGCTCCTGTTTTATTTAAAGTCGAATGTTATAAGAGTATATCTTCAACTATGGATAATCCTCCACAAGGGGCTCATCCGTACGATGCGGTATCTCTAGTAATGGCAGAAAGTCAATCAGGAGGGCGGGGCACGCACGGAAAGCTTTGGATATCACCCCCTGGGGGCTTTTGGGGCACATTCTATGTGCCACTTTTTTCTGAGTTACCTACCAGCAATAGCGGCACCTCTAATACTTACGCGTTATGGCAAGGGGTAACTCTTACTATTGGTCAAGTAGTGCTTGCTACTATTGAATCCTTTATTCCCTGTAAGAAAAGATTTCAATTGCGAGTAAAATGGCCTAACGATATTTTATTTTCAGATTGCGGTCTAAAGGTCGCTGGTGTGTTGGTTGAGTCTCGTGGAGGATGGCTGAGATGTGGAATAGGGGTTAACTTGCAAAATGAGACCTCATCAGTTGATGTAGCATACTCTTTAATTGAATACGCCAAGCAATTTGGTGCAGATACTTTATGGATACCAACTCCAGTAGAATTTGGTGGCGCTCTGGCCAGTAATGTAGCTACGCTTTTATTAGATTGGAGAAAGAGCAAAGACTGTCATGCTAATTGAAACCGCTCGAAAAGTAATAGTGATGGTGTTAGGCGGCACTATCCTTGCCATAGGTTTAGCCTTACTTGTTCTTCCTGGACCAGCTTTTGTGGTTATTCCTATAGGACTTGCAGTTCTTGGTACCGAGTTTATATGGGCAAGAAAGCTTCTAGACCGCGTAAAAGCTAAAGTAAAAGAAATTACTACAAAATCACCAAGTGTAGATAATTAAATAATTTCTAGCCCGGATACCCATTAACTCGCTGTCTCGAGCGTTTTACCGAGAGGCATACTCCGTATGCTTTATCAGGAGTGTAAAGTTCAAATGTAGCTCGTTTTCCCGGTTTGATTTTACCACTTGAATTTGATGACGTCGGTTTTTTATTATTATTGTTGCTTGGACGTCGTCTACGTTGCTGCTGTTGTTTTGATGTTGCAAAGTTTCTTGCAATAGAGCTACGACCTCTGAGTAAGTTATCTATCGGCGCTCGTGCTAAAACTAAACCTTGCCAAAAAACTCTATCCCGACCATTGACGGGTATTGCTCCGCGACCAATCGGAGCTACGTTATTCCACTGTTTCACTGATATTGATTCGTTCCATCCCAAGCTACTCATTAAAATTAACGGCTTTGGAAAAAACTTTCCTTCTGATTCAGGCTTAATCGAGGCGGAGGTTCGCCCATTATATTCGTCGGTGAACAGTCTACTTTTTATAGTAATTGAAGAGCCAAGAACCGCACGATTAACGGAGGAAAAGTCGATTGTAATGCGTACTAAGTATTTATCTGATGTGGAAGAGCAAGCATCTTTGTTTAATAGTGCTCTTACATTTAAAGATCCATAGTTTTTGTTTGAAAAGAACGGATCGTTTGGATTTATTGGCGCAGATGCTACGGAGTCTGGAAGGTTTTCTACTATACCAGATCCATTACTACCACCACTTCCTGGTACGGGAATCCCTTCTTCATTAAATCCTGGTGAGCCAGCTACTTGATCTCGTAGCCACGAACATACTTTATCTCTAGTCCATGAATTACCAAATAGAGTCTCTCCTATTGTTTTGATGTCAGATGGACTGAGTGCCGTACATAAGTCTGTACCAATTCCAAAGGACTGACGAAGCGTTTTGGTAACAATATCGCCGTCAGATTTTTTATCGTGATGCTGCTGTAAAAAATCGCTACCATACTTGGTAGAATTTAGTGACAGTTGCCTTATATTTTGAATAGGTAAACTGTTTGCACCGGTGGGTTGGATGCTACGGCCTATAGGTAGTTTATACCAGCCGGAAGAAGAAGAAAGAGATTGAGGGGTTACCACTCCCACCTTTTTTGCGGCATCTAGAGTTATGACACTTCCAACAGGGCCATCTATTCGCACAAATACCGGACTTGACGAATTCCCTTTTGTCTCAGCCCATATAATAGCTTTACTTGTGGTATTTGGAAGCGATAAAGACTTTTCAGAAAAGTCCGGGGTGATTTGCTCTATTACTTCAGCTGAACTAATGGCACTTAAGCTTAAGGTACCACCAAGAATTATGGGTAGATAAAAAGCTAAGCTACTTCTGCCCATTTCCTTATCATTATTTAATAGCGGTTTAAGAAGAACAAGGAACGGTTTTTTTATGGAGATCATACTTACCGTCTTTTAAAGTTAAGATTGCTTGAAAATAGCTACCCTGCTAGCCAGTAACCCTGCTAGGTACTGAACTATAATTAAACTTTTTGTTTACCACACAACTTAAAGCACTCACCGGGCTGCAAAATTATCACCGAAACAATTACTATAGTCGGTATTTTTAGAGATTATGGTTCAGTAATCGGCCGACGGTATCTCTTAGAGATATTAAATTACGATATTTTCTTAGACCGACACTCCGGTGCCACTGACACATCGGCATCACTGACACGGCTTCGTTTCCGTTCTCGCACTGCTTCAATGAGGGGCGGTAAAAGTGAGATAATGATAATAGCTAAAATTACTAGAGAAAAGTTGTTCTTTATTATCGGGAGCCCGCCAAACAAGTAGCCACCGTAAATAAACAGAGCCACCCAAGCTATTCCGCCAGATATGTTGAAAATCAAAAATTTGGAGTAATCCATAGACCCTACGCCTGCCATAAATGGAGCTAAGGTTCGAATAATAGGGACAAAACGCGCAAAGATAATAGTTTTACCTCCGTAACGCTCGAAAAATTTTTCTGTCTTTACTACATGTTCTTTTTTTATTAAACGCCCTCCCCATGCTCCAAGTAGCCATGTTCCGGCTCGTTTACCTATGTAGTAATTAACTGAGTCTCCAAGGATAGCGGCTATTATAAGTAATACTACGGTTTTGTGTACTTCTAATGCCCCCCCTGCCGAAAGAGCACCTACTGCAAATAGGAGAGAATCTCCCGGTAAAAATGGGGTAATTACAAGGCCAGTTTCGCAAAAAATTATTAAAAAAAGTATGGCGTAGAGCCATAGGCCATAAGTAACGGCCAACTCTACCAGATGTTTGTCTAGATGTAGAAATAGGTCGATTAGACTGGTGAGGGTATCCATAAAAAAGCCCTTCAAGGTTGCTTGACTAGTTCAAGTATAAGGTTTGCATGATTTTTAGCACTTACTTTGCGCAGCGCTCTTATAATTAAGCCTTCATTATTGATTAGAAAGGTGGACCTTTCAATTCCCATTGATTTTTTGCCGTACATATTTTTTTCTTTAAATACGCCAAATACATTTGCAAGAAGGTGGTCTGGGTCTGAGAGTAAAATAAAAGGAAGTTTATATTTCTCACGAAAATTTATATGAGACTCCGGACTATCGGGACTAACTCCCACTACAGTGTAGTTAAAGCAAGTAAACTGGTTAAATGTGTCTCTTATATCGCAAGCCTGCGTTGTGCAGCCGGGAGTATTGTTTTTTGGGTAAAAGTACAAAAGTAACGGATTACCTAAAAATTCAGAAAGCTTGCGCATTTTGCCGGTATGATCTGCTAATTGTAAGTTTAATATTGAAGAGGCTAACTTAGTTCCTTCGGCGACCATACGATTCTTACCTTGACCTTATTTTTTTCAGATAAAATAACACTACGAACCCTAAAAACCCACCGAGACGTCTCAATCTTCAGTGGTAAGCTACCCATTTGTCTAATCTAGAAAGTTAGATAAAAAATTGATAAACCGGCTTTAAAGGCGGTAACGGTGGTTGATTTTATAAATTATATGAGCTTAGGGTGATAAGGACTAGGCGAAAGGCTAGTTCGCTGTTATCATTCGTTACAGGATTAAAATGTTTGGTTTTAAGGTGGCGCTTAACTAACAAGTTTCGGTAAAAAAGCTTTACCCTAAGAAAATATAGGAAAAGTATCTAAATTCTGTTAGAAAGAGTGACGTCGAACAAAAAAGTTGCGAACCTGTTCGCGATAAGTCCATCTAGTTGTGAACAAAGACTCTTTTTGTAGAGTCTTTTTGCGCGAATAGGGGGACGCGATAGGAATGATATTTATTTTGAAAGTGAAAGGATTGGAGGCGTATTGAAATGCGTAAAGCAAGTGTTCTAGCTGCCGCATTGCTCCTCGCTCCAGGTGTTAGTGAAGCAAAAACACTGGAAGAGCTTCTCGTTGAGAAGGGAGTAATAACTAGGGGAGAAGCAGCGGGGACGATATCGAGTAGCCCTGGTAAGGTCTTCTATTCAGAAGGAACTCGAATTGATTTCCCTGATTCCGGCTTCACCCTTAAAATAAGGACGATGCTTCAAGGTCGTTATTCAATGAATCAAGAAGATGGTGAGGCTTTAGCTGACCCAACCCGCAATCCTGCGGCTTCTTTTAACGGAGTGAAGGGTACCAGAGTTAATACCTCTAGCTTTGATGTTGTAAGAGCTCGTGTAGTTGTTGAAGGTACTGCCCTTTATCAAGAGTTTGCTTACAAACTAGAAGGAGATTTTGTTGGCACAGGAAACGATAGCGATTTGGTTCGTGACACCGTTGACGGCCGCAAGGAATCTAGCCTTAAAGATGCGTTTGTGATTTGGCAGCCTTGTGAGGGATGGGGTACTCAATTGGGACAATTCCGTACCTTTATTTCCAGACAGTTCCGCACTAATGACGCTTACCTACAGTTTGCTGATAGAAGCGTGGCTTCTCAGTTTAACTATGTAGGATGGAGTCAAGGTCTTGCTCAGTATGGTGAGAGTGATGATGGTGTGATCCAAGGTGGTATTGGTGTGTTTAACGGTTCCTCAGATAATGAGGGAATCAACAGCACTGGTAACGACACTAATCACAGCGTGCAGGCTCATTTACGGTTTAATCCCGTTGGCAAGATGGCTCCAGTAGAAGCTGGTGGTACTTTTGCTGAAGGTGATGTTGACAACACTGAAGAGCTAGCAGTGTCAGTAGGTACAGCTTATGCTTATACTGAGGCGCATAGCGATGTGGGTCTAGGCCGTCAAGAAGATTGGAGTATGAATCAGGTTAGTGCAGACGCTAACTTGAAGTATGAAGGCGCATCTGTTCATGGTGAGTACTTCTACAAGAGCGCTGAACTTCAGCACCGAACAACTGGCTTAGATTATTCCACTAATGGTGGATATCTTCAGGCTGGATTCTTTGTGCTTCCTCAGGAGCTTGAGTTAGCTGGAAGGTACTCTTTGCAAGATTGTGATAACGGCGCCGCTCCAGGCATCTGTGCCGGTCGCGACCAAGTGCAAGAAGCTGCTGCAACAATAAACTACTATTGGTGGAAGCATGCTCTTAAAGCACAACTTGGGTATGCATTTATCAACGAAGATTACGCTACAGGCGTAAGAGGTGTCCGTGGTGCAACCGATGCCAACACTAATCGTTGGACGTTCCAAGTATCAAGTTACTTCTAGTAGTTGCCTAGAAGTTTTTTGAGTTAGTTAACACTAAGGTTGAAGGAGGCTAAATAGTCTCCTTCAACTTTTTTTATTCGAGAGAGTGCTTAACTTGGGGAGTTATCTTGCTCTAGACTCATGTAAGTGTTGTTGTTTCACGTCCCCGATGAACTGAGTCATAACGCCTTCAACTTGGTCAGGTGGGATGTTTAAAATAGAAGCTAGTTGTTCCGCTGTTATTTCGTTACCATTCGAGCCAAAATAAACGAGGGAGTTTGGTTCTGTTGATGGGGCTTCAACAATTTTAGCAACTAATGTTTCAGTAGAGTCAAAAATTGAAATGAACAAGCCATTATTTCCTCTCTCGATTTCTATTTTATAAGTTGGCCCATTAAGGGTAAATCGCTTGCTAACTGTAATTCTTTCCGTTTCTGAAGAAGGTTGTTGTGAAGAAGGTTGTTGACTAGAGTTTTCACCAGGTTGTTGTGGTGGTGGTGGTGGTTGCTGTGTATTAGGGAGAGTGCTGGAGCCACTACTACTACTTTTTAGTGTATTTATATGTTCCAATGCTAGCTCCACCGGAGGGCTTGGCCAGTTTTCTTGGGGAACCCGCTTACCATTCTGCTCATCAACGGCAACTCCTATACCATTTACCGATAGCCCTATTAAAACTAGGTCACTATTTATTTTTTGGTAAACATTTAAAAATGTTTCGTCGTTAATAGTAGTTGCTGAAGCATAATAACTTATGTCACCGATAACCTGATAGCCATACTTTGTTACTCGTTGGTCACCAGATTCAGTTGCCCAACTTATCTCTCCCAATGGAGTTAATTTTCTAAAATCTAGATTTATTTCAGTATATTCGGGTAACGATGATGGTGGTTCATTTGATGGATCTTGAGGAGCAGGGAATTTATCGTTTATTGCATCTAACTCTGCCTCACTGAGCGGCTGCCGACCGTCGGCTGCGTTAGATTGTTGATTAACCTCCCAAAGCAAAGTGCGTGGGTTACGTCGTAAAAAGTAAGTGTTATTGCCGCTATTTCCTGGCTCCTGAATACAAAGTACCGAGCCATTGCCACTAAAGGTTGCAAGAAGGATTCTACCAGCAGGATTCATCATAATCGGCTTGGAGGAGGACGATGTAGCGGTATCTTCGCTTGACGTTACTGTTACTGTTTCTGGTGCTGTTGCTGTTGCTGTTGCTGTTGCTGTTGTCGCCATTTTTTAGCCTTAGAATTATTTAAGGTAAATTTATTAAAAAAGTTTTATTGGCAAATCTGTTTTACTTTTACTTGTAACTTGTAGCTAATAGTAAGTTCGCCGTTATACAGTCCTTTGGTTCTAATGTGCGATATCTCTTTTATGAACGGTTACTAGCTCTAACGTCTAAAAAGAATTAAAAGTTTATAAAATATAAATACTTAATTATTTTTTATTAGAGGAAATTTTTTAAAAAAGTTCCTTTTAAGTAATTTTTCAGAATGTTCGAAGTTTCTATTAGGTTTAAAAATTTTTATTAGAGCTAATGGAAAATTTTGATACTCTTATAGTTGAAAGTGACACTCAAGTGCGCCACCGGTTGCGAACTGCTTGCTCGCCAGTAGCGCTTTTTGGTGCTTTTCATAATGCCAAAGATACAGCAAATGGTATTGAGCTACTAAAAGGTGAGATAAATATTGATATAGTATTTATTTCACAATCTTATTCACTTGAAGAAGTTTCCTCTTTTATAAGTACAGCAAAAAACACTGTTCAGGGAGAAAAGTGTGCTTTTATTGCTTTAACAAAGATGGGAGAGGGTAGCACAACTACCGCAGCTCAAGGCATGCTTGGGGGTATTGATGCCTATCTTCCTCAACCATATTCAGTTGATGCATTAACAGAAATAACCCAGCTAGCTGCAAAAATGCGAAAATTATATGCAGAGAAAAAGGTTCGACTATCGATAACTCGCATCGTTGAAGAGGTTATAGGACAACTTCGTGTGACTAGTTTTTTTCTATGTGAGGGAGACCCTCAAAAAAATGAGCGATTTCAGAAACAATTTCGGGAAGCTTCAGCTGTTTTAAGGACCTTAACCTCAGATCAAAAAAAGGTATATTACGACGTAATTACTGACTTACTTGATAAGGAAGCCCCTAGACCAGAGATACCTGATGCCCTTAATTATAAGGGTAAAAGCGAAAGAATTCGAAAAATGCTAGAAATAAAGATAATAGAATTAATTAAGAATCAAGTTGCTCCTGCTAATTTACCAGAAGCCTCAACCGCAGGCTAATTATTTGATATTTGTGTTGTGGAGATTAGAGCCAGGCTTAATGCTGAAAGATGCGGAGCAGCTTTTCGTAAAAGAGGAGCAAACTTAGTTAGGTATGACATCTCTTCGAATAGGCTATTTCTGGTTTCCAGGCGTTTAAGCAGTTCGGATACATCTACCCAAAGAAACTCTTCATCAATCTCAGAGGTTTCAGTCTCAGAGGTTTTACCACTTTGCCACCGGTAAGTTAGGATCTCTTGCTCCGCAATAAACCAAAAAGGCATTCCAGTAGGCCTTGGGATAGTTCCTCGTTTACACAGTTCTTCTTCAAAAAATTTAATAGCAGTAACAGGAAGAGCCGTGATAGGAAGAGACGGGATTATCTCTTCTCGAACAATTTTGAACACCATCATGACTTAACCTAAGAATGATTCGTAATAATTTCTGCGAAAAACCCTCGATAGATCTCACTTAAATTCGTATCATGCAAAAATGGAGCCACTGTTTGAGATGGAGCAAAAATAGTAAAATGGCTGTCGACTCTATATTTTCAAAGATAATTCGCAAAGAAATTCCAGCAGACATCATCTACCAAGATGAGTGGGTGGTAGCTTTTCGTGACATTCAGCCACAAGCGCCAGTACACATTTTGGTGGTACCTCGTCAGCAAGTTACTGATATTCTTGAAGCTTCACCAGAATTGCTTCAGCATCTTTTTGTTGGGGTGAAAAATGTCGCAAAACTCGTTGGTTTAGAGGTAAGTGGCTTTAGGACAGTTATAAATACAGGTAGAGAGGCTGGGCAGACAGTGTTTCATCTGCACGTTCATATTTTAGCGGGCAGGAGCCTATCTTGGCCTCCTGGGTAGTGAGTGCGTAACGTAAGTAAGCTGTCTGTTAAAGAAGTGTGAGTAAAAGAGGGGCTGAGTAAAATGAGGGGCAATGATTACTGAGCAAAAAGGGAATGTAGTTCAAGTAACTGTAAAAGACAGAATTGCTCGAGTAAAAATCTGTAGAGAAGAAGCCCTAAACGCTCTTAATCCTGATGTCCTAACCAGTTTAATTCTTACTTTTGATCGTCTTTCTACACACACTTTAGCTCCTGAAAAAAGACGCGATTCTATAGTAGCAGTAATTATTGAAGGTGCAGGAGATAAAGCCTTTGTTGCGGGTGCCGACATCCGTTCTATGATTGACTTGGGGCCAAGAGCCATAGCTGACTATGTTGAACTCGGACAAAGAGCGCTAAGAACTATTGAGAAATTCCCTGTACCAGTTATAGCGGCAGTTCACGGGTATGCGCTCGGTGGAGGTCTAGAGCTAGCCCTTGCATGTGACTTAATAGTTGCCTCTAAGGAGTCTAGGTTTGGTCAGCCAGAAGTTAATTTAGGAATTATTCCTGGATTTGGTGGTACGCAACGCTTAATTACCAGATGCGGAGTGGGAGCCGCTAAATTTTTATGCTTTACCGGAGAGATTATTACGGGTGAACAAGGGGTCAATTTACGGTTGGTGGATGTATTGGTGGATGGCGACGCTAGAGAAGGAGCACAAAAATTAGCCGAAAATATCGGTAAAAAAGGCCCAAGAGCAGTGCAGGCAGTAAAGAGAGTCATTAATTCGACGCAAGAATCACTTATTCTTGGAGGGCTTCAATTAGAAGTAGAGACTTTCCTCGAGGTATTTCAAAATAGCGAGCGTGAGGAAGGGATGCGAGCTTTTACGGAGCGACGCGTTCCATCATTCTTTGAGGTTACAGAGACATGACTTGGGAAGATGGGTTTAATTTTGAGCTCTCTGAAGAAGAGCTTTTAGTTCGAGACACTGCTAGAGCTTTTGCTAGAGAGCGAGTTCGGCCACTCGCAAAAAAGATTGATGCAGAGCATTTGTTCCCTCATGATCTTGTTGGTGAAATGGGTGCTTTAGGATTTTTAAAAGCTACCATTCCAAGCGCTGATGGAGGAGCTGGTTTATCAGAAGTAGCATTTGCAATTTTAATTGAGGAACTAGCCGCTGAGTGCGCCACCACGGCAATTATAGCAAGTTCTCATCATTCATTATGTGTTAGGGCTATTTATGACCGCGGCACTCCTGAGCATAGACTTACCTACTTAGAAAAAGTGATGTCCGGGAAAATACTCGGTTGTTTTGCTCTTTCTGAGCCAGGCGTTGGTAGTGATGCGAGTGCGCTTCAGTGTCGAGCAATATGGAATGACGATAATTCATCTTGTATAGTTACAGGCCAAAAAGCTTGGATAACAAACGGCCCAGAAGCATCAGTGGTTCTTCTTTTTCTAACAGAAGAGCCTAGCAAACAACATCAAGGTATTTTCGCTTTACTGCATCCTCTGCCCTATCCTGGAGTAATTGTGGGAAAACGAGAAGATAAGCTAGGTATTCGAGGTTCAGCTACTGCATCAATAACTTATGATGGGGCTAAATTTTCAGCAAAAGACGTAATAGGAATGCGAGGAGAAGGGTTTAAAATAGCCATGGAGACGTTAAATGGTGGGCGTATCGGCGTGGCTGCTCAAGCATTGGGTATTGCGCGAGCTTCACTTCGAGACGCTCTCACCTACGCACAAGAGAGAAAGACCTTTAGTCGCCCAATAGCTAATCATCAGACCATTCAAAATTATCTTGCAGACATGATAGTTCAGGTTGATAGCGCCAGATATCTTACGTATGCAGCTGCACGATTAAAGGAGCATGGGCGACCTTTCGTAAGAGCCGCATCAATGGCTAAATTAGCCGCTTCAAAAGCTGCCGTATCATGCGCCGATAAGTGCGTACAAATTCATGGTGGGTACGGATATGTCACTGACTATCCAGCTGAGCGTCATTATCGTGATGCAAAAATTACAGAGATATATGAAGGTACTACCGAGATTCAGCGCATGATTATCGCTAGGAATTTACTTGACGAAGCGGGTAATAAAGATCGAAGGTAATGGGAGTTTTATAAGTTGTATTTGGAAAGGGCTACGGATTCATTTTAGGAGGACGTATGGCTTCAACTATAGAGACATCAAGAAATTCTTTTCTGGTTACCTTATTTGTTTTTAGTATTGGAGTAGTTCTCTTGGGTGTGGCTGACCTTCATAAGCGAGCCAGACTTCTTCCCTCTCCGCCTCCGGAGGTGGGAAAAGAGCTTGTTCGTGAATTGCACGGACAAATTAATATAAAGCAACGTAGTCAAGAGCGGGCACAAGAGCAGCAGTTGGCTCAAAAGCAGCGAGCTAACGATTGGAAAGCTGTACAACGTTTTTTAAGCACATTTGTACCCTGATACATCAGGTAAAAATCTCCTTTTGAAGAGCACTCAAGTTTTCATGAATTCGATGTGTGATAAAGGGATTTAAAAGTTTCGGAAACAATCAATGATAAAGCATCGAGCACGACAAGAAAAAAAAATCTTACAAAGTCGCGGAAGGTCGTTATATAGAGCTGTTTTCTGTTTCTGTGTGTTTATTTTCGTAATAACTGCGTCAGGATGTATTGTCGTTCCTTTTATAGATTCAGTGCGGCAAGTAGGAGCTACCAAGTCGCACAGAATGGATTTACTCAATAAAGAGATTGAGCGGTTTCAAGTTGCTCGTTTTTGGCAAGACATGTCTACGGCTCTAAGTCATGTAAAAGAAAATGAAAGAGCCAATGTAAAAAAATATTTTCTTGAAAAATTTTCTTCGGCTCGTGTTGTTAGCCACAAAATCATGGATGTTGAATTTACAACTGATGCCTTTGAAGCCAGTGTCGAAGTACAGACAAGGTTGTATGAACCTGCTTCTCCTCAAGTAGTCACTCAAAATGAGATACAAGAGTGGATATTTTCGTTAAGTGATGGTTGGAAAGTGAGGTTACTGCGTCCTCAGGAGAAAACTACATAATGCCTGTAAGTATTAGGGCAATAAATTTATTGAGAGTAGTTCTTGTAAGCACTCTTATCGGTTGTTCCTTATACCGAGAGCCTGTGCCTCTGGCTCAAGCTGGTCATGATGGAGGAGAATCGCCCTTTATTCTATCTCTTGTTGATGAGAAATATGACGGCGTAGCCTTGTATGTTGCTGGAACGGTCGCCGGAGCTTTTCCTGTTGGGTCGCTAGTCGAAAAATGGGAGCCATCGCGGGTAGCCTTGCGAGTGCGCGTTTTACAAAATACGCAAGAGCTTACAAAAGTTGCTCGGTTGGTGTCTGAGTTTACCCCTCAGCCGTTTGTTAAAAATAATGAAAGAGTACCTTTTGCTTTTGTAATACCGGTAGAGAATTTTTCAACTTATCTCGTTGACCTTGTTTGGGGTGATGAGGCTAGGCGGATAACCGCACCTCAGGTATTAGTTAAGGTTACTGAGCTAGCAACTGAGCAGATTTCATGTAATTGTCCACCTTGTCCGGTCTATCCGCTCATTAAACTTGAGGCCACTAAAATTGGTGGAAATAGTAAAATTACCTCTTTTGAAGTCAGTTTTACGGCTGATTGGCTTGATAAAGAAATTCGTGTCAGACTCCCAGGAAAGTTGATTTCTGAAAAAAAAGGATTTTCTGAACAAGGCTTAGAAGCTGATAGCACTGTTTATTATTCTGCACGAATTCCAGTACCTTTTTTCCCAGAGGATTTACCCTCGCATTGGAACGGTGCTGTTTCAGTGAGTGGAGTACTCGTTGACTACTAGGTGTCTCAAACCTCACAATAGTTTCTGTAGTTTGGAAGGAAGTATCAAACATGTCTTTGAATACAGCGCGTAAGGGTCTTTATATTCGCACATTCGGGTGTCAGATGAATGAGTATGACTCTCGGAAGCTTGCAAAGCTGATGGAAGCGGAATATGACCTAGTTGACTCCCCTGATCAGGCTGATGTCATTATTGTCAATACTTGCAGTGTTAGAGAAAAACCTGAGCAAAAACTCTTTAGTGTTCTCGGTGAAGTGCGCGAGCTACGAGATGGTAAAAAGGATGTGTTAATTGGTGTCGGTGGTTGCGTAGCTCAGCAAGAAGGCGCCCAAATTATTGACCGCAGTCGAAAGAATGTAGATTTTGTTTTTGGCACTCATAATTTATCGCTTGTTCCTTCTCTCATAGAGAGTGTAAAAAATGGCGCCGGGCCACAAGTAGCGGTGGATTATCGAGACGAATGGGAAGATTTGCCACTCGGATTCGGTGGTAATCCGACAGTATCCGCATTTGTTTCGATAAGTCGTGGTTGTAATAAGAATTGTTCATATTGCATCGTACCTCGCACAAGAGGTAAGGAAGTTTCGAGAGACCCACTAGAAATAGAGCGTGAAGTACGGATTGCTGTGCACCGTGGCAGTAAGGAGATAGTGCTTTTGGGGCAAACAGTAAATTCTTACGGGCTTGATTTTTCTCCTCGCATACGCTTCTCAGATCTTTTGAGGCGAGTAGCTGCAGTTAAGGGAGTCGAGCGCATTCGTTTTACTAGTCCGCATCCTCAGGAAGTTAGAGAGGATTTCATTGAATGTGTTACATCAGAACCAAAGGTATGTCGGCATATTCATCTACCGTTACAATCTGGTAGTGACACCATTCTTAAAGCCATGAATCGTAATTATAGACGCAAGCGATATTTAAAAATCGTTGAAATGCTTAAGGCTAAAGTACCAGATATGGGTATTTCTTCTGATATAATTGTTGGTTTCCCGGGAGAGACTCGAAAAGACTTTGAGGATACCCTCGAAATTATGCGTGAAGTTGGATTCCAACACAGTTACTCTTTTATGTTTTCAAAGCGTCCTGGCACTCCGGCCAGTCAGTTGGAGGAAACAGTATCCCCGGAAGAAAAAAAAGAGCGGCTTCAGGAATTACAAAAATTGCAAGATGAGTTAACTCAAAAGGCTCTTGCCCTGCATACGGGGTCGGTATTGGATGTGCTGCTTGAGAGGCCAACACCGGCTGATTCTTCGCTTTTACAAGGGCGCACTACTCATAATATGGTAGTTAATTTAATTGCCAAACATTCATGCGCGAATCTTGGTGAAACGGTGCCCGTAAGGATGGAATCACCATCTAAACATACTCTGCGAGGAGTAGTTGATATTGAGAATAAAGTTGAAGAATGTGCACTTAGGGGGGTGACCCACGCTGGGTAGTACAGTGTATGATACTTAAGAAAAATTTTTAAGTGAACAGGTAGTCTATGGTTCATGACCAGAGCACCGATGATGAAGCGATAGAGATGTACGTAGGTGGATTAGTTCTTGATCCTAACAGTCAGGCTCCAGTAGTTATTCTAAAGGATGAAGGAGGGACTATATGCCTTCCGATTTGGATTGGCGTAGCAGAGGCTACTTCGATAGCTAGCGCTCTAAAGCAGGTCGGAATGGTGCGGCCACTCTCGCACGATCTTATGCTTGATGTGATAAATGAATTTGGTGGGAATATCGAACGGGTTATAATTAGTGATCTGAAGGATGCTACCTATTATGCAGAGCTAGTTATTTCTAAAGGAGACAAGATATTTATCTTTGACTCTAGACCTAGTGACGCTATCGCACTAGCCGTTCGGACTTCTTCACCCGTTTATGTTAGTAAGACGGTATTGGATCAAGCTAAGATACTAGTTGAGTCTCCAGATAAGTCTCAAGAAGGGGAGCAAAGTAACAAATCGGAACTAGAAGAAGACACTGAAATAGCCGTTAAGGTGGTGGCTGGTGATGATGGTGATGTTGATGGTGACGGCATTAGTAGTAGTGCGGAATACCCTAAAGATAGTGATCTAAGTGGTATTGGTAAAGATAAGTGGAAAACCATACTAGAAGAGTTAGATCCTGATGATTTTAAGTATAAAATGTGAGTGTTTTCATGGTTCTTCCTCCCTCAGACTCAGCGCCAAATATAGCTACATCTAGTAGTTATTCCAAGCAAACGGATAGCCTACTTTCAGCAGATAGCGGTGACTTAGTCCGAAAGGTACTCGCCTTGATCGAGCGCAATTTGCGCGAGATAGTTTTAGTGGTGGTTTTTGTGGGGGCTATTTTTTATGTTGTTTCGTCGATTGCAAAAGGTCGTATTCGTGAACAAGAAATACTAACCTCTAAGTTAAAACAAGTAAGAGGTCAGCTTGCCGCTATCATCGCGCCAGTTGAAAAGGAAAAATCAGTTGATGAGGTTCAGGGTAATAAGGAGGAGAAAAAGGAGGATAAGGAGAAGTTAGGAGTTTCTCCTCAAGGTGATGAAGCTATTTTAGAGGGAGCTAAGAAAGCTTTTGATGCTGCTGTAACTTCTTTGTCAGATGAAGCTAATTTGGGAGTGGAGCTAGCTCCTTTGTATCGCTCGATTGCTCTTATGCGCAGTGGTCAGAGTGCCGAAGCTCTAGCTCTCATGAAAGTAGAATCAGCTAACAATCAGCAGTCAACTAATCCAATAATTGCTGAATTAAAAGCTCTTCTTATAGCTCGTATTAAGGGCGACCGTGAGTCTTTAAAAAATCTCGCTCTAACGGGTACTTACGCCGCTGCTGGAGCTATACACACCTTAAAACTTTTAGCTAATACTCCAGCAGAGAGAACAGAGGCTGAGGAGTTAATTAAGAAAGTAGTTGAGCGAATACCAGCCGTAAGAGACCAGCTTGTTAATCTCGAGTAATCTTTTTTTTTCGATTCTTTTTTCGCAATTTTTTGCGGATAGGAGAAATTATTGGCATTATGAGGAGGCTTAAGGAGTCAGCGCCGTTGTTGTCATCAAAGTGGATGGTGTTTACTTGGTTGTAATACGGCATTACCGTATCAGGGTTTTCTATACCAAAACCATTGGAAACATCGAGATTTTGGTTAGATAAATCCTCTAATTGCTTTTTTTCTGTTTCTTCAAATTTAAGGTCTTGGACTCCTACTCTATTATTTGCATTTAAGTTTTTGGTGATTTTACTTAGGTTTAAATTTTTAATTTGCTGAATTTTGTCTGAATAGACTTGTTTTTTAATCGTAAGAATTTGCAGTAAGGCCCGTCGCCTAGCTATTTTTTTTGAGCTTAAAAGATTTATTAAAGGCTCTAAAAGTATCTCGATTATATTTTTACCGCCGTACAGTAAGGTGTGTGTTAATCGTTGAATAAGAGAGGTTGGTCTTTTTGGAATAGTTCTTATCCCACTAGCAGAGTTGGCAGTGCTAAGATTCGAATTAATCGGTTCCGGAATAGAGGTTAAGATCTTCTTTTGTGGATCTTTTTTTATTAATCTTGAAGCGGCTCTTACGGTTTCTGCACTTCGTTTAACTTTATCAAAATTTAGCGTACTAAATTTTTGTAAGGTTGTAGGCTCCTCAGGGAGATTTACTGGTGATTTAGGACTATCTTTAAATCTGGAATGATGGCTCTTTGAGGAGATATTAGAGGGATTAGGACTAGCGGTTTTACTGAAAAGTTCGTGATCATCGTTACTGATTTTGCTTTTGAGGGTGTTGTCGATAATTTTTTCTTTGTTGCCTAAATCTCTCTGCGACTCGGGATTGTTAACAAGTTTTTGTATTAGGCCAACTGTTAAATCTGACATAATGTTAGATATGTATCAGTCGTTTAGTATTGTTACTTTAGCATTATTTATTCGCCTGCAACTTGGTTGTATTTCTCCAAGAGGTGGTTACATAGTTAATATGGAAAAAATATTTATACCCTATCGTGGTCGACGCCCAGCAGCCGTCACTATTAACGGGCATCATCTTATTATTTTATCTCCTGAGAAGGAAGTATTAGAGGAGGATCTTGCAACAGTTGGAGCTGACCGTGTTAAAGAGATACCTTGGGAAGGAAGTGACGAAGAGCGAGAGCGTATTTTAGGAAAGCTTGCTCTTAAAACTCAAAGTGGCGTAATAGTTGCTGAGGACGGTCAAAATATCACAGAACTCCTTAATTCTTTGCGTCAGGCTTTGCCCTGGGTACAGTGACCAACTAATTAGAGTTTTAACAAGCATAGTTGTTTAATGCTAGCAGTAAGAAAAGCCCCAATTAGTCTCTTAGCTCTCTTTAAAGTGTACCATTGTTAAATTTGCAATGTTTCTAAAGATGCTTCGGAAAAGTTCTATCATTCTGAGTATGCTTTTTTTGGCCTCTGTTATTGCAGGTGGTTGTAATACTGGCGGTAAACATCGACCTTTTGGTTACCTTCGTCTTGGTAAAGTAGATAGTTTCTCTGAGTCTGAAAAGCTCTTGCTCAAAGAAGCGATTCTTTTGCGTCATGATGAAAAAGGTTTTTTTGCGATGAGTACTCTTTGCACCTTCGACTTAACTCCATTACTCCTCGTTTCCGGAGAAAGTCCACTGTTTAAATCTTCTGTGCCGTCTAGCTCTCCTGTGTCATTCTTTCGGTCGCGAGTTACTACCAGTACCTACAATTTGAACGGGGAGGTAACTCATGGCCCTGCTACCGTTAACTTGCCATACTTTGAACTTGAGCTGGCTTCAGGGGGAATAGGAGAGCCACCAAACACCATTTATGCCAAAATTGGCAGAGAGGTGAATCCATCTTGGCGTTTAGCAGTGAAGCCAGGTACACAGTGAAGCCAGGTACACTGGCAGGACTTTAGCTTTTTTTTGGAGAAATTAGCTCATATTTAGTATCGGTGTCGAGGGAGGATTTTTGGTAGCTTTTTCAGGTGTTTGGTCGTGTAAAGCTATAAGGGGCTGAGAGCGATACCATAAATAAAGAGACGTAAGGCGCTCAATTTGGTCTTTGCTGCGGGAAGTTGTAAAAGTGAGAGAAAGCTTCTGGTTTTTGTCTCTATTGAGTATTCCTTTAGTTAAATCAAGAGGTTCGCCATTAACTGCAAGACTTGTAGGGGCGTTTGAGATTTCCCGACCATTTTTTGTTCGTAGAGAAAAATGGCTAGCGTAGATTGGTGCTGCTTGAGGAATCTTTGTTAACTCAAAGTGGATTACTATTTGTTTGTCTTTGTAGTCAGTTCTTACTGATTGCGGAGGGTCAATCAGTGGAGCACTTTGAAATCGCAACAAAGCAATAAGCCAGATTCCAACTGTCATGGCGATAAATTTTCTACTACCGCTAAAGATAGCAATAATTAGAGAATTTAGTTGAACCTGCTTTAAAGAGTGATCGCTATCTCTAACCTGTCCTGATGCAATCAAAGGAGGGATAAATGCAACAGCGTATCCAGCCGAGAGTATAGCTAGTAAAATTTTTTGACAGGCATAACCAGCACCATTCATAAGAGAGGTGAAAAAGTTATTTGCTTCCGGAAATAAGCACTTGGTAATACCGAGCAGTAGAGCTTGGATTAAAATTGCAGGAACAATAGCGCGTAGCGGAAGAAACATGTCGTCTTTAACGTAGGCTATCGTTTTATGAAATATCTGCTTAATGTTCTCCTCGCCAAAAACTATTGGCACAAAGATAAAGTGACCCGCAATTATTACAAATAGAGTTAGAACAAGCCAAATTAAAGCTAAAGCTGGTGATACAGAATCTAAAGAGCCAGATAAAGATTCATAAAATAACAGCGGAGCTGAAAGTAATGGTCCTCCAAGTAGTGCTATCAGTAAAAGAGGCTTAAAACGGATACTTTGAGTGAGAGGAAGTTTTAGTAAAAGTGCTGTGCCAATTGAAGCAAAGAGAACATCAATCAGTTGATCCATTAGTAGTAGAAAAATGCGGCCAGCAAAAGACGAATTAAATGTTGAAACAAAACATCGCTCCACTAAAAAGCTTAAGGCGGCCAGTAAAATCCACCACAACGGCCAATTAACCAGTAGCGAATAGGATAGTTCCATTCCTTTGATATAACGAAGCGAATTATTGCTAACCTCACTCTTGGGTGATTCTATAGTTTGAGGGCGTGATAGAAAGCTCATTTGTGTTAACGTTTTTTTTTAAATTATCCGAAGGTAAAATTAGCTGAAATTAAGATTAGATACATATGGATTCTGTACTCATAGTTGGAGGACGAGATGAGCAATTATCTCGGATGCTCCGACGATTGGGGTACGAAGTACTCCAAGAGGGAGAAAATGACATTTCTGTCTCTATTCTTGACCAAAGAGTAGTTGACCTCATTGTCATTGATTCTAGAAATGAGGAGAACCATGATCTTCTCTATCACCTTATTAGAAGTCAGCAACATTCTAAGCGAGTCCCAATAGTTTATATAGCTGACGAGTCAGTGCAAGTTCCTGAGATACAAGGGGAAAAGATTGAGGTAATTTCATCAAATGTCTCACTTGGAGTCATAGCCAGTAAGATCGCACTTCAGTTACGATTACGCAAGTTTGATGGTGCTGATAAATTGACTGCTGATGTTACCGAGATAAATGCAACTTTGCGCGATGTTAATGAAAGATTAATGAAGGAGCGTGCTGAGGCGCGTGCAATCCAACAAGCACTACTTCCTAATCAACTTCCAAAACATTCAAGCTTTGAAATGGCAGTATATTACTCTCCACTAGATGAGGTCGGGGGAGATTGGTATCAGGCATCATTTGAGGATGAACAGCTTTCATTTTTAGTGGCAGATGTGACCGGGCATGGTCTTGCAGCCGCACTTCTTGGAAGTATGACTAAACTTGCGATGAGTGCAGTTCATGAAAAAAGCCCAGATTTACAACTTTCTGGTATGAATAGATTAATGACCCCACAGCTTCCCGAGGGAAGATTTGTGACTTTGGGATGCGGGTTATTTCAGCCAAACACTGCAACATTATTATATGCAAGTGCGGGGCATCCTCCTTCTCTGGTTTTCTTTCGGGATGTAAATGAAGTGCATGAAGTGAAAGGTAAAGGTTTCGCGTTGGGATTTTTTGAGGAAAGTAGTTATTCTTTGCAAGAAATAGATATGGCTCCGGGCGATATTTTTCTTGCTTTTACTGATGGTATAACAGAAGCACAAAATCTTGCTGGTGAGATGTACGGCACTACCCACTTAAAGAAAGTTCTCGTCAATTTACCTGATAAATATACAGCTCAAGAGGTACTAAATATTTTGCTTGATGATTTTAAGAAATTTTTGGAAGAGCGCATACTGAAAGACGATGTGACTATGTTAGTTTTAGTTTGTAGATAAAGTACAAACTTCTGTTAATTATGCTTAAATTATAATCAGGATAAAATTTTGGAACTGTTTCAGTTCATAGGTTCAATTCATCCCGTATTTGCTAGTCTACCGTTACCTCTGGTGCTGGCAGCTTTATTCTGGGAGTTGTTTTGTTTTATTTATGTACGACAGTATCAAAGCCAAGTTAATAGCTTTTTAGATTTTTCTAGGGGGATGACTTTGTTCTTGTTGGCTGGGGCGAGTGTTGGGATTATCTTGGCCTTTATTACCGGCTATATCGCACAAGATTTTGCTGACCAATCTTTTTGTGTACCTAATCAAGCTATTGCTCTGCATTTTATATGGGGTCGGATACTTTTAATTGGACTCGTCCCGTTATGGGGAGCAATTTTGTTAGTTTCATTAGAAACGGTTAAAAAGGTAGCTCATTGGGTTATTTTTATGGGAGCACTATCTGTACTTTTTGCTACAGTTCTTGTGACTTCCAACCTAGGCGGTAAGCTAGTATTTAATCACGGTGCCGGTGTTAATGTTGAGGCAGTGCCGAAGGTTAGTAACTGTCCTGAGGAGTCTTAGTGGACAAGGATCAGTTAGATAATTCAAGCTGTGGTAGTATGACTGGACGGTGTGAGTTTAGCGACCGCTCTCCGTTATGGCTTCTCGGAGAAGCTCCTCATCTTGAGGAGTTTGTTAAATATCTTCAGCACATTAAGGAACAAATTGAGCAGTCTCCAGAGATGGTTATAAAGGTTCAGTTATCACGCACCCTACTCGGTAGAGTGCGTGAGGATTTTGCGGCTATGATTAGAGCCGGAGAGGAAAAGTTGCATCGTCTGGGACTCTTAATGAGTAGGACTCTACTCACTAATTTTCATCTTCATAGTGTCGTAATAGGTGAAATGGCTTCTACAAAGGAGCGCTTTACTTTGAGTCAAACAGTAGCACCTGAAACACTCTTTTCAACAATTGATTTAGACCTAGGTAATCTTCAGTTGAGTAAACTACTTTTTTTTGACGGGAGCGTTTGGGCTAAACCAAGCTTAGTTAGTAACGTCGTAGAATATGTTGCTACTGAGCCAAATGAATTCGGTATTCATAGAGTTTTAACCAGAGTAAAAGCTGAACAAGAGTTGTGGAATAAGGTAGTGGATGAGATATTTCAAGTCGATCAATTAGTAAAGATGGATAAAAAGTTAGTTCATCTGAGTCGTTTTATTAAAGATGTCTTTGGATTGAAGATTGTTGTTAGCTCTACAGATGAGGCAAAAAAAGTGCATGCTTGCCTCAGACAAATTACATGGTCTCACCCTAATCTTACTTCATTAGGTCTTATCTTTGATGAAAAAGTAAAGAGATTACAATTCATCGAAACTAAGGAGCACCTGGATGCAGAACACAAAAAAGCGAGTGGTTGGCAGGCAATAAAATCTGTAGTGAGGTGGGCTGATAGTACCTTTGAAATTCAGGTTCAGCCATTGAGAAATTACTTAGCAGAAAAAGAGCGTCTTACCGGCGAGAGCCATGTTGGCTTTAAAGCTCGTCGTGAAGCATTGCGTGATAAACTTGCAGAGAGGTTTCCGTTATTTGGTTTCTATCGTGAGCTTCTTAGATGGCTTTTTTTGGCAGAGTTGGGCGAATATAATTTTAACCCTCCTCAATTTAAAAACATCAGTATAATAGTAGATTCTTGAAATTACTGACATCCTAATTTATCTGTCAAAGTAAAATCATTTTTTATTTGATAGTTATATTTCATTTCGGCTCCAGCATTTTGGCGGGATAACCGAAACTCTAAATGTATGTCTGCGAGAATTTACTAAGGCTTCAAATGGTGAAAAATGCCGAATCTCGTTCTCGAGATTCTCGAGAAAAAGGCGCATCACATGCAAGAGAGCATTTTGTGCCTGCTGCCTTAACAGATAGTGGATGTGAAAGAGAATTTAACGAAGACAGATATGCTGTAATTGAAGGACCTTCAGGGGTGGCTTGGCTAGTTTGTGATGGCATGGGTGGAGTTATGGGTGGTGAGCTTGCAGCGCAGCTTGCCATAGATTCGATCCGTCGTGATTTTGAATCGTCTCCGGTGCGCCGACCTGAGGAGGCATTCCTATCTGCAATAAGAGAGGCCAATAGAGCTATTACTCTACGCCGACAAAATGAACTTTTTGCAAACATGGGCACAACTATCGCAGGTGCTCTAATTCAAGGATCAGAAGTAGTTATTGGTCACATTGGAGACTCTAGAGTTTATCTTTTGAGAAAAGGAGAGATTCAACAGTTAACTACTGACCACACTTATGTTCAGCAATTGGTGGAATCTGGAGAGATTAGCCCTGAAGATGCGTTACGTCATCCTAAAGCCCATATTTTAACCCGTTGTATAGGTGAAGAATCGGTGCTTGAGATGCCCATATCCAGATACTGGATATGGGATACGAGTGAAGATGTAGGCGATCTTTTGATGCTTGTAACAGATGGACTATATACTCTAGTGAGTGATGATGAGCTGCGTTCTATTGGGACGTCTTATGCTCCTCCTACAGCATGTGTGAAGCTTGTTGATCTTGCAAAATCTCGTGGTGGATTTGATAACATTACCATAGCCATTATTCCTATTGGTGGAGAGTTGAAAACATCACCTCCTTCCGGAATATCTCTAGCTGAGGTGGAATTAGTCGATGAAAAGCCCAAGATTAATATAAAAAGTTCAGCCTCAAAAGCTCAATCGATTCATTTTCAATCTAAAAAAAGATCCGTAAGAGTTAAGAATAAATATCACTATCAAAAGAGTATGATAGCGATAATTTTATTGATTATTGCGGTATTAGTAATTTTATTTTGGAGCATTGGTTATAAATAGAAAGGTACAGTCATGGCAAAGGGAGATAATGAAAATCCACTTTTTGGTATGGGCGAGCGTAATTCTAACGCGGCTCCTCGTGCCAGAAACAGAACCGTAATGCTCACGCCAGAGCTTACCAACCAGATGCGTGAAAAAGTGCAAGAAACTGAGGATGACGGAAGAGAGCCGCATTCGATAGGCACTTTTAATGCCCATGGTATAAATCCCGCTGGTCTTGAGAGTGTGCAAAAATTTGATCGTTTCGCATCAACATCCGTATCTGCATCAACACCTTTTAGTGGCATCAAGGGCAGACCGACAGAAACAGAAGGGTTCGGGGCTATTCATCCATCCTGGAGAGAGGGAAAAGAAGGAATAAATAATAAGGAAGAAAGTGAGTCTCTTACATCCTCAGCGGGAGCCTTTGTAGCGCAGGAGTCTCAACATTCATTTTCTAAACCTGAGTTTTCTACTTTAAAGGAGTCACCACAAACGGTTAATACTCAAACCTTGCATAAAAATACTACTATGCCAAAAGAAACTAAACAACCTAGAGCTGCGGCAGTTGGAGATGAAATCGTATGGGTAAAAGAGACTCCAGTGGTTGGATTCCTAGTTTCTTACGATATTAATAAATTGGGAGATTGGGTTGAGCTGCGTACAGGTCGGTTATCTGTAAGTGGTAAAGTGAGTAGTGGTGAAATTATACCTCAGAGGGGTAATTATTTCGTTATAGACCATCCATCAGTATCTTTTAATCATGCAATAATGAAGATTGGTACAGAGGGTGTTATTGAAGTGCTTGATCAACTTTCTGATCAAGGAACCAGAGTGTACTTAGTACATGAAAATCGTGTTGTTGATCTTTCCGGTGAAAAATGTGTACTGCAACACAGCGACGTAATTGAATTCGGTGAAAGACGATTTCGCATATTTATCAATCCTCTCGATATTTTAGTAGAGGAAGAGAATTGATCATATCATTTTATAGGCTCGTTAAAGTTCTAAATGACAGATGAGCATCTTTTAAGTTTACAACCAGGCACTATTATCGCAGGGCGATATGAGGTGGTTAAGTGTCTTGGAGCTGGGAGTATGGGGCTTGTATATGCTTGTCGGCATAGAGAGCTATCTGGCCATCTCGTGGCTGTAAAGGTACTTTTTCCAGAAGTAGCTCAAGACGCTGTTGCGGCTCAACGCTTTAAGAATGAGATTACATCTTCTTATGGTGTGTCTCATCCAAATGTAGTACGAGCTTACGAATATCTTAAAGACGGCGATATTGTAGCATATACTATGGAGTTTGTTGGAGGAGGTGACTTAGCTGACAGACTTGGTAAACGCGATTCTTTAATTCCTATTAGTGAGATTATTCGTCTTCTGACTCAAATGTGTGCTGGGGTACAGGCTATTCATGATGCAGGGATCATTCATCGCGATCTTAAGCCAGAAAATATCCTTCTTACCGATGACGGGAATGTAAAAATCGCAGATTTTGGGATTGCACGGAGTACCTCCCATGGACCAAAGCTTACAGAGCATGGTGGCGTTGTAGGAACTATAGACTACGTTAGTCCTGAGTACATGTTAAATTCTCAAGTTGACTCAAGATCAGATCTCTACGCTCTTGGAATTTTAGCTTATGAAATGTTAGTTGGTGAGTCTCCGTTTAGAGGTGGGAGCGTCTATGAAACGATGACAAAACGCCTTAAATCTGATCCAAAGCCACCTAGTGCATTGCGCCCAGATTGTCCTAAATCTCTTGATGATATTGTTCTAAAGGCAATGCAGCGTAAACCTGAGGAGCGATACCAAACTGCCGGTGAAATGGAGCGAGATTTGTGGAATTTGCAAAGTAACGGTGTTCATGAAAAATCAACAAAAGTAACTTCAAACACACGGCCTAAAAATAAACTAGACGCTGATGATAATTTTGAAGTTCGAGCTAGAGAACTCAGTCACCAGAAAGGGATTAATAGCCTAAATGGCGCAGATATTTTGGAAAAGAGCGACGTAGAGGATACTATAACCGAGGGCACCGAAGAGATAGGCACACAGGAAATAAGTAATGGAATAGCACTTCTGCACGATGAAAATAGCATCGCTAAGGGACAGAAAAAAATTGAGTTTGAGCAGGAATGGGAAACTCCAGGATTTCAAAATAATCGCTCAATAGGTAATGAAGATAACCTTTCATATCAAAACTCTACGATGAGTTATGATACGGAGCTACTTCAGCGAATTGGAACATTCTCTCGTGCAATTCCTTATTCGGACGAGAGTTCTGTATTTTGGGAATATGTATTTATTTTTGTAGCATTAATTTTAGGGCTAGGAGCAGGTGTAATATTTATTCGTATCCTTGCCGTAATATAATGTATACAAAGCTTTCACATTGAAAGTTTTAAGGAAGCGGATGTTATCGGAATGAAATTATTAATTTTAGACAGCACGACGGAGGCACAAGCATTTTGTGCTAATCGTGTTGAATCTTTTTCTCAGACCGATATAGAGATGCTTGATCTTAGAGTTAAGCTTGTAAACGAACGTGATTTTGCGAATAGATTAAGCGAAGCTGATGTTCTTATTATTGGATCAGGCGTTAGTGATAGGGGTATCTCTATAGCGAGACAAGCCAGCACCTTGGTATCATGGCTCCATATTATATTATTCGTTACAGATGAGGAATATAGTGGTGGAGCGTTCAGAGCCGCACATGCGGTGGGTGTGCGCAAGGTGTTCCCCGATAGTGCCCAATCGATGGATCTGCTCCAGGAGCTTATTGCTATAAATGCGGAATTTCGTCGTGAGGGTCGAGCGCGATCTGGAAAAATTATTGTAGTAACTCATGCTAAAGGTGGTGTGGGATGTACCTCAATAGTTGCCGCTCTCGGTGAGATATGTAGTGTCTATAATAGAAAGACTTTGTTATGGGATCTAGATGTTGAGACTCGAGATCTTAGTAGAGCTCTGACTGTCAGCGGACCTGAAGCAAAAGTTGTTAGTGCTTGGGTTAACGGTACTCGAGATATATCACGCGATTCGCTTGCAGATGCTGTATGTTCAATTAATGATGAAGTTTCGGTTCTTATGCCCCCTGATAGAATGGCAGAATCCATGGATTTGGTTTGTCATACTGATGGGATGTACATTGTAGAAAGAATTGTTGAGACCAGTCGGGTTCAGTATGATGTTGTAATCGTTGATACTGGTGGTCGGATGGGTCCTGCCTCAGGAGCGTTACTAAGAAGCGCTGATCTTGTCCTACTAGTGCTGGATGATTCTATCCTTGGACTTACTGCAGTCGATTTGTATCTATCTTTTATCAAAACTTTGGTAGGAAGTGGCCAGAGACTTGTCTTACTTATAAATCCTTCTTCTAATGCAGATCTTTCAGTTGCTCAGATTGCTGCTGAGCTAGAACCAGAGCATCAATTAGGTGATGCTGCTTGGCGTATGCCTCCGCTTCCTTTTGATCCTAAAGCAGGCTTGTGGCCCGGTAGTGGCAGCACTTTGTATGGAATGGGCCAACGAGCTACTCGAGTTGCTCTTGAAAAAGTGGCAAAGGAGATTGGAGTAATCGATTCAGCTAATAATTTATCTAATAATCCGAGTGGTTCTGGCTCGGTAGCAGGTGCGTCCTCTTCAGTAAAAGGTGAACCTCAGAGCGGTTGGCTCAGTAAAATTATTGGAAGACGATAATCCAAGCACATTTTAAGTCAAAAGTTAACCTAAAGCTTTCTTCTCAGGTATTCGATTACTTACCACATGGGGAATTAGGTTACGTCCAAATTACAGTGATAAATAGAGGTAAAATTTCTGGTTAAATCGGGTTACGGTGGAGTCTTCAATGGTCAGCATTTACGAGCAAAATGATGATAAAAACAATAAATTAGAGAGCAAAAGCGATATAACTAGGAGAGATTCTGGCGCAAGCATGGTTGAGTACGGATTATTAATAGCTTTAATAGCCGTTGTATGTGTGGTAGCTGTTCGTAGTTTAGGTTTAACGGTTAGCCAACACTTTAATCTTATCGATAATGAAATTGGGTCAGTAAATGATAATAGAAACAACACTAGACCTCGATGATAAATAGATTATAAGAGTAAAAAACAGTTCATAATTTTTAATTGTTTAGCTCGGTACGGATTATACAACCGATGTCGAAAGGAAATGACGAAAGGGAACAGCTTTTAGGTTTATTTTCTACCCGCGCTAAGCAAGGAGCTCGTGCTACAGAAGTAATTTCCTCAAAATCGGGAACTGGACGAAATATAGGAACTGGACTACTTCCACCTCCAGGTGAAACATCTCTATATAACTCGCATAAACCTCAAATACATAGTACACCAAACGCTGCTGGATCTTCAAAGACAAGCAGGTTATCCGAATCAACCGGCTTTGGTAGTAATACAAATTTGAAGGGAGAATTATCTCTTGTAGCCAGTGCTATATTAAAAGAAACAAGAAGAGAGCTTGGTAGTGACTATAATCTTCAGCAGGCGCAAAAATCAGGCCATGCAATAGCTGAGGCTGATATTGTAGAAGCCGTCAACAGGGTTATAGGTCGACACTCAGAAAGTATTTCTGATATTGAAAAAGCTAATATCGTCATTCACCTTCAAAAAGATCTCTTGGGATGGGGAGTATTACAGCCTTTAATTGACAATAGAGAAGTTACCGATATTCATGTTTATGATTTTCGAACTGTAGTTTTACAGCGCGGCAAAAAAAGTGAAACAACTGGAATATCATGGCCAAATCATCAGACTTATAGAGCGTTCATAGATAGGCTATTACTTAGAATTGGAAAGTCACTGACAACTCAAAATCATACCGTCGATGCTTCTCTATCTGATGGAATTAGGCTGTGCGCTGTTCACGAAAGTGTTTGTGGGCAAAGAGGGCCATTTCTATCTCTTCGAATCCCTAGAGTAATTGATATAAAACTTGAGAATTTAGTTACCTTTCAAATGGCACCTTCACTAATTGTAAATTATCTAGCGTGTTTAACAAGGAGTGGTCAAGCTACCATAATGGTGGCTGGAGAGACTGGTACTGGAAAAACTACAGTCATTAAATGTCTCGGTACCCAGTTTGGCTTAGATGAATCTATTGTAGCTGTTGAGGATACACCAGAGCTAAATTTTCAACATCCATATTTTAGGTCTTTAGTATCAAGGCCAGCTAACGCAGAGGGAGTTGGTGAAGTAACCCTTCAAGAGCATATTAAAACTACTCTGCGAATGACGCCGTCAAGAGTGATATTGGGGGAAATGCGCACCCCACAATCGGCAGAGGCATTTCTTGAAAGTGCTCAAACTGGGCATGTAGGTATGTCTACAATCCATGCGCGTAATGCTCGAGAAACTCTAGTTAGATTGGAAAGTTTGCTAGGACGCGCACAAAAATCAGTTTCAGTTGATATTATTCGTCAGCAAATCGCTTTGGCTGTTGATGCAGTTGTGTGGTTATTTCGTGAAAAAGGAAGTGGCAGACCACGTATTGGGGAAGTAATTGAAGTAGGGCACTTTATTGAGGGACAAATACAGATTAAGCCAATTTTTAAGATTATTCGAGGAGGAGAAAATCCTCTTTGGCGTATTGATAGTTGGTCTAGTAACTTTGATGACTTACTTAAGGAAAGTGGTCTGCTACTGGGTGAGCAGCCTAAGGAATTTGGATTTTCTACTAAACTTAACACGTCACATGAGAGAAAATAATGGAATTAGTATCACTTATTACACTCTGCATTATTATGGTAATAAGTTTTGGAGTATTCGTGACTTTGGTTTTTAAATCCTCAGTATCAAGTAAAAGAGCTTTTAATAAGCAAATTAAACAGCTAGCTAGCTCTAATCGTAATCAGGAAGAAATAAACTTTAATTCTGGTGACACGCTAACCTCACGAGTTAAGGTAAATGATGTTAAACTTGAAGAGCGAACCAGTGTAAAATCAAGAGACACTCTTGGTAAAAAAATTCGGTATGCTCAGTGGAAAATGGCTTCTTCTGTATTTCGCATTTTTGAATTGGGGTTAAGTATTATTGCATTTCTTATATTGTCACTTTTCTTATCTCCTATTTTTTTGCCGATTTCGTTTATCGTTGGACCCTTAATTATGCGTTCTCTTCTTAAGAGGTCTATTGAAGCTAGATTTGTAGCTTTTGATAAGGACTATGCTCCGTTTTTGCTATCAGTTGTAGGGTTGCTTAAAACAGGGATGACTCCTTTAGTGGCTATTAGTGCAGCGGCTGAAGGTCTTGAACCAGATTCTCTACTAAGACTTGAGGTAGAGACTATGATTGAGAGAACACGATATGGCGTGTCGGAAGATGCTTCTATTGGCTCGTTTGGTGAGGATATAAACCATCCTGAAATTGAGTTGTTTGTACAAGCACTGTTACTTAGTAGGTCAGTGGGGGGGGTGTTATCAGATACGCTTGAGAGACTTGCTCGACAAACTCGCAGGCGACAACATTTTCGGGCATCAGCTATGAGTCAAGTGTCTCTTCAACGTGCCTCGATAGTAGTGATAGTGTTAATTCTTATCTGCATTGAGGTTTTCCTTTATTTTACTTTTCCCGAGGCTGTAGTTGGCTCACTGAAACATCCAAAAGGATATCTTATTTGGCAATTTGCATTGCTTTGTATCTCTGGCGGTATTTATTGGTCTCGTCGTGTTACAGACATAAGATTGTGAGGCGATAAGGCAAATATGAACGGGCTTCTCATTCTCGGTTTATGTTTGGGCTTTGGAGTTTTAGCCACAGGTTGCTTTCTGATATATGTACTTTTTGTCGTTCCATCATCATCTAAGCACGCAGCTAACTCTCTTAAACGAAGTGCTAAGTTAGCAAGTCTGCATGAAAATCAAATTTTATCTGAAAAAAAGGTAAGTAGTGAAAACTTTGATAAGATAAAACTTGACGTCCAAAAACAGAATAAAAGTAGCGAAAAAATTTCTTATGAAGAGAAATTGTTTCAAGCTGGATTATTTAGTCTGGCCGATAAGAACAAGTTTTTGAAGAGTAGATCAATTTTTCCAATAATAGGTGGAGTTGCTCTATTTATTTTTGCATTTGTTGGAACAAACGATATTCTCCTTGCGCTAATTAGCACTATCATAGGAGTGTTATTTGGTGTGCGTCTTCCTTTTATGATGCTAGATAAAGAAATTAGCCGACGTCATGAGGAAATTCTGTATTTTCTTCCTCTTGTCATTGAGCAGATAGCGATTGGAGTGAGTAGTTCCCTTGATGTTGGGCCGTGTATAAGCCGAGTTATCCAAATGGCTGATGAGCGTGATTGTCATAATCCAGTAACTGAACTGTTTTTGTTTGCTCAAAATTATGTAAAGTCTGGCGCCTCATTTGAAGAGGCTATGAATGAGGTGGGCATTAGATCGGGTCACAATGAGCTTAAGCACGCTTTTAAGTCTCTTAGCCAAGTAGCCAAGCATGGTGGGGAGCTTACTCGGCAGCTACAAGAGCTTGCAGAGGCAGTAGGTTTACAGAGGGAGGCAAAAATTGAGGCAAAGATAAAAACTCTTGAGTTAAAGGCAACAGGCCCTTTAGGGCTAGTTTTTGTCGGGTTTTTTATGATTTTACTATCGGGATTCTTTCTTCAAATAACTACCATGCTTGGTAAATAGCCTTGCTAAAAACTTTAAGACGAAAGCATCATTAGTTTTACGGAGTATGTGGAAAAAAAGCTTCATGCAGGTTTCGTTTCGTAAAAGTGATTTCTTTACTGTTTCGTTTGTTCTGGCTATCGCTGGCCTTTTTGTGTTGCCAGTACCACCTTTTGTAATCGATTTTCTTCTAGTAGGTAACTTAACTTTTGCTTTTCTGCTTGTACTAGTAGGACTTTACCTTCCTAGTGTGCTCTCTCTTTTATCCTTTCCTGCTCTACTGCTACTCGCAGCACTTTTTCGACTTGGATTAAATGTAGCAACTACTAGGTTAATTTTAACACAAGCAAATGCTGGTCATGTAGTTGAAGCGTTTGGAAGTGTGCTGATTCGTGATCAAGTGGTAGTAGGACTAATTATTTTTTCTGTTATTACCATAGTCAATTTTTTCGTTATATCAAAAGGAGCAACTCGAGTAGCTGAGGTAGCAGCTCGGTTTGCCCTTGAAGCTATCCCAGGTCGTCAGATGACAATAGAGAGCGACCTACGGGCAGGACTCATATCGCCTGAAATGGCTCAGGATAAGCGGGACGAACTAAGAAAGGAGTCTCAACTTTTTGCCGCCATGGACGGTGCTATGAATTTTGTTCAGGGTGACGCCATAGCCGGTATTGTTATATTTTTTGTTAATATTATTGGGGGTCTATACATAGGTGTTTCTCAAGGATTATCGGTTCTTGATGCTGTTACAACATATACACGATTATCTGTTGGGGATGGTTTAGTTAGTCAGATACCGGCGATACTAAATGCTATATGCGCTGGAGTTGTAGTAACAAGAGTAGCACGAGGTACGCCTCTAACTCTTGGGGAAGAAGTTGGGATTGAGCTTTTTTCTCGACCTCTGCCGATTATTGGGGCTGGATCTCTCATAATCTTGCTTGGGTGTATATCCGCACTTCCTACATTACCGTTTTTTATAGTGGGGTCAGCTGTTATTATTGGACCACTCTATAAATTTTTAAAGTTTAAAGGTGACAATGGTGAGGAGAATGCTCGTACCACACCGTCGTACACAAATAGTATCGAAATTGGAACAAGCGAAACAAAATTTTTACCTCTTTTATTAGGAGGTAAAGAGGACAATGGTGGAGAAATAGAGGGTATTCCTGAAGGAAGGTATGTAAGTGTTTTGCTCGATAATGAGTCACTCTTTCAAATTTATAAAGTTAATCATGATAGGTACATTTTATGGTGGAAGTTATTACAAGAAGAAGTTCGGCAAGCCTTAGGTATCGAGTTACCTCCCTTAATGGTAATTGCGGAACAGATAGGACTGAGTGGAAGATATAAATTTTTGGTAGATGGGACTTTAGTTGATGAGGGTTTTCTTGACTCCGCTAATATGCTTGTTGAGCTTGTACCGGAGCAGGCCTCATTATTTGGTATTTATGTTGACCGCTATGAGGAGTGTCCTTTTACAGGAGCCCGAATCTTTTGGACACCTCGTTCAGTAGCATCTATGAAGATATTTGAAGCAGCGGCTATTCGCACTTTTGATTTTATGGAGTTTATTTTACTTAAAGTGGCGTGTTTTTTTTCAAGACATCCTGAAGAGGCGGTATCAATAGCAGATACGCATCATCTATTAAAAATGCTCGATAAGAGGTTCCCAGGCTTAGTCAATGAGGCGCTGAATAAAAATCTGGTAGATGTATCTCGGCTCACTGAGATAGCGCAAGAGTTGGTGCGTGATGGACTTGGTATTCGCGATTTTAAGCAGGTAGTTGAGGTAGTTTCTGCATACTGTTCACATCACCGCACGATGTTGTCTAATGGCGAAGAGTTTGATCGGAATCATCTTATTTCTTTTGTGCGAGTGCAGAGAAAGCGGCATCTGTTGCGCGCTTTTCTGTCTCATAGGAGATCTTTAAAGGTGTTTACTCTTTCTTCTGAGGTTGAAGCCGTATTTGAGCAGGTGCCTGTTGAATCACCATTTGTTCCGCTGGCAATCGAACCAGAAACTTTAGAGAAGCTACTTATTAGTCTACGCAGAATCCTAGAGCCTGTTAGGACTATTGGACTTCTTCCAGTGTCAATCTTATGTTCTAACGAAATTAGGAGTAGAGTCTCTACCTTTTTACGAGGAACAGATTCTATATTTCAAGCTATTTCTTTTGATGAGCTTGATCCATCTCTTGAAATAGAGCAGATAGGTACTTGGAAGATTTAAGTAAACGTTTTTTTTGTGTAAGACTATATTCACTTAACTACGATTTTGGTTTTCCAGGCTCTGAAGCAAAGCTTCTATTGTCTCTAGTTGAGCGGGATTAAGAACACGTGCATTATGGGTTCCTGGTAGCCTTTGTCTATTATTTTTTTGTTGCGAGGAGGGTGTATTTTCCCTCTCAAGACGCGTTAATTTTGCTTGGATATAAAATAGGTCACTATCATTCAGTTTATATCTATTGATTATAGCGCTAGCTGCATAACTGAACGCCCATGAACGAAATTCTTCAGCTGTAAACCCAAGGTCATGAAGGTAATCAGCGAAGTCACTAAGTACCTGATCGTGGCCTGAATTAAAAGTAGAGGAACTCAAAGAATTTTGAGAGTTAGTAGTAGTAGTAGTAGGTTCATTTAGGGCTTGGTAGTGGTTATTATAAGCTTTAGCAAGATTTTCTAAGTAATTAGGAAGGTTTGGTGCCTTTAGAAGATTTGCAACTTTGTTGAAAAAATCTGTTATTTCTTCTTTATATCTTTTTTTATCCCAGTCTTTCCCCGAGTCTCCCATAGCATCAGGATAAGTCAAACCATTTAGTTTCTTATCTAACCCTAAATGGGTTTGTAACAAGCTTGAGTCAGTTATAATCTGTAATTTAATCTGTAATTTATTTACAGTCTCTCGGATATCAATGCTGGATGGCAGATTGTTACAAGAAGTAGAAGTAGCTAACAAAAGAATTTGAGATTGTTCGATTAAATTTTATATTCCACTGAGAAGCTCTTGGCTGAGGTTAGAACACTTTTCGCAAATTCCTTGGGGTGGACAAGCGCACAGCCTGAATGTTGGATCCCCTGATTGTATATTTTTAAAATAATTTAAACTTTCTAAGGCTGTGTTAAGTTGCGCAAGGGTTTCGCGGTTATTTTGAGGGTTATTGCTTGTGGGATTCTTACCAAACATGAATAGAATGCCCTGCCCCCCTGTAATAGCTACGTGATGATGTATAGTCCTCTTTAACAGGAGGACGAGATGAGAAAGCGATTTACGGAGGATCAGATAGTGAGGATTCTCCAGGAAGCGGCTGCTGGCGGCAAA
>JBIKUX010000024.1:0-39166 GCA_044347345.1 Bdellovibrionota bacterium | reverse complement strand
GGCATTTTTGTTTCTTCTTGATCCTGTTGGGGAGATTGCTCATTCAATTTTAATTACAGTTTCTTGTACTAACCGAAATTCATAAAGAGACATAGTGGCCTCTTGCTTCGCTGAAGTTTCTAATTGTAAAATTTGAATTTTTACTCAAATTTTCAAATGCTTATCAATGCAAAATTATGTTAGTATTGGGGGCTAAAGACTTTCTGTAATCTCGACGACTACACAGATACCACATGGAGGTGGTAGCAGTAACCAACGTGGAAATTGAGGCGAAGGAGCGTATGTACGGAAAGTCAGCCCATAAAGCTTACCATCAAGTTCAAGTTACCACAACAGATAGGGGACGTCTCCTTCTGTTGATGTATGAGGGAGCGATAAAATTTTTGAGACAAGCTAAGGCTGGGTTAGATTCTAATGACTTGGCAAAATTTTGTCGTTATCTGAGTAAAGCACAAGCGATTATAGTTGAGTTAGTTAACACTCTTGATTTTGAAAGGGGAGGTGTTATCGCTACCGACCTGGATAGACTGTACGATTTTATAATTTTTTATTTGACTGAGGCTAATCTTTACAGAGACGGCGAGCGTGTCGAAAAAGTTATCGGTCTAATTGATAAAGTTTATTGTGGGTACAAAGACATAATTGAAAATGGGATGGCTGAGCGTGAGGTAAAAGGCGTTCCAAAAGAAGCAAGTTCTAATGAAGCAAGCTCACCAGTAGTAGGAACAAGCGAAAAAACCAGAAGCATTCAAATATCTTTGTAAAGAGGTACGGTCAAAAAGTGTATTCGTAACCACTAGGCAGCTGATCTGCGGATCTAACATTTAAGTTCAGAAGCAGTTAAGTATTACCCGTTTTAGCGACCGTCGGTAATGTTAAACACAGTGGCAAGCTCACTGATACAATTTGTTTGGTTTAATTAGCACCGTTCAATTTTGACCAGTTTTTACTTGATTAGTAGAAAAAGTGTGAAACCCGAAGAATGGGTAGAGAGCCTTGCGCACAAATATAAGCGTTCATTTCGACGAGGTGCTTCTTTAACACTCGTTTCTAACGATCCCAACAACAAATGCGACCGATTCTTGCGCCTGAAAGATAGCTCTCTCTGCATCATTCTTAGAGTAAAATTCACTAGGTGTGAGGTCTTCAGTGCCGTAAAAGGCTAGTTCCCGATCTCGCCGTAGTTCACGTGAAATAGCAATCAGCCTATCAAGCCCCTCATGTTGTTCACTAGGTATTCGGGACTTCAGTACCGCTAACTGGGCACTCACATCATGAACGCGGGCAGGCTCTCCGCCAAGGTGTCGAATTAGCGCTTTGCTAACAAGCTCCACTATCTCTTGAGCTTCGCGCACAACATCGGCATAGCCCCCTCTGGTAAAGAGCACCTGAAGTGCTTCGAGACGGATGCCGCCGCGAACAATGTAGTCATTGGTGAGTGATTTGTTCTTCATCGATGTACCCAATATCCTTGTCCATGAGTGACGCGACGCACAACAGCTCCAGAGGTAATAAAGTCTCGAATCGCTGAAATCGTGTTTTTAATCGCGCCGGTTGGATCAAAGAGAATTTTCGCATCTAAGGCGCATTCTAGCCAGAGCGAACTCGCGTTACTAGGATTGTGGGGAAGGTGTCCGATGTGAAGTGAGATTCCCTCCGGGAGAAACTGATCCCAAACGCGATACATATTTCGTTCAATAGTGAGCTCTCGAGAGATAACGAGAAGGAAGTCGGTGTCTGACCTATCGTGGCTATCCCCGCGAGCCTGTGAACCAAACAGAAGTAATCCAATAACCTTCTTATGGTACTCATCCTGTGCCCGTTGAATGATGGTTTTGGTGATATTATTCGCTAAAGGATGAGAGATACCTTCTGAGATAATCTGCTCGAGAAGTGAGTTGACTGAAATACCTTCCTGTAAAGCGCGTGCTTTTACAGCAGTGTGTAGTGGTTTGGTAAGTCGGAGAAGTATACGACTCTCTTTTACATTCATGATATTATGATATCATGCTGAGACTAGGAGTCAATTAAATTCATAATTAAAAGTTATCTATACTAAATACCTCGTCTGCTGGAGGGCGCTAGCAATAAGTTGGTTACATCATATCCTGTGTGCTAGCTCGACTACCTCGCGAATAACTAAACTCCGGCTAAATCACCTTCGGATTACCGTAGAGAAAAATAAGGATTTTTTATAAGTAACCATTCTTTTTCTTAAAGCATCAAACAACCAAAAGGGTAAATCCTATGTCTGTTGCCGCTAATAGATATCTTGGTCTATCAGAATGGTACTTTCCTCTTAGGGAGCAGAGCTAGGAATACAAAAAAGAAAATAAGGAGCAAGAGCATGTCTCGTGACGTAAAAAAGCTCGTTGAGCAGATGCGTTGCGACTGGGATAGGCGAGTTAAACACGACTATCTTTTTTGGATGAGTGAAGCAAACGCTGACCTGCAGAAAATGTGGGAAGCCGGAGAAAGAGATGTTGCTTTATTGTTTGAAGACATCGAACTGCCACCTAGAGCAGTCGGATTAGAGCTTGGGTGTGGTGTCGGACGACTCCTCAAAGCAGCTCGCCTACGGTTGGGATCAGTTGTTGGTATAGATGTATCACCAGAGGCAATTAAAAAAGCCCAAGATTTTTTAAGTAATTTTCCTAATATTGAGTGTCAAATTGGTAATGGTGCTAATTTTCAACCCTTACCGGCACAGTCCTTTGATCTAGTCTTTAGCTTTGCCGCTTTTTCTAGTATTCCAACTCAAATAGCTGCAGAATATCTGAAAGATGCCGCTCGAGTTTTACGTCCTCATGGTGTTATTCGCTTTCAATGCTATATCGGTGCTGAGCAAGGAGTACGCCCAACAGATACCCTTCATCTCAGGTGTTATCCTGAAGACGGTTTGCGGGATGCACTCGACGCATCTGGTTTTATTGTAGAATGGATAAGACCACTGAAACTACCATTTCAGGTATCTTTTGAAGAGCTGTCAATCTACGCGGTGATAGTTTCTGCTCGTAGAAAAGCCTCTTTTGAGTCGGTAGATTCGAGTGAAATTGAGAAAAAGCTACTTCCTTCAGGAGTGGAGTCGGAATCAAATTCTCAGACTATAACTGATTTAGAAGCATTCATGACTGCTCGACACGCTGATGAACTATATGCAAAAGGTGATTTTCAACGTGCTCGCCGTGCGGCTGAATATGCAATGCAAGTATCGCAATCTGCAACAATAGATACTCGAGATATTTTGGAAAAAATCTCAAACAGAGACGGTACGAACAAGAGTAATGAAAAGTTAGAAACTTTAGAACAAGAGAAAAAAGATAATAATCATAATGACGTGATATCTTCTTCACGCGATGAAAGTTTAGTTACTACAGCAGTTACTGACGATGGCCCAGTTATTCTTTATAATGGTGTACATCTAGATCATTCTACCTCACCACGTTTATCTGCAATAAGCTGGGTTGAGCGTAATCTTCCTACTGATTGTTCCAAGGGTACACCTATTGTAATTTTTGGGCTTGGAGCTGGCTATCACTTAGCACCAATTATTGAGCGAGGATTAGGGCCAATTATTGTGGTTGAGCCATCCATGGATGTTGTTTTGAAAGCATCGCGATTGGGACTGGACTTTCAATTTCGCGAGAAGGGAGTAACAGTTATTGCAGATACGGATGTTAAAAAGTTAGATGCAGAATTATCCAAGTATAAAGAATCTCCCATCTTACTGACTCGACCAGTGAGTTACGCTCTTTTTGTTGATTTTCATGAATTGGTAAAAGTAGCTGTGCATAAGCGTCGTATAACCACTGGAATCATGCCTAAAGTAGCTGTTCTTGGGCCTATGATGGGTGGGACTTTACCGCTTTTGCCAAGTGTATCTCGCGGGATAGCCTCAAATCGCCAACGAGTTAGGTCAATTGATATGCAGTCTTTTGCTTCTGGATTTCAAGCAATAGAGGGCTTTACTCGCGACAAGGTGAGATGTGCTATAAGTCAAAACAGATTTTTGGAGGCTGTTTCTGGTTTAGTTCTAGACCAGTACCGTGAGAAGCCTTTCGATATTTTGATTTGCCTCGCACAAGCACCTATATCGCTGCCTACTTTATTAGAACTTCGTAATGCTGGAGTGGTGACAGTCTTGTGGTTTGTCGAAGACTATTTACGCTTTACTTACTGGCAACAGATTGCACATGCGTTTGATTATATTTTTACTATTCAAAAAGGTAATGCGATTCAGGAAATAAAGAAAGCAGGAGCAGGAAGAGTTTATTATTTGCCACTTGCGTGTGATCCATCTGTTCATATGCCTCTAGCTTTATCGGAGGAGGAGCTACTTAGATGGGGTTCGCCGGTCAGTTTTGTTGGTGCAGGGTATTACAATCGACAACAAATATTTGCTTCTTTATCCTCACTGCCTCTAAAAATATGGGGAACTGAGTGGCCAGATTGTCGTCCATTTAATTCGCTAATTCAAGAACAGGGACGTAGATTAGCGCCTGAAGAGTACGTAAAAGTATTTAATGCTACAAAAGTAAATTTAAATTTACACTCTTCAAAGGAAAAAGATGGAGTGGATCCGAGGGGAGATTTTGTTAATCCACGTACATTTGAGTTAGCTGCAGCGGGCGCATTCCAACTTGTTGATCATCGTTCTCTTCTACCGGAATTATTTGATATTGGAAAGGAGATTATAACATTTGATTCTGTGAATGATCTAAAAGAAAAGATATCTTTTTATCTCTCTAAGCCCGATGAAAGAGTAACTGTAGCTACGGCTGCAAGAGCAAGGGCACTTGATGAACATTCTTTTATGCATCGTATGAATGAAATGCTAGCTTATATTATGGCTGGTCACTATGATGAGCTTAAGGCCAGAACCGAGTCGTCTTGTTGGAATGTAGTGTTAGAGAGATCGAAAAAAGATACAGAACTACATGAGAGATGTAATATTGCCTTTCAGCGTGGTGAGGAGCCAAGTCTTGATGCGCTTGTATCAGACATTATAGTTGGTGAAGGTAAATTATCAGATACTGAGCAAAAGTTGATGTTTCTTCATCATATACGCAAGCAGACTACTCACCGTGAACATGCGGGAGAAACTGCTCCATGATGAAAAAAAGATATCCTGAAAAACAAAACGTGCTTCTCGTCAATATCACAAGATTAGGAGACATGTTACAAGCTACACCTACAATCGCAGGGATTAAAAAAGAAAATCCTTCTGGTAAGATTACTGTTTTAGTTGAACGACAATTTGAAGCTATCTGCCATTCTCTGCCTTTTATCGACGAGGTTGTATCGATTGATTTATCATTTGTGGTTAGGGCACTAAAGCAAGATGGTGAAGGAGTAATTGATTCTTACCAATATCTAACTGACTTTGTTGAGGATCTGCGTAACCGCTCCTTTGATTACTGTCTTAATATGTCCTCTTCAGCCTATACAGCATTGCTCATAAGTTTAATAGGAATTAAGAGGTCTGGAGGTTGGACCGCAGATACTTCAGGGCATCGCCGGATTCAATCTGAGTGGGCGAAATTATTTGCCACCTCAGTTTTTCATCAAAATAGAGTTTATAATTCGCTTAATTTAGTTGATATCTTTCGCTGTTCGGCAGATGTTTCCGAACATCCTCACCATCTTTTAATGACGGTTAAAAAGGAAGATGCAGAGTATGCTGAAACATTACTTAGAAGTGGGGTATTTACCGATAACGGACCTATTATAGCTATTCAAAGTGGTGCTAGCCAGCTCAAGCGGCAGTGGTCACCCAAGTATTTTGGGGAACTGATAAAGATCTTGAGAAGAGAGCTTAGAGCTCGAATTGTGCTTACAGGTTCACCGAAGGAACGAGCATTAGCCGAACAGATAAAGATTCTCTCTGAGGAGGATAATGTAGCAGTTTTTGCAGGTAATACTTCCGTTACTCAGCTGGGTGGTTTATTAGAAAAATGTGACTTACTTATTACAGGTGATACTGGTCCGATGCATATGGCTACAGCTGTAAACACTCCAGTAGTAGCAATGTTTCTTGCATCAGCTTATGGTTTTGAAACAGGGCCATATCGTGAGAATAGTATTGTTCTTCAGCCAATCATTGGGTGTGGTCCATGTAATCCCAATAAACCGTGTGCTTTACCTGAATGTCACGATACTATTTCACCTGAATTAGTTGCTCGCCTCGCTATTTTGCGTTTGGCTGGTCCGATTTTAACGCTTGAATCTAGGGATATCGGTGTTGGAGCGAAAGCAGTAAATATTTATCGTACTGTTTTTGATCAGAATGGATTTTTTGATATGGAGGCTCTATCTCCCTCTTATCAAGATAGTAATGCTCGGTATCGGGGAGCTTATCGGGCTCTTTGGCTAGAAGAGCTTGGAGGTCTTTATCCATCGGGGCATTCGTATACCGATTTTTGTGTAGCGAAAAAAAAGATTCTAAATGAGCGAATTGAGAACAACATAGATGAAGGAATCGCCCAGCTTAAATTACTTGCGAGACAAGGTAAAGATAGTATTGAGACACTTATTTCGCTTATAAATGATGTGTTGTCACCGCCACGACGTTTGGGCGAAATGTCTGAGCGACTTGCAAAAATAGACCATGAAATAGAGCTAGTTGGATATCACTATGGTGCTCTGGAACCTGTCACAAGAATGTTTATATTCGGTAAAGAAAATCTGGAATTAGAGGAACCACTAGCTCTCGCAGATGAGATGGGAAATATTTATGCCGCTTTGGAGCGTCGGGTAATAAGGTTTGCTGAGTTTTTAAACAATGAACACTAATTCATAATATCTTTTCAACAGTGATTTAAATAAAAGTTAACAAAAGCCAATTGTTATTCGATCTAAAACGGCAAACTATTCTTAAGTTCCTCAATAGATAATTTTACCAGTGATACTCTTTGATATTTGAGTGCATCTATAAAATATCGCGCTACAGCTTAGAATCTACAAAAAAAATACCGCCAGAGAAGGACACATCATGGTTTCAATTTTAATAAACGGTATTGACAGTTCAGTTCCTGTTCTTGACCTCCCACGATTTTCAGACCTCATTGAGGTTGTTCGTAGTTCAATTGATCCTAATCACATGATAACTGACATAGTAGTCGATGGTCAGCAACTCGCTGATGAGGATTGGCGTAAGAGTCCGAGAGCTTTTGGTAATGCAGTAATTGAGATTCGTACTGATACTCCTGACCAATATATCGCCGCGCGAGTGCTCGATGCTCCTGAAGCAGTTCAGGTTTGTTTTCTTCAATTCAGGGACGCCAGAAAGACTTTTCAGTCAGGAGACTCTCGCAAAGGCAACCAAAAGCTGGCGCAATCTGTTCATACTTTGCGAGCGTTTTTTGAGTGGTATCAAGCTCTAATGCAGTTAATGACAAAAGAGCAACGCGCGGAGTTTTCTCTTGATTCTCATATTCATGTGCTTACAGCGTCTTGCAATACGATTTGTCAACAACAACTATATCAACAATGGCTCGGACTTGCTGATACCATTGAACATCAGCTTGAACCTGGATTAGATAAGTTAGAAACTCACTGTCGAACCTTAGCAAAAAAAGTTCATTAGAAAAGAATTTATCATCTTAAGGTCTCCTCGTTTAAGCTTCAATTGTAGCTAAGGGAGCGAGATTCGCTAAACCTGAATTAAGTAAACCCTTTTAAAACCTGCGAGGATGAACCTTATTATGAAACATGTCCGTAGTGTTTAATACTTAAATTATTAATAAGGACAAAGTTTAAGTAATTAAGCACTACGGACTAAAACCTCTTTTAAAACTCTAACCTGACACGAAATCATCGCTCCAGAAGTAAAAACGTCAATTTTTTGTTAAATCTTTAATCATTTTTTATCTTTACTTCTGCAACGATCATTTTAAGAAAGTAATTCTTTTTTTATCAACTACCATTACCATCTAACTCTTATTTTCCTTACACTCAATTTAAAAAGTGTTAGATCTCGTGTTTATGACAAATATTTTACATTTTTCTTAACTAAAATCTCACTTTTAATGCATAAACCCGCTTTACTTGAGATGTTAGTCTCTAGTTAACGATGCACATTAAACATGAATTGTTAGTTCAGGCATAAGTTTTGCTTAGTGGTATTCAGAGAGTTAGGAATACCGATTTAACTGTCGAAATTTTGACACGTTCTACAAGGGCAATATGCAAGGACAGGAACGAAGACAAAGCGCTATAGATAAATATAGTAAGTGCATCCTTATGCAAAATAGGGAAAATGCATATACGGAACCAGGTGGCGATACTGTGCTTATGGATCGATTAGCTAGGGGATTGCGCGGTCGAGGATATGAGGTAACGATCGATTTGGTTGGTAGTGAAGACCCCAAACAATTCTCTTTAATTCATCTATTTAATTTTGCCACTCCACATATAACAAAAAATTTTGCGGAAAAAGCGAATCGCGCTGGTGTACCGTTTGTTGTTACTACGCTCGCTGAAGATGTTCCAACTTTTCACACTCAATCACATCACTTGGCTGCTAGATTGATTGAATATGTAAGAAAAAATCAACAACCGTTGGTATGGTATCAAAATGGATTAACAACAGTCCCTTCACCAAGTGCTCCATTTGACAATCGTTGGATTGTTGAACATGCCGCCGCCTTATTAGCTAATGGTACACAGGAGAGTCGAATATTAGAGGCACAATACGGCCATTCAATACCGGTTTATACTGTGCCTATAGGATTAGATCCTAATGCTCAAGGTAATGCGCGTGAATTTTGTGCGGCTTACGGAGTGTCTGATTATATATTGTGCGTTGGTCGCTTTGAGTCCCGTAAAAATCAATTAATGTTACTAAAGGCACTTGAACATATAGATATTCCTCTAGTACTTGTCAGTAATGGTGTATATTACCAACCGGATTATGCTCAGGCTGTTAAATCGTTTGTGAGACGAGGAAAAACAATAATAGCTGAACGACTTTCAGACAGTCTTTTGGCTAGCGCATATGCTGGTGCGCGAGTTCACGCTCTACCGAGTTGGTTTGAGCTTCCTGGACTTGTGTCTCTTGAGGCTGCGGCTGCTGGAGCGGCTATTGTAGCTTGTGATACAGGAACAACGCGTGACTATCTTATGGATAGAGTTTTTTGGTGTAAACCTGATGATGAGCATTCCATTTTACAAGCTACTCTTGCAGCTTACTACTCACCGATAGAGATGCGAGCTTTAGCTCGGGAGTATGCTAAAAAATGGACTTTAGAGAAAAGCTTAGATGCACTTTGTGCGGTTTATGAAACAGTGCTCTCAAACCAAGCAGCAAAAACTCATGAAATTTCGTATGCATCGAATAATTTTTCTACTTCACCTTGGAGCGCGTCTCCAAGTGAATTATTTTCGCCAAATACGATAAACACACCTAGCACTGTTAATGAGTTACCTGCCGCTATATTAAAGGCCATTGATGATGTTGAACAGATAATACAGAGGGGAAATTTAGCGCAGGCGTCGGTGAATCTTGCTAACATAGAGGCTGAATATCCGAACAACCCACGAATTCTTCGTAATCGTGGGGTTTTGCACTTCATGTGTGGTGATTTTCATTTGGCAAAACCAGTATTTGCCAGAGCCATAGCTGTAAATCCTTCCGACGGAAAGGCCTTAACTGGACTTGCAATGTGTGCGATGCAATATGGAGACTTTAACGGTGCCTTTGCGCATTTAATTGATGCAATTAAATATGAGCCTTATCATTTAGGAACTATCCACCAACTAATTCAGTGTTCTTATCAGATTGGCAAGTATAATGAGCTGGTAGTAGCTTTAGAAAGATTTTGCGCACGTTTCGTCGAAAATAAAGAGATAAAGTTTTGTCTTGCAGGTGCACTAATCAAAGCTGGGAAAGTAGAGCGTGCACGAGTAGTAGCTGAGGATGTGTTGCGATTGGATCCGACGCATAAAGGTGCAAATGAAATATTGCATAACTACTCTTCTTTATCTCCGGTACTTAAAATAATACCTCAACCTCAAGATAATAATTTTACTCTTACGCTTCTTGAGGAAGAAAAACGTAAAAAAAATAGCTCTTACGTAATTTCTGAATGTGACAAACTTATCCAAAGTGGTGATTTGTCTCCAAATAATTTTGAGCGAGCAACCCTGCTTAAAGCTGAGAGTTTAATTATGGAGGGTAAACTCGATGAAGCTAGATCAATTTATGACGCTGTATTAAATCGTAATCCTAATAGTTCAAGAGCTCTTTGTGGTCGTGCCGCTTTATTAGCGCACACTGGTAATTGGGAAATAGCTGAGACATTGTTTAAGCAAGCGAGAGAGATTGATTCATCAAACGATGTCGCGTTTGCTGGCCTTGGGCTTTGTTCGCAAAGGCGTGAAGAATATAGTGCCTCTTGGGAATGGTACCATAAATCTCTCCAACTAAACCCCGAAAACACTAGGGCGTTACTTGGAGTTATTGAAGTCGGGTATACTCTTGGTAAACTTAGTGAAATTGAAGAAGCTCTTCTTGTCTATCTTGAGCATCATCCGGCTGATCTTGATTTTGTATACTCACTTGCTGGTTGTTATTTTAAACAGCATAGATTAAGTGATGCTGAGAGCCAGCTTGAGAAAATCAAGTTGTTCAAGCCTGATCATCCTCTAGCCTATGAACTAGGCACTAAAATTGCTGAGTGTCGGGCAAAAGATAGTAAGGATACTGTAAGTATTGGACAATTTTAGGTATGTATGGGCACCGTGTAATGTAAGTATGATTAGACATTTTTTTGTTCTGTAATACCTGTACAGTTATTTAGCTTGTTTTTCTTATCAAGTTAACCTGTTACTATATCGAAAAGAAGAAAAGAGTGGGTAAAAGATTTCGCAGACCAGTGTTAACCCAAGATTAGTGTGAGATAAAAGCTCTGCTGTACGGAGAACTAAATAATGCATACAAGTAACCGCGCTTACGCGTTAATTGATGTTGCAGAAATTGAACCACTTCAGTGGCGAGGTGGAGAGACTAGGGCTGTAATTCGTCCCGACCAAACTGGATATTCTTATTCGCTTTTCTTAGTGAGTCTCGAGCAGGCTGAATCTCGAGCTGTTCCAGCACCAAGCGAGGTTGGGTATTACCTTCTAAAAGGACAGTTAAAGGTAGCGAGTGATCTTGGCACAGCTCAGGCTGCAAAGGGTGAGTATATTCATTTACCAAAGGAGGCGGCTCATGAATTATGCTCTATAGGAAATGAGAGGGCACTTTTTTTGGCTGTTTTTGCTCCTGCCGGTGAGGATGTTTGGTCAGAGTCTCATGCAAATATTCAGCAACAACCTGACGTATCATCCAGACGGATGAGAAGCGGTGCTAGGTTACATCTCCAGTCAGCAGTTTCAACATTTTCCTTTTTTGGTGGTCAATATGGAATAAGGGTCAGTGGAGAGGCGACTGCTGAAAATTTTGCTCAGTTGGATGCCACTTACGAAAATGGAAGTGGATTTCCGCTCATGAGATTAAAGGCAGATATTGGATTTTTTATTCGAGAAGGAGCTCTAAATTTTATCATTAAAAACGAAAATATAGTTCTAAATGCTGGACAATTTTTAAATATACCAAAAGATACCTTTTTCTCTTTTAGTAGTGCAGGTAGCGATGTTGTTAGAGTAGTGATTACGGTGGCGCCAGCTGGTTTCGAAAAGATACTTACAATACCTTCTCAATCTTCATTACCACCAACTTTAGCTGGATTATCAGAGCATTTGAAATTATGCGGGCAATCTATCGGAATTGAAATTCGCTAATTGGCCAAGTAACAAAGCTATATCATTTTTTACTTACGTTTTCTGATCTTTAATGACTGTATTTGACCTGATACAACAGTTCCGACAGCTTGAAAGTCAGTTGCGTTGGAGTTTGTATCCGTAGTCCCAGATATGTCGCTTGTTTTTAAAACTAAGGTTGTTTTAATTATGGCGGGAATAAAACTTAACTTAGTGCGAATAATACTTGATGGGCTGATTAATCTGCCGACTACAATTTCAATATTTCCAGTGGTGTATGACGCTTCAAAGCGGAAACTACCATCACTTTTTGTGATATTTCTACCAATATTTCTCCCTTTTTGAACAGCGTAAATAGGAACTCCCAAAATTCCTTCTCCGGAAGAATTTAAGATTTTTCCTTGTATAAGAGATGGTAAAACTTTTGCAATGTTACCGGAAGGCTTTGCATTATTACTGGGAGTGGGTGATTTTTGGGTGTCATCTGACGGTATAAGCCCGGGCTGTACGGAAACAGGTTCAGTCTCTCTCTGTTCTACCTCAAATGATGTCAACTCAGCTGAACCAATATTTATATTAACTTCTAATTCAACTTTAATTGGAACAAGAGGTTGGTTTAAATTCTCTGTATTTGGTTGCTCTAGTGTTACAACATCCTCAAAATTCTCGCCTTCCACGAGAAATTGCATTTTACCGTTATTCTCAGGTAATTCAGACTCTAAAACAAACAGACCAGAGGAATCTGAACGTGCCGAATCCCCTGAATGCATAAGAGTTACTATAATATTTTCTGCTGGATTCCCTTCTGGATCTTTAATGATACCGGCTACTCTAGTTGGGCGAGTTTGGCTCGTTCCAATTGTTCCACCACCTGCGCACCCACAAACTGATATAAGGATAAAAAAGATACAAAGAGCACTCGCTAAATTTAAAAAGGTACCCTTACGAGATAAATGTGTATCTGATAATTTCTCTATAATTGAGGCCTTTGAGTACTGTTCTAGTATCTTAAAATAATCCCTTACCACAAAAATTTTAGCGACGGTTAGTTTTAGTAAATTAGGAACTGGGGAAATTCCTGCCACCCTTAAGAATGATCTCACTCTCTTAAGTAATGCAAGGTTTCTTTTACGCTGATTTATCTTAATCATCGGGCCTCTCGGGGTTAAGGCTCTCTTCTGAGATAGAGTTCTCTTGGAAAGATTCGTATACTTTGCTAAAGGTTCCGAGTACTACCCTTGCCCCTAAACCGGTATAAGATTCGATGGGATTGATGTCTTGATCGTGTTTTGCAAATAATTCACGAGCACGTCGGTGTAAAGCATGACCCTCTTTAATCAACCATTCTCTTATCTCTCTTAATCCACTAGGTCTGATGTTGTTATATTCTGTTCGAGCATGAAGATTTATACCCGCTCCAGGTTGACCGAAAGCAACTATTCTTTCAGCATTTTCACGAACTGCAGCTAATAGATGCTCTATATCGTCGCTAGCGATAGATAGAGCATCTTCAAAATTATCTCCTGGTGTATAAGTATCTTGTAAAAGAATTATATGGCCTTCTTTTTTTTCTACCATACCAACTCTCTCAAGTTCAAAAAGAACTGTAGCTGGATTGACGTCTTTACTGACTTTTTCAACTAACTGATTAAAGTCGCTATTTTCACCTTTAAAATTAAGAGGTTTCGGTAGTTTATCGTCTGTAATAAATTGTTTATCTGTCTGCCATTGACCAACTACTTTCATTATTAAGCTCTGGAGCTCATCAAACTTGAATTCCTCATCCATTAATCGCTTTATGTCTCTGCGATGTATACCGGTCATGACGCTTAAGCGACTTTCAGTCACTTTTTCTCCGCTAGCAAGCAGATGAGAGCGAGCAGTATCTACCAAAACTGACTTTATGCATTCTAATAAATCTTGAACTCGCAAATTGTTACTTAACCCAAAACGGATGAGCGGACGCAACAAGCGCTGGAGGCAAAAGATAACAGTTTCTTTTTTTAATCGAGCCATGGTGCTCTGTTTATATCGTTATTAACTGTTATCAGCCATTACTTACTAGTTATTTTCAAAACGATCTTCATATTAAGTAAATAATGATGGTAGGTCTACATTAGAATTATTATTTAGAAGAAAGCGATTAGTTAAAATATTATTTTCGGAATTCAATTTTGTATTAACAAGGGTAATAAGTTTTTGAATAATTTTTTGGCCAATTAAACTCCAAGAGTATCTTTGGGTTAGTTGAGCGGCTTGCTCTCTTAGTTGTTCTGTTGATCTAGGGTTGCTAACTAAATGTATAATGGCCCCCGCCATTTCTTCTGGATACTCATTTGCTATCATGAAATAGTTATTTCCAATTATTTCAGATAGTTCTCGAGATGGAGGTGATACTATGGTGCAGCTTGCTTGAGCCGCTGCAAAGGGTTCTATAAGTAGGCTTGCATGAGATGTCGCAAAGACCATAGCCGTTGCACCAGCTAACAAAGACTGTATTTCCGATTGGTTAGATTCGTCGTTTGCGATAAACCGAATCCCTTCTAAACGGTTTCTTATACAAAGTGTCTGATAATAACTAATTATTTCCTCATCTGGAGGATGCAGAAATACGAGATCCACGGGTGCTGTAAGCCGCACTTGTTCAACTGCTAGAAGTAGTGAAGGAATGTTTCTATGAGCGCTAAGTGAACCTGCACTTATTATATATGGGTTTTTGAATACAAGGTCAGGTTGTATCTGAAATTTTGATTCTTCAGATGCTTTGCGATTTAGTGGCAAGGAATATTCTGGAGCTGTCCCACTAAGAACAGTAATTTTTGCTGTATCGATACCTAGAGTTTTAGCAATTAAAGTTTCAGCCTGTCGTGAGAATGTAAAAAAATGGTCAGATTTTCTTGCCTCTTCACTTAGAGCCGCCACAAATCTTGATTTTTTATCACTTGACCATCGATCGAAGTAAGATTCTCTTCGTGAAATTGGTAAAAGATCATCAATAACTCTGGTCAATATAGCTTTACTGGATAATTTTTGGTGTCTTTCAGGCTGAGATTGCAACGGATCGAAGTTATCATTTAAATGAAGTATGGGACTACAATCCCAGATAATTTCAAAGGTTGAGTTTGCGCCTTCGTCGTTTAAAATCAAAGCTTGGTAAGTTGGAAATAATTCTTTTAATTGTTTTATCTTCTCCTCGGAGTTGGCATACAAAGTGATCTCCGCTCTACAATCTAATCTTTCATCAACCAGGGTTTTTTGTGCTGATAAAGCTCGAAGAAAATATTGTGTGTAAATTGCAGGCGTATGTCCTGACCGTATGTCTGCGATTAAACTTTCGGCTTTAACGCCAATACCACACAGCCTCTCCCCGTATTCCATATCAAGGCTTGCGCCAAATTTAAGATTATCAGAGTCATTTGGTTGAATTTTAGAGCGTTCGATTTCAGATGATAAAGTTGCTTTACTGTTGCTAGCTTGGCTCTTAATTAATCCTGAATTAGTAGAGGCCGATGATGATATAATTGTGCTTGTTGGTTTTGTATTATCAAAAGCATGAAAGACTCGCTGCCTTACGAGTTCGGTAGTAGTAGCCAGTGACCATTTTTCAACTACCCTTTGTCGAGCAGCTTCTGAGCGTTTTGTCGTAGCTGTTCTATTCTCAAATGCTTCGCGCATTAGTTTACCTAGAGCAGATACTTGAGGCCGATGATTAAGTTGAGGCGCAAGGGAGCTTTCCAGTGAGTCGTTACCTTCTTTAATAGCAATTAAAGCTCCCACTTGCTCATCAACAAACTCTGAGTTACTTCCGACATTTGAGGCGATAACTGGTAGTCCTAGTGCCATTGGCCTTAGAAGCAGGTGTGGCCAAATTTCAAGTGCGTTTGGTAACACAAAGATATCTGCTAGTGCATAAAGTTGGGGAATATGTTCTTCGGTAACTCGTGAGGCATCAAAGAGATAAAGAGCAGGTGCTCCCGGATGATCAAAGTCATTGTTTCGGAGAAATACTCTTATTTGCTCCATAGCTACATGAGCAAAGGCGCCAAATTCTTGGATACGTAAAATAAGTGCCACATCATCAGTTCGAGTAAACTGGGTAAAATACGCTAACAGTAGCTCTTGCCAGCCAGAATCTCGTGAAAGAGGAATATCGCTAAGGAGTGTAAAATCACCTCTTACAGCAAGTGGTAGAGGCGTAATATTTTCAGGATTATATAGCTCGGTATCTACTCCTGGCGGGACTATACGGATAATTTTTTTATTAATACCATGTTGAGCAAAAATTTTTGCTTGATACTCACTAGGTAGCCAGACTTCGTCGAATAATTCAGTAGCTAGTTGAAGATCCTCAAGTTGCCCCACTCGAGTAACGTATGTAAGTAAAATACTATAATGACAATCGCTGTGAAGCTCACGGATTCGACGAATTATCCGAGGATTGCTTGCTATTTCTAGTGGGAAAAATGTTACGCAGGTGCCACCACTGACCTGATTACGATGAATATTATGCCAAAAACTGCGATTGTTCTCACTTTTAGTAATTTCATTAATGACATTTACTTCTGCAAGGTAAGTGTCTACCTCAATTTTTAGGCCACTTTCCGCAAGATTTGCTAAAAGTCTTCGAGAGTAGCATCCGATTGCAAGAGATGATAGGTGAGGACTAATGACTACACATTCTTCTCGTCTAGGAGTTCGTGTATAACTTGGAGTTATCTTGGCGCTAATTGGCTCAACTAAAGAAAAGAGATTACTTTTCTGCTCGTAAGTAAGTTCACCCAAGAAGACAGAGAAAACCTTATCATCACGGTGATTAACAGATAGTTTAGAAACTATTGTACTATTTGCTACAAGAGATAAGGTTAGATCATTTTTACTTGCCGCTATTGGAAGATAGACGTGGTGTCGTTCTCCACCTCTTTTAAAGGTTACGGTAGCAACTTCCGAATCACCATTTAATAACTTTATTGTCAGTGGCCATTCATCATACAAATCTTGGGCATGTGATTGAAGAATAAAGGATATAACTCCTGAAGTATTGAGTAGATCCTTTGAAATAATAATTTCAGATTTTTCTTCAAGTAAACGAGCTCCATTGATTTCAGGTGGATAAAATCCTCGTCCAAAAAGGCCGTCACCGAGAGATTCGAGTTTAAACCTTTCATAAATTTTTCTGGGATAATCATCAATTTGAACAAAATTTGGGTCTAAATGATGCGTTGTGAGACTTGGTACACAAGTAATACTAAATCCAGCAGCCCGAAGAGCACGAGTATATTCGACTTCATCTAATGGAAAGACTGAACTAGCTTCTTCTGGCCAGAGTATTGATGTAGCAACTGAACGTTTTATAATATAAGCACTACTTTGGAGGTACGTCTCCGGATCTTTGTGGGAGTAAGCTAGGAGACAGTGTCCTCTTGGACCTCCGTATGTTGCCCAATCCCAATACCGCGTGCCGTCAGGGTTTAGGATTCGAGGTTGAGCCACAAACCAGTTATTATTCTGCTCAGGAGTAAGAAGGTATTCAAAAAGGATGCTACCAAACGACGCATCAAGCGTTATATCGTCATTCAAAAATACGAGGGTAGTAAATTTTGCCGCCGCAGCTCCTTGATTACGTAATGAACCAAACCAACCTTGTTCTACTGCTTTTCTATTTGAGAGTGTAATACATCCTTGAATCAACGATGGTATGTTGCCAATGACAATAATTTCGAAATAGGGATAATTAAGTCGCTGAATAGATTCGACTACTTTTTCAATATCTGAATAAGTCCGACGACCGGTTATGATACAAAAAGACACTCCGTTAGTGACATTAGCCTGTCTTAAGAGATTGAAATTAGCGGAGCGGGCTGCTTGCATTTCAGAAATCCGCACTTTGTCCATGCTGGTGGAACTCCACTTTGTCCGCTTAGACGAAGAAATTAATGGTTTTTTGCGGACTTATTTAATATTTGTTTAGATGAACGGTTAAGTCTCATACTCTTCAAAAAAAGAATATTTTTTTTGGCGCATCTGAAAAATTCAAAAAAGCTTTGACTTGAGAAGACTTGCTACCTCTAAGTCACTTAAAAAATCTTGCAGTGACTTTCTTAGAGGGGGTTTTTTGTCTCTATTTGCGGTTTTTAGAACAAGATGCTAGGAGGTCGATTATCGCTTCATGATAATGCTACGAGCGTTTGTTATAAATGCAATTATACCTCCAGTTATCCCCGATACCGTAGATGCAAATATCCACATTGCGCCAAATGCAATCGCATCTGAGCTTGTAATGTAATCTGGTACAAGAAAGAATTGATAAGCATTTTCTCTCACACCTAAGCCCTGCCAAGAAAAAGGAAGAGTGCTTGCAATATTTGTAAAGGGTACTCCTACAAATAATGCGCTCCAAGGTAGTTTAATATTTAAAATATAAGCCATATAACCGTGGAGAGCGATTTGAATAAAGTGAAATGTCCCTGATACTACTGTTATAGCAGCCAATAACCACGGATTACGAGGAATTACTTCAAATGCTGACGAGACCTGTGTACCAAATTTTCCGAAAGGTGATAAAACAATAGAGCGAAGATTGGATGGTATTAAAAGTAATGTTATCCAAGTTGCAACTATTACAGATCCTAGAAGCACTACTCCAGACAAAATTATTGGTGGAAGACGATTATGACCAAACCATGCCGCAGATCCGGCTCCGATAGCTGATAAGACAGCAAGACCGTGAGCGCGATCAATAAATACTGAAACTACAGTTTTTGCTGTTAAGCTACCGTTAGAGGATACAAGAAGTGCTCTAGCTGTATCTCCGCCTATCGTACCTATCCCTAATATATTAACGAACATACCGACAAAATAAGCGATAATTGTCTTAAAAAATGAGCAGTTTATTCCACTTCCATGCAATATTAGCCACCATTTGAAGGCGCTTATTGCCTGCGCTAACATGTATCCGATAGATAAAAGTAGTAGCGAGGATGGAGAGAGCGCAAGGAAAGTTGTTACTAGTCTTGTATAATCAACAAAAGATATAAGTGCCACAAGTAGTGTGACACTTATAAATATTTTAAGTGAGTTTGGTATTTTCATCGCTTTTGAGAGGGTAGCATAAAATTAATAAAAATAGTTAAGGGATAGATTTTTTCTGAATTACACGTTTTTGTAGTTTCTTAAAAATGTCAGGGATAGTTCGGGTTGAAATAGCGATAAATCTGAGAGAAACCATCTTGGTTATAGTATGTGAAAGCATTTCTTTATGCATCGCATCTCCTGCAAGAAAATCATAAAAAAAAGTATTATTATCGGCTAATTCTTTAATGGTAAGTAAATGAGCTAGTAGCCCTGGGCTTTTAAAGCTTAATTGAACTGGATCAATAATTCCAGATTGATAATTTTCAAATTTTTTTTTGTTTCGCCATCCATAAATTACGGCAAAGGGCTTATCACGTTCTTTTAGTGTAGTAAATACTACTTCTTTTATTGGAATACTTCTTTCAACTACTGTATGATGGAATCGTTGGATTCGTTCTGTTGAAAAGCTCCCACTCTCCCCTTTTTTTTTCCATCTGATTTGATGAAATTTAATGAGAAGATCTAATGCTTCTTTTGTTTCTTCAGCATTTTTTGCGATACTTAAACTAATTGAATGTGAGGAAATCGCACGCAAAATACGGCGGCACGTTCTACGAGATGTACCAAGTTTGCTAAGATAAGCTTCAAATCCATCGACTAAAGAAGCAATCCAAGAATTAAACGGGGTTCGCTGAATAATAAAAAAGCTTCGGGGAGTTATGTACTCACTCAGAATATCTAACAGGCTACCATTTTCTGTCAGTCCAAGAGTTAATACATCCCATAGTAAGGTTTTTTTATCTGTTAGAATTTTGCTTACACCTAGCAAAACATCACGCGACCTACCCGGTAAGCAGAGAATGTTTGTATATTCAGGAAATGTTGATTCGCCGGTGGGTTCGCCTGTTGAAATAAGAGAAAGATGAAAATTACCAAACGGTGATTCGCGATGAAGATACAAAGGAAGTAAACCAATTAAGGTATTTTTATCAAACACAGCTATAATTCTTAGTGAGTCGCTTTTATAAGCACCGACATGCTCTCCAAAAATCTCCCACCAAGTGTAAGACCATTTCCAAGAAAGCACTGGTGCTGAACTTATACTGAGGGTATGTAATAGTTCCCAGGCAGGACGCAAATTTTCAAATTCTTTTAGTGTCGTTATAATCTTGGTCGTGTAGGTCATGAAGTCAATCTAATTATTTTTTTTGTGAAGTTGTAATCACATAGAAACTTTACATAGAACATTAGCTTTAGAGCATCCAAAAATTACTGAATTTTCATTAAGCTTAAGGAATTGACGGTGGTATGTAGAGAACAAAAGTCTCATGATGAATGTATAGTTGTATCTTTAATAGACACTGTTCGCGTGAGTGGGCCGGCAAGAGGTCTAATGCAACTTGCTCGTTTACTACCAGAGCGGCAGGTTTCAATACAATTTCTAACTTTTTCTTATCCGCATCTTTCGTTTCATGATTTTTCTCGGGTAATGCGAGAGTATGGGGGAAGCGTTACCGTTATACCGCAAAGATTTAGATTTGACCCACTACTTCTGCGCTGCGTACGCGAGGTGATTAAAGATGTAAATCCTCATATTATTCAAACACACAGCTTTAAAATGCACTTTATTGTGTGGTTACTTCGAATTAGTAGATTATTACCAAAAATAAGAGGAAAAAGTTTTCCGAAGTGGATCATAATGGAACATGGCTTTACCTCTGAAACAAAGCGAGTGATAGTTTATAACTTTTTAACCAGGGTGTTGGCAGTTCTCTCTGATAAACTCATTCTTGTATCAGAGACTCAGAAAAAATATTTTCCGTATTCCACAAATTCAGTTGTGATACCGAATGCGGTAGATAAAAGTGGGGTACCGGTTGGATTATCCAAGGATGATTTGCGCTCCCAACTAGGTATTAGTTCAGACGACATTGTTGTGATTGTGGTAGGTCGATTAAGTGCTGAAAAGGGGCAAGGCCTTGTTCTTGAAGCTTTAAATGAAATAGCTATTCGTAATAGAGCGATTCTTAGAGGCTTACGTGTTTTGATTATTGGCGAAGGTCCTGATAAGCAAATTTTGACGTCAAAAATACAAAAGTTTGCTTTAAATGATATTGTAACGATGCTGCCTTTTTCCCCGGAAATAGGTTCTTTCTATGAAGTTTGTGACTTTCTTTGGTTACCATCTATTAGTGAAGGGCTTCCCAACGTAGTCCTAGAGGCTGCGGCTTTTGGCAAGGCTTCTCTTGCTGCGTCTGTAGGCTCTGTACCTCAGGTGGTAATTGATGGAGAGACTGGTTTACTATTTCCTCCGGGAGATGTAAGTGAAATGGCCAATAAACTTGAGCAACTTTTAATGCAGAAAGATTTGTTTGAAAAGTTTGGCAATGCGGCCAGAATTTTAGTTGAAACAAGTTTTTCGCCCTTTCATAGAGCAGATACATTTAAGAAGGTTTATCAGGCGCTGATATAATATTTTAGGATAAATGGTCTCTGAATTAATTTAAAAGCTATCTTTTTGTATCTTGGACTATTAACGCAATCAATCATTACCGTTCTGTACTCTTGTTGTATCTTTTGCCTGTATTGCAAAAATACCATACGAACTTTTGTGGGCAAGAATAGTAGCTAAGTTTAATGAAATTTTAAATAGTCAAACCTCTCGAACTTTTACGTTAGAAGGTTTTACAATTACGTTCGAGGCATTTGACGATTCTTCTAGTGGGTTTGTTATTCGTCCTTAGCACAAAAACTATGACATAAGGTATTTCATTGATGAGCGTGGCAGTTTTATTAAAGCGACTTACAATCTTTCTCGTATTGTTTGGGTTTTTACAGATGTTTCCTTAGCAGTCATGTTATTAGGCCGATATAATATAATATCCCGCGGCGGTAGAGACTTCTGGACTCAGTTTGCAGACTTTAGAACGAATTTAGGTAACGTTTTTAGCCTATTGAAGTAGAGGTAATTGTAGTCTGTATTTTGATGCGGTCGATATCAGTATCAGTGCTCAAGTCCTGCCTACGAGGGAGAGAGAGGGAGACAGAGAGGGGGACAGAGAGGGAGACAGAGAGGGAGCGAGAGAGAGTAATAGAAACGTTAGTGATGGTGGTAATAATGTGATTAATGGTGGCCCCGGCTGGACTTGAACCAGCGACCAATCGGTTATGAGCCGACTGCTCTGACCAACTGAGCTACAGGGCCACTTACTTTCTCCTAATACTTTACCATGACTTGATTATAAGTACATAGGGTAGCTTAAGAAGCCCTCTTAAGACTTAAAAAAATAAATTATAAAATGGAGCAGGGATTGGCTATATAAGAGGTGTAACGATGAAACTAAAGTGTATAGAATGCTGAGATGACTGATCAACCACCACCATCATCATTATCATCATCATCATCATCTACTGCGTCTGTAATAACTGAGCTTGCCGATGTTGACCTTCGCTTATTGAGAGTGCGAGTTGAACGCCAGTCGGCTCTGAGCGAAGTTGAAGAATTAAAAGCTGTTATTAAGGCTACACGCCAGAGTATCAGCGAAGTACAAGTTAAATTTCAAAAAGCGCAAGCGCAATATCGTAAAGACGAGATTCTTCTCAGAGACGAGCGAGATTCCTTAGTTAAGCGTCGTCAGGAGTTATTAAACTTTAGCAACTACAAAGTGCAGCAAACAGCTGAAAAAGAGATATCATTTGCTGAAAAGGCGCTAAATGATAAAGAAGACTTACTTTTAAATGTTCTTGAATCTATTGAATCACTTGAGAAATTAGTAAAAGATAAAAATTTAAAACTTTCAGACTTAAACAAAAAATTTGATACCCTTTCACTTGGGCTCGTTGACTCGCTTGAAGCATTTGAAGATAGAGAGTTAAGACTAGTATCTCGTCGTAAAGAGTTAATAGAGAAACTTTCTGCTGATGTGGTGCAAACTTACGAGCGATCTCGTGAAAAGTATCCATCAGATCCCATCGCCCTGATCAAGGGAAACGGGTGTGGTGCTTGTCAAATGACAGTGCGTCCACAGCTTCTGCTTGAGATACGTTTTTCTGGCAAGATTATTAGGTGCTCTGGGTGTAGTAGAGTATTAGTAGCAGGAGATGAAAAGCAGGAATAAGAAAACAATAAAAATTAGAAACAGGGAGAGGAGTGACGTGAGCGGTCGCGTTGTAAAGAAGGAATCCTTCCTTACGCCGAGGAAAGTCGGGACTTTTTAGAACAAAGCTGGTCGCTAGCGGCGACTTCGGGCGACCGAAGGAAAGTGCCACAGAAAAGAAGACCGCCTCATTCTCGTTTAAGCTTAATCTCTTTTTTGGAATTAGGCTTGATTTTGAGGTAAGGGTGAAACAGTTAGGGATAAGATCCTATCGGCAGACGGGTGACCGTTCTGATTTGGTAAACCCCAGTTGAAGCAAGGCCGTAACAGAAAGTGAGAAGACTTTTGTCTTCTGGTGGATGTTCACATCTTGTACTGCATTTAAAGTAATAGATTAAAAGTTTATTGCATTTAAGCAGCGCAACACCTTCGGGTAGAGCCGCTTGAGCGCATGTGTAAATATGCGCCTAGATGAATGACCGCTGCAAACAGAATCCCGCTTATTGCGGCACTCCTCTCCCTGCTTCTTTATTATAGGGCTTCTTTATTATAGGGCTTCTTTATTATAGGGCTTCTTTATTATAGGGCTTCTTTATTATAGTTTTCCTAAGTTAGGATTTGTATAATGATGGAGCTCGATTAGCGCTAGTTGGGTTTTCACTGAATTAAAGATTAATTAATAACTTTATTAGTTAATGACCTTAATTGTGTAAGGAAGCCAGCAGACAGAGGCCTTTATACCCCGACTAGTAACAGAAGTGTTATTTATATCTTTGGTCAGAGGCTCTTTTGCTTCGTTAATAGCTATACCCAATCGGTACGATCCAAGAGGAATGTCTATTAGAGTACTAGCGTTTACTAATCCAGCTAATTCATAATTTGGATTTTGAAAGTGTTTAGCTACATCAGGACGTGCAGTTCTTGTAGCTTGTAACTCAAATCTTTCTTCGTTCTCTGATAGTAAAATCCAACGAGCCGAGGAAAGAAAGTTTAAAGATGGATCCAGCGCCCAACCATCTAAAATAAATGGTCGAAGTTGAGAACGAATTACTTCTACTGTTGGCGGATACCCGTTAATTCTATCGATGATGCAAGCAATATTCTTATTCTCTGTAAGCTTGTCGCCGTTCTCAACTCGACTAAAAGCAGGTAAAGCAGAGATTAAACCGGCTCGAAGCGTTTCTCTATTTAATACTTCTCCTTTAAGGTCAGCCTTAAGAGAGTAAATAGTCAAGCGAAAGGGGGGATTTCCGGCTACTTCACGGTGCTCATATAAATAATGAAACCGTGGATCATTTGCCACAGTGAGTTCATGAGGCCACAAAGGATCGTGAAGAAGAATTAAAGCGGGAGGATCGCGAAAAAAATTATCGATATATTGTTCTGTAAGGTACTGAGGATTGGCAGAGGTTAGGCCAATCATATCGACGATAGGGCGATTAAGAAGTTGGTAGCTTAAGCTACCAACTTCAACTGCAGCTACTGCTCCACTTATTGGAGGGGGCGAGAGTGTTTGAATTTTTTTAGCGACGCTCGTGTAGCTTTGATCCCGTTGATCAATAAGAGGCGGTAGTTTGGCGCACCTAACTAGCCAAGTACCACAAAAAGCAAGAAGTACTATTTGCGAGAAGAAAGCAACTGGAAGTGCCGGTGGTATTGTGAAGAGTTTTACCGCGGTAGCAAAAAACCAAGCTGCTAACAATACAATGGTGCAATCTAAGGTGTAAAAATACCAGTGATACCCTGGTACATTTAGTAATGCGTATCCAACTTGTTGTATTCCTACAAAAATAACGAGCAGCCATAAAGCTTGAGCAGTTAACTCTTTGGAGCGAGCAATGAGGGCAAAAAGTCCAAGAGTTGCAGAGAGTGTTATCAGTGTAGAGGGTACACCTAGTTGTGAAAGTGGATGTCCTGACTTTAAGTGCGATATCAGTGCGCTTAAGTAAACGTTACCAGAGCCCCAGAATCCCGACCTAGCTTGCCATCGCTTGTTACTCAACGTGGCAGGAAATATCTCCCCGAAAGTTGTGAGAGAGTAAATTATCCAAGGAGTTAATACTAACAAAAAAGTGACTATTCCCGTTAATGATAAGCACTTGGTAAGTGACAGCTTTCTATTATTCCAGAATGCTTTTAGCCAAACTAGAGCCACAAAAATGATGCCATCAGGGCGAGTTAGAACGAGTAAGCTGTGTAAAAGCCAGGAAGGGCGTCTTCGCTCTGCAAGAATAGAAGCCCATATAAGAAGAGCCAAAAAGAGCATACTTTCAAGACCCCATGTTGAGCTCTCTGCTCCGGTAACTAAAACAAAAATACCAACAATTGTTGAAAAGAGTGGCATTGATGTGGAGCGAAAAAGTAAATAAGTTCCAAGAGAAGAGGCAAAAAGAGATAAAGCTCCAACTATGTGGGCGGTATCTGGAACAGATATATGTGTTAAGTAGTAAACTATAGCGATGAGAATCGGATTTAATACTGAAGTACTTGCATTGTGAGCCTCTCCAGAATTAAAAAAAAATCCAAATCCAGAAACTATATTTTCCACAATGCGGTATACAATAGCACTATCATCAAAGTGCCATGAGCGGTATCTGAGAAAGTAGCCGATAACTACCAATAACAGAGAAGTGAGAGCCAGCCCTAATGAAATCTTGGAAGATAATTTACGAGATATGAAGTTTCGATAACTAAACCTTTTGTCTTCAACTGAATAATCCGATTTTACAGCGGAGATATTCTTTTCAACCGGATATGGGCGGTTCTTCTGATTACTGGAATAATTTTGCTTGGAGGGTTTTTTTGCTACTCGACTCATAGCTGATAAGGGTACCACTTACAATGAGTTTTTGAAACTACAAGATGGGTACCTTTAAGAGTCAGATATTATTTTAAAATTCGATTGATTTAAATCCAGTTAAGTAAATCTTTAGCCTAACCGACCAACTATCTACCAGTTCAAATTAAACACTAAAAACTAGGTTAGGTACTTTCATTTTTTAACTGAAGTCTTTGATGGACGTAATTTTAGGTAACTTATCAAGTCTTTGGAGGGTGGGTTTGGATAGTTGGATGCATGGGTAGTAGTGTTCTGAGGTTCTTAAAGAAAATTTAAATAAATATCTAATATTTAGATACTTTTGGTTTAGCAAGGTGTTTTTTTAAAATTGAGGAGTGGAGGACTCTAAATGGAATTTATAACTGACGAAGTAGGTGAGCGTGGGTATATTCGTGTAAGTGGAGATCTCGATACCGAACAGGCTGGAGAAGCACTAAGAAGGTCATTTAATACTCTCTACGATGCTGGACACCGCACAGTAGTTCTTGACCTAACTAACGTTCAAATTATCAATAGCTACGGAATAGGAAAGGTGCTTATGTGTTACAAGCGCTTGAAGGCAGATAATGGGGTTCTAATGGTACGACCTCTTGAAGGTTTTGTTCGTGAGACTTTTGAATTGTTGATGTTGGATAAGTTGCTGCCAGTTGATGACTCTTAAATCCACAAAAAATATAAAAATCTTTTAGTCTACATCTAAGTAGAGCTAATATGGCTGAATCAGACCCTAACCTTGGTAGGGCAAGGGTGCTTGCGGTGGGAATGGAAGAATCTAGTCAGGCCGTGCTCGAGGAAAGAGCGCTACCAGGCTGGGAAGTGTCATTTATTTCCCTCACCGTTAACCAAGTGCTTACTACCTTACGAGAAGGATGTTTTTCTCTAATCTTGGTTAGGGATCAGGTAGGTAATGCTACACTGGATTCTCTAGTAGACCTAATACGCGAACATCGTGGGCCGGAAAGAATAGTTGGAGTGGGAGTCGGAACTTACGAACGTGCGGTTAATCTGATAAGGCGAGGGGCTTACGATTGTGTAATTAGTGATTTAGCGGGTCAGGAGTTTACAGAATTTTTAGTTCGCTTTTCTTACGCTCTGGATGCGGATGCTGCTCGCCGCGTCTTGTACAAAAACATTCAAGAAGAGAGAACCAGTTATGTTATTTCTTCAGAAGCACTGGGTGGAAACTTATTGCCTCTTGAGATAGTGGAAAAACTTCAACTGGCCGGTAGACTAGATACAACAACTGCGCGCCGTATAGTTGTTGCTTTCCAAGAGGCAATCACCAATTCTCACTTACATGGAAACCTAGCCTTAGAATCGCAGTGGAAGGAGGATTTTGACAGAGATGGCGTCGATCGTTTTTCTGTAATGCAAAAAGAACGACTGACCGATGTCTTTTATAGTAGGAAAAAATTAGTCGTTGAGATTAATTTTGCTGATGATGAACTTACTATCCGAATTAGAGATGAAGGTGAGGGATTTGCAGTAGGGTCAGTGGAAACATCATCAGATAAGCCTTTTTTGGCGGGGAGAGGGTTAACCTTGATGCGGTGGGGAATGGACAGCGTAACCTTTAACGATCAAGGCAATGAGGTAGTGCTTAAAAAGCAGATACGGAAAATTTTGTGACATTAAAATTTCGCCTTCGTGGCTTGGCTGAAACGTTTCTTGAACATATCTGCTGTAGCAGATGTGGAGCCCATGGTACCGATGATGAAACGTTTACTACAGCACTAACACGGGTAACCTTTGAAGGTATTATAGTGGTAGTGCAGTGTCGTCACTGTGGAGAGATTTTTGTTCCAACTCAGCAAAGACTCGGAATAATAAATCCAAAAGCACTTAAAGAGGCAGTTACTAAGGATGCCAACGAAACAGGGGAAACTCTATTTTCAGGTTTTGAAGCTGTCCGCCTAAATGCAGAACGGCTGAACGCTCTCCGTAAAGGAGAACTACACTGACTTACAATTATCCCTGTTACAATTATATATGTTACAATTATATCTGCTAAAGTTAACCCTCAGTTTTTAACAGGACTGAGTTTTTAACAACACAGCTTATAAATGCACCTTAATTAGCTATTAGAGAGTAACGTTGAATTTTTTACAGGCTTGCTCAAGACCTAGTTTATCGATAGAGCGTAGCATTTGAGTCGAAACTTTAACCGTTACCATTCGGCCAAGCCAGGCAGCATAGAGTCGCTTACGCTGAAGGTTGGGCTGAAATACGTGCTTAGTTCTGTTATTGGCGTGACTTACTCGATGTCCGCACTGACGTCCTTTTTTTGAAAACATACATTGCCGAGCCATAATGTAGTACCTTTACTATAAATTGTTGTATTATGCCGTTTTTAAAAAATTCCCGAGAAACTCACAATTCTCCGGGCGATTCTAGGAGCCTGTGCATTCTAGAAGCCTGTGCATTCTAGAAGCCTGTGCATTCTAGGAGCCGTAATTCTAAGAGCCGTAATTCTAAGAGCTATAGACAATTTTGACTAGTTCTCTTTGGTTAAATCTAGACTTGAGAGTATATCACCATCGGCTGAAACGCAATTTGTTGTTGTTATAAGAACGTGAGTTTACCTCTTTATCTAATAGATTCTTATTCCTTCCTGTAGAGAAGGTATAGATGAACTACCAGTAGATGCTGAAGCAACCATGCTTTTTAGAAAAAACGAATTACCATCTATTTGTACTTTTGCAATTATTTGAAGAACAGTATCGCTAAAAATTAACCGAGGGCCGATCTTAGGGTCAGAGTAGTTAGGGAAGAAATTTCGAATTGTTGTGCTTGTAAGTGGTCCTGCAGGGCCACGAGCTACGTCAATTAATGTTTGGGCTTGCATTGTAGTTAAGGAAGGGTCAATCGCAGTGAGAACTTCAGCGCTAGCATAATTAGGATTAACTCCCGTAAGACCACTCATTGTGCTTATGTGTGGGGTAAGCAAACGTATCCTTCTTTGAGTAAATCCTGGTATATTACCGAGCTCTTCAAGCTGATTAGGTAGTTTGTTGGGGAAGGGCTTTCCTGAAGAGAATTCCTCGGTACCTGTAAATGCTCCTTCGCGATAGGGGTTATTATCAGCATCAACATAATCAATTAATGCGGCCACCATTGCACGAGAATCAAAAAATTTTTTGCTCCCTTTACCATCATTCCACTTATCTTGATCAGTGGAGAATCCGAGATTATCAAAAAGTCTAACAAAAATATCTCGGTAGTCAGCCGCTGAACTTGATCTCAGTTGTTCGATTGAAAGTTTGCGATTTTCTGGAGAGATCTCAAGAGAGATAGTTACGTTAGGGTATGGTAATTCAAGGAGGTCAGCTGGAATAGATTGACCTTGGATAAAAGCTCGCCAAGGCTTTTGTTCAGGTTTGTCGATTGAACCTGGAAGTGAAATGATTACTCTCCCAATGTTAAGAGCTGATTTCAAGAGGTATTCGGCTCTTACTTTTCTTTCATTAAGCACGCTTGTTTCTTGATGAAGGAGGGTTTTGTAGGAGAGGTTTAGAACAATTACGCTTGCAAGTGTAATCATCCCTAAAACGAGAAGGAGAGCTACTCCGTTCTGATTGGTGTTAGCCGAAATTCTCGGAACGTAAGTAGCTTTGTTCTTATCGCACACGATAGTTAATAACTTTGAAAGCACTATTTCGTTATTGAGGGTCTTTATTGCCGTGTTTTTATCTTTGCTTGTTTTCCTATGTGGTAGGGCTTGGTGATTAATCACACTGGCTACATATACATTCAAGATCGTTTTTAAGTGAGATATCCAATCGGTTCGGTTTGAGTAGCTTCATCATTTTCGTCAACCATTGATGCAAGCACCGCTTTTGCATCATCACGAATCATCGCTGACAGACCGTTTATAAGCTGGACGTGTCTGTTTACTTCACTCCAGTTACCTTTATTAAGATGGTCACACAACGCGGTTGCTAGGATTCGTTGTTTATCAAGAATATCATAGTATGAGTCTAAGCGAGCAAGTATTTCCTTTGAAATGCTACCTCGCTTTTCAAGAGTGTGGCGCGCAGATGAAATAGCTTTTTCGAGGTCAGTGAAGGAAGAGAACAATTTACTAATCATTTCGTCTTGCATGGTCTGTCCTAATTTTAGCAACTTTATTTGTGGTTTGAGAAAGTATCTATTACGCCCTGTCTTATTTCCTGTTTTGTGTTTTGGTATTCATCTTCATTTATTTAATTGTTCATCTGGTTTGTACTAATCGCAAATTGTTTGCCATCGTGGTTTTGATCCATATCACTGAGTATGTTTGAAGGTTTTTCCAATAGTTGCAACTATACATTTTTGTGGGATACCTTCTAATGGCCATTTTGGTGTCGTTTTATCAGTCATGTTGCTATAGTTAAGTGTATGAGCTCAGTACACCCTTAGTACATTATCATTTCGTAAAGCTAAGGACGTTTGATTCTATATGAATTGGATCTACTTTTTTCAGTCGGAAAGCGACTCTTTGTTCGAAATTTTTGAAGTAAAAGAAGAAAGAGCAAAATACATTCAGGAGTGGCACAGGCCGATTGAAGGAGTAAGTTACCCCGCAACCATAGAAGATATTGGAACTTCTCGAGTTCTATGTGAATCGTGTAAGGATAATTCGTATCAATTTCGTCGATATGCGCCCATTGAAGAACCGATTCCTCTCTTTCCTCTTACCGTAATAGTTGGTATTTGTCGTCCTCAGTCACTTAAACGGGTGGTATACGGAGCTGCATCGGCTGGAATATCTCGGCTTTTTTTAGTTCCCACTGAGCTCGGCGAGAAAAGCTATAATTCATCAGGTGAATTGCTGCCCAGTCGCTTGAAGCGCACGTGCATGCAAGCTATGGAGCAGACAGGCGGTGCTAGGTATCCGCAAATACACAAACTATCATCTTTGTCAGAAGGGTTATCTTTAATAGATGAAGAATCTAACGACAATTTTAGGATCGTAGCAACTCCTCTGAAAAATGAGCCTGTAAAAAACGATACTGTAAAAAACGAGATTGGCTTATCTGGTACTTTTATCTTACCCGGTGTGCTAGCAGTTGGAGGTGAGCGAGGTTGGAGTGAGGCAGAATTACAGAAATTTCGTAAGAAGCTTTTTACTGAGGTATCTTTGGGACGTAGAATACAACGGGTCGATTTAGCTGTAGCGCTAAGTCTTGGTGCATTAATACTTAGATAGAGGCAACTGTGTAATGATCTAAGTGTTTTGTTTAGTGATCTAGGTGAAAGAAAAGTAAGATTGAAAAGATTAAAGTAACTTTTTAATTTTAGTAGTAAAGGTAGTCATTTTGGTCGGTTTAATAATGCTAAAGTGAGACTTTTGAGACAAAGCATAATGTTTGTTGGAGAAGGGGGTAATCTGTAAGGTATAGCTGGAACTTGAGTCGAGCTTCAGGCTAGTTCTTTAAAGTCTACCAGCTTGGTCTTGGATCTACAGTTAAAGCTAAGGTTAAAGCTATAGTTGAAGCTATAGTTGGATGCGATTTGGTTTCAGTTTAGCAGGTGACAAATTAAGCAAATACCGTTTGTCCTACTTGTCTACCTCTGCTCTTAAGTTCATAGAGAAAGCCTATATTGGTTCCTGGACCGTAAGCCGCAGGATTTGCTGCTGTAAAATTCATAAGTCGTCCCGTTGCGTGAGGAAGATGGTCGATTAAGGCTTGTAAAATATCTTGGTGTGATGTAGGCTTTGGGCCCTGTATAAACATTTGGGTTGGTTTACGACCGTTCTGACTTGTGCCGGTAACAGCCTGAAATTGGTTCCTTTGGTATAGGGTAGTTATAATTGACCCACTGCTTTTCGCTCTATTTAGAATTACCTCTGCTACATAGCCGCGTTCCTGCGAATTAGGGCTTGATTCAGCATATGTGGCTCTTATTAAATGACTCCATTCATCGTCACTTATTTCTCTACCGAGATAAGTATCTACGGCCTGCCTTGCAGTATTATTTAACTCTTGAAACTTACTTGTATCTAAAGGACCGTAATGACGGTTATTCTTAGAGTCTACTTTTTTCTGCGAAAGAGTGTTTAAGTAGTCTTCCCAGTTCTGTAAGCCCCACATTATAGCGAAGTTATTCTTGTCATCTTCTGAGCCATTCTCTAATACTAACCCTATCTCCATATAGAATTTGAGAGACTGGGAAGATTTTATCCTGACTAGCTCCTCACTTATTTTTTCAATGAGCGTAGCTTCATCATTGGAACCATAAATTTTTGAAAAAGTTTCCAGTAACTGGGATTTTTTTTGACTGTCTTTTGAGAGGCCGCTAGCTAATATCTCCAATGCATCTGAGAGGATACAAGTTAAGGTCATAGCACCAATTTTCCCGTCTTGCTTGAGTGGAAAGCTTTTATAGTTACTTCTGGCTTGATAACCCGTAATGTCGGATGTTCCCATAACTGCTGTTATCGCATTCCAAACTTCGGGTGTAGTATCGCTTGGCCCAGAAATCGGTTTAACATTGGAGGCGGCATCAGAAAGAGAAGCTATACTTTTAGCAGAAGGGGCAGGTGGCGGCTCCTGAGAACCGTTTGTAGTATTTAATGCTACTTGTGTAGTTCCCACTTCGGGGGGAGGCTGGGTTGACTGAGGCTGGGTTGACTGAAGCTGGGTTGATTCAGATCTGGGTAATGTTTTAGGTTCGTTAGAATGCGACGAAGTATTCGGTTTCGGATCAGTTGAAACATCCTGAGGGAGTGCCATAAACTTTTTGTCTACGAATTTATAGCCGCAAAAAAGTATTAATCTTTAATCATTATTCTGCGTATCAAGACTCAGTGCTTCACTTAAATTTGGGCTTCACTTAAATTTGGGCTTCACTTAAATTTGGGCTTCACTTAAATTTGGGCTTCAGCTCAGTTTAGGTTATGCCAACTTCATCTACTATGGCTAATACTTCTTTTGAGGCTACGATTCTTAAGTCATTATCCCAAGGCACACTTATGCCTGCATCCTTTGGGATTAACACTTTGGCTCCTAACGGGATGCCACTAATGTTAGTCTCTTCATACGAGAGGTCGTCGGTTGCACTAGCTACTTCAATAACGCAAGCTAAAACGCTTTGACTCATTGCGGCTTTAGCTCCTTCAGGGAGATAAAGCCCTGAAGCGGTCACGTTAGTATCTCGCTCGATTCGAACGAGCACCCTTATTCCTAGAGGGTGAATCTTTCTTAATGGGTAAGGTTCTGCGTGACCTGAGCTATCAGAGATTGCAGAAGGAGAAGAATAGCCTTGTTTTTTCTTTGGGTCGTTAAACGACATAAGAGTAATACCAGAAAAACTTTACACTTTTTTCTTTATCGCACTTTGGCAAATTGGTCGAGCCCTTCTTTTTTTTTGAGTGAAACCCAACTTTTTGGAGTTTTAGGGGGAAAATCAGCCCTATGCGAATTTTGTTAGTCGTGCTATCGAATAAGTATTCTAATCTAAGGGGTGTCCAATGTCTAATAGTGAGAAAGAGTACGCTGAGCTGTGTCTACCAGACAAAAAAGTTCGGCTACCGATAATACATGGCTCAAGTGGTGACGAGCGAGCGGTGGATATATCGTCGCTTCGAAACGAGACTGGTTATATCACTCTTGATAATGGTTACATGAATACAGGAGCTTGTACTAGCTCTATTACATTTATTGATGGAGAGCGAGGGATTCTCCGGTACCGAGGAATTCCCATTGATACGTTAGCAGAGCGCTCAACTTTTCTCGAAACAGCTTACTTGCTTCTGTACGGGCACTTACCCAGCAAAACTGAGCTTGATGCGTTTACAAAACGGATAATGCGCCATTCTCTTCTTCACGAAGATATAAAAAGATTCTACGATGGGTTTCCGCGTAGCGCGCACCCGATGGCAATATTGGCTTCAGTTGTGAGTTCGTTGTCGGCGTTTTATCAGTTTGAGGCTGGTGACGATCCAGAAATTTTTGAGATTAATTGTATAAGGCTTTTGGCTAAGCTGCCGACGATAGCTGCGTTCTCTTATAAAAAATCAATCGGCGAACCATTTATTTATCCTGATTTTTCGCGAGAATATTGCGAGAATTTTCTATATATGATGTTTGCTAGACCTTCAGAAGAGTACGAAGTTGATCAAGATTTTACGGAAGCTCTAAACCTACTTTTAATTTTACATGCTGATCATGAGCAAAATTGCTCAACCTCTACAGTTCGGTTAGTACGCTCCAGCATGACTAATATTTTTGCCTGTATTGCAGCCGGTATATGCGCTTTGTGGGGTAGGCGTCATGGAGGCGCAAATGAACAAGTCATAAAGATGCTTGAAGAAATTCGTGCTGAGGGTGGAAACGTAGGTCGCTACGTTGAGGAAGCCAAAAATAAAAAGCGACTTTTAATGGGTTTCGGACATCGCGTTTACAAGAATTTTGATCCGAGAGCAACCGCTATCAAGATAGCTTGTGATAAATTGTTAAGTAAAAAGAAATCAGATGATTTACTTCGAATTGCTAAGGAGCTTGAGCAAGTAGCCTTATCAGATGAATATTTTATCGAGCGAAAGCTTTATCCGAATGTTGATTTCTATAGCGGTCTCATTTACCGAGCTATGGGCATCCCCGTAAATGCCTTCACGGTTATGTTTGCATTGGGACGTCTCCCGGGTTGGCTTGCGCACGCACAAGAATTTAACTTAGAATCAGGCAATAAAATCGGTCGTCCAAGGCAAATCTATACTGGACCGGAGTTAGCTCCCTATATACCAATTGAGGAGCGGTAGCGATAAAATAAAACTTCGGTCAAAATCAAATTGCATAAGTCAGGCCTTGTTACAATACTAAAAGTTAGTTAAGCTAAGGGGCTTGCGCTTGACTGCAATTTAGATAGTGTGGTTTTACACAAGATAGTCTAGTTTCAGATATCAGTCTGAGAGTTAGATAGTCTCTAAATTAGGTTAGTCTCTAAATTAGGATAGCTAAATCTGGAAGAGATCTATTAGGTCAATTTCAGTTTAGCTAATTTACATTAACTTAAGTTAAATGCAGTTTAAGCTCGTGAAGAAAAAGCTAATAGATTTTATTTAGGCTAACAGCATTTAAGGAAATATAAAAAAAGAATTAAGAAGAAAAAAGCACTAAAAGAGTACGTAAGTTTTTAAGTTAGTTTTGTAATAAGCTCGCTATGGGAGCGAGATAACGGTATAAACTGCCAGGGATAAATTGTACCAATGGACGATCTTTTTAGCCTTTTTGAAAAACCAAAAAATCCAGTTAAATTCAATGCCTTAAAGGTTTCGCTTGCGAGCCCTGATAAGATTCGGAGCTGGTCATTTGGTGAGGTCACCAAGCCAGAAACTATAAACTACCGTACTCTCAAGCCAGAGCGAGATGGGTTATTTTGTGCTAAAATTTTTGGTCCCATAAAAGATTACGAATGTTTGTGTGGTAAATATAAAAGGCTCAGGCACCGCGGTATCGTGTGCGAAAAATGTGGTGTAGAAGTTACGGTTTCAAAGGTTCGAAGAGAGCGAATCGGGCACATTGAGCTAGCAGCACCGGTCGCTCACATATGGTTTCTTAAGAGTCTTCCAAGCAGAATCGGTGCCGCTTTGGATATTTCCTTGCGAGACTTAGAAAAGGTTCTCTATTTTGAGAATTACATAGTTATTGAGCCTGGTGAAAGCGGATTAAGTGAAGGTGAGCTTGTCAGCGAAAAAGATTACAGAAAGTTAAAGGAAGAATTTGGTTCTTCTTTCGAAGCTGGTATGGGAGCAGAGACAGTTTTTGAGCTTCTTAAGCGCATTGATGTCGAAACTACATGTCGGGAGTTGAGAGAGGAATTAGAGTCGGTCACCTCTGAAGCAAAGAGAAAAAAGTTAATAAAGCGGCTCAAGGTTCTTACGTCCTTTATGCAGAGTGGTAATCGCCCTGAGTGGATGATTATGACCGTTTTGCCCGTTATTCCTCCAGATTTACGACCGCTTGTTCCTCTTGATGGGGGAAGGTTTGCTACTAGTGATTTAAACGACCTATACAGAAGGGTAATTAATCGCAACAACAGATTAAAGCGTCTGATTGAGCTTAAAGCTCCCGATATAATAATTCGTAATGAAAAACGAATGTTGCAAGAGTCAGTGGATGCTCTTCTTGATAATGGTCGCGGAGGTCGTACCATAACGGGTCCGAATAAGCGCCCGCTTAAATCGTTAAGTGATATGCTCAAGGGTAAGACCGGTCGTTTTAGACAGAACCTCCTTGGAAAGCGTGTGGATTATTCTGGCCGCTCTGTAATCGTGGTGGGTCCAGAATTGCGACTACATCAGTGTGGTTTGCCAAAGAAAATGGCGCTAGAGCTGTTTAAGCCATTTATCTATAACAAGTTAGAAGAGCGCGGGTACGTGACCACCATTAAGAGCGCAAAGAAGATGGTGGAGAAAGAAAAGCCAGTCGTTTGGGATATTCTTGATGAAGTGATTAAAGAGCATCCTGTTTTGCTTAATCGTGCTCCGACACTTCATCGTCTTGGTATTCAAGCATTTGAACCGTTGTTAATTGAGGGTAAAGCCATTCAGCTTCACCCTTTGGTGTGCGCAGCATTTAACGCAGATTTTGACGGCGACCAGATGGCTGTGCACGTTCCTCTCTCGATAGAGGCGCAGGTTGAATCTCGAGTACTGATGATGTCAACTAATAACATTTTGAGCCCCGCTAACGGCAAACCGATTATAGTGCCGAGCCAAGATATTGTTCTCGGCTTGTATTATATGACTAGAGAGAGGCCGTTTGATAAGGGTGAAGGGAAGGTCTTTTCATCTCCGGAGGAGACTTGGCTTGCATGGCAATCTGGTGAGTTAGGGCTTCAAGCAACTATCAAGTGTCGGGTTGAGGGTGCTATTACCAGTACGACTGTTGGAAGAGTGCTTCTTTACTTCTTATGCCCTAAAGTGCTCTCCTTCAAGCATTTTAACAAAGTGATGAAAAAAAAGGAGATATCAAATTTAATTGATGAATGCTTTAGGGTGTCTGGTGGAAAATCTACGGTGCTATTAGCTGACCGTTTAAAGGACGTTGGATTCCAATTTGCCACTATGGCCGGAATATCTATCGGTATTCGCGATATGGAAATCCCTACATCTAAGGCACAGCATTTAGGTGAAGCCGACGAAAAAGTAGCCGAGATAGAGTCTCAATACCAAGAGGGTCTAATTACTTTCGGAGAGCGCTACAATAAAGTAATTGATATTTGGTCAGATGTAGCTGACAGAGTTTCAGAAGAGATGATGCTCGGTATATCTACATCCGAGTTTGTGGCACCCGATGGTGTTACGACTAAACGAGGTCCGTCTTTTAATTCCATTTATATAATGGCCGATTCAGGTGCTAGGGGATCAGTGCAGCAAATTAGGCAGTTAGCAGGGATGCGTGGTTTGATGGCCAAGCCTGATGGGTCAATCATTGAGCAGCCAATTAAGGCTAATTTGCGTGAAGGATTGTCGGTTTTACAGTACTTTGTGTCTACTCACGGAGCAAGAAAGGGGTTGGCTGATACTGCTTTGAAAACCGCTAATTCTGGTTACTTAACGAGGCGCTTGGTTGATGTAGCTCAAGACTGCATTGTAACAGAGCACGATTGTGGAACTCCTGAAGGCGTAGAAATTACTGCTCTTGTTGAGGGTGGTGAGGAAATTGAATCCTTATCAAACCGTATATTGGGGAGAGTAGCGGCTGAAGACATTCATGATCCAGTAACAAACGAGATACTAGTCCACCGAGATCAAGAAATTGATGAAGAGCGGGCTCAGGCAATATCGTTAGCTGGGCTTGATCGTTTGTTTATTCGTTCGGTGCTCACATGTGAGACTGAGAGAGGTGTTTGCTCTCTTTGTTACGGGCGAGACCTTGCGAGAGGACATCTTGTTAATGTTGGGGAGTCAATTGGAGTAATAGCCGCTCAATCTATTGGTGAGCCTGGTACTCAGCTGACTATGAGAACATTTCACGTAGGGGGCGCTGCGTCTGGTCGAGCCGAACAAACTTCATTAGAAGCTCGGTTTGCAGGGAAAGTTGTTTTTGAAGGTGTAAGGTTAGCGAGACGAAAAGATGGTTCGTCGGTAGTGATGAGCCGTAAGAGTGAGATTATTATAGTAGATCCATCTGATTCAAGAGAAAGGGAGAGGCACCAATTAGTGTACGGTGCAAGGTTACGAGTAGAAGAAGGTTCAGAAATCAAATCAGGCGATCTTTTGAGTGAATGGGATCCATTTACCGTACCACTCCTGAGTGAAATAGCGGGGAAAGTGGAATGGCTCGACATTAACGAGTATACTATGGAAGAGCGTACCGATGAGAGGACGGGATTCTCAGAGAAAGAGATAGTTCCGCCCAAGGATCGCTCCTCTGATTATAGGCCTCGTTTGATTATTACTGCAGATGATGGATCTATCAAAACTTATAACCTGCCTGTTGGAGTGCGAATCTCGGTTGAGCACGGTGCAATTATTGATGCTGGAGATGTGATTGCAAAGAGAGAGCGTGCTACAACCAAGACTAAAGATATAACAGGTGGACTACCGCGTGTGGTAGAGTTATTTGAAGCACGTAAACCAAAAGATCCTGCCATAGTATCTGAAATTGATGGATTAGTTGATTTTGGGGAGGATTCACGAGGTAAACGTCGTATAATCGTCACTCCAAGTATGGGTGAGCCGGTTGAGTACTTGGTTCCAAAGACTAAACATATTTCAGTTCAAAAGGGCGATAAAGTTAAAGCTGGTGAAGCGCTAACCGATGGGGCAGTAAATCCCCATGATATTCTCAGGATTGAAGGTCAGCAGGCATTAGCTACTTACCTTGTCAATGAGGTTCAGGAAATTTATCGCCTCCAAGGAGTGCGGATCAATGATAAGCACATAGAGATAATTGTCAGACAGATGCTTCGTAGAGTAAAGGTAGAGAACTCTGGACAAACAGATTATTTACCTGGAGAGAGTGTCGAAAGATGGAGAGTTAAAGAAGATAACAAGGTGGCGGTTGCAAGTGGTCGCAAGCCAGCTCTTGTTCAACCTCTTTTGCTCGGTATAACTAAAGGTGCATTGTCAACCGAGTCATTTATATCGGCTGCAAGCTTTCAAGAGACCACTAAGGTATTAACTGAAGCTGCAGTTTGCGGTAAGAAAGACCGCCTCAAAGGTCTGAAAGAGAATGTGATTATGGGCAGACTCATTCCTGCTGGTTCAGGCTTTTCTGAGTATGTCGATAGAGATATCAAGGTAGTCGGCGAAGAAGCAGCTGAAGCGGCTCCAGCTGCGACAGTTCCTTCTAGGATTAGTCAAACATCTCTCGAGTCTCTGGCAGGTCTATTATAGTGACACGCTCCTCTTTGCGTCTTTTCGATTCTGGTTCTCGCACTGTGCGAGAAATTAGGCCGGGCAAGAAAA
>JBIKUX010000041.1:0-14589 GCA_044347345.1 Bdellovibrionota bacterium | reverse complement strand
ATAGAATCGCATCTTGCTCTATTAAGATCGAAAGGAATGTCAAATGAAGCTGTCTTGGCGGCAATAAGGATAGGTGCTGTAGTTCATGCTGCTGCACGTGTACTAGCAAGTCAGGAAAATTCCTTTTCCTAGTTCATATTAAAAATCTTTTTAGTCAGCTATTTAATTGGTCAGTATTTCTTGGCTCGAAGGGTTCATCGAGATGTAACTGTCTCCTAGCTTCGTATAAAACTATTGAGACTGCGTTACTTAAGTTTAAGCTTCTTACTGCGCTCTCTGCCATTGGGATAGCCAAGCGATGTTCTTCGGGAGTTTGAGCAGCAAGTTCTTTGGGTAGACCCGAGCTTTCATTACCAAATACTAAGGCGTCATAAATAGAGAAGTCTGCTTGATAGTAAGGGATTTTTCCACTTTTCATGAGAAACCAAATTTTACCCTTACTGGCATTAGTACGGCTAGCTAGATATGATTCCCATGAATCGTGCTCTGTTAATGAAACGAATGGCCAATAATCTAACCCCGCCCGTTTAACGCGTTTTTCGCAGATGGTAAACTTCATGGGTTTAATGAGATGGAGAGGCGTACGTGTCGCGGCGCATGTTCGGGCTATCGATCCTGTATTTTGTGGTATTTCAGGATTAACTAGTACTACTTCCATATATATATCTATCTATGTATAAATTTTTATAAGTTGGTTTAGTTTTGGACTTAAAGTAGAGCATTATGAGCAGTCAATATAACGCTACAGTCGTAGGTCGATATGAGGTTACTTCTGAGCTATTTTTTTTACATGTTTCTCCTGACGATTCAATTAGTAATTTTACCCCTGGGCAATATGTAGCAATTGGTCTACAGGGGAATGCTCCACGGTGTTCATCTGCTTTGCAAGAGAAGGAGGTGCATGAAGATATAAAGCTCATTAAGCGAGCCTATTCAATAGGCTCCTCGCCAGAACATAAGGAGTATTTAGAACTATATATTGCGCTTGTACCAGATGGAGGTCTTACTCCACGACTTGCTAACTTACAGCGGGGAGATCGTTTATTTGTTTCTCCAAAGATAACAGGTACCTTTACCTTGAAAAATATTCCAGAGGATAACTCTGCTACTATAGTAATGGTAGCTACCGGCACTGGTCTTGCTCCATTTATGTCAATGCTTCGCACAAAGTCTAGCTGGCATCCACAACGGTCTTTTGCACTTATTCATGGGGTGCGTTTTGAAAAAGATCTTGCATATCGTGATGAATTAATGAAGTTAGAAGAATCATCAGGGAAATTGAGATACTTTCCTGTAGTCTCTCGTGAAACTCCTTATTCAGGTGGTACTATTAAGGGAAGAGTACTTACTGTTTTTGAAAGACAGCTACTTACCTTAAACCCTAGTTCTGATCATGTACTTCTTTGCGGTAATCCAGCAATGATTGAAGATGCACAAAATTATCTTGAACCACTCGGATTTTCAGTTTATTCAAAGAAAAATCCCACAGGTAATCTTCATCTTGAAAAATATTGGTAAGTGGAGAGTTAGAGGCTGCGATAAATCATCTAGTAAAGCGAGTCGATAAGTGTTTTCCATCTAGCTTCAATCATCAAGCGTTTTGGTTTTTGAGTAGGAGTAAGTAGATCATTTTCTGTTGTAAAATCCTCATTTAGGATTGCCCATCGCTTAATTTGTTCAAACGATGCTAATTCTTTGTTTAAAGGTTCAAGGTGGGTAAGTAAAAATGAATGTAATTCTCCTGTGATTTGTGGTGCGGTAAATGATGAAAGTATGTGCGGTGCCTCGCTCATTAATAGTTCTTTGTTTACGGTGACGAGAGCAACTAAATATGGTTTTTCATCACCAAAAGGTACAAGTTGTGAAATATACGGGCATCTTTTGAAGTGAGTCTCGAGCATTGCCGGAGCTATTTTTTTTCCACCAGCGGTAACAATAATTTCTTTAAGTCTACCAGTGATTATGAGAAATCCATCATCATCTATTTTACCTGTATCTCCTGTATGAAACCATCCATCTGCATCCCAAACTTTTTTAGTTTCTTCTTCGCGATTATAGTATCCTAAGGCAATATTGGGGCCACGTATCCAAACCTCATTATCGGGTCCTATCTTGGTATCTACATCGGGCAGTGGTGGCCCTACGGTGCCAATCCGTCTCCTATTTGGTAAATTTACATGAGTAGCCACGCAAGTTTCTGTAAGGCCATATCCTTCGAGTATTAGAATGTCTAGAGCTTCAAAGAATCTGAGAACATCAACAGATAGCTTAGCACCACCTGAAATAGCATGACGAAATTCCTTACCAAAAAGCATGCGTTGTATCGATGCTCTAATAGGTCGGGTTCCTTGATACCAAATCTCATTAATTAATGTAGGGGCTTTGCCCTGTTCTTTAGCTGTTAAGTGTTCAGATGCTGCTTGTAGACTTTTTTTAAGAAGTAGACCTTTGATTGTTCGCTCATTAGCGCGAGTGAGGATAGATTCTCTAATTTTTTCAAAAAGACGCGGTACTGCAGGAACAAATACCGGGTTAGCAGCTTGGAGCTCCTTTGCTATTATTGACAGGTTAAGTACTGACTTCTGATGATCTGTGACTGATGGAAAAGAGAGAGGGGCTAGAGTTGATGTACCTATATAATGCATAAGTCTAGCAAAGGAGTGAGCTAGGGGTAAAAATAAAAAGATATTATCATTAGCGGTGCAGATTCCAGATTGGACAGCTTGACGAACATTGCTTAAATGATTTCCGTGACTTTGCATCACCCCTTTGGGGATACCGGTAGTTCCTGACGTGTATACAATTGAGGCAAGGTCTGCTCTCGTTGTTTGCGGAGATTCCAGCGAAGAAGATAGATATGAAGGGGATGATGATGTATTATTGCAATTGCTACTATTTAGGAGTGAATCTAAGGTAATAACTGGCATTGTAGATACAACTGATTCAATAGTTATTACTGAAGGTGTTTCCCCCGCAGAATTTTTATAAGCCTCTTGCACCTTATTAAGCTGTTCCTGATTCTCAACTATGACCCAACCTACTTGAGCGTCTGAAAGGATGAAAGTTATTTCTTTTATTTGAAGTGATGGATAGAGTGAAACAGTTACTGCTCCAAGACATTGGATAGCTAAGTCAAATTCGCACCATTCAGGACGAGTATTACTTAGAATGGCAACTTTAGCGCCTTGATTTACTCCTAATTTTTTGAGTCCGTGACTGATGGTAAAAACTCTTTCTTTAACTTCAGAGCGGCTACGTGATATCCAAGTGACTTGGTTGGCAGAAACTGAAGAGATTGGATCTTTTACTTCTGAGGTTTGATAGGTAGGAAAAATATAGCATACAGAATTTGGAGCAAGATCGACTGTTGCAAGAAAAGCTGCCGCAAGGTTTGGTTGTGCATCTAGGGAAGACAAGAAATGATAGGTCATGATGTCTTTAGTATAGAGCATGAAGGTCAGTTTCGAATAGATGTGGCTTTATAAATCTAGAGGTAACTTTTTTCGAAATAAAAATGTGTGAAAGAGTGAAGCTACATTATTATCTTTCATGACTACAATATTTGGGGAGAACTAATATGACTTTGCTTGATGAGCTACAAGCTATGAATCGATCTCAGCTTCGTAAGTGGATGAGAGATTTTCTAATCAACTGTAGAATATGGGTGCAAGAACATGGAGAACTAGCACTTATTGCGGGTGTTTTAAGCGGTATCATGCTGATCGTAGCTTATAAGTTAATTATCGCTTTGTTATTATTATGTGCAGTTGCAGTTTGCTTACTGTTTTATGTGGCACCTCAAGATAATCCATCCTCCAGTGGAGCAGATACTACCGCTTCAAATAACTCTGTCATTAGTAGTACTACTGGGACAAATTCAGAAGATTTTAAACCAAATGATTCAGCTGATCTCAGGAAAGAAAATAAATCTGCTAATGCATCTGAAAAATAGCTTTATAAAATACAAATTTTAAAGTTTGTTAGAATGCTCTTTCAATGCAAAGTTCTAGAATTACATCCGAGTCATCAAATTAGAGAGGGCTAGGAGTAGTTAATCTTGGGAAAAAAAGTAGTAAAGTTAATTTTTATTTGAGCCGACCTATTTTTTAAGCCAAGAATACTCCCATGGGTATAAGGGTCATGGTGGGCGAAACATTCGTTACTATAGCAGAAGATTTAGAGTTAGCTGGTCTTGTATGGCAGCCTGAAATAGGGGATGAGGTTGCATATAGGGAGCAGAAAAACATGGTGTCGATACTAGTAGACCCTCAGGGTCTCACCCCACCTGAGCTTCGTACTATTTTTGTTTGGTTGCCGACTTTTGAACAGATTGTTCTACAGGTAGAGGCGCGTCAGGCTATCCTTTTTCATGCTGGGCTCGAGCTATCAAGCTCTACAATGCAATATAAAACTGTAATTCAGGCTTCTGGTACAAAGATAGAGACCCACGGAGAGAATCTTCGAAGTGCACTGGGAATGGCACTAAGAACCTTACTTTTAAAAGAAGCCCAAGAAATACTGCATTAGTTAAGCAAAAGTTATTCTGGTGGTATAATCTCCAGTGTATTCGCCTGAAGTGTGCGTTTTTTACGATAAAAAATCACTCCAATTGCTATAGCTAGTCCTAGTGCAATTATTAGTGAGGCGTTTCTTAAGCCCTCAAGAAACACAAATAATTGAAGAAGATGTTCTGCGGCAAGATATCCAATCCCAATCATAAAAGAAGTGCTAAAGAGTGCTGCAAAAGCATCTATGATAGCAAAACGTAAGATGCTCATACGGAAAGCTCCGCAAGCCAGTAGCGTCGCTGTGCGGAGATAAAATAGATGCCTAGCTAAAAAAATCATGGTAACAGCATGCTTTTCAAGCCGAGCATTAATCCGTTTGATTCTTTCAGGTGGTACTTTGTGCTTTAAATATTTTGTCTGAAATAGAGAAAAGCCGAATTTATATCCAATACCGAAAATGATTAGGTCACCGATAAGAATAGCAATGTAACAGCTAAAAAAAAGAAGACCTAATTGAGCTCGGTTATGATGAAGTAAAAAGCCGCCGAATACTAACGGCAAATCTTCAGGAATTGGTAATCCAAATGCACCTCCCACTAGCATAAAGGCTAAGGCGATATAAATGTAGTTACCGTCGATGAGATATAGCCAATCATTCATCATAATACTATGAACTAAACTAGCTCTCCGACCAACTATACAAGCATGTCTTTACTTTTTTATTTTCGTGACCTGTCTTGAATGGTTGCTGCTTGAATTAGAATTGACGCAAGCATTGTGATTCCAGCCTGTTGTTGGATTGATAATTCTGTTTCGGTGGAGTTAAATTTGTCGGCATAAATAACTCCAATTAGTTTGTCTTGAGTACCAATAGGAATTGCAACAATTGGCCATCCTTCTGGCAATAAAGGATCCCCCTGAAATACCGGCATAAGAGTTTTGGCGGCTAGAATGTCAACATCATATCTTTCTTTGTCATTGAAAGTAGCCGGAACAGTTTTTCGCATGGCTTGAACATCAATCCCTGCAAGGTCTCCAAGGCTCATGTGACCATTGAGTTGGCTTGAGCTTGTATCATGAATCATGAGTATAACTCGGTCAAATCCAAAGCCCCATGCCAGTGCCTCCATCGCAGCAGTCATAATTGAGGTAACAGACTCTCCAGCTTCAACGAGGGAATTAAGCTCATCGATTAAATCTGAGATTGTCTCGGCCTCACCTGATGATAGAGAGTCAAGATTATCAAGGCTACTGTGATTAAATGAGTCAAGATGGTTTGGTAGTGGCGCAAAGTTAAGATCTAGCATTTTACAATACTCGTCAAATGCTACTGGTAGTTGACTTAGCACTGGTGAAAGGACACTCGGAGAAACGTCAGCAGTTTCGCAGGTTTCGATTATTGCTCGGTCGAGATCACGTTTTCTCCTTTCAGTAATTATTAGTCCGGCAATTGAATCAGAGATGAATATTGAGGTAACAGCATTTTTTAACTCGCCGTGTAATCTTGAAATAGTTGTGGGATCGTGTCTTTGTTCGTTAACTAAGAGTAACGCTTCCGCATAGAATGGCGGTAATTCAAGGGCGCGAATAATGCCAGATGATATAAGTATAGGGGTTATACCTATGAGTTGGTGGATACTTTTGTTTATGTCTATGGTGCGTGATTTAGATCTATTTAGGGCAGTTTGATATATCTGTGGATAATAAAATGCCAGGAGCATTGCTCCTAATTCAGTAAAAAAGCCGAGAAGGTACCCTGTTTCTGAGCGAGGGGTACCGTATGCAGATTCTTTAGCGGCTAACTGAATTGAGATAAGTTCGGTAAGTACTGAGGTTAGAATGGCTCGTCTAAGTGAATTTGCAAATACGCCTCCTTGACGAGCTGTTGGAACAAAGCTTTGAAGTAGTATGAGGTTCGCACAGATATCAGCAAGTTGATTTAGTCCTATGTGCACAATAGCTTGAGAAACCGTCAATATTGGACGTCCCCTCTGATAGTACGAACTATTTACCACTGATAGCAAACGCATACCGAGAGTTGGATCTTTTAAAATTACAGAGCTTATTTTTTCTGCAGTTACATTTGGATTTTTTGATAGTGCAGATACTTCGCTGACTATTCGAGCGCTTACCGGAAAATCTCCTGTAGTTTTTAGAGCATCACGAAGTCGACCAACCAATGACTCTGCGGTAATTGTTGTCATACCGCTAGGTCTCCGTATATTTATAATCTAAGTTTGAATTAGTCTTATCTTCGTTTGGAATATCATTAGCAGTGGGAAGAATTTTGTTTGGTTTTTGTTCTGATTTTTCGGCAAGAATATTACTTCTCAGGGCTTTGATAAGATCTACGGGACGGAATGGTTTTGGAATAAATAATGATGCTCCTGCCTTGAGAGCTGCTTCCTTATCACTATCAAAAGCACAAGCACTTACCACAGCAACAGGTAAAGAGCTATCAGGATATTCTCGGGCTCTTATAGCGCGAAGAAGAACAAGTCCACTTTCTCCCGGCATAGCTAAATCAGTAACTACCATAGAAAATTTAGAGCTTGCTAAAGCTGATAGAGCCTCACGTACTGATCCAGCTTCAGTTACTTGAGCTCCTACCGCTGAAAGGATGAGCGTTAATGCTTTTTTTGTGTAGAGACTATCATCTACTACGAGAATAGAAACTCCATCTAGGCGAATAGGGATAGTTGAATCTGATAAAATTGGGTCATTTGACAAATTACTTGGTGCGGATAAAGGGATACTGATCCAAAATGTAGAACCTTTACCAGGATAACTATCAACTCCTATGTGTCCGGCGTTAAGCTCTACTAATCTTTTAGTTAAATTTAAACCGATTCCTGTTCCTTGTTGACTTCTACTGTAGGAATCACTACCTCGTTCAAATCTCTCAAATAAAACATCTAATTTTTCAGGTGGTATGCCTACTCCCGTATCATGAACCTCAATCTTCGCCTTATCAAAAATGATTAATGCAGTGATCCATACTCTACCGTTCTTGGGAGTATATTTGATCGCATTAGAGAGTAAGTTAATTAAAATTTGATGGAGATGTTTTTGGTCTGCAAATAGTGCTTGTTCTAAAATCTCGCTCTCTACTCCCAGAGGCTCTAAATGTATACCTTTTTCAAGAGCACTTTGAGCCATTAGTTTGTGTACCTGCCGAAGGAGGTCACCTATATTTACAGTTGTTGGCTCTGGATCTTCTTTACCAGATTCAATTCTAGCAAGACTTAAAACATCATCTATTAGAGTTTTAAGATGTTCGCCTGAACGAGTGACTGCGGTTAAGGCATCGATTTGTTTTTCATTTAGTGGACCAAAGATGCCTTCAGCTAAAACACTAGAGTAACCAATAATAGCAGTTAGAGGAGTGCGAAGCTCATGACTCATATTTGCTAAAAAGTGAGATTTTGCTCGATTTGCATCTTCAGCTCGAGCGGTTTGAACAGCAAGGTCAGCGGTACGCGACTCTACTAATTCTTCTAGTCTCTCAGTGTAAGATCTTAGTTTTTCTTGATTTTTAGCATTTCCGATGGCAACACCGGCCGCTCGGGCAAATTCTTCAAATCGAGATAGTAGAGTTTTATTAATGATATTGTCTCTACGGTATCCAATCAGGATAACTCCTAGAGGCTCCTCTCTTACTTCTAGACAACAAGAATCAATTGCTTGAATACCAAGCTGTTTTAAAAAGCTAAGGGAAGAGTCCTTTTGAGAATCGATATTAGAGATTGATAGCTGACCTCCACTTCTAAGAACTTGTTCAAGAAAATTACCTGAACCAACAGGGATCTTTTTTGGAATTGTTTGAGGTGCACAACCGTAACCCCCTTTTGATTCAAAATGAGTTTGTTCTTCGTTAAGTACGAATGTAAGTGATATATCCGCTGCAAATCGAAAAGCGCTTTCACGAGAAATAGCCTTAATGATTCGTTCTAAACCAGCATTACTGACTATCATTTGGTTGAGCTCATTTAGAACCTGAAGACGATCGAGAAAGTGAGTTACCATTCCAGAAAGTCGTTGTTGCTCAAATACAACTCCAGCAAGGAAAGCTAATCTACTGAGAATAGGTATAAGCTCTTTATCAATACTATTGTTTGGATGAGCGACAACGAGAGCACCAAGATTGCTTCCGAGTTGCACTATATGAACAAAAGTGTGTGTTTTGTTGGCATGATGGTGAAGTGGAGCTGAAAAATGTTGGTCTAGAAAATGATTTAATCTCTCTGCTTCGTAAGACTCTGGCGAGATAGCTGACCTTTCATCGCCAGATTTGGCTATTTCATAATGACGAATGTTCAATTTTTCTGAGGGTAAGAAAATTGTTGCTGATTCCATCCCAATGTTGAAAACAGCAAAATCAACAATTGCCTTGTAAATTATTTGGGCTTCCTCTCCGTAGGCAATTAAACGCTCTATCTCCGAGAGCTTGTAGTCTATTTGCTCTTCAGAGTTAGGAGAAGTTGTCATTGGTTTAATTTGTAAGCCTAAGTGTCAGTTACTATAAAACTACTAGCAAGAATCGTAATCTTATAGGTTCTTAGATTGAGATGCAGTGAGGGTTTTGTTTTGTTCACTTATCGCTACTGATGTTTTTTGTTATTTTTAGACACTGAAATAATTAATAGTTTTTATATATTATATTATTTAAGAATTATGTTTGGGGAAATATCATGGTTGATAAAAGAGAGGCGGCTTAATGAACAAGGTTTGAGATGGGTAAAAAGTTCTGGCGGTTATATCGACAAAACTTTTGATGATATCTTACGGAACAGAAGATTGTGATTAAGCAGAAACAAATAAGCTTTAGCTGAAATTTAGAAATAAGCTATGTAAGCTAAAATTTTGTTTTTATCATCCTAATTAATCTATTTCTGGGATAAATCCCTTACGAGTTGTATTTTCAGAGGTTACTCTTGGTTCGAGAAATTGTAGAAGGTAATCTGGTCCGCCTGCCTTTGAGCCGATTCCAGACATTTTAAAGCCTCCAAATGGTTGGCGTCCTACTAGTGCGCCTGTTGAACCTCTATTGATATACAAATTTCCTACCTCAAAGTATTTACGAGCATAATTAATATGCTCAGGATGACGAGAGTAGACACTGCCGGTTAAAGCGTACTCTGACCTATTAGCCATAGCTACCGCATCTTTAAAACTATTTGCCATGTTACAGGCTAGTACAGGACCAAATATTTCCTCTTGCCAGAGAGGGGTTTCTTCGGGGACGTCCCGAAATACTACCGGCGGCACAAAAAAACCGGTCAAGTCTGAAGGTATGTGACCAATCGTTACGATTTTATGAAGATGCTTTGCACGTTCAATGAAGTCTGAAATAGATTTAGCAGTTTCTTTGCTAATTACAGGTCCCATAAAAGTATCAGAATTATGACTTGAGCCAATGATTAAGTCTTTTGTAGCCTCACTTAATCGATTTAATAATTTCTCGTATGTACTTTTTCCAACTACAATTAGTCGTGAACAAGCAGAACATTTCTGCCCAGAGTATCCAAAAGCTGAATAGAGTACTCCACGAATAACGTCATCTAAGTCTGCATCATCATCTACTATAATGGCATTTTTACCGCCCATTTCAGCAATAACTCTTTTTATTCTAGTTTGCTTTGGATGAACTTTTGCTGCTAAGCCAAGAATTTCTAGACCTACCGTGCGTGAGCCTGTAAAGCATATTGTAGTTGTGCGTGGATCTTCGATTAAAGCTCGACCAATTGTTTCACCTTTCCCAGGTAGTAGAGCAAATACACCTGCTGGGATTTTAGCCGCAAGAATAAGCTTAGCCAGAGTAAATGCTATGCCACTAGATTCTTCCGCAGGTTTAAGAACTGTTGCATTACCCGCAACTAAAGAGGCTACTGTCATACCGCATGCTATTGCTAAGGGAAAATTCCAAGGCGCAATTACCGTAGTAATTCCTCTAGGGTGGTATGTTAAGATATTTTCCTCTCCAGGCAGGTTTGCTGTTATCAATGGAGAGCCGTAGAAACGGGCATAAATGGCATAATACCTACAAAAATCTATAGCTTCAGCTACATCAGCATCGGCTTCTTTCCATGTTTTTCCTACTTCAACGATAATTTGAGCGGTGAGATTTATTTTATTTTCGCTTATGAGTAATGCTAATTTTTCCAAATAAGACGCTCGTTCTTCAAATGAAGTATCTGCCCATTTCAGTTGATTTTGCGCTAGTATATCAAGGGTCTTATTGCTGTGTTCAACATTAGAATAATGAACATAACAGCAAATTTTACCTGTACTCGGAGCATGATGTGAATGTACATCACTGGAAGTGATCTCGTTGCCATCAATTATTGGGTATGCAATAGGCGGTGATAATTCAATATCTGCTAACAATCGGTTGATTGCTTGTTCAAGTTCCGTTCTGTTCTTTGCTAATGAAAAGTCAGTCAATGGCTCATTAGAAAAAAATGGTAGTGTTCTCATAATAAATTTTTCGCTTATTTATGCCGATGCGGCGATGCTAAAAGTGATTTAATATTGCTTTTTTGGGTGAACGTATGACGTAAAAACGATTCATTAGAAGTATTTTCAAGTAATCTACGAATAAGATATCCCATCCCGGGTATCATTTCGCCAAGTGGAACATAAACACGAACAAGATAACCTAAATGACTAAATGCCTTGGTAATTGAATCAGCCATTCCGAATAATGTTTGTATTTCAAATTCCTTTGCTGATATTCCTAAAGATTGTGCTCGAATGCATGCATGAGAGAGTGACCTTATATTATGTGAGGCAAAAGCGGGAAACATCCAATCTCTGTGAGTGAGAAGATAGGTTGATAGCCTTTCAAATTGTGCATCACTTTCCCATTTTTGTGTGAGAAGAGGACTAACCCATCCTTGCTGGATGGCTATCATGGTTTCATGATCCCAGTAAGCTCCTTTTACTAAACGAATTGCAATCGGATTTTCTCGCTCAATAGCAAACTTATGTAGCATTTCAAGAGTACTCATTGAATCTTTTGAATATGCTTGAACAACGACACCCGGGCGAGTAAAGCTACGTAACGGGCCATTGCCAAAGGTATTCATAAATGCGCTGTATATTAGTGGATTTGTGGAGCTGTCTTCAGCATCTACATAAATTGACGCTCCTAAAGATTGAGCAAGTTCAGCAATAATTCCCAATCTTTCCGATAAAATCGCCACACTTCTCGTAAAATTTAGGGGACTACATTGTGAGTAGAGTGCCGAAAGTTTAACTGATACGCACACTGTTGAATGATTTGTACTCTCTGTAGAGTTAAAGTTTTTAGTTAATATTCTAATGCATTCAAGATACCTATTAAGATACGAGATTGATTCTTGTTCACTTAGCGAATATTCGCCTAGAAGATCTACAGTAAAGGCTAATCCATGTTGTTGCAGTTTTTTTAATGTATCGGTCGCATCAACGGGATTATTACCTGCGATAAATTGAGCTGCCATTTCTTGTACTGCGCGTCGTACTATAAAAGCCACTGTAGAGCTTCTAATATAATTATGTTGGTTTCCTTTCATCATCCAGTTGTAGAAAGGAGTAATTATTCGAGAAATTTTGTTAATATGGTTGGGAGATATATATGACCGAACATGTTTGTATATATCTATATCAGAGTCTAAAGAAGGAAGAACGTCGACTAGTCGAAATAGCTCACGTTTAAGTTCTGGATAAGCCATACTTAATGCTAGTAATCTGCCAGACCAAAACTGTTTAGAAAATAAGGATGGCTGTGAATTGTGGATAACTTCAAAAATCTTAGTACCAAAATTTACAATTTTATCTTCAGTATCTGAGTCTGGAATGAGTGCACTTACAGGTAGGGAATTTTCTTCTTGAGCTGTCATGGTTAGTACATTTTAGATGACACTATAAATGCTGTGGTAACAAGCCAATTTTCACTGTAGGTACACCAGCCTACTCCTTGAATATGAGAAGGTTTGTCTAGCATTTTTTGAACTACAGTATATTGGTCAGAATTTTCTTTTATGTTTGATAGAGGAACAGTAAAATTGAACCGCTCGATTCCGTCAGTTTCTGACTGTTGCCAAGCGATTGATACCGAATGAATTCCCGGAAGATATTTAAATGCAATTGAAGCCGCTTTAATTGCGCTTTCTCTTGCTGAAAATTCACCTAAAATAAATCGAGCATCTTGCTCGTTATGTACATCAGGTTTTTTTGTTAAGTCATCATATAACCCAAGCCATTTAGCGATTCTGTTTAATCGCGCTGGTGCGATTAGATGCTCTAAATCCACTCCGACACCTAAAATTTTGCTGGAGTCAGCAATTAAGGCAATGACTTCTCCGCATTTGTGGCTTACTGTGCCAATAACGTCATTTGGAAGTGTAGGAAATCCGAGAGGTGCGATCAGAATGGGGTCAGTAAAGTCAAACTCTTCATCTTGAAGAACTTTTCTGAGAGCAAAGCGACCTCGCAAAAATTCTTGTTGCCTTTCGCTCGATTTTCGCTCTTTTGCATAAGCTATTTCTTCGGGATGAAGTGATGTAAAATCATTAAATGATTTTGGTATATAAATTATTGAACTAACTGCAAGCTTTTCCAACATTAGCACATTATCAATGGCTCTAGTGCATGAACGTATCTCTATCTCAATATTCTCTTCATTTTCGCCTGACATAGTTTAATTGTAAGCTAAGAGTAGAGGAACGAACAGATAATGATTGCATCACTCTAGCCTCTAAATCGCCTTACTTTAAGGGGCAATCTTTTGATGGTTCTCCGTAGCCAAAGGCAAGGCGGCGTAAACTAGTGCCCCCCGGCCCACTTATAGGTGACCAAGTTACCCCACCATCGGAGCTTCGGAAATAACGATTTACTGGGTCAGAGTAAGTGCGCTCAATACCAACAAAAGTTCCCGTCACATCACTGCGGGCTATCGCATGTATATTTGTAGAAGCTGGACTAAAGGTATGTTGATTCCAAGTAACTCCATCAGAACTAGTGAAGGCTCCCCTACCGTAGGGAGCCCAAAACTTGCCACCAATAAATACAGCTTTACCACTGATTGGAGTCCCTAAATTACCAGTTTTCCAGGTGATACCTTTATCAGAAGTTTGACAAAAAGTTCCGTTGCTACTAACAACGACGCTGACGCCGTTTCCTGAGATAAAACCGCCTTCTTGACCAAGGTTTCCAAAACCTCTCTCTGCACTACATGAAGCTGAACCTCTCCAGGATAGGCCCCCATCAAAGCTAAATTGAGCGGCTATATCACCTCCGGCACCGATAAATAAGTCTCCTCCACCTGCGTCTCTTAATACGTGAGGGTAGTTGGGTCCTAAGCACGAACTCCAAGTTGTTCCGTTAGTAGAACGCGAGCATCCGCCGTAGCCACCTATCGTAATAAAAGCACCATTATTAGATCCTCCTCCTAGCGGATTAATAAAGGCAATACCGCCACTTCCGCTAACGCCTGTGACTCGCATCCAGTCTATACCATTTTTACTGATTTTAACGGATGTTGGAGTACCCCATCCCAGTAGTTGAATAAATAAGCCGTTACCGTAAACAAAGCCTTTTTCTGTATATTGTGAATGGTCTTCGTTACGATTTTCGTAGAAGTGGTTAGCAATCCAAGTTTTCCCGTCATCACATGAAGTAATCGTGCGTGCACCATGTCCTGAGGCAATAAACATTGGTACCTTGCCCAGATTGTTGGGAGTGCCACTCGCTGTTGGTGTTGGTGTTGGTGTTGGTGTTGGTGTTGGCGTTGGTAACGTTGGAGTAAGTGTTGGTAAAGGAGTATTTGTAGGTGTAACTACTGTCGGAGTGCGTGTAAGTGAAGGTGTAGGTAAAGGTGTAGGTGAAGATATAATTGTTGGTGTAGGTACTACGGGTATACGAGTAGGTGTTAATGTAGGTAAAGGTGTCAGTGTAGGTGTGGGTGTGGATGTCGGTGTGGGTACTGTAGCGGTACGAGTAGCTATCGGTGTAGGTGTAACTGTAGTTGTTTTTTTAGGTGTAGGAGTAGCAGATGGTACAGGTGTTTTAGTTACTGGAATTGAAACCGTAGGAAGTG
>JBIKUX010000061.1:0-3943 GCA_044347345.1 Bdellovibrionota bacterium | reverse complement strand
CGACTGACAAAGCCAAACTTACATTGAACCTGTTGACTGAACTTTCAAGCAAGAAGAAAAGTTTCACCTACAATGATTTAGTCCCTGAAATCGGGGTATCAGATTACAAAAAATCAATCTGGTTCTACACCGAGATATTACCTTTCAAGATTGAGTATGATCGACCCGAGAAAGGGTTTGCGTTTCTTTCTCTACGTGGTTCACAGTTAATGATTGAACAGGCAACTGCAACCACCGCCGCAACAGATCAAGAGTTTCGTGAAGGAAACTGGAGAACAGGCGATCTTGAATACCCGTATGGAAGAGGTATTAGTCTTTCTATAAATGTAGACGACCTTGATTGCATTCTCAGGAAACTTGCTGACATCAATCATCCGCTTAAAATGGAGCCGAAAGAAGCGTGGTATCGCAGGGAAGATTTTTTCGTTGGAGAACGTCAGATCCTCGTCATGGATCCAGACGGGTATCTTTTGCGTTTTCAGCAGTCTCGGGGAGTAAAAGCCATTACTCCTTCTCAGCAATAAAGATCATCTCTTTGCATACCGAGATTGGTTCCTTATCGTAGGAACCGTATTCTTCTTTCACTCTAAATCCAGTTGCTTTCAGAAGCAGTAAGATTTGGGGGTAAGTATAAAAGCTCATATTTAAAGCTGAACGTTCTTCATTTACAAGTTGATCACCTCTGTATGATCGGAAGATGAACTCACCTTCAAAGAACTGTTTCAACTTGTCAACTGATTTGCGAATGAACGATCTCCGCACAGTTATTGAGCCATCTTGTGGGTCAATCCACTCAAGCTCAACTTTCTCAACTCCGACTTCATCCAGAAGTTGAAAGTTCGGGAAGAAAACATTGAACGCCAGCTTACCACCAGATTTGAGATGTGCACCAAACGATCTGAATGCCGCCAACTGATCTTCAACGGTAAAGAGATGCTGCAAAGGTCTAAATGGCACGGTAATCAGATCGTAAGTCTTACCAAGTGCAAAATCACGCATATCACCTTGATATAGTGAGACACGATCCTGAAGCTCTTGAGGTTCAGATTTTATTTTGCCTTTTAGAATACTTAAAAGATCAGTAGAAAAATCCAATCCATCTATTTGGTCCCTGCTCTAGCAGTCGGAAGCAATATGCGACCAGTGCCACAAGCAACTTCAAGTACGGAGCCCTTGCCTGATTTTGTGACGATTGATTTTGCGATATCAACATAAAACGGATTTTACTATTTACTACACAAATGGTTTTTGGCAGGGGTTTTTAGAAAGGGTTTTGGCGGTTATAACTGAACATTTTACACCTGCTGGTATAAGCGTGAATGCTGTATCTGCATTTTATCATGATCATATTTTTATTCCGAGTGATAAAGCAGATATTGCTTTTAAGCTGTTGTTTCGCTCAATGGAATACATTTCGAAAATTGCTTAGACAATACTTAAAAATATCGCGAAATCAGGTTTTGTAAGAAGAAATATTGGTGAAAATTTTGGTGTATCAAAAAGAGAAACTAAGTTATACCATACAAGGGGTTATGAAGGAATTATACAAAAACTACGTGGATCAAATTCGCTTCTAAGACCTTAAAATTAAGATCTAGATTCGATTATGGAAACCGTAGGGCAAAGAAACAGCGAGCGTGATAGTAAATTTGGTACTGCTGAAAATATTTCTATTCATCAGTTACTTGAAAATTTCAGAAAGAAACTTCTAGATTTAAGTCGAAGGAATCGCTTATTAAATTTCAAAGATGGTTCTCGCACCATTCGAGTAGTAGAAGAATTGCCCAATGCGATCTTTGATCTTTTAGTTAATCAAGAGAAGAAACTGGAATTTTCTCCAACTGATGAAAAGCTAAGAGAAAAATTTGAACCGCACCTCAATCATACCTCATCTGAGGTCGGTAAAGAGAGGCCAATTCAGAGGCTCAATATCTACACTTTACCCGTTCAAGGTGGCAATCAGAAAAGTCGAAAGTTTACTGATAACTTTTTACAGACCGTGCATGATGAAAAGCAACTTGAAATTAGATTAAAGCGAATTCATACCGAACATCAGCGTATCATAGAAGAAACGGGAACAAGCACATTGTACTTAGCTATGGGGTTCCTTGAGTGGTATGAGAGTGACGTGTCCGAGGTTCCGAGGCTTGCCCCGTTACTCCTTATTCCCGTGTCATTAGACAGGACTCGAGTAGGTAATGGTCGAACTTCTTCACTTAAGTATTTAGTCGAATATGACGGTCAGGATTTGCAATTTAATATTTCATTAGCCCAGTTTTTAAAGAGTGAATTCGATCTGCTACTTCCTGAATTTCCATCAGATGACGAGGAGATAGTACCAGAAGATTATTTTGGATTAGTTGCTGATGCGATTAAGTCAAAAAAGAGATGGAAAGTCTTGCGCGAAGTTGCAGTAAATTTTTTTTCATTTGCCAAGTTGTTAATGTACCTGGACCTTGATCCAAAAAGGTGGAGTGCACATTCTAACATTATTCAACATCGATTAATTCGTGAATTATTTGGTGTGGATAAGATCCCTGAATCTTATTCAAACGCAGATGAAATAGAAATCGATGAGAATCCGTTGTTTAATAAAATCCCTTTTATTTTAGATGCAGATAGTTCACAACAGCGAGTTATAGCACAGGCAGTCGAGGGAAAAACTATCGTGGTTGAAGGGCCACCAGGTACAGGAAAATCTCAAACAATCACTAATCTAATTGGTGCACTTTTAGATTCCGGCAAGTCAGTTCTTTTTGTAGCAGAAAAATTAGCCGCATTACAGGTTGTTAAGCGACGATTGGATTCGGTTGGTCTCGGTTCATTTGTGCTTGAATTACATAGTCATAAAGTAAACAAGCAGCAGGTTTTGGCTAATTTAAAAGAACGTATTAACTACTACATTAATAAAACAAACGTCTATGCTGAAAAAAAGCTGGAGTTAAACAACGCCAGAATACGCTTAAATGACTATGTTCGTTTGGTCAATCAATATTTTGGAAAGACAGGCCTAACTATATTCCAGATTCTTTGGAAGTATGATGAGCTACTAACTAAGTATCCAACTTTGTGCACTATTTCCATTCCTAACCTCGATATCTCACGAGAGGTCTTAAATGCCTCAGTTGAAACATTAAACCAGCTTGAAAAGCTACTGAGAGATAATCCTCATCTATTTGAAACATGGAAAGGTATCGATCTTAGTAACTTAAATCCGGTAAATCAGGCTGAATTTAATTCAGCGCTAGAAAGCTTATTGAAAGACTTAGCAGTATTTGTAGAGTGTGCTGAAGAAGTTGCGAGTATAACTGCACAGCCTCTTGAATATCCTACCGATATTTTTTTCACTAAGATAAGAAATAGCCAAATTCCAACTCCACCCTCAAAGTTTTTTCAGAGCGTGGCTAGCGCTTGCTCAGAAACTAATTGTACAGAATTTATAAAGACATTTTTAAATGACTTAGAAGATGAGGCTAAGATTAGCCATTATGTAAATGCTACACTCCCTAAAATAGATGCTGTTGATACGCCAACCTTTACGGAGCTACATCAAGCGTACAGCGATCTAATAGAATGTAAAGCAGGTTCAAAATCTAAAGAAGATATCGACTCTTTGGTGATACATTTAGCAAGACTACAACAGAGCTTGGAATCACTAGTAAACGACATTTATCCAAAATTAAAAGATCTTGGTTTTCGAGAGCCACGGTCTGTTGCCGATTACCAAGATGCACATAAAATTTTGAAGTTGCTTCTAACTAATTTCAAAGCATTCTTTATTCCTCTGGTAAATTCCTCAAGCATGGATGCTGCATTTGAGGGCGTTCTCCAAAATGCTCAAGATAAGGCAACACAGCTTCTTATTAATTGCAAAAAATTTCCAGGTTTAGCTAGTAGTAGCCAATTTCCAAGTGAGGATGAAGTCTCGACAGTATTGAAGGTG
>JBIKUX010000060.1:0-3952 GCA_044347345.1 Bdellovibrionota bacterium | reverse complement strand
CACTTCCTACGGTTTCAATTCCAGTAACTAAAACACCTGTACCATCTGCTACTCCTACACCTAAAAAAACAACTACAGTTACACCTACACCGATAGCTACTCGTACCGCTACAGTACCCACACCGACGCCTTTACCTACATTAACACCTACTCGTATACCTATAGTACCTACACCAACCAGTGTGCCAACAAATACACCAGTACCCACAGCTACTGTAACACCAACGGTAACACAGATTCCTCAAGGGTTTCAATTCAGTTGTAATAGTGAGCAGATCCCCAGTGTAAGTCCACTAAAACGTCTGTCAAAGCAACAGATGGCAAACTCTATAATTGATCTACTAGCTCCACTATCTCAAGGAAACAAACAAGCAATTTTGTCAATTATCACGCCTGTAATTAACGCTTATCCTGATGATAGCCGATCCAATGCTTTACTGGATCCAGCCGTATTTCCGTCAAATGATATTCGCATCACAGCAAACAGAGTAAGACAATTTTACGAAATAGCTATTAGGTTTGCTTCAGAGGTATCTTCTAATGATACCCGTGTTCGCGAGTTTTCTCATTTTAATTGCAACATAGGCAGAGTGGGAGCTGATTTAACTTGTCTAAGAAATTTTATTGATCGGTTTGGGCTACGAGTTTTTAGACGACCATTAGCAGCGTCGGAAAAGACAAGATTTGAGCAGATATATATGAGCCAACCTGTGGGAAGAGGAGCGTTAAATACTTTGGTCGGAGTGATTCTTATGTCACCTGAGTTTTTTTATCTGACTGAAGTGGGCGGTACGGGAATATCAAGTCAAGCATCTATGCTATCACTAACTGATTACGAGATAGCATCTAGACTATCCTATCTGTATTGGCAATCAATGCCCGATGACGAATTGTTCCAAGCAGCTGCTAGCGGACAGCTTCGTACAGAAGCGCAAAGAAGGATTCAAATAGATCGGATGTTTTTGAACCCTAGAGTCAAGCAAACAATTGAGAAGTTTTTTGCAGATCATCTAACTATTGACAAGCTTCCCCCAATTAATACTGCTAATAGCCCAGATTTTGCCGGATTTGCTAATGGATTTACAGTTGGAGTTAACGATATTGCACTAGCTGAGGAGATGCGCCAAGAAATAAGAGATATGGTAGATTACTATGTTTGGCAAAAAAACTCATCTTTTGCCGACATGTTTACCAGCCAGATCTCCTTTGCAAAAGGTGCACGTTTGTCTCAGATTTACGGAGTTCCGCAGTGGAATGGTTCTTTTTCTCAATTGGTTTCTTTTCCAGATAAGGCTCGCTCTAGAGGATTGCTTGGTCGAGCTGCAGTACAGGCTACAGGTAATACAATGAAAAGTATGGCTCATCTTGGAGCTAAAACCATACGTGAATGGATGTGTATAGATGTGCCAGCTCCTCCATCGGAAGTGCAAAATATTTCTCAGCCTCCTCCAACAACCACTTTAACTTCAAGACAGTTATTCGAACAGCTTACCTCAAGTCCAGGTTGTATTGGATGCCACAAAATTCTCAATCCACCTGGCTTTATAATGGAACGATTCGATGCTCTTGGTAGATACAGAGAGGCTGAGCGTGTAATCAACAGCCAAGGATCACTTTTAGCTACGCTTCCAATCAATAGCACGGTTGAGATTGAACTCAATCAAGGTACAAGAAAAACTATAAGTTCACCGATAGAGTTTTTTGAGGAGATGGTGGCAAGTGGAAGAGCTAATGCTTGTTTAGCTCAGCAATTTTTTAGATTTGGAAATCGTATTAAGGAAAGTCTTTCAAATGACGGATGTATTCTGAAAAGTATGAATGATGCTCTAAATTCAACGGGTAAGATGCAAGAGATGTTTAAAGCGGTAGGACTTCATCCGCATTTTGCGCAGAGACGAATACAATAGGACTACAAACAGAAAGGGAGTCATTCTTGGTTATTTGCGAGTGCAAAATATGAGAAAGAGAAAACTCATAAAGTTTTTCTAACGGCTATCGACTGGGTATAACGGTTAATAAGTAGGTTTAAGTATGGCTATGTTTGATACAGTTTCTAGGCGGTTTTTTCTAAAAGGAGCAGGCGGATTCACTCTTTCTATACCTTTTCTTCCATCTTTGTTAGAAGCACAAAATAATGGCAATAGTAAACCCAATCTTATAATTTTTGATTGGGGTCACGGTGGTATAAATGTAGATGTGGATACAGGGCAGTATTTTCCTCGTCCCGAAACAATAGTTTGGCAAAATCATGAAATAAGACCCGGATATACAATCCGCAGTGGCAATCTTCCTACCTCACTTCCTCAAGGTCAGCAGCTTTCAGGAGTTTTTGACTCTGGGTTTAATCCATATTTTAGAAAGATGAATTTATTAAGAGGTTTGGATATTCTTCAGGATGTAGCCCATAATAAACATAATTTTGGTAGTATCACTGGAACTGGTCATCCTGGTCCACATGTTGCGACAATAGATCAAGTAATAGCTCGTTATCCTAGTTTCTATCCTTCCGGATTTTCAGGAATTCGTTCTGTTCACTATGCTCCTATGCAAGCTCATGAGAGAGTTTCAGCAATAATTGGCCCAGACGGAAGACGTCAAAATGTTGATTTTCAAATGTTTCCTAATCTCGCGTTTAACGCATTATTCGGGAGTGGAAATCCTAATCCTTCCGTATCAGTAGTAGATTTAGTAATTGAAGATTATAGGTCGCTAAGAAATAATTCTCGTCTCTCAGGTGTAGATAAGGGACGACTAGATGAGCACATAGCAGCACTTGCTGATCTACAGCGTTCAATAAATCAACTTCCATCTTGTGAAAGTCCAACAGCACCATCCACTGTATCAAATTTGAATCCAGCAGCTTCGATTGCTGATGGGGTACAATATGCGGCTATCATGAATAATGTGTTAGTAGCAGGTCTTAGGTGTGGACTCACCAAGGTGGGAGTTTTATGCGTTAATCAAATTTATCCAAATTACGGTGGAGATTTACATCAAGCATTATGGCACAGATGGGACAGCCGCTTACCTGATGTAGATGCGGCAATTCTAGGTGCTGTAAATTGGTATTTCCGCAGTGTATTACTTGATTTAGTCAGGAAGATGGATGCAATAGTTGAGTCAAATGGTAAGACTTTGTTGGATAATTCTCTTATTGTTGTACATCAAGAGAATCAGGTACCTCATGACGATCGGGGTAAAGCTTTTGTCACATTTGGAAGTGCCAATGGTAGGTTTGTAACAGGTAAATATCTTGATTATCGGAATCAGCAGTCAAAGTTGGCAGTTGAAGTTAGAGCTGGACATGCTGTTTTTGCTGGGATTCCTATTCAACCATTTTTTAATAGTATTTTACAGGGGTTTGGTGTACCACCAGAGCATTACGAGCGGCCGCGAGATGGTATATATCGCTATGGTGGATACGGTGCTATCTACAACACGGCCGTTTATACTCCAAATTTAACGCTCCGCAAGGATGCAGCCGGTCGTGACTACATATTACGTGATCCAGTACGAATACTGAATGAGTACTGGATAGGTTCGGGACTCATATCGTTGGTTGACCAAAAACTTCCATTATTCTCAGTAACCTAAATTATCTGTTGAACACTTTTTAGCAAGCATATCAAAGGTTTTCGCTGCTAAGTTCGTTAAATGTATTATACAACACATTAGGTAAAAATTAGAAAATTTAGATTAAAAAAATTTTAAGTGAAAAATCTATAGGACTCTTTAATTTAAACCGACGAGATTCTTTAGCTAATAAGTGAGCTTATTTTTTTTGTGAAGTTTGAGAATTCTTGGGACTTTTTGTTCTGTTAAACCTTCATGCGGTAGGATGTACAGTGGCAGTGCGGCGAATAACTCTTGGTAAGAATAATAGAAGTGTATACGGAGGAATAAGGATATTACGTATACTTGGATTAGTAGCAGTACTAATTGTTTCAGTAAG
>JBIKUX010000011.1:0-85000 GCA_044347345.1 Bdellovibrionota bacterium | reverse complement strand
TACGTGCTCTTTACGCCCAGTCATTCCGAATAACGCTTGCACCCTCCGTATTACCGCGGCTGCTGGCACGGAGTTAGCCGGTGCTTTTTCTGCAGGTACCGTCCTTTTTGTCTTCCCTGCTAAAAGAGCTTTACGACCCGAAGGCCTTCTTCACTCACGCGGCGTTGCTGCGTCAGGGTTTCCCCCATTGCGCAAAATTCCTAACTGCTGCCTCCCGTAGGAGTCTGGTCCGTGTTCCAGTACCAGTGTGGCTGATCATCCTCTCAGACCAGCTACCCATCGTAGCCTTGGTAAGCCGTTACCTTACCAACAAGCTAATGAGACTTGGGCCGCTCTTTTCACGCCTTGCGGCTTTCCCAAAAATAAACTAATATGTCTGGAATATTCGGTATTAGCTAAAGTTTCCTCTAGTTATCCCCAGCGAAAAGGTACGTTACCCAAGTATTACTCACCCGTGCGCCACTTTACTAATTTCCGAAGAAACTTTCTCGTACGACTTGCATGTCTGAAGCACACCGCCAGCGTTCATTCTGAGCCAGAATCAAACTCTCGAGTTCTTTTAAATTTGCTACGCAAAGCGTTTCCGCTTTTGTAAATTATTTCCTAGAAACTTGAGACACGAGTTACCTCGCCAGATCCTTAGCATGACTTGTCGCTTGACAAACTTATGTGACCTCTACCCATTCTCAATTGTTCTCTTAAATTGTCTGCTTTTGCTTACTTTTTAAGAGGCTCCCTGTTGTACTTTAATTTCGGATTGCTTGCAACCCTTTTTTTAAAGTTTTTTTTGATTTTCTAAGTCTGTTTAGATAGTCAAAAACTCAACTGGGAACGAGAAGCTAGCACAGGCTTTTTGAGTGTACAAGGGGATCTACGGATTTTTCTTTTTTTGATAGTAAAAAACTTTAGAGCTAGGATCTTTTAGATCCCCGCTAATCTGTAGACGGCCTGTAGAGACTAGGTGTGAAATAACGTGAAAGCATCTTTCTTTTTGCTCTATATTTAGCCTCACGCACAGATTTTCTAGGCTTATGCCATCAGAATTATCTCTGAAATAATCAAGTATCTGTCTTTGGAGCTTTATTATCTCGTTAGCTGCTCTTTTTCCCGCTTCTACGCCTGGCTGGTGATAAGCATTTACATTTATAAAACTCGCATAAAATCCGACAGCTCTTTCGTATAAAGCAATTAAGCTTCCAATTGATTCTTCAGTAATCCGCTCAAAACAAACAGATAAGTGCTGACGTCCTTTTTCACTGAGAGCTTCTTTAGTGCCCTGAAGAAAACCGTGCAAATAATCACCCGCTGTAACGCCTTTTTCAACCTCATATTGGCCTAGTAGAGACAATTCATCTTGCCGATTATCCCTGTCACTCTCAGACTTTACCTGAATAAAGTTTACAAAAAAGTTATCAATACCATCCCGCAATTGCTGGACATATGCGTGCTGGTCAGTAGAGCCTTTGTTACCAAATATTGTGAGCCCTTGCTCAACAAGTCGGCCGTCTCTATCAAACTCTTTACCCAGGCTCTCCATGACGAGTTGCTGAAGGTATCGCGAAAAGAGCTCTAATCTATCTTTATAAGGCAACACAATCATGGCTTTATTACCCTTGCCAGAGGAGGCATTAAACCAGCACAGAGCAAGAATCATAGCAGGATTCTGCACCCAATTTTTCCTACGAGTAACGGCGTCCATAGCAGAAGCCCCAGCCAAAAGGCGGTCTATATTTACTCCACAGAGAGCCGCAGGAAGAAGCCCAACAGCACTAAACTCACTAGTCCTTCCACCAACCCAATCCCAAATGGGAAATATTTCCAGCCAGTTCTCTTGCTTTGCTTGTTTACTAAGGTCGCTATCTTCTAATGTCACAGCTACAAAATAAGAAGATGGGTTGAGGCCTATCCTCCTGTAAGCTTCTTGAAAGACTAACATAGCATTTCGAGTTTCTTTAGTTCCTCCCGATTTAGAGGTTACGATAACCAATACACGGTCTAGAGGTGGTAAAACTCGGAGAGTCTGCACAATTTCATCTGGATCTGTATTGTCTACTACATAAAGAGATAAGCCATGATTTCCTCTGACTAGGGCTCTGTTTACAAATTGAGGCCCTAGTGCTGAACCACCAATGCCAATTAAGACAACGGCTCGAAACTGCTGATTGCTATCGCCTAATATCTCGCCTTTTAGGATCTGGTCAGCAAACTTTCGTATTCGCTCATTTGTGGTGTGTATCGCATCGGTTATTTCAGCACTAGGTGCAAGACTTGGCGAACGCAACCAATAGTGCCCAACTTTTCGCCCTTCATCATGATTTACAATAACTCCGCGCTCAAGCTCCTCCATTTCATTAAAAGCCAAGTCAATCATCTTCTTGGCACGTTTCCCATAAGATTCATGAAGATTCATACCCGAGTACTCGATAGTTAATTGAAGCTCTGGGACAGCAAGATAATTGTTGATAAACTCTTGCCACTTATTTTCGTGCAGAAACAACTCTCTAGTATTCATACAACATTCCTTGTCACTCTAGCTTTTATTTTGAATTATTGCCCAATAGAACTAGAAAATACTAAAGTAAAATTTTACAGTAAGGTAACACTAGAAGCCAGTTGGGCTGATTTCAAAGACAGTGTATACTCCACGTGGTAATAATTTGTTAACAACTTTTTAGTTGGCACCTTTATTTTTATGTCAGGCACTTTGTTATGTCAGGCACTTTGCTAAATGCTGAAGCCTCTTCAAAAAAAATTGGGGAATTAATAGCTTTCTTAAAGGAAGGTATTACCAAATTTCATGATACGGGTTCACTGTGCTCAACAACTAGATATGCAGGTGAGGCTCTTAGCAGCCCGCTTAAGCTGCCGCGTAAACCAATGAAGATTTTAGAGGTCGGAGCTGGAACAGGGTCGGTAACTAGCGTAATTTTAGATATGCTTGTTGAAGGCGACCACTTTGTAACGTGTGAAATGAACGACAAGTTTCTACCTTTATTGGAATCAAGAGTAAAAACTCACCCTTCTCACCAGAATCAAGATCGCACCGTATTAGTGTTTGCTGGACCCATTCAGGCTCTAACAGAGGACAGTAAGTTCGATGTAATTATTTGTGCCCTACCCTTTCTTAATTTTTCAGTTCAATTGACCCAAGAAATATTTTTAAAACTTGCACGGCTCAGCACCTCTGAAACTGTAATGACCTACTATCAGTATATCGCGCTACATTTATTGGGAAAATTAGTATCATTTCCCGAAAGACGCAATCGATTAAAAGAATTGGAGCGATTTTTTGAAGTTGTTCATCAACAGTGCTTCGAATCTAGGATGCGTATCTGGAGAAATGTTCTACCAATTAATATTTATTCTCTAAAGATGGGTAAGCTTGCCTTATCTCAATCACATACCAATGAAATAAGAGCCTCATGTAATGAAAATGAGCCTTCTTAATCCGCGCGTTGCTTTCGTATTTAAGAAACTGTTCGGACATCAAGAAAAATCCGACCTCTTATCTTATTAATTAATTAATTCGAAAGTCTCCAAAAATAATCACCCTTACTCTGCCAGATATTGTTGCTCTGCCAGATATTGTGCTTTCCAACAGACAAGAAACAGAGCTGAAATAAAATAGCATGTCGTGAAAAAAGGGACTTCTACATGTTACCAGTTTTTAATTGCTCAAAAACTAACTATCCTAGCGTCTCGATTGACTATTGCCAATTTTCGGCACGGGCTATTTCAGTAATGGCCGCGAAGGCAAAAATAAGCGGTTTGTAGGCTTGTGTCTCTTTTAATTGATCTTTTTCTTCAGCGGTTAAATTGCCAAATGCCTCTTGTACAGCTAATGATGCAGATTTAAACTCACCATCATATTCTTGGTTTTCTACAGAAATTTTGAAGCAAGCCTGCTTAAGCTCTGAGAAGTGCTCTTCCGCGAACTGAGATACTTCAATTTCCAGAGCTACGTAAGCTACTTTAAAAATTTGTCGACATCTGTCTTTTACCTCGTTTATTCCCTGGTTTGCTGAAGGTTGATTAGAAAGCATATCACTACAAGCCCTTATAAATTAAACATCATGGACGTTATACTAAAAATAAATGCAATATTGCATTTATTTTAAAAAAAATTGGTTACTGGATAAACTTTTTACTAGTTCTAGGAAGAGACTTTACATCCCAAACAGGAAGTTTCTGAAATTTATTAATTGGAAAAATATGACACCTTGGCATCGAAGAGGGGCAATTTTTCTTCTTCTACTCATGCTCTCATACGTACCCTTTCTTAAACTGGTAGACGAAGAGCCAAACGGATCTCTATGGGGCGATGCCACTTACTATGCATTAGCTTGTGAATCACTGTTAGTTGATCGCGACGTTAAGATTGGCAATAACCTCGACCAGCGTTTAATTGAGCGCAGTATTTATGACCGTCAACTGGCGATAGATAAGAATAGCTCTCTTACCCTTAAACATTCACCTGTTTTTGCATACTTAGTTTTTCCTTTTTATCTAGTTGCTGGTACACGTGGCCTACTAATAGCAAATATACTATTTATGGCTCTTCTCGGAGTGATGCTATTTGAGCTGGCACGAAGGTACTCAACCGATATAATCGCAGGATTTACCGCATATCTACTTGGAATGGGTACGCTTCTACTCCCCTACGTTTACAATGTGTCACCTGATCTTCTTTCTGGCTTATTGTTGACCTCGAGCTTACTTAGTTTGCGGCGATTGTGGTATTCATTTTCTGGACTTCTTATTGGCCTTGCTGTAGCTATAAAGCTATCTAGCGCTCCTATAGCTTTAGCACTTGCATTTGCCACGGCCTGCACAATTCTGGCAAAACGCAGCACAACAGCGCGCGACATCTGTGCTCTTGTAGGAGGTTTATGTGCCGGCCTTACTCCCTATCTTTGGTTAAATTACGTTTTGTTTGGTTCACCATTCACGACTGGATATCAGCGGATAGCCACAATCACTGAATTAGGGCTACAAGTGGTGAGCCACACCGCCGATTTTCAACAGCCACTTCTTACTGGAATTAGTAGAGTATTAATTGACTCAATGCACGGTATCTTAGCTACTAATCCAATATTATTTATCGGGCTCTGGGGAGTATTTCCAATGCTTCGTCATCCTCATCGTAACGAAGCCTTTAGCTTACTAGTTGCGCTTTGCGCCCAAGTGGTCTTTATCGCCAAATACAACGAATGGAACGTAAGCTCAGTGAGTAATCGCTTTCTTATTTTTGCAGTCACTGCACTCACTCCTTTCATTACTCTTTCTGTCCAGCAACTCTGCAAGGCAACGACTCCCACCGATTCAACTCCCGACTCCTAACCAAAGGGAGAGACCAAGTGGGGAGACCAAGGGAAACCAAGAGACCAAGTCTCAGGGACTTCGGGGTCAGGGAGACTTTTTTACTAAAGTATTTACATCTATCTTACTAGCTTATTCTTCTTTCAATCGAATAAGGTGAAATTTCGGTATTAAATTATCAGTAATGGAAACTATACCCTACCTATCTTTAGCTGCATTTGCCTTTCTAGCTGGACTTGTCGATGCTGTAAGTGGTGGTGGAGGTCTAATTCAGCTACCAGCTCTCTTAGTAGCGTTTCCATCTACACCAGTAGTGCAACTTCTCGGCACAAATAAATTCGCTAGCTGCTTTGGCACTACTGTTGCCTTGATACGCTATTATAGAACACATGCCCTGCCACTAAAAATCTTACTAGTAGCGGCAGGTACTGCATTTTGTTTTTCTTTTTTAGGGGCATATTCCGTCTCAATTTTAGACCCATCATTTTTACGACCATTAGTCATAGTAGCTCTCGCTCTAGTGCTAATTTACACAGTATCTAAGCCCACTTTGGGAGCCTCTTGCACAGCACCTTTAACTAAAGGAAAAAAGCAAAAAGTTATAACCCTTTTAGTTACGGGTTCTATAGGTGGAGTATTGGGATTTTACGATGGATTCTTTGGTCCAGGTGCTGGAAGCTTTATGCTGGTTGCGCTAATTACTCTGCTTGGATTTGATTTTATTCGGGCATCTACCTTAGCAAAGATGATGAACGTAGCTACAAACCTTGCGGCTCTGGCCTACTTTATACCAAACGGAAACGTTAATTTTAAGTTAGGCTTCGCTATGGCTACAGCCAACATCATTGGTTCTATAGTAGGCGCACATCTCGCTTTGACTAAGGGAGCGCGTTTTGTGCGACTCGTCTTGATAACCGTTGTGGTGCTGCTTTTGAGTAAACAAGTAACGCAGTTGATAAGTTAACCGTCAAAACTTTAATTTTTTATCTTTAACGGATAACTTACTTATACTGCGTGAGCTTCTTCGAGAAGCACTATTAAAAAAGCTTACACTATTTAAAAAGCTTACACTATTTAAAAAGCTTACGCTGCCTCAGCTTGATGGCCTAAAGAACTTAGTTTTGAACCATTGCTACTATTAAAATCACCTTTAGCAGTGACTGAACGAGTAACTGCTTTTTTCGAACTTTTTGAAATAAGCTGATCTCTAAAGTGACGTAGCACATTCATGTAATTTATAAATGCTTCGTATGGATTTTCATACGGGCTAAAGTAAGCATGCACGTCTCCGTCGGCACACCACTTAGTACACATATAATAAAAATGATCTGAAGTCTGAAGTTTTCTCCATACTGAAAGAATTTCTTCATCTCCGCTCCACTGAGCCGCATGGCACAATTCGTAAATCTGACGGAGAGCACTCTCTTGAATACGATTACCGTTCCATGCAGTAAGATCACGATCAATATCAGCCCACGAAGTAAGACGATGAACACCTAATTCTGCAACCTGTGGGTATCTACTCACAACCTCAGAAGGAGAAGCAAAATTCCAATCAGGATGGGCGAAAATTCGCTCCGGTAAATGTTTCATAAATTCAAAAATGCCCGTATCGGCCCATTGATGCTCACCAAAGGTTTCATAATCCATAAATAGATTTACGGTTTCGCCGTTACCACTTACCGAATGAACCCAATATGCAAACTTCTCTGCTGTTAGAGGATAGGCCTCCCATCCTCGGTTACCAAACCTAAAAGCAATATCATCTGATAGTCGGTAATTCTTTAAAAGAAGAGCCATATCTTGCCCGCCCGTCTTGTAGACAAAATTAGGCGAACGCCACTGGAGAATGTCATCGCATCCCTCTGCAATAATTCCCTTAAACCCAAGCGGTGCTACTCGAGCAGCTATCATGTCATTGTATATAAGCTCTGTATTACGGAAAATTGTTGGCTCTTGACCGAAGAGTTGTTTAATTTTTTTACGATGTAATCCTACCTGCTCATGAAACTCCTCAGGAGAGTACACACCAGCAAGAGAGTGATAGTAAGTCTCGCCGATAAACTCTACAGCTCCAGTTGCCGCTAATTGCTGAAAAGAAGCTAAAACCTCTGGCGCGTATTCAGCCATTTGATCAAGCGCTACCCCACTAACTGAAAAAGCTACTTTAAAGGCACCTTGATACCTATGAATTAAATCAAGAAGTAGTCTGTTTGTAGGAAGGTAACATTTATCAGCAACCTTACGCATGATTGCTCTGTTTTTTTCATCATCAAAGTATGAAAAAGATTGACCCGAATCAAAAAAAGAAAATCTCCTTAACCGATACGGCTGATGAACCTGAAAGTAAAAACAAACGGACGGCATAAAGAGTCTCCTTCTTTCTAAACTACTAAGCGTTCTTTCGGTTACAGCTTAGATGAAAGCTTATACCTAAAAGAACTTTATCTTTACGATATTTTTCACACTCAGGCTCTCCTCACAAGGGGGATACTGATCGATTTTGAATTTTAAAAAAGAATAGAGCGGTAAAGAGATTCTACCTTCATCGCTGAGGCATCCCATCTAACTTTTTTTAATTCTTCGCGAGCCATAGACACCATGCTTTCTCGTAGCTCATCGTGAATCAGACCATTAATCATAAGATCGGCCATGCGATGAGTATCCCAAAAATCAACCTTTAACGAATGATGCAATACTTCAGCGACACCAGATTGTCGGGAAATAATGACAGGAGTATCGTGCGAAATAGCCTCTAATGCAGTAATTCCAAAAGGCTCGGATACGGAAGGCATGACATATAGATCAGCCAACGTAAAAATTCTTTCTACCTCTTCACCCTTCAAAAATCCGGTGAATTCAAAATTTCTTTCAATGCCTAGCTCTTGTACTCGCTGAATCATGCGAGGCAACATATCGCCTGCTCCAGCCATAACAAACAAAACTTCCGGCACGTGAGGCACTACAGAAGCAGCCGCCTCAACAAAATAGTCAGGCCCTTTTTGGAAAGTAACTCGCCCCAAAAATAAAACTATCTTTTGATTTTTATGAGCACTACATGAGCGGTAAGTATCTCGAACATCTCGAGGATAAACGCCATTATGCACCACGGTTATCCGTTCTCCTGATACACCATGCTCCCTACATATAAGGTCACGAGTATAATAACTGACAGCAATGATCCCATCAGCGTTATGTAACCCCAAAGATTCAATCTGCCTTATAATCTCATTTCCACCAGCACCTGCTCTATCATACTCCAGACTATGAACATGGACGATTAACGGCTTACCTGTTAGTTTTTTAAGCGCTACTGCCGCTGGAAAAGTCATCCAGTCATGTGCATGAATAATATCAAAATCTAGATTTCTAGCCCCACCAACGGTGTTATGCGCAAAGCGACCAACCTCTTCAAAAATATCCTTACTATATCTTTGACCACTAGAGCTTCGATGTCTTACTGCAAAATAATTCTCAACTAGATGGTTAGGTAATAACTGAGCTAGTAAATTTGGGGCTATCTTTTCATCTTCAAGTAATGATAGGTAAGATTTAAAGGCCTCGGGGCTCCAATAAGGAGATATAGAGAGGGGAGTAATATTAGTACTTACCGATAAATTTGCATCATCATTTTTTGCATCATCATTTGGCGATGCTGCCAAACGAACTTCCTCAGGGAAACCATTGTTAACATCTTGGTATCCACCACTTTGCGAAATACTACTAGTAGCTTGACCAGCAATACCTTCAGCACTACTTAACCTCATGTGCGTAGCGTCTTCGTCACCGTAAGTAACTGGAACAACAAATTGTACGCCTATATCTAAGCGTGCCAAAGCTCGCGTTAAACCGTCGCAAGCTGTCCCTAATCCTCCTGTTATGTGCGGAGGGTATTCCCAACCGAGCATCAAAATCTTCATGGTGCTGGCTAACACTTTAAGTTAAATAGTTGACCCAGCTTACCACCTCGTGATGCTGGTTTAATTATGCTTTAAGTGACCCCCATAATCAGACAAGTGGTCACTCTCTACACAATACAAAAAAATCTTTACTATCGGCAGTCCTTATTTATAGAAACTACAAAAAAAATATCTATCTATCGGACTCTAGTTTCTTCCCACAAAAAATCGTACTCTTTTACAAATCATCTCACTAAGACACACTATTGTTAAAAATTCTATGGTGGCATTTTTAGCCGGTGACATCGGAGGAACCTCTACTAGGCTCGCACTGTATGAAAGAAGCGGTGAATCTTTTCATTGTTGTCATCAAGCACGTTTCAAAAGTCAAGAATATCCGAGCTTGGTGCCAATTATTGAATCTTTCCTTGCAGCGAAATCCCTAAAGCCTTTATCAGCCTGCTTTGGAGTTCCTGGTCCAGTTAATAATGGTAATGTCTCAACAACAAATCTCCCTTGGAATTTATCTGAATCTGAATTAAGCGAGACTCTTTCAATTCCTCAAGTAAAACTTGTAAACGACCTCGGAGCAGTTGCAGCACTGATTCCTTATCTTCATCAAGATGATTTAACTATACTACACAGAGGAAATAACCAACTAACAAACAGTTCAATTTCGGCAGTAGTTGCCCCTGGTACTGGCCTTGGTCAAGCAATGGTTGCAAAGCAAATAGATGGCATCAGAGTATTTAGTTCTGAAGGCGGTCACGTTAATTTTGCTCCGACATCTTCGCTCGAATGGGATCTATTTCAATATCTTCTTAAAACTCTGAAACGAGTGAGCGTTGAGCGTCTGTGCTCAGGTCCAGGAATTTACAATATTTTTGCTTTTCTTCGCGATACCAAACGTGAGCGCATTAAGAGTGCTATATGGGAACGGACGCAACTATACCCCGCCCCTCAAGTAATTGCTGAAGCTGCAATAAATGGAGAGTGTGCTATGTGTGAGCACACTATGGAGATTTTCGCTCGCATCTTAGGAGCGCATGCTGGCAATGTGCTCCTAACCTATTTAGCTACTGGTGGAATATTTATTGGTGGAGGAATAGCGCCGAAAGTAATCAAATTTCTTGAACGATCTGCAGTCACTGCCAGCTATTTAGCAAAAGGACGCCTAAGCCCTATTGTTGAAGCAACGCCTTTAGTAGTCATTCGTGATGAGCGTGCTGGACTCACTGGAGCCGCCAGAATTGCTGAGGCACTGATAGGACAAAATCAAAGAATTTATTTTTAAATAATTTTCAATTATTTAAAAATTGGAAGTCGCTTTAAAATCTGCAACTAACAATGGGTTGATAACGCCTGTCGCTCTTCCTAATTCTGCTAGTGCAACGTAATACTCATAAGAGGCTTCTATCTGGTTTGTCTCTGCTTCAGTTAGTGATAACTGACCCTGCAAAACGTCTAATTGAATAGCTGCTCCCACTTCTTCACGAGCACGAGCAAGTCTAAGTGATTCTTCAGCCTCAACAACTACTTGTTGTGATGCTGATACTAGCTCCAATGCTTGCTGTAAGCGAGAAAGAGCTCGACGCACATCAATTCGTATACGATTTAATCGCTCCTCCAAAGCTATCTCTGCTTGCTTTTTACGTGCGCGAGCTGCATCAATCGCACCATAAGTATCACCGGAATCAAACAAATTCCAAGAACCTCGAACGCCCGCACGCCATCCCTCAAGCCGCTCATTAACACTATTACTAAAAGGTGACCCCTGAGTACCGTAACTCCCAAAAAGCGCTAACTCCGGAAAAATATCGGCTCGAGCTACACTTATACCTCTATCTTCTGCTTCTCTAATGGCAGCTAAACGCTTTAAATCTGGTCTTAGCTCTGCATATACGATTAAATTTTCATAAGAAGGTAACTCATGAAGCGATACAACTCGTGGAATTGCCTCTACGGTAACAGCAGTATCAATGGGTAAACCTATTACTTGACTCAAATCTTCACGACTTATTCGTTCATCGTTACGAGCTCTAATTAAAGGAGGCTGCGCATTAGCAAGAGAAACTTCTGCTCGAAGCACATTAAATCTTGATACAGTTCCTGCTTTTAATCGACTCTGCTCAGATTCAACAAGATTTTTTCTAAGTGCAACTAACTTTTCATTAACCCCTATCCGAGCTTTAGCTAAGGCTACACCATAATAGAACGATGTAGCCTGCAATTTAGCTTCTAGAATGGCTTCATCGAGGGCATATCTCGATGCGTCACGTACAAGCTTTGATTGCACATAACTGTCCCAAATTTTACCCCCTGCAAAAATTTGTTGCTGAATTTCTAAATCGGCATTCCAGGCCTGTTCAACACCAAAAGTCCGACCTTGAAAGCTCGGGAGTCGATCTGGATCTGTTTGAGTATAGTTTGAATTAGCAACTACCTTAGGCAATAGCCTACCACGAGCCGAAACAACCTGTGAGTCACGCTCGGATAAAACTTGCCGCAACTGCCTCACATTATAATTGTGATAAGAAGCTAAAGTTATAGCTTCCTCTAAAGACAAAATCCCTGATGATAATCTCTGACCTACTACAGCTATTTGACTCTCTGGTACTTGAGGAGAATCGTCCTTTTGAATATCACTTTGCCCCTCAGCTCGGTAAGCTAGAAAGAGGACGAAAACAAACAAGCAATAAAAACTATTTTTAAAATAGAGATTCTCTCTTTCCATTAAAACCTACCATTTGGAAATAATAACCCTACCATCATGCCATTTTGTTAAAACATCGCTAAGCGAGCGCATTCGAGGCAATAAGCGCGAAAAAGGCTCACAATCTAATAACTCGCGTGTGACAAAGGTTTTAGAGAAAATTGTTGCGACACAACGAAGAGATGCGGTCACCGAGAAGTATCACGGTGTCGAGCCAGTAATGTCAATGAGCAAACATTAGTTGATATATGGGTAGCGTTCTCCAATAAAGCCATTACAAAGATCATAAATTGTTTTCCACTCAAAAAAGAAGAATCTCGTGAGTTAGCGCAACTAAACCTATAATAAAAGAAACTAAAAGACTCCACTATGTAATTATCCTATGAATAAAACTTGGCTTTTTCATTTAATGACTCAAAAAAAAATACCTTTTTTTGGAAAAAAATTCTCGTTATTACTCTTTGGGCTTTTAAGTTTAAGTAAAACAGGTTGTGCATATCTAAGAGTCGATATGATGCATCCCTATGTTCGGAGCGACCGAATTACCTCAGCACTTGATGAAAAAAAAGTACTTCAAAAAGCATCGCTCACCTGGACTGACGACGGTCGTATTAGAGTACTAACTGTCAGAGGAACTCCCTACGAACGCGGATATCAACACGGAGTACTTCTCAGGGAACAAGTACGAGACAACATTCTTACCATGTACAACAATGGTGTAGCTACTTTTTTAAGCGATGAGCTTTTTGATGAAGCCTATGAGCGACTACGCCCTTATATTCCACAAAGTGCTATTGAAGAAATGCACGGTTTAGCTCATGGTGCACGACTCCCTCTCCGAATGGTACATGCCTTTCATACTCTTCCATCTATGAGTGAATGGGGAGGCAAAAAAGCAGTAAGAGATAGGGTTAAAGGTTTAGCCAAAGGAGAGTACCCTGACCTAGGAACATCATGCAGCAATTTTTCAACCGTAGGAGATAATCAGTTTGTAGTGCGTATTCTAGATTGGGGACTGCATAAAATTTCTAAACTTCATGAATATCCCCTTATCACTATTGTCGTTCCTGAGGGTGATACAAATGAGAAACCAAACATTAAATACGCTAATATCGGCTGGATAGGATTTCTTGGTGCAGTATCCGGAATGAATGCTCAGGGAATCACCTTAGGCGAAATGGGTTACGGAAGCCCACCAAACGAAACTCTAAGAGGCATGCCCATGCCATTTCTTTTGAGAGAAATAATGCTAAAAGCATCTTCTCTCAAAGAAGTACGTTCAATTATCTCTAGTGCCAAGGGTGAAAATTCTTATGTTTTTCTGATGGCAGATGGCAAGCGGCGAGAAGCTGAACTGTATGTACGCGATCCAGACCGTTTTCTAATATTTCATCCCGGACAATCCTTAGTAGAGGGTGAGCATAATCTCCCAGCAATCCCAAACACTGTATACGGAGGTCATTTCTCGGAAAAAATGGCACAAAAACTCTCAGCTTTTAATGGAAATGTTTCGCTAGAAACAATCAAAGAGGAGCTTATACCACTTTTTGCAATGAACTCTAATTTTCAAAACGTTATTTACCAACCCGATAAGCTACAATTTTGGGTAAATAACGCTCCAGCAAGAGGTCAGAGAGCCAGTGAGTCGCCGTACACTTGGGTGAGCCTTAAACAATTCTTACCTTCTTCGTCTAATGAAACGCTACCGTAAGACATTACTGTTTATCTCAAATCACTCATCTAAAGAGTTATTTGAAACAATTTAAAATAGCCATGAAAGCAAGAATATCTTTATTAGGCTTAATCATAGCTGCTACTGGTTTCGCCGTTGGATGCGTTACAATACCAGCATCGAAAGAATCTAAAAAAACAACCAACGAGCTTCCGGAAACTCTAAAGGTCTATTACCAACCTCAAAATTCTTATCGTGATGTTCAGGAGATTAGCACAACAGAATACAAAAATTACCGTATACAAAGATTTCGACTAGCTAGTGATGTAGGGCCAATATGGTTAGACTATTTTAACTCTTCATCATCCTCAGACTCTCTTGTTTTGGTCTTCCCGGTTCTTGGAGGAAATAATTTAATCGAATCATATTTTGCCGACTATATTGCAAGAAATGGCTTTGACACTGCCATCGTTCACCGGTCAGACGAATTTCGAGATCCAGAAAATTTTGATTCGATTGAAGAAACTTTTCGCGATAACGTAATTCGAGATCGAATTGCTCTCGATTTTTTTGAAAAACATCTCGGAAAAAAACAATTCGGTTCGTTTGGAATCAGTAGGGGCGCCATTAATGTAGCAATGACAGCCGGAGTCGATAGCAGACTAGCTCATAATGTTCTGGTTTTAGGAGGAACAGAACTGGTTAATCTGTTTCGTCGCTCTGATCAACCCGGAATAAGAAAGTATATAAAGACGATAGGAGATGACAGGAATCTGTCTGAAGATGAAATTTTCTCCATCCTAGAAAAAAAGATAATTACTGACCCCAAAAATTTATCTCATTACATCAATCCTCGTAATACTCTTCTCGTATTAGCGGCATTTGATTCTACAGTACCATTTAAAAGTGGAATGAAACTTCGCCGAGATATAGGAAATCCTGAGACCATCATCTTACTTGCTGACCATTATGTTGCGCTACTTTTTACTCAACTTGTAAAACTATTTCCACCAATCCCTGGAGCCACTATTTTCCCATTTGATTATGTAGAAAGCGAAGCTATTCGATTTTATAGAAAACAATTCAATGAATCGGGATTTTCCTGGCAAAGCATACCATACCGTATTCTAAAGGCTCCGCTTGATAGCCTTGTTTGGATTTGGGATGTTTTACTCTAAAAATAAAACAATCTAACACTCCGTTTCTTTTATATTCATCTAATTAGGTATAAATACCTTTGGAGGAGTGCTTATAGGAAAGGAACCACCCTGAAGATCAGCCATTGTAAAATAAGCACAATACCGTTTAAAGCAACGAGGCGGTAATTTTCCACACCATTCATCGTTCCTGTTGTCTTTAGTATTCCGAGTCATGGGTTGCTCAAGCCAAATTGCATCTCGAAAATCATAGTCAGCAGAATCTGCATACCATAATGACATTTTTTGCGGTTGTTCCGACGATACAGTGCAACTAACCATGTCCGTACCCATTTGATTAGTGAGTGACATGGTTGGTATCGCTTCGTTTCGCAAAACCTTCCCAATCCATGCCATTAGAGAATTTTTAAATACCTTATCTTTACCTAACTTATGCCCAACATTTGGCACAACTATCATAGCTTTTTGCCCCAGTACCTTATCCCAATAATGTTGAGAGGAATCGATTAACCAATAAGGGTCATTTGCCCCAATTGCAGATAAAACAATAAGCTCTCTTTGACTAATACTCTCAAATGGGTCAATTAACTTAAGAAGTTCTCTCCCTCTTGGTTCATCAATTCTCTCAGTCAAACCAAATTCTGTATAAGGTCTTAATTTATCGCTTTGAGAACCATTTTTTTCTTTTGCCCATTTGAGTTGGGCTGAAATATTTATCATCTCAAAAACTCGCGGAGCAATGGCTACAACTCGAGTATCATTTAATCCAACAAGCCAAGTTGTCCAACCCCGCTTTGAAGCCCCTGATACAATAAATTTTCTTTTAGAGTTATCTGTTGCAGGTATTATCATTGAAATACAATCCATGGCGCGAGAAACAGCTTTTCTCATCGGTAGAAGCGCAGGAATTGTCGGATCACCGTTTTCAAAAAATCGGTGAAAAGTAAATGCTAAGAGATTATCTTCTTTTCTATTGCCAAATGTAGGCTGGTTAGGGATGTCACTTAAGACTACTCCACTTACACCATATTGAGAAGAAACTTCCATGACTTCATGCTCTTCATCAGCCAGAGTCCCAGAGCCAGACACGAGCAGATAGGTATGATTCACATACTGTTCTTTGTCAGGAATAAAGATAACAATCCGGTGATTCCAAACTGTGCCTTGCCAAGATAGCGACTGAAAATATATCTCTTTTCGAGTCAATGCTCCCTTTACTTCTGTACTAGTAACTGTGCAAGTAGCACCCTTAAGCTCTTCACCATTGGGGGAATTACTACGAATTAATGAACTACTCTGTTGTTTAGGAACAGGTATAGTAGAAGATTCTTCAGAATTAACACTCTCTAATAAAATTAACGGTGTCATTAAGGCAGTAGCTAGCAGTAAACTAAACTTTAAAAAAACATAAAATAACGGCCAAATTTCTTTAATCATGAATTTTACAATCTCTACTTAGCTTTTTAAGCCACATGTACCTTAAGCCTCATAACTAAGAGACGTAAGATGATAGATAAAATTGTACAACAATCTTCCGATGAACAGCCAATCCCTAAAGATTTAGATACCATTTTTGAATCTCTCAGAGATCTTATAAGATATTTAGGAGGACAGCTGGGAGTGGTAATTAAAGAACAGGCTGGCTCCACTATATTAGAACAAGAGGAGCAAATTAGATTTGCTGCTGGTGAAGTAAGAAGAACATCAGATGTTAAAGTTACCGAAGCGCTTATACGACTTACTTCTGATTTGAATGCTCAACAAGCTGAAATGATGCTGCGAGCTTTTACTATATACTTTCAACTTGTAAATATCTCCGAGCAGCACGATACCATCACTCAAACTCGTCTCTTAAATTCTTATAGTACAGTTGTACCGTCATCAATTCGACAAAGTATATCTGAATTAAAAACTAAGGGATTAGATGTAACTGAAGTAAATCACCTATTAACAAATCTAGCGATAGTTCCAGTTTTAACAGCTCATCCAACTGAAGCAAAAAGACGCACCGTACTGGATATACTCGACCGGATTCTTAGACTCATTGAAGATTTAAATGGCTCAACAACTTCTCCCAGTAAAAGTAAATACTTTCAAGAGGAGCTTCTAACTGAACTTACTATTTTATGGCAAACTGATGAAGTAAGACTAACCAAGCTGAGAGTAATGGATGAAGTAAAAAACGTCGTTTTTTACCTCGAATCAACTCTATTCGCGCTAATTCCTAAGGTGTACGAGCAACTAAGAACTGCGTTAAATGAGTACTATCACGAATATTATGCTGACCTACCTTTAATCATTAGATTCGGTAGTTGGGTTGGTGGAGACCGAGATGGAAATCCATTTGTTACACCTATTACAACCCTTGAAGCACTAAGTTATCAACGAGAAGTAATTCTTCAACTTTATGAAAGAGAAGTACAGAAATTATTTCGGCGTATAAGCCAGTCGTCAGACAGAATTGGATGTTCAAACGAACTTATTGAAGATAACAAAAGGCTACTTACAGAATTTCCGGAACTTTATCAAAAACTTGCTCCCCATTATCATCACGAACACTATAGAGTAAAGTTATTTATAATAAGACAACGATTAATCGCTTCTAGACTTACTCCAGATAGCCAGCTTTCATACCAGTCCGCACACCATTTTCTCGATGATATAAAACAAATTGAACAAAGTCTTATAAACAATAACGGAGAACGCATTGCACGTACTATCATTTCGCCTCTCAAGCTACAGATAAAAATATTTGGATTCTACTTTGCCACTATAGATGTACGTGAACATAGTGAATTGCATCTATCCACTTTAAATGATGTATTTACATCTTCTGGCGTTACAGATTCATATCTAAATGATGATGAAATAACGAAAGCAACTCTTCTTTTGCGTGAATTAAATAGCACGCGCCCTCTTGTGAGTATAAACACCAACTTATCCGAGCAGTCTCAAAAAGTCCTCGATGTTTTTCATGTCATACGAAAAGCTCAACATAAATTTGGATCACGTGCGATTGAAAACTATATTATCAGCATGTCAGAGCATCCAAGCGATATTCTCGCCGTGCTACTCCTAGCAAAAGAGGCAGGCTTGGTAAAGTTACACAAAGACGGCACCGTTTCTAGCTCAATCAATGTTGTGCCTCTTTTTGAGACTATTGAAGATCTACAAAATGCACCCGCAGTTCTTAAAACATTATTCTCATACTCCGTATACTGTCTTCATCTTGCTGCTAGAGATAACCTTCAAGAAGTAATGATTGGTTATAGTGATTCCAATAAAGACGGTGGTTATTTTACCTCACACTGGGAATTATATAGAGCTCAAAAAGCCATTCATGAGGTGTGCTCTAAGCACGGAATAAAGCTACGAATCTTTCATGGTCGTGGTGGTACTACTGGACGAGGTGGTGGCGGACCACTTAACCGAGCTATTTTAGCCCAACCGCCTGGTACTATCTCAGGGTCGCTCCGTGTTACAGAACAAGGAGAAATGATCTCCACTAATTACTCTCACTCTGTTATCGCCCAACGAAATCTTGAGGAGATGATAAACGCTACACTACTTTCAAGCGCGGGAGCACTTGCTCAAAATGAGTCTAGCGAGTGGGATCAGGTAATGAACCAACTTTCAAAAACATCCTTTGAGATGTATCAAGCCTTTATTACAGATACCCGCTTTCCTGAATTTTTTCTTCAAGCCACACCATTCAAAGAACTAAGCACATTAAATATTGGCTCTCGTCCTTCAAAAAGAACACTATCGGGAGGAATAAAAGATATAAGAGCAGTACCTTGGGTTTTTAGCTGGACACAAAATCGTTGTTTATTTCCCACCTGGTACGGTGTAGGCACTGCTTGTAAAAATTTTATAGACCAAAATGAAAATGGCTTGGCTATTCTTAGCACTATGTACAATTGCTGGAGTTTCTTTAGTAATATTATTGCTAATTGTGAAATGACTTTAGCTAAAGCCGATATGAATATTCTCACAAGATACGGTTCACTAGTTGAAAATAAAGATATTGGCACTTCACTTGTTAACAGTTTAACTGAGGAATACAGTCGCACTGTTAGTATAATTATGGATATTACTAACCAAAAATCTCTACTTGAGAGTAACCCCACACTTAAGGGTTACCTATCAGCAAGAAACAGATATCTTGATCCGCTAAATTATATCCAAGTTGATCTATTACGCCGGTACCGCTCACGCACTACTACAGAAAAAGAAAAATCAGAGCTTCTGAAAAATATCCAGCTCAGTATAAATGGTATAGCAAGTGGAATGAAAAATACTGGATAATTAATAGTTTTAGACCATGATATAACTAATTAGTCTCGTAACCATTGAGGGTCATACCAATCCCACACTCGCATCGGTAAATTATCTATATTATGCGGCGTAACATTCCAACCTACTCCAGCAACCGACATTGCTCCTTTTGCATGAATCCATAAGCTAATAACACCGGTGGCTACAAACGAAATTAACCCAGTTTTCCAATAATGATACGACCTACTTAAAATATCACTTATGAGGGGTAAAGTAAGAAGCGACAAAAAAGGAACAATGTCGCTCATAAAACGAGGGCCATATGAATGACCTCCCCACCAAACTCCAAATGATGAAACTACTAGTAAGTGTAAAATAATAATGCTCCAAAGATAGGGGATAATTTCGGGCACCTTTAAAGAAGAATTAGGAAAAAATGACCAAAAAGAAAGCAACAACCACGGCGAAAAAATAAAAAGCCCTCTAGATGGACTAAAAAGATTAGCGGCTATAGCCATTATAAAATCCGGATTTGTTCCACCTCTTCCAGGATGAAAATATTTTGGCAGCATTGTTCCAAAAACTGATTTACTCCAAAAACAAAAAATCGCTCCACATCCCAATATAGTCAAACAATACAACCAAAAACCAGAGCGTCTGTGCCGATAGATAAGCACAGCCCATACTAATATACTTAACAAATTTGTAGGACGTACTACATAAGCAAACATAAGTAATACTCCACTAAATCCCGCCAAAACATGTCGTGTTTTTGAAGTAATAAACAACATGAGAGTTGTTGTAAGAAGAAATGCAGATGGAGCATGTTGCCAAAGTGCTCGACTTGTCGTAGACCACGCCGGAGTGGCTAATCCATATAAAGTAGCTATAAATAGAGACGTAATCAGTCCAGAATAATTCCTAGCGATAAGATAAAGTAAAACCGCCGTAGTTGCAGTAATAATACTAGCAACAAATCTCTCTAGCTCATGACGAATGTAAATAGCATTGTTGGGATGAGCTTTAATTACCGCGCTTGCCTTTTCAAACCCTGGAATATTTATTATCCAGTCAGCTGGGCACCTTTCATACAAGGCTACAAATGGTACTGCAAAGAGAGATGGGCCAGGAGGAAAGAAATTATAAAAACCCTGCTTGTATTTTTCTACACCGAAACGCTTGTGGTGACGAATTTGTGGTAAATACTCTCGCAAATTAGAATCTCCATCATTGATGATGGACCGAGCCACAAAGATCGACCACATTGAATCTGACGATGTGATAACTTTGCTGTAGCTATATACACAAAACAGTACACTAAAAAGAACACAGACTATGAAAAAATCATAACATAACAACTTATCAATAAATCTATGATTATTATCGCCAAGCCGCTCTGAAAAAAGCATCTTACTTGCCGTTTTATTTTGTGGTCTTATTCAATAACAAATAATTACTACCTATTCTTCATACGCTGAGCTTCGCGCTCACGCTCAAGACGAACCTGTTCACGTTTTCTCTCAAGCTCTCTTCTTTTTCTTTCTTCTTCCTGTTTCTTAACTAATTTTTCTCGTTCTTTTTCTCTGCGACGTTGCTCCATCCAACGAATAGTTGCTTCATCTGGAATGGGTGTAGGCTTAAGCACCTGATATCGATATCGCTCTGGAATTGCTAAAAGACTATCTACCCAAAAAATATTACCTGCTTCATCAATATAACGAAATCTCTCCGCATCAACGATAGAACACAATACTACAAGCAGACTTGTAGCACATAGTACTAATTTAAATTTACTTAGTAATTTTCTGTAAGACATTCACTCTTTTCATCCTTTACTAAGATTAGAGGTTCTTTAAGCTAAGGAAACGATCTTCTCTACAATCAAGGCTAATATCATTTATTATCGACTTTTTAGAGAATTTTTTATTCCTTGCCTTTGACACCACGAGCTTGCGATCGTGAACCTCTATCCCATTAAACTGCTCGATAGCATGATTAGCTTCTTTAATAGAAGCATATTCTATAAATCCGTACCCCTGACTCCTACCAGAAAACCTATCAATAGAAACCTTTACTGAGCAAATCTCTCCAGCTCGACCGAACATTTTTTTTACTTCACTAGCTCCCCATGAAAATGGCAGGTTTCCTACATATATCGTGTTGTGATCTGTCTCACTAACTTCTTGTTTAGAATCTGACTCGAAATTATTCATAATAAACTACTACTACTTAAAAATGTTTAATCATTAATTTCGAACTATTCGTCTACTTTCCTGTTTCTTATTACGAGATATTGCCAATGTTATTAGTTCATCCAAAAGTTCCCCATATTCCAGACCTGAAGCTTCCCACATTTTTGGGTACATACTGATACGAGTAAAACCCGGGATTGTATTTACCTCATTAACCAATACTTCTCCATCTTTTTTGAGAAACATGTCAACCCGTGACATTCCATCTATACAGAGAACCTCACAAGTACGAATAGCTGTATCTTGAATATTTTTTACCTCACCTTCGGAAAGTATTGCTGGTATTTCAAAACTAGCCCCATCAGGATCCAAATACTTTGCCTCATATGAATAGAAAGTGTGCGATGGTATTACTTTACCAGGAAGTGAGGCTCGCTTTACTTCGTTCCCAATTACCGAGCATTCAATCTCTTGCCCAATAATTTCTTGCTCGATCAAAATCTTATCATCAAATCTAAATGCCTCTTCTGTAGCCGCTATGAAGCTTTCTTCACTGTCTGCTCTAGATACTCCCACAGAAGACCCCATATTAGCAGGCTTGATAAACAGCACTGGCCCAAGCTCTTTGGTCACTGCTTTAAAGGAGACCAAAGAGCTTTTTTGTCTGCTAATGGATACAAAAGGTGCAATAGGTACTTTTGCATCTCGTAAAAGACGTTTCATCACATCCTTATCCATACCAATTGATGAGCCGAGTACGTCGGGACCGATGAAAGGAATATGAGCTAAACGAAGTAAACCCTGAATAGTACCATCTTCACCATTTGGTCCATGAAGCACCGGAAACACAACATCAATTAGAGGTAAAGTAATTCCACTTTCAGTTGTCACAATTGCATTTTTTGCACCCACCCTACCCTTGGGTTGAACAGCAAGACCAGCACTCGCGGGAGCAAGTGCTATTTTTTCAGGATTATCCTCGTTAATTAGCCAATGATGTAAATGACGTAATCCCCATTCACCTTCTCGACTGATTCCGATTATAGTCACCTCATATTTTGATGGATTAAGTGCAGCCACTATATTTTTTGCTGATAGGAGAGAAACTTCATGTTCAGGAGACTCTCCACCACACAATATCCCTACTCGAATGCGCTCGCTCCCCATACTACGACCTTATTGTTAATGTTAATCGTGATATTCTATGAGTGTGCAGATAATGCTGTGGAAGCGTCAATCATTTCAGTACAAAACGACTTAAGAGCTTGAAATAAAATGGTGTCATTAATTACTCGAGGAACTTTATTTTGTCCCCCAAGCTTACCTCGTGACTTCATCCAATTTGCAAATGTTCCGGGTGGAACTAGCAAAATTTCGGGAGAACCAAGGCCAAAACCTTCAGCACGATGTGCAACATAATCCTCGTTTGTGGAACATAGAAATGAGTCAATATTACGACCTAGCTCACGCCCATCACATGAATCTGTAACTGAATCAAGCTCAATGACATAACAGTGACGACCGAGCTCTCCTTGATGCTCTGGATAAATAGCCCCCACTGAGAAATCAGTAATAGAAACACCAGCAATGCGTGCGGCACTAGCAACTGCCGCTTCAATCTCTTCGCCAATCAGGTGCTCGCCAAATGCTGACAACATATAAGAAGTACGGCCTGTTACTAAAAGTCTAGGAGGATTTACTGACAAAAACCGTACTGTATCCCCAAGAAGATAAGACCATAAGCCCCCACAGGTAGTAAGAACTACTGCATAATGAACGTTTGGCTCAATATTACCTACCCAATGCCGTATTGGATTAAGTGAGTTAAGCTCTTCAAGAGGTATAAATTCAAAAAAAATATCATGCGTTGTAGCTAGACGTAATCCTGATTCAACATCTGAATCTTGAAAGGCGACAAAACCTTCACTCGCTGGATACACTTCTCGGAGTTCTGCATTTGTACAAGTTAAAAATTCCTTAAACCGCTTGCGATATGGCTCGAAATTAACTCCTCCGTGAATTAATAATGACAGGTAGGGAAAACATTTACCTACTTCAGCAAGTGAGCATCCCTGTTGTTTAGCTACAGCTTCAAAAAATATAATTAACCAACTAGGCACGCCGCTTATTGAGACAATACGCTCTTTTACAGACTGCCGAGCCAGAATACCGATTTTTTCTTCCCAATTTGACATAAGCGCGATTTGCGGAGGAGGGAAATAAAATGGCTTTGCCCACAAAGGCACGGTCTTTGCAACGATTCCGCTTAGATCGCCGCTCCAAATACTACTACCGTTACCACTTACCCCCTCTTCTACAAGGGCTGTACTTCCTCCAAGAACAAAATTTTGACCAGAAAAAAGTAACGTCTTAGGATTGGCTACCATGTGGGCAGCTAACATATCAACGGCTGCTTTTTGATTTGATGCGAGCAGAGCTTGCGTAACAGGAAGATATTTTGTTTTACCAGTTGTAGTGCCAGAACTAACGGCAAAGTACTTGGTATCTCCAGGCCACAAAACATTACTTGCATAAGGAAATCTCGGTTTAAGATATTCCGCCCAAAAATGCTCATAAGACCTGACCGATACTCGCTCCTGATATTCAGATATAGACCTAATTTTGATAAATCCATGATCACGGCCAAATTGAGTATTTTTAGCCCGATTAACTAAAGATTTAAGTATTAGTTCCTGTTCATTTTTTACATTCTCAGTGTTTATCTGCCTTATTCGGCTCTTAGCCCAAACGTAAAACGTCTTCGAAATAAGGCCAGTACGAGCAAGCATACCGATAGCAGAGTTACAAATCTGAAGCACAAGACTTATCTACCTTCCAAAACTATACCCTTCTTTTTTTTAAAGGCGCACTCTTCCTCAAAAAATTGATCACCCTAACAGAACACGCGGTAGTTTTGCTGTTTTCTTACTTATAATTCAACTATTTTTTCTTAAATCTAGTTAAAGGAAAATTTCTAGCTATTTTTTAAACAACTCCGTAAAGTCGTGTAGGTATGTTTTCATCTTCTGGTAGTAGTTCTTTTTGTCGTAGTCCCAGCGCACTAGCTATCACTAGTCCCACCATTGAGTCAGGTGTTTCTATCCCTCCTAGAAGATTCTGTGCTAGCTGCTTTAGTTCAGGAGGCGGAGTTAGTAATTTTTTATTATTTGCTGATAAACCAAGCCGTTCTGGTAATAAGTTACCCCCTCCAGGAGGATTTGGAGGATTTGGACGAGAAACTATCTTTATATTGGGACCAGAGCCTTCCTCTGGAAGTGGCTTGCCTGGCACCGGACTTTGTGAATTAATCTCGGCATTCTCTTTTACCTTTTGCGCATAGTACAGTAGCAACCCAGTAGACGGCAACCCAGTAGACGGCAACCCAGTAGATTGTTGAGTACTGTCGACTAAATTTGTGGTCATAACGCACGTCTAGCCATAAATTTTTAAATTACAGACAGGCTATGTACTACGGTCATGCTATATACTACGGCCAGGCTATAATACTTTTTACACACACTACAAACAACTTAAGTTAGACCAATTACAAATCTTATTACAAAATTATGTTTAAGTTACTCATAAAAACTTTCATAACCTTATATTTTTTTTTACCATCACTCTTAAGATTTTTTAAGCCTTATTTTTTGGCTTACAGGCAGCAACCCCTTAAAAAGCGATAGTACCATGAGTATCTCCGGTTTTCCTGAATGGCTTCCAGAAGTTCGCCTTATAGAGGAATGGGTGATAAACACTATAAAAGAGGTATACATCTCACACGGTTTTTACTCAATTGACCACTCATCTGTAGAGCTACTTAGCTCCCTTGAAGAGAATGGTATTGGCGGAAAGGAGATATTTGTCCTTAAAAGAGCTCAAGCTCATGATGAGGAAGAAGCGAAGCTTGCACTTCATTTTGATTTGACCATTCCATTTGCCAGATATGTAGCCGAAAACCTTTCTAATTTAAGCTTTCCCTTAAAGAGATTTTCATTGCAAAAAGTCTGGCGCGGTGAAAGACCTCAGCGAGGTAGATACCGAGAATTCTATCAATTTGACATTGATATTGTTGCTCGTGAGACACTCCCTTTAGCTTGTGACGCTGAAGTAGTAACTGTGATTGAGAAGGCTTATCGTCGACTCAATTTATGTGACTATGAGATTCGTCTTAACAATCGCAAAATTCTGATAGGCTTTTATAGTAATCTCGGTCTATCAGAAGAAAATAGTCACAAAGCCATCGGTATAGTCGATAAAATCGATAAAATAGGTGTAGACGGTGTACACCATGAACTCAAAGTTGACCTCGCTCTTGCAACAGATGTAATTGAGCAGATTATAGCGTTATCAGCACTCCGCTTACCTGCTGATTCTATCGACCAATTATTTAACATAATTAATTGCAACGATGACAAATTCTTAGCCGGTATCAGTGAACTAAATGAAGTGATACGACTACTTCCTCAAACAACCAAGAATAAAGTAGTCATCGATGGAAGCCTCGCCCGCGGCCTTGGTTACTACACCGGTACTATTCTCGAAGTTAGATTACCGGCATATCCTGAATTCGGTTCTGCTGGAGGAGGTGGACGCTATGATAACCTCACGGCTCGCTTTACAACCCAAAATCTTCCAGCCGTTGGCGCCTCTATCGGTATAAGCCGGCTAATTGCCCTCATAATTGAGAAAAATCTAATAAGTCCTACTAAAAAATCATCTGCTCAATTACTCGTCACAGTTTTAAATGAGACAGATCGCCCTGAGAGTAATGAATTAGCTGACTGTTTTCGTAGTAGCGGTATTCCAACTGAAGTCTTCTATAAAGCACCAAAACTTGGTAAACAGATAGATTATGCTGACCAAAAGGGTATTAGGTTTGTAGCGTTCCTTGAAAAAGAGAAAGGAACCATACAACTTAAAGACTTAACAAGAAATGTCCAAGAAAATTTTAATTCTGCTGAACAAGCCTCATTGTGGGTAAAATCATGCCTTGCCGAGTAACCTCACTTGAGGTCATTACTAACGGACAAGGATTGTACGAATTTACCGATAAAGTATTAGGCACTGTCCATGCTTGTCCAAGAAAAATTGATGGTATTTGTACTTTATTTATCCGGCATACTTCTGCTAGCCTTTTAATTCAAGAAAATGCCGACCCATCAGCTAAACGAGACTTAGAAAGTTGGTTGACTAGCTTGGTACCCGAGAATAATCCGGTCTTTAAGCACACGTCTGAAGGGCCTGACGATATGCCAGCTCATATAAAAGCTGCTCTCACATCAACTTCACTTAGCATCCCCATTCACAACGGCATACTTACTCTCGGTACTTGGCAGGGTATTTATCTTTGGGAACATCGGGCAGCTCCGCACCGAAGAGAAGTAATAGTTAGTAATCTTTGGAGCTGAATGTCACTAATTTTTATTCCTTTAATCTATTATGACCCACCGCTCTCTTATAAAAGTCGCTGATAAATTATTTGACTCAGTAACAGAAAAACAAACCTTTATAGATACAATTGCATCAGGTGCTAGCAAAATAAGTTCTGCAGGCCAACCCACTCTTCTCTGGTTAACTCGACAATCATCGACAGAGTTAGTAGACACTTCACTTTGGTCAACTCTAACTCCTTCAAGCAGTGTTACTAATATTTGCAAAGAATCTGGTCTTTTAATATCTCTTTTATCAACCGGTACTCGCCCGGGTCTCTCAACAGATTATAGTAAAGGACTTTTTTATCCATTAGACCTCTCTTCAATCATTTTATCCTCAGTCCTTACCTCAATTAAAAACCTTGAATTCCAGCCACCAATACTCGACTTATGCGCAGCTCCTGGAGGCAAATCAATAATAGCCTACGAGCTATTCGGTTTATCAATAATTGCAAATGAAGTAGAGAATAAACGAATAAGTGCCTTAATAAGCAATCTTGAACGGTGCAAAATTCCTGGCATCGTCACTTCTTTAAATGTAAACGAAATAGCAAAACGTATACCTTACCAAGCTAATCTTGTTATTCTTGATGCGCCATGCTCTGGGCAATCACTTTTAGCAAAGCCTACAAACGAAGATGGACTAAACAAAAGAAAAAATACCGTATCATTTGGAGCTTTTCACCCATCCATTATCTCGATGAATGTTCGCAGACAAAGACATCTTCTCGCCAAGTCAGCAGAATGTGTAGCTCCAGGTGGTTATCTTGCATATCTTACATGTACTTTTTCACGCGAAGAAAATGAAGGAATCATGGAATGGTTCTTAAAACGCACTACGGATATGGTACCGATCGAAGCTCCTATCTTACAATCATTCCGCTCCACCCTTGCACCATTTCCTTGCTATCGGGTTTGGCCAGGACAAGGTCATGGAGCAGGTGGGTTCGCTGTGCTTCTTGCAAAACATGGAGAGATGAAATCCTCTGTAATTAACGAAAAGCTCCTTGAACCGATTCGATATCGAGGGTAATTCCGTGAACAAAAAACGGAGGACTGAATTTATGAAACGGATGATTGCTATCTATACCACCACGTTTAAGAATTTCAGATAATGAAATAATGGCTATATTCGCTCCAATTGGTAAACTAAGGTCTTTAAGTGTAAAAGGAGCTACAACTACTGAATTACTAATTTTTTCTACCATGATATTGCCAGTAAGCGACAATATCATGACTGCACCACTTCCTTGAAGATTTGTAATCTTAATGTCTCCAAACGCAGCTATTATACCAGCTCCGTTAAGAGTAAACCGAGATTGAGTTGTTATGCTGCCACGAGCGGCTAATCTAAATACCTCAGCCTTATCGGGAGTTCCTATTTTAGATGGCTCACTTATTACCAAGCTCTCACCAATACTTAAATCAGGAGTAATTACTGGCAATGTACAGATAGAGCTTAAAGTTCTTTCTACTGGACACAAAATACTGTTAGCAAAAACTCCATCTAAATCAAGTCCGAGAGGAGTACTATTAATACCTCTTGCTCCACCTACACAAATCCCCCTCGATACGAAATTATTTAAAGGTTTACAATCGAACTTTTGCTTTGGAGGATCACTCTCCAGCTCTTTTAAAAATCTAATTATTGAATCAGCTTCTACTTTACGTCTTCTATCGCCTCGCAACAGCTCTCTTCGCAAAAAAAGCACCTCATAGGCATAAATCGCTGGCATAGGACTTATTAATACCGCTAAGAGCGGTAATAGTAAAAGAATAACAAATCCTGTCTTTTGTCTATTTTTCATTAACAGCACTGAGAAACGAAAAAAGAAAATTTAAATGCCCTCGTTGAGGAAGTAACATCAGTAAATTATGTGATAGTAATTTTCCTCCTTTTGGTTTAACACTAAATTTTAATTCATTGCCAATGATATCAAAATTAATCATCTCAATATTATTGAGCATAGATTGATTCTCTACCGTAGTGTCACCGTAATGATTAAGGAGTCTTACTTGTCCAGAAGTATCGAGATAAATAGTCAAATGTGAATCAATAGGAACTAATAATAGTCGAGACATTCTTAATGTTTTATTTAAACTTTCACTCTCAAGGAAAGGTGGATTAAGAGATATACTTTGAGTCAAAACAAAAATCCCGTTACCACACTCATTTGGAGAAAGAGTAACTGGCTCCAAAAGAATCGCCTCGAAAAGCCCCTGTAAGGTAACAAGGATGAATCTTCTGTATGATTCGCTGTTTTTATATTCAGGACATGAATATAATTTAATAATTACACGATCAGCTTCAACTCGTGGCTCCATCGTGTCTAATGAAGCAATTCTTGTAGCATAAAGTACACTACCAAGAAAAGTTACTGCATCACTATTACTTGAAGGTGCAAATTTAGCATGCTCTACTATTGGATGAATTTTTTCTTTACTTCCGTATTCACTCCTATAAGTTATCCGTCCTGCTCGATGAATTCGAGGAGGGATTACAAATCTATGGCTACTAGCTCTATCAAATGCCGATGCTATCACCGTAAATAATCTTGATACTGCAAATGTTTCTTCTACGTTTTTAGCTAGCGTTTTTCGGCTATATATCACAGCCCTAACAATAGGTGATACACTCGTTAAAATTATACCAGCTAAGGTAATAGCGGTAAGAATTTCAAGGAGCAAATATCCGCGATCATCACGAATAGTAGATATAGAAATCATGGGCCATACCAAATAAATCGTTTTAGCGATTTTTGATTGGCTTTAACCTTACAATTACATACGAGTAATCCTTGCCTTTCATCCTGACAAATAGTCACCTCTGGACAGCCTATGGTGGGGGTTCTATTTATCGCCACAAAAGAGGTTATCATCATGTTGCTTGCCGCTAACATAATAAAGACTGCAAAAAGTAATGCTTCAGTAATGGCAATCATTATTTGTTGGCTCCGCACCGAATAAATAATCTTCCCCGCAACGAACCGGTTATTCGACATGGACTCTTTCTTACAGGTAAAGAAAATGGTGAGATAACAAGAGGCGAGAAAACTTTGGCATTAGCGGGAGATATGTCACTGTCTACCGAAAATTTTTCCGAAATACCACTAGACCAATTTTTAAGAAATGTGCGCCGAAGAATGCGCAGAGTCTTATGCTCGGCTTTTTCTTGAAATGACTTATGAATAGTCCGAGATGAAGAGGCCAATCCTACAGCTACCAAACTAAAGATAGTTAAAGAAACAAGTGTTTCAATTAACGTAGTACCGTAGCAGGAATTTAATCTTATTGACTGTTTTGATAGTCCGCATTTATTTTTCATCAGGCGCAAAAAAATCAAAATATCCCATCAACCATTGTCAGCCATTGCTTACATCAGGAAATGATTCACTATGAAGTAAAAAATTAGGCAATCGTTTTAATGATTATTTTGTTGCGAATTTTTGCAAAAATAAAAAGGGACTCAATGAAAGCACTCTTACTAGCTGGGCCAATTGTACTTATATTTGTAGTAATATTTGGAGCTTTTGGTGCACATGCGCTTAAAAACATCCTCTCATCTTACGGAGTATCTATATATGAAAAAGCTACTATCTATCAGCTATTTCATGGATTGGCTCTTTTAGTACTACCACTACTCGTTAACCAATCAATAATGAGTGCTACAAATGCAAAGTTAATAATGCTGACAATGTTAGCAGGTATAGTAATTTTCTCCGGCTCTCTGTATATTCTCGCTATTACCAATATTAAATGGTTTGGAGCAATTACTCCTATAGGTGGTACTTTACTTATTTTAGCATGGGCTCTTTGGATCAAAGCTATTATGAGAAGCACCGTCCCCTAGTAAAAATATGGTGCTGTTCATTTCATAATTTCTTATTACTTGTCACAAAACAAAAAAAAGCCCGACCCCCTATGCGGCTTGAGGGTCGGGCCCGGACGCGGTTGAAATCTAACTTTTAACTTAGCAACTTTAACACTGTATCTTTACTTTGATTTGCTTGAGCAAGAAGAGCAGAGCTACTTTTTTGTCTTACTTGAGCCGCTATTTGGATAGCTACTCCTTCAGCGACATCGAGATCTTCAATACGAGATTTAGCTGCTGACTGAGCTTCAGACTTTACGGAAAGATTATTGTCAGCGGTAGATAAGCGACTTGATACAGACCCTAAACTGCCTCGCTGAGAAGCTACATTTGAAATAAAGGAATTTATTCCCTCTATTGCACTGGCTGCTTGAGCTTGTGAGCTAATATTTAATGAGGAAAGAGAGTTGGCTAAATCAGTTCCTCTTACTCCACTCAGCACTAGTTGGCTAGCAGAGCTACCGTCAGTACCTGCCTGAATAGTTACATCATCATTATTAAGCAGTTGCTTACCATTAAAAGACGTGGTGCTAACAATGCGAGAGGCCTCCTGAGTTAACTGACCAAACTCATCTTGTAGTGCCTTCCGTTGTTCGTCACTCAAAGTTCCATTAGCTGATTGAGTAGCAAGCGATGCTAACCGACTACCAATATCTGATAGTTGACCCATAGCACCATCAGCAATAGCAATAGCTGACTGAGCATCTCCGATATTTCTGCTAGCCTTAGCAGAAATCTTGACTTCTGCCGCCAGAGATTCTGCTACTGCTAATCCTGCTGCATCATCAGAAGCCATATTAATCCTTTTGCCCGAAGCAAGCTTACTACTTACCCTTACTAACTCCAAAGTATTTAAATTTAACGAACGCTTTATTGAATCACTACTGTCAGCCATGACAAACTCCCAAAACTACCAAAGAAGTTTCCTTACTTCTCCATGGTGAGTTCACCTTACTACGCGCCGATCCGTGGAACGTACAACTTATTGTTACCAACTAAGAAAACTACTCACAATTGGAGGCAAAATTATCCTAGTGTAAGTAGAGTCGTCAGATAGAAAAAACACTTAACAATCTAAGCCAAATTTTTATTATTTTTGATTAACTTTAAAGATTGCACAAAAAACTACCCTGCTCGTGTAGAGTACCCGCCTACTCGAGAAAATATATGAGATTATTTCAAGTGTTTAATTGTTTTTTTGATCGACTAATTAGTCATAGAATAATTATTCTATTCCGCGATAAACTCGAGCTACATCTTGAATATCTATAAGACCTACAGGGCGGTTATAGTCATCAGCCACTATAAGTTGGTCGATTTGATACATACTAAGAATATCGAGAGCATCTCTAATCAATAAATTAACATTTATAGTTTTAGGACTTTTAGACATAAAAGAGCTAATCGATCTATTTAGAAAATCTCTATTCTCATCACTACAAATAAGTCTGCGTAAATTTCCATCTGTAAATATTCCCATTACTGTACCGCTATTATCAACTATAATAGCAGCGCCAGGTCGACCAGGGGTTTCAGCATAAGTTTTAATTACGTCTCTAGTTAGTACCTCACATGAAACAATACAGAGATATTCACCTGTGCGCATCACTTTACGAATAGGCAATAATGCCCGCCCCAAACTACCACCAGGATGATATTTTCCGAAGTCAAATTGAGAAAATTTAAGTGCACGAGCGGCCGACATTGCTATTGCATCACCAATAGCAATCATCACCGTAACGCTTGAAGTTGGAGCAAGGTTGTTATGTCCAGCTTCTTTTACACTGCCGTATGAAATAACGTAATCGGTGAAACCAGCAAGGGTTGAATCGGTATTTGCGGTGATTGCTATCGTTAATGCACCTAATTCACGAAAAGGCTGAACTAAACGTACTACCTCTTCAGTTTCTCCTGAATTAGATAAAATAATTATAATGTCTTCATTTTGTACACATCCTAAGTCTCCATGAGAAACTTCTGAGGGATGCAAGAAAAACGAGGAGAGTCCAACACTCGAAAACGTTGCCGCTAATTTCATCCCAACAAAGCCAGCCTTTCCGACGCCACAAAATAGGATTCGAGAGTGTTTAGGACGATTAATAATAATGTTAACAATCTGGTCAAAAGATTCAGGAATACGAGTTGCTACCTCTTTAAGTGAAGCGGCTATGTCTTGAATTACACTTATTCCATAATCTCTATGGCTACTCATCAGATACCTTATATGCTAAACAAAATTCTAATTGTCACTAAAGGTAAAATATACATAAGGTATAATCAATTTTTACATAGTTAATCGACCAAAGTTTACAAACAATAGTTATGGATTATTTTCAATACTACCTTCAACTTTTGCTCAAGCAAGACTACTACTCTTTAGGTATTACCATAGCAACAGGCTTTGCTGTAGGTTTAGTAGCTAGAATATTATTTCCGGGCAAAGACCCACTTGGAGTATTTGGAACAAGCTTGCTTGGTATTGTAGGAGCTATCATGGGCTTATTCTTACTGACCCAATTAAGCAGCGCGGGTCTTAATATCCCCTTCAAGAATCAACCTGAGATATACCAACTTTTTGCTGGCCTTTTAGGCTCTCTCATCCTATTAGCAGTTCTCAGAATCGTTAGAAGTGCCTAGAAAAACGTTGTCTGCTGACTTACAAATTTAGCCTAAAGCCTTTAGGCTAAATTTGTTTTTGACACAGATTCACTTCTCCAAAGTCTAAGAGAATTACCAACAACTAACACATCCGAAAATGCCATAATTAAAGCCGCCACTGTTGGAGATAACACTCCCGCAATAGCCAATGGAATCGCGACAATATTATAGCCTATTGCCCAAAAATAGTTCTGTTTAATTGTTCGTACTGTACGCCTACACAACTCAATCGCTTTTGGCAGAAGGCTTAGATGGTTTGGCAACAAGATAACTGTAGCTGTATCAATCGCCAAACGATTTGCTTCACCGAAAGATACCCCAATGTCTGCAGCTGCTAGCGCTGGTGAATCATTTATTCCATCCCCAACAAAAATTACTCCACCCTTCTGCTGTCTTTCTTTCACAAATGTCAACTTTTCTTCAGGCCTAAATGAAGCGAATACATTATCAATACCGATCTCTTTTGCTATTTTATTAGCACGCTCTGCACTGTCGCCAGTAACCATATATGGGTTAATTCCAAGATGTTTAAGCTCACTTATCACTTCTCGACTTTCTGGGCGGACGGCATCAACCATATCAATAGTACCGAGTAAATCCTGACCTTTTGCTATATATAACAAGTGAGATTGATCCTGAGTAATGGGTTTAACCAGTTGATACGATCCAATACGATAAATATCTCCATCCACACCATTAATAACTAACCCTAATCCCTTTTCCTCTACTATAGATTTAATCCATGAATCATTAGGAACTGAAACTACTTTCACCAGAGAGCGAGCTATCGGATGTTTGGAGAACTTTTCTGCCCCAGCTACCATGCAAAGCAAAGAATCTTCTGATATGGATCCGTTAGTGCTAACAACTACCGAAGAGAAACACCCAGTTGTCAATGTTCCAGTTTTATCGAAAAGTACATCATGTGCATTAGCAAGTTTTTCGATAGTATCGCCCCCCTTAAATATAATCCCATCTCGCACAGCTGCGCCTACAGCAACCATAATCGCTGTAGGCGCAGCTAGGCCTACAGCACATGGACACGCGATAACTAAGATAGAGATAGTCCTAATTAGCGCTGACTCAAATCCAAACCCAGCTAAATAGATACCAACAAAAGTTACTAAAGCTATAAAAAGCACTAAAGGCATAAAATAACTGGCTACGGAATCCCCGACTCTCTGCAACTTAGGCTTCTTAGTTTGAGCAGATCTAACCAAGTCATACACTGAAGCAATAAATGTTGTATCCCCACCTGCAGAGATAGTACTCTTTAAACTACCGGAAGAAATGCGACTACCGGCAAGAATGGTATCTCCGGTTTGTCGTAATACTGGCTTAGATTCGCCTGTAACAATAGATTCATCAACTAAGGAAGTGCCCCATGAAATAATACCATCACATGGTACGACTTCTCCCTCAGATATCACCATTATCTCGCCTAACTGTACTGTATTAACGGCTACCAACTCAGTAGTTTTATCCTCTCGTTCAATTAAAACTGTCTCAGGTAATTCAGTAAGAGTAGAAGATACAAGATATTGGGTTCTAGTAATGGCTCGTTGCTCTAAGTAAGCGCCAAGTAATACAAACGTTATGATTGAAGAGGTAGTTTCAAAGTAGAGATAAGATGTTTCGCCTAAAAAAAACAAGCTATATAAGCTAAACAAGTATGCAAGTGTCGCTCCCAATAAAACCGCTGACTCCATGGAAACCGAAAGTTGGCGAAGTAATTTTCTTGCTTTTTCTCCGAGATGATAAATTCCTAATGCTAAAATATATGTAGCACAAACTAATTGAAACAATGGATGTAAAATTACTTTAAAGTGAACTCCCCAAAGAGAATGAATAAAATGACCGATTATTTGAGGAATTGTAAGAGCTAAACAAATAACAAGTGATAGGGACATTCCTCTAAAATAATCACTTTTTTGCTTAGAAGGTTTGTTCTTCTTATCATCATTTCTATCACTGGATGCAATAGCAGGAGAGTTTTTTTGAGGATTTTCATAAAATGCTGGATAGCCAGAATTTGTCAAAGACAAAACAATCGAACCTAAGAGAGCTTCATCACATAAGGGAAGATACGCTCTTCCTTCTGTTAAAAGAACAATGGGATCACTGATTCCAGCCTTTCTGATTATTTGCTCAACGGTTGAAACGCAGTGCCCACAAGTCATTCCTTCGATGCGTAAGATAGTTTTCATAGAGCTACGTACACACTCTCAATAAATTGACCAATCCGAAACTTGCCTTATCACATATCTTAAAGGAGCCAATATCTTTTTGTTTGTTGATAACATCAATTTTTTGATAAATTAATTGAGAAAAAGACTTTGGAAAAGCGATAAACACATGGTGTGCTTCACTAGGTGCGTGTGGTTGAGGCAATAACGATTTAACCAATAATTCATCATTATTAGATGAATCTGCATCAACTAATTTAGTCGGAATTGGAATAAGATTTACCTGAGGTAGATAAACTGTAAAAGGTACTGATAGATACGGCCAAGCATTCTTATCCGATAAATAAGAGACTGAATTACTCTCTCTGAGTCCGCTATTAATAAAGACTGATACCTGGCGATGATTCAAATTATTTTTACTAACATATTCTTTTACATACGACGCCGCATCTCGCCAATCTTCGATATGCCATTTGCGCTGCATCTCAAAAGTAGAAGCAAACCCACTCCATACCCAAATAGCAGTTGTAAGCGCAGATGTATAGGAAAATGGCAGAATAAGCGACACCATGAAAATTGCTACTCCAATAGTGCCCCAAAGAGCATATCGTGAGATAAGTAAACTATGACCTAATAAAAGCGAAGCTCCTAAAAGCAGGAGTAATGGCGCAAGTAAAAACATTATAGCTATAATAGATATATCTCGCTTAACAAAACTCTTTAATTCTAACCACCACTTCTTTGGCATCCAATTGTTTATGTGAATTAGACCAACAAGTATTAAGGTCACAGGAATATAAACAAAAAATTGACGGCTTATGGTCAAATTTAACAATCGATAACCAATAGACTTTAGATAAATTGAATCAAGAGCCTTATCAACTATTACTGACCATTGAAGCTGGTGAGCAAGTCCGGGGATCATACCTACAATAGTGATACTCCAGCTAGAAGTAACATACGATACTATTGTACCCCTATTTTGATAACAAATATCATTTGACCGCAAACACAAAATTAAAATTACTAAATGAACAATTGCTACTCCAATAAATAAATAATGAAAATAGTAGGTCAAAAGCAATGAAATTACATAAGCACAAAAAATTACTTTCCTTGGATTGCTTATGAGTTTTAAAAAAAATAACGTCGATAAAAGCGAACACAAAAAAGCTATGCTGTATGGCCGAGCTGAAAAAGCTGCTCTTAGTAAATCCTCAGATGAGATTAAAATAACGCAGGTTAAAATACCTAACCGATTATTATATTTTTTTTTCAAGCTCGAGCTGAAATGATTTACTAATCTCTTTACTAGAAGAGTTGCAACCAATAGGGATAAGATAAAGCAGACTAGCGAGAATAAACGCAGAACATACTCGTATTCCTGTCCAAGCTCATTTGGTGAATTTCCAAAGAGCCTTACCCACTTACTGAGTATATAAAAATATAATGGAGATTGAGCTTGCCACCTTAATGATTCTAAAACTAGCCCATTCTCAGGTAAGAAAATCAACCATGCTGTGATAGCTTCATCCAACCAAAAACTTGAATATAGTGGAGCATGTAATAATAAAACGGTAGATAAAATTAAAATTGGGCTCCAGTCCAATAGCTTTTGTTTTAAATTAAAAAAAATTGGCTTTCTCATGTAGCAAAGACTATTTTAGTGACGCTACTTTAGGACTTTTCTCATAAAAATCCTCTTGCTGTCCCTCTGGTACTGTTTTCCAACGACGATGCATCCAAAACCAGCCCTCAGGATAACTACGAATATGGTCACAGAGAATATTGCTCACTCTGGCCGTTATACTTTTAATTTTTTCATCTTCAGTTATTTCATGTGATTTAGTGATATCGTCTACTGGACAAGGAGTCATAACAATCTCGTAGCGTGAATGTCTATATTCGATTGATATAATATAAATCAGGCAGGGCGAGCGTAATGCAGCTATAGCAGGTGCTACTGAGGTTGCAGCCGAGCGTCCAAACCATTCTACAAAGACAGCGTGTTTTCTTGTAACATTTTGATCGGCAAGAAGTGCCACGGATCTTCCGCTATTAAGCGCCGAAACTAGCCTTCGCACTGCTCCATTTCTTGCGATAACTGTATTACCACTCCCTGTACGTATATTGCGAAAATACTCATCCAAATAAGGATTTTTAAAGCTTCGAGCCACAACAGCTACTGGATGGCCTATTATACCGAGGTAATGACCCAATAACTCAAAACTGCCTATATGACCGCTAACAAATAAAATAGGAGATTTTTTCTCTTCAACTAGTCGTAAATCTGCACGATTGGAAAAATTTATGTTCTTTTCACACCATGAAGCAGATAATTTTGGTAGACGAAGAGAATCACTTATAAGGCGGCCTATACTTTTACATGATTTTCTAAGTAGCTGAGTATTCTGCCTTAATGTATTCTCTGGAAAAACCTGTCTTAAATTGTAAAAACATATAGTCCTATATTGTTTACTAAACTTAAGAAACATCCAGCATGAAAAACCGAGTAAACGCAGCCGTATTTCATGTGGGATAATTAAAAATAAAGATATTATCGCTCTAATGGTCAAATACGAGATGAATTGAATCTTTTCTTTTGACATAGTTAAAAAATAACCTTGCACCTGTTCAGCTCGGCACTCAATTCTTATTCCTAGGGAGAAAAGAAAAATGCACTCTCCTTTATTTAGTAAACAGGAGTTATATTTTTATGAATATATCTGTTTAAAAAAGTGAGAATACAATTAATCGTGAGTAAACAAAGTATCACTGGCGGAGCTTTTGCTCCAGCCATAATAGCCCTTCTGGTAATTACGACATTAGTAGGGGGAGTCATAGTTCTTAGTATTGAGAAAATCAGATATGAATCAATAGTTACAGAATCTTTAGTACGCGAGGCAGCCATATATGGGGCGAGACTCTTACCATTTCAAGAACTTGCAAAAGAAGCCGCTCTCAAGCTTCTTGTCGATAGCAAACTTATTAGTCCTGAGAATATACAAATTAAATACTCGCCAATAAGTGGCATATTGTCAGTGACAGTATATAAAGCAACCTTTGCCCCTTCATTAGGCCTTATCAATAAAGCTTTAGCTATTCCGATTAAAAAGCAAGTTCAAGTACATCCTCGTAAGGTATTTACATTTCTCGACACCAGCTCATACATGGGACCAGATTTTGATTCAGGGAGTTTTTTTGGAGAGCTTCAGATTGAGCAAAACGATAGTCCTTTTGCTAGGTGGAAGCGAGTACAACAAAATTCCCCAGCACCATCTACTTCATGGCCTCCCGCTAGTTATTTTTTAAGAGCAGCACAATCCATTTGTGCTGAAAGAAATTGTCCAATATCTCAACATTTGAAACACACCCTCACTCAACAATGCTTTAATCCACTTTTTTCAGCAGTTAAAGAGGGAGTTTTTTCGATTCACGAATATCTTGCCAATTTACCCGGTACTATAAGTTCCGTATTTGCTGGGCCAGATCAGGCTGGAAAAATTGTACCTATCTCAAATGCTGCCGCTATGCTTGATGTTGTTCCGCAACCAGATAGCGGCATTAGTGACGTTTACTGCTATGCTGCGGCTAGAGAAGCTACTTTTAGCGTTGATTACCAAAATTGGATGCAAAAACAGATTCCGCCGGTAGAATACGGCACCACACTAACAGGTTCTCTCCTTCCAAGTGTAAAAGTAGCTCCTTATGTTTTTCCCCCACAATCTTGGGGCATAAACGGCGAGAGACTTATTGGTCACAATGACTCATTTCCAGATATTATCCCTGATAAATCAACTTTAACACCGACATCTTTAACAACGACAACTGTGTCCACTCGAGCTGCTCTATGGAGCAAGGTGCGGTCTTCTAATCATGTTGCATCACTTCCTAGCATTTTATCTGAAGCTGAATCTACTCTATTTAGTGATATATCAGAGAACAGTGACGAGCTAGCTTTAGCTCTTATTATTCTCGGTGATTACCCTTATGGCCGAGGAGGCTCGCCATTATTAGAGCTTTCTTCTGGACAAATATCCTTACCTGTTCGTCGTGATATTAACCGAGCGTTTTCTTCAATATTTAAAGTTGCCGGCAATCGTCCTCTTTGGATTGTTATTGCTATTATTCGCCATGATGGAATGAGCGATATGTGTAGTCAAAGCACTGATATTACTGCATATCATCAATGCACTGACCATTATGATCGAATTAATACTTTAACTGATCAGTGGATTGGTGAGTTACCTGCTCAAATATCATCTTTGACAAAAGGAGATACTCACCGAGTTATCCTTCTACCAGTTGGAGACATTGATAGCTTTGTCTATGAAGTAGCTAGTTACTTACCTCTAATTGGCAAAGAAATTAAAGAAATAACAGATACCAACTAAATTGCCGTGCTATTGACTCTATCACTTTATTTATAAATGATCATTCAACGCTAAGTTATTCATGGATTGGTATCTTATGTCCCTGAACCATCAACAAAGAAACGCAGTAACGAACGCAGCAAAGAACCTGCCAACAACAGCACCCGTTACGGTTCCTCAAATGGAATACCTATTGGGTCTAATGTCGGCTATCGACATTCAGGGTAGCTCCAAAGCTCGTACTCCGGATGAATGGTTTACCGTTCTTAAGTTGCAAAACCAACAAAATCTTCAATTAGGAACCGATCAGTTAGTCGGTCTACAGAGTCTGCTAGATGGCTTAGTGAAAACGCAAACGGTAGAAAAAGTCGGTGATAAGTATAAGATTAACCAGGCGGGCTGGGCGGCTTGGGGCTCATTCAACGGATAGTTACCAACTATTTTGGGGTCATTACAGTTTATAATAAGCCGTTTATCTGAGTAAGGAGAATTGGATATGTAGTAATATCTCTTCTCTTTATATTACAGGCTTTTTATCTCTCCTTCCTAACGTTTAACTCCTCTAACAAGTCCTACTCCTACTACCTCTAAGGTTCTTCCTAATCCATTAGCTTTTACTCCGTTAGCCTAAGAGATTGCTTGATGGGAGATTTATTAATGAGAATTACCTCATATTCTCAAAGTAACTTGAATTTTAGTTTTTTTAGATATAGAATTTTAATAGAATCTATGAGAGTCTCTTACGCAACAAAAAAATAAATAATGCTTGTAAAATATAAGTTTTTATAAATGCGGTTATTTAATTACAGATACTTTTTCTTGTTTTGTACGAAAACTCTTTAGCTAGAACTCTCTTTTATTATGGATACTGATATTTTATCAAAATCAACTCTGTCGCCAGTTATAGATTCCTTAATTAAAAAGGGGATTATATGGCACGGAGAACATGTATGGCCAAAAAATGCTAGTAAAGAATTTAATTACTATATACCCAACAAAAATTTGTCAGAAAACGACCCGATACAAGAAAATTCTCAAAATAAAGTCGACCTAAAAATTAATGATTTACGAGAAATTAATGATTTACGAGAAATGACAGCGTATCTAAACAAGGGGACTATTCATGAATGGATAAGTAACAATACTCACATCAAAAGTGTTACAGAACTACCTAGAGGGGTAATGGCTGTAATAGCTTGTAGTGTATATTTAGCTTGTCAACCAACTTCATCTCACACAAATAACACAAAAAAAATTATATGGCTCGGAGAAGATACTTGGCCTTCACCATTATTTTTAGCTTCAGTATATAATCTTTTTTATACACAGATTCATAATAAAACTTATTCGGAAGACATTTTTAATCATGTACTTTTTATAAAAATAAAAAATCGTAAAGAAAAATTAAATACTTTGCGGACTTTACTTTCATCTCCTGCTGTTAGTTTAGTTATCAGCTCAATAAGCAATTTATTATTTAAAGAAAGCTTAATTTTGCAACAAGCCGCAGCCAATAGCGGTAGTATTGGGTTTATTATTCGACCATGGCAAGAAAGAACAGCGCAAAGTGCTGCAAATACAAGATGGGAAGTTTCTCCTACCGGTCTAACAACAAAGCCTTATAATAATTTATATCCCTCATGGGATATAAAATTACAAAGAAAAAAAGGGATACAGCCATCTCGCACTATTTGGCAAGTCTGCCATAAATTACATTTTAAATAATATGTAATTATATGCGAGTTTTTTTAGGGTTATATTTTCCGTATTGGTCTACAGAAATTCACTCTGAAATAAGAGAAAAAAATATCTCAGATACAGCGCCAGTAATATTAATTGAACCAAGCAATTCAGGGTTTAATGTAGTACGAACTAACTCTATAGCAGAGTCTTGTGATATAAAAATTGGCTCTAGTTTAGATCTCGCTTATGCTAAAAGCACTTCCTGCAATTTTTTATTAATTTCATTACCATATAATCTTGATGATGACTTTTTAATTCTTGAGCGCACAGCACAAGCGCTTCTTAGTATTTCTCCCATTGTATCAATAGACAAACAACGCCAAAAAGCCTATTCATTAAGAGTTATCCCTAGCCCTTTATATAATGGTTTATTAATAGACTTAACTGGATGTTCTAAACTTTACTCTTCTTGGGAATATCTTGCTAATTCACTTCAAAATGCTTTTCAAACACTATCAATTACTGCACAAATAGCTATTACTACAACAACAGGTGCAAGCTGGGCTCTTGCTAGATTTCAAACTAATTCTATAGTAACTACAAATTCTCACGAATTAATGTCTCTCATCAACGATTTACCAATACAAGCACTTCGTATACCAGAGCAAAAAGTAGTTGAAATAAATGAATTTGGGATATGTAAAATTAGTCAACTTTTATCTATTAATCGAAATAGTATTTATCACCGTTTTGGAAAAGAAGTTATTATTGCTCTTAATTACTTAACCGGTGCGGCGCATGAATTACTTCCTTCGGTGCAAAAACCTTTATTATATAAAAGTAAACTTAAATTTGATCCACCAATTATTTTAGTAAAGGATATTGTCTTATCTTTAACTCACCTTATTACCAAACTTTTAGGAAAAATTACTAACGATGGAAAATACACATCAAGCTTTTCTATAAAATTCATAACTGAGCCACCTCCGTTTTGTATAGAAAACTCAATAAATGTCAGAAAAAAACAAAACGATCATCATAAAATAGTTTGTAGATTAACTGCTCTGCCTTCATTACAAAAACCTAACCAAGTTAAGAAATATCTAAATGAAATTCTTATTCCTCTAATAGAACGATCTCACCCACAATCACCAGTAAAACAAATTTATCTAGAAGGGATGGATGTAGTAGATTTAATCCATCTTCAATTTGATTTAAATGGAGAATCATTAATTCATGAAGACACAAAACGCTTAATGGATTCTTTAACTGCCGCTTTTGATGCATCTCAAATATGCTCCGCAAGCTTTACTAATACTTGGCTTCCAGAAAAAAGAAGTAAATTTATACGCTCAATAGAAAAACCTTCGCATAGTTTATCGTCAAATTTTTTAAACGAATCATATCCGCCAGTTTTATTGGAATCTCCTGAGCCTATAAAAATAGTTAAAGATTCAAATAAAGAACTTTTTACACAGTTTATATGGCGTAATCAAAAACATAAAATATACGTTATAAAAGGCCCAAAAAAAATAAATGAAGAATGGTGGAATCTACCAAATTGGGAATACGGAACAAAAGTCATACATCGAGAGTATTATAAAATGCAAACAACAGATGGTCTATGGTTATGGATTTATAGAAAATCATCTTTCTTAGATAAATGGCTTATACAAGGAATATGGTGGTAGTAGACCTTTTTTGAACTATGACTGATCTTCAATATGCAGAGCTTCATACTACTACCAATTACTCTTTTCTTTATGGCGCTAGCCATCCAGAAGAGTATGTTGAACAAGCAGCAAATCTTGGTTATAAGGCCATCGCCATTACTGATCGTTGTTCATTAGGAGGCATAGTAAGGGCTTATGATGCTGCACAACGCTATGGTATCTCCTTAATTGTCGGAGCAAGCATTCCTGTTAATTGTCAACTTTATCTATCCGACACTAATAATACAAAAAATATAAATAATCATATAACTAATATAAGCGTAACAAGTGCTACGCCTTATTTCTTGTTATATCCAAAAACACCAAAGGGCTATGCCTTATTATCTTCTTTAATTACTGAATACCATTGTAGTAGTATTACACCATCTCTTATATCACTAAAGGAATTTAGTGAAGAAGGAGTTATTATTCTTCCTTTACGCGAAATACTAGGACCAACAAATAATTTTCTTTCTTATAAAGCAATATTAAATTTAGTCACTACTATTAAATCGTACTGCTCAGAAAATTCGTTATTTTCACTTGGATTATCTGTATCTTTAAACTCAGATGACACATATGTTTTTCGTATTGCTAAATTGCTTGCCACTGATACTTTTATTCCGCTAGTAGCTACTGGCAACGTTATATATCATATACCGGAACGAAAACCACTTCATGATATTCTTACTTGTATAAGAGAGAAATGCACCATTTATACTGCTGGAGATTTACTTGAACCAAATTCTGAAAGATATCTTCATCAAATCGCAGATATCAGAGAGCGCTTTCATAAGATTGATAATGCTCTAGATAACTCTCTCATAATTGCAAATACTCTTTCTGCATTTTCATTAGACCAGCTTAAATATGAATATCCTGCGCCTGAATGTCCAAAAAACTACTCACCACTAAAATACCTTAAAAAATTAGTTTATAAAGGTGCAAACAAAAAGTATCACCAAGTAGTTCCTTCTTCTGTAAAAAAACTAATAGAAGATGAACTTAAAATTATTCAAGAACTAAATTACGAAAAATTTTTTTTAACATGTTTTGATATCGTTCAATTTGCTCGTTCGCGGAAAATACTTCATCAAGGAAGAGGTGCAGCAGCAAACTCGGCTGTTTGCTTCTGCCTTGGTATTACCTCAGTTGATCCAACAAAAATCGATCTTTTATTCGGACGTTTTATAAGTCGTGAACGCAATGAGCCTCCGGATATTGATATAGATTTTGAACATGAAAGGAGAGAGGAAGTAATTCAATATTTGTTTGAAAAATATGGACGTCGCCATACGGCTCTTACCGCTGAAATTGTCACCTATCGACACAAAAGTGCTATTCGTGATGTAGGCCGTGTCCTTGGCATAGCTCCTGAATTAATCAATATAGTTGCCAAATCTATCCACAATTGGACAGATAACAAAATAGATGAAGAAGCTCTTACTAAATTGGGACTAAATTTTGATTTACCTTTGATTCGACGTCTAGTATCTCTAAGCAATGCTCTTTTAGGATTTCCTCGCCATCGCTCTCAACATGTAGGTGGCTTTATTGTTTCATCATCACCATTAAGCGATATAGTTCCAATTGTACCCGCAACAATGCCAGGAAGAACCATTATTGAGTGGGATAAAGATGACATTGAAAGACTAGGTATTTTAAAAATCGATATTTTAGCTTTAGGTATGCTGTCATGCATAAGGCGAGCTTTTTTTTCAATCGCTGAAAAAACTACTGATAAAGAACTTCTGACTTTGGAAACGGTGCCTCGAGAGGTTCCGCAAGTTTATGAAATGTTATGTCAAGGGGATTCGATAGGAGTATTTCAAGTTGAATCACGAGCTCAAATTTCCATGTTACCGAGATTACAACCACGGCAATTTTATGATCTAGTTATTCAAGTAGCGATTGTTCGTCCTGGGCCGATACAGGGGAATATGGTACATCCATATCTTAAGCGTCGTGCAGGATTAGAAGTTTTTAATTTTCCAGATGAATCAGTCGCTAAAATTCTTGGAAAGACCTGTGGAGTACCACTTTTTCAGGAGCAAGCAATGCGATTAGCTGTAGTACTTGCTAACTTTACTCCAGGTGAAGCAGAACAGCTTAGAAGAGCTATGTCATCTTGGAAGAGAAATGAAGGAGTTATAAGTCAATTTAAAGATCGCGTCATTAATGGCATGATAAAAAATGGCTATTCAGCTGATTTTGCAAACAATTGCTTAAACCAAATAAAGGGATTCTCAGAATATGGCTTTCCCGAGGCTCATGCTGCTTCTTTTGCTAACCTGGTTTACATATCTGCCTGGTTAAAATATTTTTATCCTGAGCATTTTACTGCTGCTTTATTAAATAGCCAACCTATGGGTTTTTATGCACCAGCACAGCTAATAGCAGATGCCAAGCGTCATAATATATCCGTATTACCAATAGACATCTTAACTAGCGATTGGGAAACAATCGTAGAATCAGACAACCAAAGTGGAAGAAAAAGTATTCGCTTGGGGTTTCACCTAATTAAAGGTATTCACACTAAAGTAGTTATAGCTATTATCAGTAATCGTAAGAAATTTGGTTTACCACTTAATATTCAAGACTTGTGGCGACAGCTTATAGAAGCTCTGCCGTCTCACAGTAAAATTATACGCCTAACATTAAAACTTCTGGCACATGCAAATGCTTTTCTTAAATTTAACCTTAATAGCCGTGAAGCTTTGTGGCAAATTCAATCTCTTCCTAACTTGCCTCCTTCTCTTGCTTTATCAGTAACAGATACTTTGCCTGCTAGTCTCCCTCTACTAAGCCGCACTGATTCACTTTTAGAACAATATAAATCGGTCGGATTTTCATTAAATGACCATCCACTAATGATTCTAAGAGAGCGTCTGCAATCTTGGGGAGCATACACCGCAATCCAGCTATCAGATTTCGATACGGTGCCAAATTATTCAAAAAATATTCGAACAGCGGGATTAATAACAATTAGACAAAAACCAAGCACCGCAAAAGGAGTGCTATTTCTTACAATTGAAGATGAGACTGGTTTTATAAATTTAGTAGTTCTTCCTCATAAGTTTAATAACTGGCGACACATAATACTTACTTCTTCACTTGTTTTTGCCGAAGGTACGCTTCAGCGTACTGGCAAAATTCCATATATTTGCGTAGAAAGTCTACGAAGTATTGATAAATGGCTAAACTAAAAAAATTAAATACTTAAAAAGTATAAAAAATACCGCGCCCCAAGTCACGTCCGGGCATACCGCTTACTCGTATGCTTTTTATTTGCATGCTTTTTATTTCTAATAAGCATGACCAAATCACAAACAACGTTTAATAAAATAGCTCTTAACAAAATTTATCTATTTCATATCAGCGTTGTTTAACTTCATGAAGAGAACCACACCTTTTTCTTCATGAATTCCTGTCTAACCTGATGTTTAATAGTTCGGAGATTTGCAAAAAATCTTAAGTTAACGAAATAAAAGTAACTTACTTTTCCTATCATCTCGTATTTAAATTGTGAAATACACTAATCTCCTCTACGAGCAAAAAACTATATAAATAGGAGAATAAAGCTTACTCAGTATGAAAACTATCATGGGATTGAACAATAAAGCACGACATTATCGTAAATAAAGCATATTTTTAATCGAAAGCTTTCCTGCAGATTTTACCATCAGTACTATAAAGTGGTGACTCTACATAATACGAAGTATTATAAAACTAAAAAGGCATTTACTAATGAAGCGGAGCCCTATATTTAGCCTCTTAGCTATGGCAGTGGCCGTGTGTGGAACTCTTTTACTATTATATGCCACCACCACAACAAAAGCTGAGATTATTCTCCCGTCAGAGCTAGCTCGAACCTCTTCACAAGATCGAAAAAGGCTCAGAGTAGGAGGACAAGTAGCAGAGTCTAAGATTAATTATACTTTAGAACCTGAAATAAAATTAGAATTTGAACTTCACGATCACAACAAAAAAGAACTTTCAATCCCGGTGATTTATCAGGATCTAAAGCCAGATATGTTTGCTGCTGGACGAGATGTGCTTATTGATGGTGATTTTGTTAATGGTAAACTTTATGCTCATACTTTGCTCACTCAATGTCCATCAAAATATGAGCCTCCCTCACCAGAGCAAAATATAAATAAATCAAATACTACAACAAAATAACTATTTATCCGGAGTAAAAATGGGTGAATTAGGAGGCTTTTTTTTATTTATCTCCTGGCTTCTTGCTATATGGAGTATTTGCGCCGGAATTTATGCCGGCAAATTCAATTCCAATGCATACTTAACAAGCGCGAGATATGCTACTGTAGCACATGCTATTTTTTTAGGTGGTGCTACAGCCGCACTGGCTATACTTTTTGTAACCAGTGATTTTACAAATCAATTTGTTTGGCAGTTTTCCGACACAACAATGCCATCTATCTATAAAATAACCGCCGTATGGGGAGGGATGGATGGCTCAATGCTTCTGTGGGCTTTTTTGCTCAGTGTCATGGGAGCAGTAGTAGTATTTACAGACAGAAACATTGCACCACAGCTACTATCATGGGTGATTGTTGGATTTCACACTACGACTCTTTTTTTCACCTCTATAGTACTTTTCCTTACAAATCCATTTCGGTACATTAAGGCGCCTTTTATTCCTCTGGAGGGAAATGGCTTAAATCCACTTCTTCAGAATCCATATATGGCAGCCCATCCACCGACGCTATATCTTGGATTTACAACTTTTGCAGTGCCTTTTGCTTTCTGTATTGGTGCTCTACTTGCAGGGCGTATTTCCTCAGAATGGATAAAACTTACTCGTCGCTGGACACTGGTGGCATGGGGATTTTTAACAGTCGGTATTACGCTAGGAGGTCATTGGGCCTATCTTGAGCTAGGTTGGGGAGGTTTTTGGGCGTGGGATCCTGTTGAAAATGCATCTTTTCTGCCTTGGCTTACCGGAACTGCTTTTCTTCACTCCATAATGGTACAGGAACGGAAGGGAATGCTTAAAGCTTGGAATGTATGGCTCATCGTTATTACTTACGGACTCACGGTATTTGGCACTTTCCTAACTCGATCAGGTATCGTTCAAAGTGTCCATGCCTTTGCTTCTACTGACATAGGATGGACATTCCTCGCCTATCTTATCTTTCTGCTGATAGGAGTAGGTATACTTCATTATTGGCGACGACAAGAACTTGCGTCCGACGTTCAATTAGAAAGCATTCTCTCTCGCGAATCCGCTTTCCTTTTAAATAATCTTCTTTTCCTTAGTATATGCTTTGCGGTTTTGTGGGGTGTAATGTTTCCAGTGCTTTCAGAGGCAGTAACCGGAAAAAAACAAACCATTGGTATTCCTTATTTTAACGCCGTTACTATTCCGCTTTTCTTGGCAATGCTACTTCTAATGGGAGTTGGACCTCTTATTTCATGGCGCAAGGCATCACTACAGAGAGTGCTTCGTACCTTTGTAAGTCCATTTATTGGCGCTTTATTTATAGGTATTATTTGCGTTTGGGCTGGAGCACCTTCATTTTACACAACACTGTCGTATTCTATATGTTATTTTATTACCCACACGATTCTTCGCGAATTTTATCGCGGCTACAAAGCACAACGCCTTAGCAGCACATCGAAAGGCTCTGCCTCGAAAGATTTTGCACAGATGGTCAGAAGACATCACACAAGATACGGTGGGTATCTAGTTCATCTTGGTGTAGTTGTTATGGTGCTCGGAATTACAGCTTCGATGGCACATAAACTTGAAGTAGAGTTTTCTCTTTTGCCGGGACAATCAGAACAAATAGGTCGTTTTAAATTTCATTTAAAAGATCTTACTACTAAAGAAAACCAAAACTACGGAGCTCTTATGGCTCAGGTAGAATTAAAAGATGCTCCTTCTGATAAAACTTTAGATGTTTTACGACCGGAATTGAGAAGATATATTAGAAAAGAAGAATCGACATCAGAGGTAGCAATACGCAGCACTCTGCGTGAAGATGTTTACTTAGTACTGGCCGGCCTTGACGATTCTGGAAATAGAGCTGCATTCAAATTGTTTATAAATCCGTTGCAGAAATGGCTTTGGATAGGACTAATAGTCGTAATTATGGGCACCCTCGTAACCTTAACTCCACCACTTCAATCAAAATCTTCAGCTTAAGTTATGAATAACGATACTCTATACATCATGGCATCGGTAATGATTGCTGGTATCACACTGACAATAATTATCAAACCATTATTATTTTCGAAGGGGACTTCAGATAAATTTTCCTCATTGGCATCCACTCCTGAGCAAAACTCATCGCAGTCATTTAAGGATGAAATAGAGCATGATTTCGCTACCGGTGCTCTCGATGAAGAGGACTACCATCAATTATTAAGCAAGATGCAGCAAACCGACGATGAAAATAAATGAAGACATTATATGTCACTTAGACAAAGTCAATGTTTCGCTCGGAGGCTCTAAAATACTCCAAGACTTATCAGTAAATTTTAAAATAGGAGAAAGAGTTCTAGTTCTTGGGAGAAATGGAAGCGGAAAATCAACTTTTCTTCGCCTCATAGCTGGCTTAATATCACCATTCAGTGGCACCAGAACTTTAGGCAAAAATACAACTCCGTTTCTTCTAAGTCACGCATCTGGGCTATATGCAGATTTAACGATTGAGGAAAATCTGCTATTTTTTAGCGGTCTATTCGGGGTAAAAAAACCAATTGATGATGTCCTAAAATTATGGGGTCTTAATAAATTTCGTCATAGAACCTTACGCACCGTCTCCAAAGGAACAAATACCCGAACTGGACTTGCCTTAATAGATATTATTCGACCCTCGCTTTTACTTCTAGATGAACCAACAGCTAATCTAGATAACAATGGTATTGAGCTTTTACTACAAAGCATTCTTTCAGATAAAGATACAACCATTATTTTAGCAACTCATGATCTGCATCATTTAGTTGCTTGGGGTAACACTTTACTGCTTCTCGATAATGGCTCAATTAAGAGATCCTCATCAATGGAAACGAAAGAAACCCTATTAGCCTTCTATCACGCATCAAACAGATAATATGTAAATCTTTAAACAACCCTTACAGCTTTTACAAAAATAGCAATGTCACAAAACAAATCTCCAGCAGTGCCAAATATATTATGGGCTCTGATTCAAAAAGAACTAGTAGCGGAGGTACGGCGTTCAGAGTTTTTTGTGAGCGTAATTATTTTGTCTTTTCTTTTTGGAATAATAAGTAGTGTTGGTATTAGCATGCTCACTCTTCATCCATCCATACGATTACTCGTATCTACCTATACATGGTGGCTACTAACTACCATCACCATACTCACAGCTTCAGAAAAAATGTGGAACAAAGAGATAGCTACTGAGGCTTTATCAACCATACTACTAGCAGGAGTAAGACCATCCACTTTGTACATTGCAAAGTCTTTAGTGCTATGTCTTGGGACGATAATTAGTATTACAACAATAGTTAGTACAGGTATATTTATCGCTGATGTTCGCATTTCATCTGCTCTTTCGCCCATAGCTATTCTAGTTTTATCCGGTTCCATAGGACTCAGTGCCTTGTGTACTCTTACAAGTATCCTTTCTATTCGTACAGACAGGGGAGCCTCAGTGCAGATAATGATAACACTTCCCCTTCTTATTCCGTTTGTCATTGCCCTGGTAAGAGCCTCAATTGATACCTTAGCAATAACAACAAATGAGCCGTGGAGCTTATCCGGCGCCACTAGCGCCGTTATTGGACTAGCTCTAATTTATCCATCACTCGGTGTATTGCTGAGCGACCGTGCCATGGGAGATAGTGCCTAAATAATTCTTCAATTTTATTGATCTATGAATAGTCAAATAACTAAAGTACTACGAATAACCGAACCATTACTCTTCTTTTTAAGCGCTATACTTATTCCACTCTCTCTGTACATGATTTTTATGATAGTGCCGTCAGAACGAGTCATGGGAGCTGTGCAACGCTTATTTTACTATCATGTCGCTTCTGCAATTTCGTGCTATGTTGCGTTTAGTGTAGTTTTTCTTGCAAGTATTGGTTATCTCGTTTCATTAAATCGACTGTGGGCCGTTATAAATGGTGCCGCTGGAGAAGTGGGTTTTATTTTTTGCACCACAACGCTCGTAACAGGTATGATATGGGGTAAAGCAGCTTGGAATACTTGGTTTAGATGGGAACCAAGATTAGTTACCTTTCTTTTATTGTGGCTTATTTTTCTCTCCTTCATCATTATACGAAACTTTGGCGATAAGCAGCGGATTGAAACTCAATCGGCTATTATTGGTCTACTCGGTTCACTTACCGTACCCCTTGTTTGGCTCTCAGTTAAGCTACTTCCTCAGGTAGCGCAATTACATCCTCAAGTAATTGAGGCGAGAGGTTTAAAACATCACCTTTTCGGAGCCGGATTAGGATTAGCTACAGTAACCTTAATCACTTTAGCTCTTCTCTTTTTACTTGTAAGAATTCGTATAGGATTACTGGAAATTTCCGTTTTTTCTAAAAACGACTAACTTAAATAATAAGGAGAAAAAATGCCTGATACATTTCCAAGTTTAGTGGCTGGCTACACAGTGTTTTGGCTTATTATAGTAGCTTATTTACGCTCGCTTCGAGTAAGAATAAAAAAACTGGAGCAAGAAATTTATAATCAAGGTGAATAGCCCAAATCTGGTGTCAACCTACTTTTTTATCCTATAATTTAGTTTTTAACAGGAAAATCTGTGACCTTTACTATCACCTCAATTGAGTATCTAGGAGGTGCTCCAACTTTTCAGGGTATTCCCAAGCATAAACTAAAAGAAGTTGCTCTGTTGGGCCGATCGAACGTAGGAAAATCAACTTTTGTAAATAGAATAACTAAAAGGCGACAACTTGCGCGAGTAAGTAAAACTCCAGGTCGCACTCGTGCAATACACTGCTTCGCCATATCCGGAAAAACTGTGGATGACGAGATGCTAAACTGGGTCTTAACTGATCTTCCAGGATTTGGCTATGCGGCTGTTAATAAAAGAGAGATTCAATCTTTAACTAACTTACTTGAAGATTATTTACTGAATCGCGAACAACTGCGTATAGGAATAATACTCGCTGACGCCAGAAGAATTCCTGGCGAAGAAGAAATTTGGGTGCGTAATACTTTAGCGGCTCGTAATATCAACACCCTTATAGTGATTACTAAAAGTGACAAACTTTCCAAAAATGAGCTTAAAATCAAGCAAAACGAAATAGCCCAAGCATTTAACTTAACAACTGATGACATCATAGTTACAGGTGAAAAAGTATCAACTGAAGCATTTTTTATACGAATAAATGCCTTACTTAGGCTTGATTAAAGTAAAATTGCACTTATTGCTTGATTGTAAAATAAAATTAAGTAATCCTCTGTGCCCATGAATCAGCCGTCACATATTCCTTCAAGTAATCCCTTTAATAATGGTCTGCTCGGTAGAGGGTCAGGGGGAAGAGGTAGCATGGCAGGGCTTGGGGCACTTTGGCGACTGTTAGCGGCAGCTTTGGGTCTTAATTTGATCTTTTTACTTATAGTTGCAGCGCTATCTAAATCAGGAGAAGATATTTCTTGAACTAACTAGATGCAACTAACTATCTGTTTAATCTAGCTGTTTAATTGTTTATGTAAATTAGTTTATATGGAATGTAGTTTATACTCTTTAACCTTGGTTAAAAGAGTCTTGTAGCTAATTCCGAGCGCTTTAGCAGTTTTTGATTTATTCCAATTAGACTTTTTTAATGTTTGCAGTAAAACCTCTGCCTCAGCACGTCTTGCTGCGATTTGAGCAATCTCAGTTAACGAAATGGTGGCTTCATCTAACATACTAAATGTAAGCCCAAACGGTAGCCCGAGGTGTGCCGGAGTAACTAGCTCTTCTGCTAATACAGCGACTCTTTCCATTACGTTTTCAAGCTCTCGCGCATTTCCCGGCCACTTATGACGAGCAAGAGCACTCCAGACTTCTTCACTAATTGTGGGTACAGGTCGCTTAAATTCACGACAAAAGTTTTCAAGATATCGCATCGCCAATAAAGGTATATCCTCCGGACGCTCTCTAAGTGGAGGAATATGAAACTCAATCACTCCAAGACGATAAAAAAGATCAGAGCGCAGCGTACCGTTAGCGATTGCCTCTGCTGGTGAATGATTAGTAGCCGAAACAATACGTGGTGCTACTTTAATGATTCGCGTACCACCTACTCTCTTAATCTCTCCTTCTTGCAAGGTTCTCAGTAGCTTTACTTGCAAAGTATAAGGCATATCACCAATCTCATCTAAAAAGATTGTGCCATTTGAACCACTCTCAAATATTCCTATTCGAGATACTTCAGCCCCCGTAAATGCCCCTGCTTCATGACCAAACAATTCACTCTCAAGTAATTGAGACGGTATAGCTCCACAATTAATAGGTATAAAAGGATACTGCTTTCTTGGGCTATTTTCATGAATACGACGAGCTAAAAGCTCTTTCCCCGTACCACTTTCTCCGGTAATGAGTACACTAGAATCAACTGCCGCTACTTTATCTATGTGGCCTAAGAGCTTTTGAACATCAGGATTTTGAGATATAAATTCACAAAAAGCACTATTTTTTCGTCTAATTTTTTTTGACCTAACTGCTATATTTTTTCTATCTAAAACTGATTTAAGTCGAGTTACTAATTCGTTTGCTTCAACTGGTTTTTGAAAAAGATCGACTGCTCCTGCCTGCATCAACAGCACCGCTTGTTCGACTGAACATCGATCCAAAAGAAAAACTATTGGAATAGAAAGACCGATCTCTTGCGTTGATTTTAGAAAACTTAAGGCTCTATTAGCAGAACCAACTAAATGGCACAGAGCAATATCAAATGAATCGCTTAGCAATAAATCAAAAGCTTCCTCAATTTTACTGACGACGGAAGTATTTAGCCCACTTGCCCTTAATACTGAATTAAGTACCAAGCAATGTGTTTCGTCCTCATCAAAATACGCAGCGTAAATCATCCTTATCGCTTTTTACATTGTTAAAATTTCCGTCTTTACCTACAAAGCACACACTACATCCAGATCGAACAGAATCACTAGTTATCTAACTATCGACCAATTTAAAAACGCTCTCGATAAGAAAAAATTGCATAAAAAGAGAAGTAGTTTATTACCTATAAACTACTGTATAAAAAGAGAAGTTAGCTAAAATTCTGAATTTATTAATTAAACTAATTAACTCGAATCACTACTCCTACTCCACATTTAAGTCTTCGTGGGCTATTGCTCTCAGTAATTAAAAGATCCAAAGGTTGTAATGATATTTTATCTCCAAAGGCATCAAGTGCTAGATTAGCAAGACCTTCTACTCCAAAGGCCAACTGATGCGATGAGACAATAGCTACGGAGCCCTGTTTCATTAGATAAGGCAACAATTTAAAGCATTCTTGCAGTAAATCGACTCCTTCCTGTTGCTCTTGATTCTTAATTTGACGACTAAAACTGGGAGGATCAGCGATAATAACATCGTAAGTATGCTTCCGTCGTATTTCACGATTAATAAAAGTTATAGCATCCTCCAAAATGACCCTAAAAGAACCCGCCAACATCGATCGGTCTTTTTGTTCAGCTAACCGATTATTATTTGCCGCCATGTTTGTATTTACCCAAGAAAGTACCTGCTTATTTGTATCTACATGAGTAACATTCATGCCACGCTGAACAGCTAAAACCGAAGCTAGTCCGGTATATGCAAACAAATTGAGTAAGGAAGAATTGGGAGCTTCTAAATCTAAAATAGATTGAATAATGATATGTTCAGGAAAAAATCCTACCTGTCCGTTACGCTGCAAACGCAAGATTAAAGTAATATCAGATAGATTACATGACCATTCTTCAAACGGCTCCCTGTAATATTGCCACCGGTTTTTATGATCAAATCGGGCGTCAATATTCATCCAATTAGATACGGGAAGCCGCTTTGTCCATACAGCCAAAGACGAAGGACGCACTAGAATTTTATCACCAAACCGCTCTAACCGTTCACCATCACCGGAGTCAAGTAACGCATATGTCATGCAAAAACTCCATAAAACTGTCAAAATTACTCACAAACAAACAAACATCTTGTGCATATAAGAATCAGTTCCAAGCTCAGTGTGAAAAGCAGTAAGAATGACATTTCTGTAGCGCAAACCAATAGTATTATCTTTGATCTCAGCCAAGACTTCGACCTCATCACTTAAAGCAATAAGACGGGGAGCACGAATAAAATCTACCTCCATCGTTTTTCTCTCGTTGCCAACCGTTCCTAGCGGAGACTGAACAGAAATAGAGGTAGAAAAAGAGTCTAGTTGTGAACCATAAAAATTTCTTATAGCTCGAACAGGTGCAACATTTAAGGATCTCTGAACTGGGTTTTCAACGATCTGAGACAAAAGAATAGCACCTGCACACACACCCCAAACAGGATACCTACTACAATATTTAGCAAGCAATTCAAAAAAAGAGAGTCTATCTAATAGCTTAAGTACGGTACTACTTTCTCCACCAGGCAATATCAAACGATTGCATACCTGAAGATCTTGTGGCGACTTCACCACTAGTGGCTTGACCAAAAAAGGTAATCCACCAAGACTATTAAGTTGTTCAAGATGCCAGATATGGGGAGTCACACAACCCTGAAGCCCCAATACACCTACTGTTTCTATTTTCAAACTACTCTCAATCTATGAAATTAATCACCAACCTCGTTTAGCTAAGCGCGCAGCTTCAGGAATATCCTCCATAGTTAAACCGCTCATAGCTGACCCTAAATTCCTTGAAACTTCAAGTAACTTCTTAGGGACATCGAAGTAACAGTTAGCATCAACAATAGCCTTTGCAAATCTTAAAGGGTCAGAAGATTTAAAGATTCCGGAACCAACAAACACGGCTTCAGCTCCAAGTTGTCGACAAAGTGCGGCATCAGCCGGAGTTGCTATTCCTCCTGCGGCAAAATTAGGTACTGGAAGACGTCGCTCGCTTCGAACAAAAGACAATAGCTCCCTAGGTACCCGATATTCATCAGCTTTAAGGTCAACTTCTTCATCCGATGCCCGATATATAAAAGCAAGTTCAGAATGAACTTGCCTTAAGTGGCGCACAGCCTCAATTATATTACCTGTGCCGGCTTCTCCTTTAGTTCTAATTAAAGCGGCTCCTTCGTTAATCCGACGAAGAGCTTCACCCAAATTACAAGCCCCACATACAAATGGAGTCTGAAACGCAAATTTATCAATATGAAATTGAGGATCAGCGGGCGTAAGAACTTCAGATTCATCAATAAAATCTATACCAATCGCTTCTATTATATTAGCTTCTGCTGTGTGGCCTATGCGGACTTTAGCCATTACCGGAATACTCACAGCGGCCTTAATCTCTTCAATCATAGCGGGATCGCTCATACGCGCTACTCCACCCTGTTTTCGAATATCTGATGGCACACGCTCAAGAGCCATTACAGCCACTGCTCCAGCATCTTCAGCTATGCGAGCCTCATCGACATCTATGACGTCCATTATAACGCCATTACACAACATGTTAGCTAAGCCTCGTTTTAAATCCATGGTATCCTCTGTTAACCTCTTGGTGATTTATTATTGTTATCTATCGTATACGCGCAAATTGAGCCATTTTACTTTAGGTCATCTTGTACTCTCTATTATTACCTGTCAGTTATGACTGGTATGATAGATAAAGAGACGTTGATAAAAACAGCATCTACTATGACAAAGTCAATCAAACAAGCGCTATTTGACCTAGAGTTAAATAACCAATCCTACTGGAAATTATTTATTTTCTCTTGCTATATACTTGGAGCCTGCGGACTAGGCTCCTGTGGACTAGGCTGTAGTCGGATAACTTCAGTAAAGCCATTTTCTAAAAATTGGCCTGATACTTCTTTATCTAGCTCTTATTTACAAGACTCCTCCATTCAAGAGAGATCAATCGGGCTTCACGCATATATTATAGGTCAACTTCTCTATAATAAAGAGAATTACCAAGATGCTCTGACTCAATTTAAAGAAGCTAGCCGTCTGTTAAAAAATATTGAGGCTCCAGCATTACGACTGCGCCTTGCTGAACTTGCTCTTCGCGCCGGTGATTTAAACCAAGCATATCAAGAAAGCTCGCGGGCTCTTAGTGCTCGTCCCAATGATCCTAATATTTTAACTCTACATGCCGGTGTTCTCGACGCACAAGGCAAATTGCAAGAAGCACTAGTTCTGTACGAACGCCTAATTAAAGAATATCCGAATACAACTGAAATTTATCTTGTTACGGCGAGCCTTTATTTAAGACTAGATCGAACTAATGAAGCAATTAATTTACTCGAAAAACTAGCCATTTCTTTTCCAGATGAGCCTACAATTTATCTGCTCTTAGGTAGAGGTTTTGAACAATTAGGCCAGATTAAAAAAGCTACAAAAGCCTTCCAAAAGGCTTGGAAGAACGGTCAGGGAAATAGTCGAATTGGTCTAGAATTAATCAGAATACTCTTAAAAAGTGGCCACACTAAAAAAGCTCAAGCAGTATGTGAAGAGATACTAGGAACACAACCAGAACATTTAGAAGCAAGAAGAATTCTCGGCATCTTACTTGCGGATGAAAAGAAGTGGGATGAAGCTTTATCGCATCTTCAAATTGTCGAAAGGTCTGAAGAGGATGCCACAGAGACAAGACTTCAAATAGCGCTACTTCATCTTGAACGAAAACGTCCACTAGAAGCTGAGGTTGAATTATCGCTAATCTTAGCTGCTAACCCTCAACATGCAGAAGCTAGATTTTATCGAGGCACAATCTATGCTGGCCTAGGCCGCACAGAAGATGCGCTTCAGGATCTCCTTGCTGTACCACCTTCTAGCAATTTATATGAACGAAGTAGGATGTTTGCGAGCTTCCTGATAAGAGAAACCGGCAACCTCTCCTCAGCCGAGCAAGTATTACGAGACGGCATATCTCAATCACCTACTCTCCCTCAGCTACGTCACTATTTAATCTCAATTTTGCGAGAAGCCGGAAAACTTTCTCAAGCGGTAGAAGAAGCTGAGCAATTGCTAAAATTTCGTCCAACAGATACTAAGCTTTTATTTGATTACGGCATGATCCTTTTTGAGAATGGTAATGAAAAGAAAGCCGAACAAACTATGCTAAACGTACTCGACATCGATAGTAACCATCCTGAAGCCTTAAATTACTTAGCATATGCTAATGCAGAGGCCGGCAAAAATCTTAACCAAGCCCTAGAAAGGATTGAACGAGCACTTAAAAACAGACCACTTGATCCATACTTTTTGGATACTCTCGGATGGATCTATTTCAAGAGAAAGGAATATCAAAAAGCGCTAGAAACATTGAAAAAAGCTATTTCTCTTGTCTCACCTGAAGATCCTGTACTGCTTGATCATCTAGCTGATGTGTATACTTCACTCGGAAAGGAGAAAAAAGCACAAACCTTATTTAAAAAAGCCCTTAAAATTCTTGAAGAGAAAGAAAATCGCGACACTGAAGCGCAAAGATTACTGGAAAATCTTCAAAAAAAACTAAAAATCCTTAAATAAAAAACTTTTAATGAAATCCTTACTCACTTTTATACTTATAGCAATTAACCTGGGAGTAACTGGTTGTGGTATTCACGCCATGCAAAATTCTTCAATTCCTCGTGGCACTCCCATATCTCCACACGAAGAATATCAGGTAGCTCAAATGCTTGTAGATAAGGATGAGGAAATTAAGTCCTTTAGAGGTCTATATCGCTCCTCCTTTGAACATAAAAAAGAATCATGGAAAGCTAGGCAAGCGGTAGTTTTTCAAAAACCCGATAAACTTCGAATAGAGGCACTGCCTTTAGTAGGAGTTGCTACTATATCTCTTTTAGTTGCTCGACAAGGAGTGGCAACTTATTTAGATGTACCAAACAAAAAAGCTTATCAAGGGAGTGCTGAAAGCGATTTTTTCAATCAATTCCTAAAAGTATCAGCTAGCGAACGTGAACTAATGTCACTATTTGTCGGACGCATCCCAGCTCGGTATCTTAACGCTGTGCAAATAAGAAGTATTGGGGATTCATATAGCGTATCTCGTGGAGGTTATTTATGGAAAATCAACAAAAGCACATTACTCTGTAGTTATGCAGAGGTTAAAGATTCATTTAATGAAAAAATAATTTTCTCCATAGAGTATGGTTCTCCTATTCAGATCAATAAGACATCAGTATCCGTTCCAAATTCAATTAAAATAATTTCTCACCGAGATTCATCGACAGCACACGGAGAATTAGTCTCAGCCGAAATAAACTCATCCATAAATTCGACTCTTTTTGACCAGAAAATCCCAGTAGATTTCTCTAAAAGAGGCTAGTTAGCTTTTTGTTTATAAGACTGTAAAAAAGTATTAGCAAAGCGATACTGTTAAGTAATATAAGAGCTAAACTAACCATAAAAAATGAATAAGAAGTAACTATTATCGCGTACAAAGACAGTATAATAGTAGCACCTGCTAAAATAAGCCAACTAATAGCAGAGAAAAAAAAGAATACACTGCCAGGGCTTGCTGTAATCTCAGGTATATGCTCCCAGGAAAATACAGCGAATTTAGTGCCCAACACAAGTCCTAACACAACAAAGACAACTCCCAGTAAAGCACCTAAAATGGAACACAAAAATATTAAAGGTGCCCATGAGGTCAAAAAAGAAGCTCCAAACCCGACCGATAATGCATTAAGAGATGCGACGATACAGCTCCATAAAATAAATTTTGCCTTCAAATATTTTTTAAAGGACAAAGACGATGACTGAATAACCCAAAACGCATGACTTTCAAGAGATACGGATGGATATACAAATCTATTTACAAACGCGATACATACACACTGGCTTAAAATGATATGAATAGATAGCGATACGAAAAGCCAAATCTGACGAGAAAAAAAAAGTGAGCTATTCGCTGATGCTAAAAATTGTAGATTGTAAATATAAACTCCCCATAAAGAGAGTACTATAATCATTTGTAGTAAGTGAGAAGGTTCCCGATATAAGGTAAGTATTTCCTTAAAAATTACTGCTCTTCCAGGATAGCCTATCTTAGTACTTTCTCGCCCAAATAAAATAAATGCTAATAAACTTACTCGCTCACGAGTATTCTTTCTAAAATAAGATATACTTTGTGCAGCCTCATAAGCTGGTCGATATAGGTAAGTAAGAATACAAATACTGATTAGGGTGATTAAACTACTTATAATTAATAAATTTGCGAATTTTTCTAAATCAGGCCAATTTGTCCCAGGAGAAACTAGAGCCTTAGCTACCAGCGCAGGAATAGACCACCATGTGTCATAAAAAGAAAACGTTTTAAAAGATTGAAATATATTATCAAAAGAATCAATTTTAAATGTAGTATATACTACTACATTAGTAAGGCCATAAAATATTCCAAGCAATATTACAGCTACAATTGCATATATGTACCGTAGACTGATTCTCGATACTAAAAGAAGTGAAAAAGTAACTAAGATTAAAATAATAGCCGTAGGTACCAGAAGAAACAAAATAATTACTGGTATAATAGCTACAAAGAACATTAGATTTAGTTTTGCACCTAAGCCTAATCCAAAAAGTACAGTACAAAACAATAGAAAAGGCATCCAACTGGCAAATATTAGAGTTTCTAAAAATCTATCTCCTATAATTAAACTTATTGGACGAGGAGAACCTAAGATTCTTTCTAAGTCGTGTGAAAAGAAGAATATATTGAGACAAACAACTACATTGGATACAACAAGAAGCGCCCCGCCAAAGGAAAAAATGCCTGAAATTATTAACTCTGGGGGAATAATAGCGCTAGGTAGTCGTCGATACAATTCGGTTGTTCCTCGCCATGAACATAAAAAAAGTCCGAATAAAATAAGGGATAAACTCGCCAATACCGCATAAAAAGATACGTTCCTAGCAGTAATGTTGCTACCATAAGTAAATACTCGGCTAATTGATATTAAACGAGGATTGTTAAACATTACCTTCAAGAGAACCATAATTGGTTGAAGAACCTGTAGCAGATAAAAAAATTGTCTCAAGAGAAGCAAGAGCATTGCCACTTGCTTCTTGTAATTCTGCTAATGTGCCTGATAGTACTAAAGCTCCTTTGTCCATTATACCGAACCTATCACACAACACTTCAGCTGCTGATAAAGTATGAGTAGAAAGAAGAATTGCCATACCTTCGTTAGCGCATGCGCGTAATTTATTTCGAAGAAATAATGCTCCGTGAGGATCAAGACCTACCATTGGTTCATCAATTACCAAAAGCTTTGGTGAATGTAATAACGCAGCGCATGTCGAAAGCCTTTGCTTCATACCATGAGACAGATGCTCTATTCTTGAGTTCTTATTCTCTTCAAGAGAAAATTCAGCTAATAGCATTTTACTTCGCTCTTTAATTATATTTTTTGAAAGTTTATACAAATGTCCTACAAACGTAAGAAGCTCAATGGCTGTTAACTTTGGATAAAGATGAGGACGATCAGGTATATAACCTACTAAAGTTTTTAAATCGTACGAGTCAGGGGAAAAAAGCTTGTTATCTATCTTTACAATGCCTGACGATCCTTTAATGATTCCACTTATGATTCGTAAGGTGGTAGTTTTACCAGCTCCGTTTATTCCCAAGAGCCCAAATATTTCACCTTTTTCAATAGAAAATGATATGCCTCGAACAACCTCTTTACTACCAAACTTTCTTGTTAGTTGTTGGACAACCAGAAAGTTAGCATTCTCATTCATAAGAAGCTGACCTAAATTTATCAGATTAAGTAGTTAATGAGATTGAATCAGTAAATAATTACGTTGACTCTTTCGCATAATATGTTCAAGTGTAGCCGAAGCAAGTTGATATCCTTCAGCTTCTGACTTTCCTGATTCAAGAGCTATCTCGGTAATTATCTCTATTAGCTCGCCAATGGTGGTCTCAATCATCTCTAAAGTGGAGTCACTCGATTCTTTATGCTTTGCCATGGCATTATCCAATTATGAACCACTGTTTCTTAAACTTTTATCTAATACTTAAGATGCGCATACCTTCACAAAGTATACCTGAAGAATGCTAGGGACGATTAGATTTATTTATTAAACGGGCAATAAAGTGGTTTACTGGTATACCTTTTGACCTGAAAAGAAGCCCAAAATCACTTAAAAAATAAGGATTTGCTACATCTTCTATGTTTACATTACAAACCGAATGATCAATCAAAAAATCATTATTATTATTATTCAATAATCTTAATGAATCTTGAAAATAACCCTCATGATCTGTCATGAAAGAGATCCAGCCGTTTTCCCTTAATATTTGTGACGCTAAATTAAGAAAATTTTGAGAAAACATCCTGTTTTTGTGCCATCTGGATTTTCCCCAAGGGTCAGGGAAGTGCATATATATACCATCTAGTAATCTTTGCTGAATCTTACCGCTCTCATCTAAGAATAATTCCCCAAGAAATTTAGCATTAGTTCGAAGGAAGAAAAGATTATTTAAACCGAGCTTCCTAGTTTTTTCCGCTGATCGATAAATTCGTTTAAATCTGAGATCTATCCCAAGAAAAACAGTATCAGGTGTTATAGTAGCCTGAGCTATTAGATGCCGACTTGAGCCACAACCTAGTTCAACTACGCAACGATTAAATCGGGTTAATATACTCTTAAACCGTTCTTTGGAAAAACTGTCTAATATTTCGGTATTAGATCCAATAATCGGTAACTCTCCGGTTATTAGAGCTTTATGGACTTTCTTCTGAAATGGATTTGGATTGTTTTCTACCTTTACAGTAATCTCTTCTTTTTCCATGCTAACCTGGCAGTTTTAGTTTAAAAGGCTCAATTTACATGAATACTCCACTATCCCTTCAACTTGAGGCAATTCGCCACAAACCCACAAGGTTAGTCGTTGGCGTTATGTCTGGCACAAGTGTTGATGGTATTGACGTAGCGATTTGTCGCATTACTGGTGCTGGACCAAAAATACATGAAGGAGATAGCGGAGCAAAAATTACGTTACTTTATCTTTTTTCTTGCGCGTATCCTACAGCCATAAGAAATTCTATATTAACCTTACACAACTTAAACCTACAAACTCTGGCAGAGTTGGAACAAGAAATAACTGATTCTTATGCAGTAGCTATTAGAGACGCATGTAAAGCTGCGACTATACCTACAACAGACATTGATCTTATAGGCTGTCATGGTCAAACAATCTATCATCATAGCCGACAGCCTGGAACAAAACATGCCACATTACAACTTTGTTGTGGAGACCGCTTAGCTTATCAGCTAGGAGTGCCGGTAGTATCAAACTTTCGTGTCAAAGATATCGCTGCTGGGGGTGAAGGAGCGCCACTTTCTCCGTATGGAGACCAAATTCTTTACCAAAGCGAAAAACTACCTTGGGGTGTATTAAATCTTGGAGGCATAGCCAATATTTCCGTATTTAATGGGCTTAATAAGCCGACAATTGGATTTGATACCGGACCAGCAAATGCCCCTATCGACCGCATAATAACTATTTTAACAAATGGCACTCAACTATTTGATGAGGGTGGAGAACTTGCTCGTCAAGGACAAATCATTAAGCCTCTACTAGAGAAATTAATGACTAGTGATAAATATTTACAACTATGCCCACCTAAATCAGCCGGATTTGAAACTTATGGAAACAGTTTTGTTCAAAGTTGTATTGAGTACAACAACGGTAGGGTAGATACAAATTTACTTACTACAATTACAGAATTTGTTGCTCTTTCGATAAGTGATTCCCTTAAAAAATGGGTTCAAAATACTCTCCATGAAATTATTGTTGCGGGTGGGGGAAGTCGAAATACTTACCTTATTGAACGAATTCAATACCATCTTCCTGAGACAAAAGTTCGTATCTCCGATGAATTTGGCATACCTGCTCAGGCACGAGAGGCTATGATATGGGCTTTACTTGCAAATGATGCGACTTTTGGTTTCAACACTTCGATACCTTCAGTAACTGGGGCTACTCGTGCTGTAACTCTCGGTGCTTTTTCATCACCATAATTAATATCCTTCTTCATCTTTAGTATAAATTAATAGTTAGAGAGTTTTAGTATATAATGAAGCGCCTATCGGTTCCTTCACAAACTACCCAATTTTGGTTTTGGTTTATTCTTTTCTGTTGTCTTATCGGGTCTATATTCCCTGACTATATAACTAAACTAAAAAACTCCGATATTAATGATAATACATCGTCACAGAGAGGCATCGTTAGTATTATTACCCCTTTATCTCGAAATAAAACAACAAAACATGAACGTGATACTACATATTTTAGTGAACTTGAAGATTATATAGATAAGAAATTTTTAGTTCCTAAGTTTTCTATATCAAAAACTTCCCCGACAGCTAAGGATAAAACAGTAAAACTCAACCTTCTAGAGTTAGAGTACATTGATTTTAATGCTCCTGAATCTATCTTGCAGTTTGATTTAAGTCAGATACCTAAGAGTGATGAACTGATTGACATTTTCAAAGCAGAGTTTGAACGTACTGAAGATCAACTGAAAGACGCATACTACCGTTCCATTACCATTATTGAAGATAAATTTCCAAATCTATCTATTAAAGAGGGAGAACAACAATTACGATCCTTCATTTCTAACTATCTCGGAGATTCTGAATATTTAACAGAACTTAGCTCAGATATAAAAAATTTAAGTTCTGATCAATCTATTCTAGAACTTAGAAAAAAAGTGCCCTCAACTCAAGAAATTGGAGAATGGATTGAACCTTATGCAGATAGCGAAAATATCGTTGCCGAATTTGATAATGCTATTAGATCACTGAAAGAAGAGCGATAACAATCAAAATCTTTGTTCCTACTATTCTAAGAAATGTGACTAACCAACGATACTAAGACAACTACACATAAAACAAATACTCACTAATTTTCAACCATCTTCTATAATCGCTAGTAACACAAATATGTAAATGATTCATATCAGAAACAAAAAAAGGTTTAGCTGATCATCCTAATTAAAAAGAAGCTAATCTTCTCTCAATCCTAGTCCAATTCTTTATTTAGGAAAATAAAGGCATCGTTTAGGTTATTTATCATTAAATATCGAATTGAAGAAAATGCTGTAGTCTTTCCGTTTTACAGAACTCAAAGCAATCAAGTCCGCTCCGAAAAAGAATCGAGTTTCATCATATTCGAAACGATAGAATCGCGCTCTTTACCTAACTAAACGCTATGTAATTTTGGAAAGATATAATTTTAGAATCATCAAACCATGAAATTTGATCCAAAACTTAATGACCCAACAAATTTATATTATTTTTCCAATGGGTTTTCCGATCTTGAAGTTGAATTAATACGGGCTAATGCTGCTAACTCACTACCTCAAAGGGCAACCATTGATGGGCAAAATCAGATAAATCAATCAATACGGGAGTCTCGACTAGTTTGGCTAACTAACACAGCCGAGTGGAGTTGGGTTTTTGATCGTATGCGAGATATGATTATCGAGGCCAATTCTGCTCTCTGGAGATTCGATCTTATAAGCGGTAATGAGCACATTCAATACACAGAATATGAGGCTATTAACAACGGCCACTACGACTGGCACATGGACATAGGTGCAGGGCAAGCATGTCTACGAAAAATATCAATGACTATTCAGTTAAGTGACCCTGAGGAGTATTCAGGTGGCGAACTTGAAATTTGGCAAGGAGGATCATCAATAATACGGGCTCACAAACATAAGGGATTCACAATTGTTTTTCCTAGCTATTTAATGCATAGAGTAACCCCCGTAACTTCTGGGATAAGAAGGAGCTTAGTTATTTGGGTAGGAGGAATTCCGTTTAGATAAATAAAATTTAAAGTATCGATTTAACACTAACCGAGTTTAGTATAACCAAGCACTCAAAATAGTACTGAATCCAGTACGTAAAAACTCAAAGCTGAGATGCCATTGAGCTCTTACTATTATATTTATATTTGAGCAATCAAAAAAAGCTATGACACACTGCGTATTGATAAAGTACATCGAGCTACACATATAAGTTGCTCTGATTGACTCCTTTCTTTAGTCTCATCTAATGTAGTAAATAGACGAGCTTCCCAAACGTGGATACTCTTACCAAGATGAAGAGGAGTCGCCCTTCCGTAAAGTATTCCCTCAATCATAGAAGATATGTGATTGGCGTTTATCTCAACACATAAAGCAGAGGAATTAATATTAGATAGATTAAGCCAAGCCCCAACTGAACTTAAAGATTCAGCAAAAAACACAGAAATTCCTCCGTGTAGCAGGCCAAAAGGTTGGTGAAGCTTTGTGCTCACTAACAAATTCCCCTGAACAAGATCCGGAGTAAGTAAAGTATAGGTTATACCGATGAGGTCAGTTGCTGTACCTATACTTCGTTCAAAAATAAATTTACGCTTTTCATCAAGCGTTTTTGAGTCGATGGTGTTCACTCGTGTTTACGGCGAAAAATAGATATGTTCTGTGCACCAGTAGGATTACCGAACCACGGACGACGAGTAATAAGATAATATAGATACCGTGAAGGGGTAATATCCGCATATACCGGCACCCACCATCCTCTTAATGGCACGATTTCTTTTATATAAGGAACACCTGTTGGAAGCTCGGTAGTTTCATCGGCAAAGATATACTCAAAAGTACTATCAAAAGATGGTTTACTATCTATAAATCTATAATTCTTTGCATCTCTAAAGTACCAAACCAATGGCCAGGTACCCTCACCGTAAACTTGAATATACTCGTTATTACCTGAAACATCATTTTGTGCTTTGTTTAGTACATGATAAGCAATACCGTCAATCTCTTTAGTCGTATGAACTTGACTAATTAGCTCACTAGACTCACCAGAGCGACTAAAATTAATAACTAGGCAAAGATAGAGGTGAAAAAAAAGTAACCCACAAATTATAATAGATGGGTATATGGGCGAGAATTTCTGATTCGGTGGGAAAAAAGCACTCACAAACGAAGTGATAACCAAACCTGAAATACCTAAAAAGGTCAAATTTCTAAACAAGCTAACAGCCGTTGATACAGCACCAGCTTTTGTTCCTTCGTTTCCGATAATCCCAACAATTATTATCACAGCAAACGTAAGTAATAGAGCTATAGATGAAGAGTACTGTTTCAGCGTTTTCCAAAATGGCTGAGAGGATAGGTGCTCACCTAAGAGAGACAAATAAATAAGACCAGTAACCAAAGGATACAAAGTTAGCCACGGTACTTTTTCACCTAAAAAACTATAAGTAAACAATGTCGCAAAAAAACCGTATGCGGCTAAGGCAAGGTGCTTTTCTCCTCTGTTTAAAAACGCGGTTGTCATCAAAGGAGCCACAACCAGTAACAGCAGCCCTCCAGCGGCATCTCTAGTATCTTTAAATTTAAAAAACCTACCAATACTACTTTGAATTACAGCTTCATCACTCAATCCAAACCAAATAAAAAGAGCTAAAGCTAACACTGATACACTAAATAACCGAACCAAAAAAATGGTGTTTTTAATAATGTAAAGGATAGAAGCTATTACCCCTAGGCAAAATAAAGGTTCATACCAAGCTAAAAAGTATTGAGGAAAAAGAAAAGGACCAGATATTCGTTCTTGATGATGCTGCCCCCACCAATATTTTAGGCTTTCACGATAAAGGCCATCAAGTATGCCCTTACCATATAAGCCACCAGCAGAATAAATTGCGCAATACAACGCCACGCATAAAAAAACACCGATTAAGAACTCAATCCAATGAGAGAAGAATTTACGTTTGATATGAGTCAATAAAGAAGTTTGCTCACTATCATTTAACGCTTTGCCACTAGACTTTTTGACTAAATGCCATAATGCATCGTACAAAATATATCCAAGAAGCATTGCAAGGTGCACAAAGGCGTTTTCCTTCATTCCAAATTGTAATGCGATGCCAACAAAAACTAGTGGGATACCAAAATTAGGCTTAGCAAGAACAGCGCCGTATAAAGAAACAAAAAAACCTGCAAAAACAATAAAGTCTTCTCGTATAAAGCGTGAGTAATAAACTATAGTCGGCGAAAGTGCGACGTAACTTGTAACTCCAAGCACAATTAATGGAGAAAGATGTTGTCGAAATAAGAGAGGAATAAAAAGAAATACTGAACTCAAAATTGCAATAAGTGCCCTTCCTGACCAAACAGATTCCCCAAATAATTGATAAATTACGACCAGCAGTTGATATATAAGAGGACCATGGAGCTTAGGATCATACTGGTAAAATCTACTTAGAGGGTCTCTAAAGTAATAGCTACCATACATCAAATGAAGAGACTCATCGTGATGAACAGGTCGAGTTTCAAGACCTATCCACCGTAGCAATAATCCTAAAATTATCACCACAGCAAAGATTACCCACTGTGATGCAGAAAAGTAACGCCAAAGTTTTAAAAAAGGTGCCTCAACTTCCTGCTGTGATGAAAAAGATGAGTCGTTACTTATAATAGGAGTAAAATTCATACTTTCCTAAACACCCCTTTGCTATCGTTATAACGGTCGGTGGGGAAAAACTATGGTAAACAGCTTATCTCCACCACCCATTATTGAGGTGTTTTAGAATTATCGTAAACATATTTTTTCTACTTGCCGAGCCAGAGCTTCTGGGGTAAATCCAAATTTTTCCGCCAGTACCTCTCCGGAAGCCGAAGCACCAAACCGCTCCATACCAATAACTGTCACTGAGTTATTTATTGAATCTGAACCTTTTATCAAATCACTCCAACCAATCTTACTGCCAGCCTCAACAATAACTACAGGCTTATCAGATGGAATAACTGACTTTTGATAAGTAGAATTCTGGCTAAGAAAATCTTCAACACAAGGAATGGAAACTACGCGACTCCCTATACCTTTGCCTTCAAGAAGAAGTTTAGCCGCTTGTTGAATGGTACCAACTTCAGAGCCGGTTGCTACTAAAGTAACTGATTCGTCACCATGAGATGATAAATGGTATCCCCCTCGCAAAATGTTTTCTACATTTGCTTCACTCCCACGCTCAAGCACGGGTACATTTTGACGAGTACAAATAATTACACTTGGTGCTCTCTTTCTCTCAAGTGCGGCAAAATATGCGGCTCCCATCTCAAGACCATCAGCTGGCCGGTAGACATTAACTCCTGGAATTAACCTTATACTCATTATGTGCTCAATAGGTTGATGCGTAGGACCATCTTCACCTACCCAAAAACTATCATGAGTAAACACAAATAAGGTTTGAATATGTGACAAAGCAGCTAAACGTAACGTAGGACGAAGATAATCCGAGAACACCAAGAATGTGCTGACCATTGGAATCCATGCACCGGTGTAAGCTAACCCGTTTGCAATGGCACCCATAGCATGCTCACGCACACCATAACGAATATTCCGACCACTAAAAGAACCAGCCTGAATTTCATCTGACTTAACAATGAGAGTCTTGGTTGAACTTTCAAGGTCTGCTGACCCTCCAACAAAATAGGGGACATTATCCGCAATTAACTGAATAGCCTTTCCTGAAAGATTCCGGGTAGCGTCAGGCTTGTTGTGAGGAATACCCGCCAAAAGTGCCTTCTTTAGCTCATCTGGTATTTCTTTATTAACTTGACGCGAAAGAGAACTTGCGTGCTCTGGATTAGCAACTGACCAATCAGAAAATTTATCCTGCCACTCAGCTCGGTCTACACGACGACGTTCAATTACTTCTGCACAAAACGATTCTACCTCTCTCGGAACACAAAAAGATGCTTCAGGATCTACACCAAAATACCTCTTCGTATTAGCAAGTTCTTCTAGTCCCAAAGGTGAACCATGAACATCACAAGTTCCAGCCTTCTTTGAGCTTCCGTATCCGATAATAGTTTTTAAACAAATAATCGCGGGAACATTTACTTGGCTTGCGTGCTTCAAAGCAGACCTAATACTGCCCTCATCATGCCCGTCGACTGACTGTACATCCCAACCATAAGAGGCAAACCTTTTTTCAACCGACTCTGTAAAACATACATCCGTCATGCCTGCTAAGGAAACCTTATTATCATCATAAAGGAACACCAAATTATCTAATTTTAAATGACCTGCAAGTGACGCGGCTTCACTTGCTATCCCCTCCATTAGATCTCCGTCGCTTACAAGCGCAAACACTCGATATGAAAGCAAAGGGCACTTATAAGTATCAGCTAGCATCTTCGCACCAAGAGCTAATCCGACAGCGTTAGCCGTTCCTTGACCAAGAGGCCCTGTTGTAGCTTCAACTCCAGAGGTCCAACCAAATTCCGGATGGCCAGGAGTCTTACTATCCCACTGTCTAAATTGCTTTAAATCATCAAGAGAAACACTGCCACTAAAAAGATGTAGCAGACTATACAGCAGCGCTGAACCATGCCCCGCAGAAAGAACAAAACGATCTCGAGCAATCCAGTCATGATCATTTGGATCGTAACGAAGAAACTCAGACCAAAGAACCGCTGAGAATAGCGAAGCACCCATTGGCAAACCTGGATGCCCAGAGTTTGCTCTCTGCACTGCATCACAAGACAAAAGACTTAGTGTATTAGCAACAGCTTCTAGCGATGATTTCATAATATATCTATTAAAATAATTCTCAGTATTTTTGTACTTAAATGATATGTTTTTACTATCGCCACTTTATCGAACACCCGATCGGGTGAGCAAAACTAACCGTAGGGACTTCATCCTTGAGAACAGAATTTACGGCATCTTGTAAAAAATTTTTGGTTACCTTCGATGGATCTCGTGGACTGTCATTAATCGCGCCATGAAATCTTAAAATTAATGACCGATCAAATAAATAACATTCAGGAGTGCACTGCGCATCAAAAAGACGAGCGACCTCTTGCTTCTCATCAAACAAATATGGACAAGGACAAGTAAATTTTTCGGCCTTTTCTCGCATTTTTTCCAAACTATCTTCAGGATATTGTTCTGGATCATTGGCGCTGATAAGAATCGTTCTCAAATTTTGATTATAAGCAGACTTAATAACTTCAAAAAGAGCTTGGTCACTTCCCTTTACATAAGGGCAATGATTACAGGTAAAAACTACCAGTGCTCCTTTCGCCCCTGCAAAAAATGAAGTGTCATAAAATGAGCCAAATGAATCTTGTAAGCGAAAAGCAGGAATACTTGACCCAAGCGGAAATTTACTACTCGCTTCTGTTCGATTCATATTTACTTTTCCAGTTTTTTATTTTTTCCATTCGAGTAATATACCGAACAATTTACAATAATGTTCTAATCTTACTCAATCTCTCAATTCATCCCTTAGTTTATATCTAAATAAGCTAAATTAAAAAGTAATAGGTAATGTATTTCCTGAAGGTATACATCACCTAAATAGGGTTAGAACTTGCTACCCGAGAATGTTTTCGTAAAAATTTATCAACCTCATCAGCAAACCACTCTGGATGCTCAATCATCGGAGCATGACCACAATTTTTAATAGTAACTAAGGTAGAATTAGGTATAAGCTGATTAAATTGATGTGCAACGTCTAATGTAGTGACTTGATCGTCTTCGCCCCATAACAAAAGAGTCGGTACCGCTATCTTTGATAAAAGATTTTGTAAGTTATCTCGCTTGGCACTGCGTGCCGCATGTATCAAATTAAGAACATGTTCTCTTTGGGCAAGAGTACTCGCTATTTCGTTCACAGCTTCATCGGTAATAAATTTTGTATCCCAAAAGACACGATACATATGATCGCGAACAAAATCATGCTTTGGACGGACAGGAAGTGAATCCACAGTATGCTCGTAAAGCCCGGAAGTGCCAGCTAACACAAGACAATCAACTAATTCAGGAGATGCCAAGCAAAGTCGAAGAGCAACATGACCACCTAATGAGTTACCACAAAGAACAACCGGCTTTGAATGCTCTTTACGAATAAAGTATTCGGTAAGAAGCGCTAGGGATTTGATTTTAACTTCTGAACGATGCAGTGAAAGTAAAGGGAACTTGATAGCAGTCGGTCGAGAAAATTTCTCAAATAATGGGAAAACCGACTCCCAATTCGACAACGCACCAAACAACCCGTGAAGAAGGAGCATCTCGGGACCTTCCTTACCCCCTGCTATAGAATCTATTACAGGAGATCTTTTTTCTCTAAACCAGAGAGGATCACAACGACCATACCGCTCGGCCGCTGACTCAAGTGTAAGGAATAACCCTTCTTCATCCATGCACTGCACATTACTTACGTGAGAACTTACATAAGAGGCCAAATGTTTGAATGCTCCCCACATATCGGCACTTATGCTTCCCTACCATTAGCAAAAAGTATATCCACTTCTGTTATTTCAACATCTTTATGAGGATGTACCAGAATAACAAAAGCTCGGCTAGTTAACATTTTCTAAACTACCACTAAGGTACATTTACCTTGGCTGAAAGATTTTTTCTATAGGTCATTATAAAAATCTGAGTATTTATCAAATCTCATCATTTTACAAATCAATCATTAACCTATGTGCGTTTTCTTGAATTAAACGATACCTAAGAGAAGGGTCTTTACCAAGAAGTCGCTGAAACATCTGAAATGCCTCGTCTGCATCGTCTATACTAATTTTAAGAAGACTACGAGTTTGAGGATTAAGAGTAGTACTCCATAAAGTGGAGGGATTCATTTCACCTAAACCTTTAAATCTAGTCACATGAACTGAGCGACCTTTTTGCTTTACGATCAGCTCATCTCGTTCATCTTCAGAAAATACCCAATGATCTTTAGCTGTGCTACCTGTCCCAACACGAACTCTAAACAGAGGAGAAAGACCGAGAAAAAGATGCCCTTGCTGAATTAAAGGGGTCATATAGCGGAAAAAAAACGCCATAAGGAGTGCGGCGATATGCATACCATCCGCATCGGCATCAGTTAGGATTATAACTTTACCATATCTCAACTTATCTAACCTAAGACTCTTTCCTGCTCCACAGCCAAGCGCAGAAACAAGATCTGCAAGCTCTTTATTCGCCATTACCTTATCTTCTGATAGATTAAGGGCGTTTAGCACTTTACCTCTCAATGGTAAGACTGCTTGAGTTTTTCTATCTCGTCCCTGCTTAGCACTCCCACCAGCAGAATCTCCCTCCACAATAAAAATTTCACTTTGAAAAGGTTGTGTGGCTGAACAATCAGCAAGCTTACCAGGCAAATTTAAACGGTGACTAACTCCTACTTTACGAGAAATACCTTGTGAAGCTGCCCTAGCTGCCGCTCGAGCCTTTGCTGCAAGCACCACACGCTCAGCGAGAGTTGCGCCTAATGTTGGCTTAGTATTTAAGAAATTTTCTAAACTTTTTAGAAGTGCTTCTACTGGGGCGGTTGCTTCAACAGTGTTGAGCTTATCCTTAGTTTGTCCTTGGAATTGCAACTGCGCAACTGTTCCAGGGATATTTACCGCTAATACAGCAACTAAACCTTCACGAATGTCCTCAGAGGTAATCTTTAATCCTTTAGGAGCTAAGTCATGAGTAGAGATATAATTTCGCACAGCTCGCACAAGCCCTGCTCTAAAACCATCTTCATGCGTACCACCACCTGGAGTATGAATCCCGTTTACATACGAAAATAATACTTCACGAGTCTGCTCAGTCCATGCAAACGCTACTTCAACTTTCACATCCTCAGATCGTTCCAGATAAAAACTCTCATTCCCCAGGATATCCAAGGAGTTTCTCTCTAAATAATTTCTCAAATATGAAGCAATACCGTCTGGAAATAAAAATTCCTGAACGCGAGATTCGCCAGCCTCTTCTTCAATGATAAAAACTAACTTTAATCCTCTATTTAAAAAGGCCTTCTCTTCAAGAATGCGTTGTAGCCTTTCCTCTGAAAATGCCGTTACTCGGAAAATCTCAGGGTCTGGCCGAAAAAATATCGCGGTGCCATGCTTGGTTGAACGACCCAAGCGCTTAACCGATCCCTTTGGCTTTCCACGCGAAAACTCCTGAATAAACTCTCCCCCATCTCGCTCAACGCGAGCGCAAAATTCAATAGATAAAGCATTCACAACAGAAGCACCAACTCCATGCAGACCTCCGGCAGTATGGTAATTTTTTTCAGAAAACTTTCCACCAGCGTGTAGAGTCGTAAGAATAAGTTCTAGGGCTGATCGCTTAAATACAGGATGTATATCAACAGGAATACCTCGACCGTTGTCTCTTACTGTAAGGCTCTCACGGTCTGCATGTAAAATAACCTCTATCTCGTTAGCATGACCGTTCATAGCCTCATCGACCGAATTATCGATGATCTCTTTTGCAAGATGATGAAGTCCTTGAGGGCCTTCTGTGCCTCCGATGTACATCCCAGGCCGCTTACGCACTGGCTCAAGTCCTTCAAGAACTTCTATATCTGCGGCTCTGTATGAATTAGATGATTTACTCGTCATACTCTGCTCTATTTCCAATATGTGTAAAGTTACATTCTAGTACCAGCTACTACTCCTAAAATCTCAGATATCCCCTTTAGTTTAATACCACGAAGCCCCCTACGTCCTAGACTAACTTCGCTAGCTTTAACAATTTTTTCCTTACCAGAAGAGAGAGTTAATACACCTCCTTGCTCAGCTGCAACCGCCCCACATAACGCATCACCCTTCTTTAAATCAATAGCTATAACCCCGAGAGATGCTCCGTCTCTAACTGGAAACTCACCTAAAGCTACGCGGTGCGCCATACCTTGTGCAGTAAAAAGAATAATCTCTGCCTTCTTTAAGTCATCTTTAACGTCAATAACGGCGACAAATTCATCAGATTCACGAACTTTTGCGAGCTTTCTTCCACTTTTTTTAAGACCATCTATATCACTAATTTGCACCAATACTCCTTGCCCTGATGCAGATGCAAAAAATAAAAATCCTCCCTCGCGTAATCTTTGCTGAGACTGAATATCTATCTTTTGCTCATTAGAAAACATTATAAAAGACCCTATAATTCGCTCACCATCCTTGAATTTTCTGAGCTTTTGTATAGGTTCACCAAAACCACTAGAAGATGGAAACTCATGGACTCTTATCGTATACAAATTTCCTAGGTTAGTAGTAATTACTACTTGATCAAGCGTATTAACCTCATGCACGTCTTTAAGTGCATCTCCCTCTCGGAGCCTAGTTGAAGATAGCTCATTATTCCTTCTAATTCTTTTCAGCCAACCATCTTTTGTTACTATAGCAAAGACATCTTCTCGTACGAGATAATCTTCTTCATTTAAGGTTACCTCCTCAACATCTCGAACCAACTTACTTCTTCGCTTATCACCAAACATCTCCGCTACTTCATTAAGATCAGTACGAATTAATTCAGCGATCTTTTTACTATCAGAGAGAATAACTATAATCTGTTTTACCCTATCTTTCTTGGACTTTAACTCTTTACGCACTTCATCAATTGATGTCTTAGAAAGTTGATAAATGCGCATATCAACCACTGCAAAAGCTTGCACTTCACTTATAGAGAATCGCTCTCTGAGCTTTGTAGCCGCATCACTTCTTCCACCACTCTTGCGAACAATTTGAATAGCTTCATCGAGATCATCAAAAACAGTCTCAAGCCCTTCTAGAATATGAATTCGCTCTTCAAGTTTTGACTTCTCATGAACTAGCTTTCGTCTAGTCACATCGTCTCTGAAAGCAAGAAATTGCGAGAGACACTTTTTGAGAGAACAAAGTTCGGGAATAAGAGCTCCATTTGCAGTTGGAACTAGTGCAGTTATATTGACAGCAAATTGACTCTCAAAAGAGGTATGTTTACATAAATAAGCGATAGCTCGCTCAGGATCAGCTCCAGAGGCAAGTTCCAATACAATCCGGATCTCTTCCGTTGATTCATCACGAACGTCCACTAACTGTGGAAGTTTTTTTTCAACTATCAGCTCCGCGATTTGCTCAACAAGAGCACTCTTCGTGATAGCATAAGGAATAGACTCAATTATAATTGAAGATTTACCACGATTACCCTCCTCTAAACGCCACTCTCCTCTCATACGAATAGCACCGCGACCAGTTGAATAGAGGTCGTCAAGTTGTTTCTTTGAATTAAGAACTAAGCAACCAGTAGGAAAGTCTGGGCCTTTGATAACAGTAACTAACTTTGATTCAGATATATCAGAGTCGAGCGATAGTTCAATTAACGCTTTAACAACATCTCGTAAATTATGTGGTGGAATACTTGTAGCCATTCCTACCGCTATACCACTCGACCCGTTTACAAGCAGATTGGGTACTCTACTAGGAAGTACCATTGGTTCTTTAATAGTCACATCAAAATTATCGCGAAATGGTACAGTTTCCTGATCAATTTCCCCTAATACCTGGATAGCAAGTTGTGTAAGCCTAGCTTCTGTGTACCTGTAAGCCGCTGGATTGTCGCCGTCTATAGAGCCAAAGTTCCCTTGGCCATCGATCAGCGGATACCGTAAAGAAAAGCTCTGCGCCATCCGAACCATGGCCTCATAACAAGCAGTATCGCCGTGAGGATGAAATCTAGCTAAAACCTCTCCCACAACAGCTGCTGATTTACGATGTGGAGTATCAGGCCTGAGCCCTAAATTTGCATGCATTGCATATAAAATCCTACGCTGAACCGGCTTTAAACCATCTCTTACATCAGGAAGTGCTCGTCCTGAGACTACACTTAATGCATAAGTCAAATAACGATCTTGCGATTCTTGAGCGATAGAGGCAGTTAAAATTTCGGCCATTTTATAATTATTTCAAAAGTAATCTTTATGGATTTCTTACAAGAGTGAGCACTGTACTTTAAGTGAGTCATATTTCTCTACTCTCTTTATAGCTAGGTTGTCATAAAGAAATGAAGCTCTACGCTCGCCAACATCCAAAGTAAAACTTTTTACCCTGCCACTTGCCTCAAGACACACTCTTTCTTAGAGTGGTTATAAGGGAGAAGGAGGACAAGTGGAAATAGACCTTAAGAGGCGCCAAAAACGCAAAAGCATTGAGAAGATGCTTAACGACGAATATATCTTAGTTCAGGTAAATACATCTAGCGCAGGCTTGTCACTTCCCAAGCATTTAACTGAATTACCCTCCGTTACTCTGAAATTAAGCCGTTTGTTTAGAGGTTCTATGACATTAAACGATAGCGGCATATCTGCAGACTTACTCTTTAACGGGGCTTATTTTACTTGCATTTTACCATTAGATTCCATCTGGGCTTGTTCCAGTGCTAGTGGCACAATCCAACAATGGGATGATTCGGTACCGGCAGAACTGCTTGCCGGTTTTATATCTGAAGTTCAAAAGGAAACCCAATCATCTCCTACGCCGTTATCATCAACACCATTATCATCAACAGAGCCAGCGTCAACACAAGCATCTCCTATACTAGCAGTAGTATCTGAGGCATCGCAGTCGTCAGTGTCGTCAGTGTCGTCAGTGTCGTCAGTGTCATCGGAGTCATCGGAGTCATCGGAAGGGGCGTCATCGGAAGCGGTTAATATACCTCAATTAGATTCGTTTAAAAATGCAGAGAGTGAAATTAAGCCTAAAGATTCTTTAAAAGAATCTAAAATCGCAGTAGATCAAGACAGCAATCAACCTGTTAACAAATCAATCAATAAAAAACCTTCAACTAAAAAACCCCATCCCTTTCTTCGTCGGATTAAGTAGGTCGCCAATATTAATATTACTAACGGTCAACTATCACTCACACCATAACCACTCACAAATATCATTTACAATCAACGCACAATCTTTCTGACAGCATCACTTAGAGGCTTAGAACCTTGCTCCAATGACCGAATTTTCGCTCGATGTAATTCAAGCAAGCCTTCCTTACCTATATCTTCTAATATTCTAGACCTCTCCATCAGAGTCTCTTTATCCTCGATGTATAAACGGGGGTCAGGTGGATACACTTCAGGATGAAGCCCAGTATCCATTCTAATTGCATCAACCGGGCAAGCTTCAACGCAGTATCCACAATAGATGCACAGCAGAGTATCTATTTCATAGCGATGCGGAAATTTTTCTATCGAAGAATCGCTATGCTCGGCAGGTTCTATATAAATACACCTTGCAGGGCATGCGGTTGCACATAAGAAACAGGCTGTGCATTTTACATCCCCATTCTCTTTTAAGGTTAATCGATGCCTAGCACGATATCTTTCAGGATATGCTCTCATTTGCTCAGGATACTGTATCGTTGCAGCTCCTTTTAATTTTTGATTATCACCACGAACCCAAATCGAGTTTTTAAGGTGTCGAATAAAATTTCTTAAGAGCCGCCCAAAGGTTAACCATACGCCCTTTAGCACCTCTACTACGTAGATTCGCTCAAGAAATGTGAGCTCTTCTCGCCGCTTCATAACGTTATCCTTGCATTAAATTCCTCAACCATCACCCTAACCTGTTTTTAAGCTTTTCTACTAGCTCAAGTCCCATATAAGGAGAAGCCCCCGAGATAACGTGAAACCCCCGCACCAGTTTACGACATAACGACGCTACCTCCAAGCAACAGTCAGTAGACATTCTTCCTAAATCCTCTTCTTTGCCCGCATCTACAGCCTTAGTTAAATCTGGTGATAGCCGAATACCTGGGATTTGTACTATGGCGCGCCCCGCTTTTATTGTTTTAAATGGTAATAAGCCAACAAGAATTGGTACATCCACGCTACAAGCTTCAGAAAAAAAAGAAACAGCCTTTTCAGCCTCAAAAACAGGCTGGCTAAGAGCGTACTGAGCTCCGGCAGCCACCTTCTTTGCTAATCGTTTTATTTCTACTTTAGGATTTTTGCTATTAGGATTTACCACTACTCCTGACACAAAAGACGGCGAGCCTTTCAAAAAATTTCCTACGATATCTAATCCATTATTCAGAGTTCGAATTGTCTCAAGCAAACCAACTGAATTAACTTCAAAAACACTTTTACCTCCTGGATAATCCCCTGTTGTTACCGCATCTCCCGTAAGAGCTACTACAGAACGGATGCCAAGAATCCAAGCACTAAGCAAATCTCCCTGCAAAGCGATTAAATTTCGGTCGCGACAAGCTACATTTACAAGAGGTTCGATTCCAAACCTCTGCTTTAACAAGGAGGCAAAGGGAAGTGAAGCACATTTCATTCGGGCTAAGGCCGAATCAGTTACGTTAAAAAAATCAATTTTAGACTTAAAAGGTTCTAATCTCTTAAATAACGGTTCTATCTCGACTCCACGAGGAGGATTTACCTCCATGCAGATAAGGGGGGAGGATGCCCCAGTTTGTGGAGCGATTAAGCGTTCAAGGCTCATACAATTCTTGCTCCATCAAAACGAGTAAATATCTGTCATACTTTTTTGCTCTTTAAAAGCACCTATTCACTTAATCATGAATTATTAGCAACAGAATAAGAGGTGTGTTAGGCTTGGTACAAGAGTACGGGAACTTTTCTTCACTTAAAAGCTCTTGTTCAACCTAGAAACGAAAGAATCTTGTGGAAAAAAGCTTGAGAAAAAATCTTGGGAAAGGAATCCTTAATAAGACCTATATTTAGAGTTGTTTGAAGTGATAAAGTTTTATAAATAAACTTCTATTCGCACAGCAAAAGAGAGTTTAGGTTATTTTTAAAAACACTCTACAAAAAAGTAGAGTGCATACTGGAAAGTAAACTCGTACTTTAAAGTAAAGTATTAGTATTTTAATGTAATTGTAATTACGAGAGTTTTTGACGAAATCCAAAAATTGATTCACATTTTCTGTAAAATCAAAAGGCGTTAAAGGCTTAAAAATAGGTGGTCCTTTAAAAGGTATGTCACATGAGTACAACAGTTGAGATTTATTATTCTTTTCAAAGCCCTTATGCCTATCTCGCGCTTGACTCTCTGTATGAGATCATTCGATCTTTTGATGCAGAGTTTATTTGGCAGCCATTTTCAGCTAAAGCGGCAGGTCAGCAGATACCAGTAACACCAGTTATTCCAGAAAAGTTATCTTATCTTTTTGAGGATACTAAGCGTTATGCTGACGAGCAAAATCTACCGTTGGTTTATCCAGACGATTGGCCACAAAATGAATTTGATCCAGGGCGTATAACTCGTGGGGCTGTAGTAGCCTTAGACCTTGATGTTTTGATGGAGTATAATTACAAAGTATTTCACAAATGTTGGGGGCTTGGAGAAAACCCTAACAGTGATGAATTTATGTCCGAGCTTTGTGAAGATCTCGACATAGATCTCGGCGAGTTTTTAAGCAAGGTATCATCCTCTGATACCCGCGAACGTGTTAAAGGAATATATAAGCGAGGGAAAAAGTTCGGTGTATTCGACACTCCTACAATAGTTATTGGAAATGATCGTTTTGTCGGGCTTGATAAATTAGCTACTGTTCGTCGTAGGCTTGAACAATTAGTTGGAGCCCGTAAGGTAGCTTAGCTCGCAAATACATCTACTATATCTAGATCTCTAACCAAAAGACTTGAGTAAAATACTTGCCGTCGGATAAATAATTATTTGTTATGGCTCACAGAGTGCAAGTATTTTGCTCTGTTCCTGCTTGTTCAGCAGAAAACGTACAAAATGTAGACGGTGTTCAAAGTATAACGATACCGCTTGATTCTAAATCAACTCATCACTTAATAAACGTTACTCGTTTAAGTGAGGGAGATTTAGTCGAGGTTGTTGATCCTATTTCTCATAAACGATTTAGTGGAATATTAAAAAGAGACTCAAGAAAGTCTTATTGGTGTGTGGAGATAAATTACCAAGCTAGCATTGCCAGTCAAGTTAAGCCTAATAATCAAGCAGCTTTTATAGTAACTCGGTTATTTGTCGCGCTATGCAAGGGTAAGATTAATGAGTTTTTAATAGAGAAAGCCACAGAACTCGGTTGCCAAACAATAATAACTTGGCACGGCGACCGTAGCATCCCAAAGATTAGCGATAGTAATATTATTCACAAAGAGTCTAGGTGGCGTAGCCTTGCGTCTCAAGCCGCTAAACAATCTTTACAAAACAAAATACCTACCGCTTATTTCTCTCCATCTCTTTCTAATGCTATTGAAACCTATCATCCAAAAGACACTATCTTAATTACGTGCTCTTTGTCTCCAGAAGCTAAATCACCTATCGATTTACTTAGAATTATCCATAATCAAGAAAAAATTCCTGTTTATGGTAAAGAAATATCTTTAGTTATTGGTCCCGAAGGGGATTTTTCTCCTTCAGAGGAAAAATTACTACTAAATAACGGCAGTAGGTTATTAAGTCTTGGAGATTCGCGATTGCGAGTAGATACTGCAACCATCTTCGCTCTAGGAGTACTCGCCGGAGCCTCACAAGCATTAACAAATAATCAAACTTAACTCCCTCACTTTTCCGTATTTACAAAAACATCCTATGATTTACCAAAGGATAAAACCAGATGCTCTACACGGAATGGTTACTTACACGATCCTTACTGAACAGCTAAGGTCGCCAACCGATGCAAGAAGTCATCTCCTCAGTCTTTTAAACCAGTTGCCACATGAATGTGATGCCATCATGGAATTATAATCGGTCAGAACGGGATATCTATCAAAGAAACTGCAAAATACCTCAGTCACTTATGGTAAGATATCACCGTATCATATCCGGAAAGTGTACAAGTCAAGTTAGATTTATCGCACTAATCTAACGAGCCAGAAGTCTTTCTAAATCATATTCTAATTCTTTAGACTCATGTAGCTCTTTGAAGGAGTTTTTAATTAACAAGTAGGTGTCGTTATGACCCGAGCAAAAGTTCCAAAATTCATTCTCAACCCATCCCTCTTTATTCTTTTCTAGGGGCAATCCTTGTGCAATTGAACCATCCCAGAAGTCAATCCTGTGCGGATTATAGGGGAAAACAATCCTCGCCTCAGCTCTCTCATCAGGATGTTTGCAGTAGAAATAAGCATACCAGTGGAGAACTTGTTTCATGCAGTTTGTAAATGCCCCAAGGTTGGGCTGAACAGTTTTAGTATCAAAGAAGTAGTTGATACCGTCCTTAACTAGCCATATGTCCACTCCGTATCCTTTAGGAGCAGGCACGAACATCTCTATTCGTCGCGAATTTTGAAAAATCTGGCAAGTTTCTCTTATTTCAACATGGCTCTTTTCCGCATCGTATACACCGCTTCTTCGTTCACGCTCAGAGATTATATTAGCCAAAACATTACCTAGATTAGCTGGCATATTAGCTGGAGCTTCTAGATTTTCCTCCTTGACAAGAAAGCCATTGTTTTTAGCGAGTGCTTTAGCCAAGGGCTCCCAGAGGGTAGTACCTAGCGATGTTTCCAGACCCCCAACAATCGACCTGATTTTTCTCTCTTTTGGGATAATTAGATCAAGAATCTGAAATTTGGCTTTTTTGTGCAAAGACCTCTCTGCGTAATCTAAGATGCTCTTCCTAACAGTGTCTTTAATAATAGCTGTTAATTTAATTTCAGATCTCATTAAAGCTAAGTAACCATATTCACACAAATTAGTCTATTCGGAATATGCTCAGCTAGCACACAGGTTTACTTATTTAAAGCTATAGATTCGCTAAGCCAATTTCAGAGCAGTAAATTCTATTCATTTACGACAAAGGCCTCGTCAGTATTAGTGGCGTAGAATTTTTCAACCGCACCAAAGAAACCAGATACTTTGCTTATGAGAAGGTCTAAGACTTAGAAAAAAAGTGCTTTGAATACAAAATCAATAACCCTTGCCCCATGCAAGGGTTATTGATAAAAAATCTTTATGAAGAAAAAATTATTAGCAGTGGCAGAAGCAGCAGAGCATCTAGGTGTATCAGTTGACACAATCAAAAGATGGGAAAAAAAGGGCTTAATAAGAAGTCGAAGATCTGAGTTAAATCATCGACTATTTTCATTTGAAGAGCTCGAAAGACTGCACAAGAAGTATAGTGGCAAACATTCGGAAAATAAGTTTAAAGTTTTAAGTCAGAAGACCAAATCAGGTTATACCTGCATTGAGCTTTTTGCCGGCGCAGGAGGTACTGCATTAGGCATGGAGAATGCCGGAATAGAGCATGTACTATTGAATGAGTATGACAAAGATGCAGTAGCAACTTTGCGAGGCAACTTCACGGGGGCAAATGTCATTCATGAGGATGTAAGAGAGCTTGAATTTAGAGGCCTTAAAGCAGACATCGTGCAAGGTGGATTCCCTTGCCAAGCTTTTAGCTATGCTGGAAACCAAAGAGGCTTTAATGATATTAGAGGAACCCTTTTCTTCGAAATGGCTCGGTGTATCAACATAGTAAAGCCAAAAATTGTAGTAGGGGAAAATGTAAGAGGTCTCTTAAATCACGAAGGAGGTAAAACTTTTCAGACTATTCTTAAAATCTTGAGAGACCTCGGATATAATGTCGCCTACAGGATCCTAAGAGCGCAGTACTTGGATGTTCCTCAAAAAAGAGAGCGTCTAATTATTATAGGAGTGCGGCAAGATCTTAATCTGCCGATTCTATTCCCAGTTGAAAGAGATTACACGATATCTTTAAAGGAAGCGTTGGAAAACTGCCCTCCGTCGCTCGGCCAAACTTACTCCGAAAACAAGAGAAAGATATTAGATCTAGTGCCCGCTGGTGGATATTGGAGAGATTTGCCGGTGAAATTACAAAAAGAATATATGAAAGGGAGTTATCATTTAAGCGGCGGTAAAACAGGTATGGCTAGAAGGCTTTCATGGGATGAGCCTAGCCTAACTTTAACGTGCGCGCCTGCTCAGACGCAAACGGAACGCTGTCATCCGGGCGAGACACGACCCCTAACAATTAGAGAATACGCCAGATTACAAACTTTTCCAGATCGCTGGGAGTTCTCTGGCTCGATTACTTCTCAGTATCGCCAGATCGGCAATGCGGTTCCCGTAAATATGGGGTATCATATCGGCAGATGCCTAATCCACATGTTAAACAAAAGCCAAGCTCGCGATATGGAAGCCGTCAATTACAGAGACTTCTTCAAAACAGAGCAGTTAACTCTATTCTAAAAGAAAAAACTAGTTTAACCCTAATCTGCTACAACGTGAGGTCACGCATATTTGAAGCTCTTTATACTTAATAGTGTAAGTAGATACTTAAAGATTCAGGAGGGCAGTAGTAGTGATGGTGGTGGTACTAGTGCAGGGGTGTAAGAACACTGATTAATGAGTACTAAAGTACGAGCAGTACGAGGTAGGCGTGGCTTTAAATAGGAATTATCGCAAAGAGAGCGTAAATAATTTTATGTAAGTAGTGATTGCTAAATTTAAACTCTAGATTAAGGTTAAGCTTATTTTGAGCCACCGTTATCTTATGCTTGCGATTGGTATTTATTACCTTAACCTTTTTAGTATAAAATTACCTTCATGCATAATCCTGTTACTACAGTTTACTTTTACGATTAGGTCTAACTAAATAATATGAATGTAAGTCTCTACTCTTTTTGTAAAAAGTAGCAACACACAACGCCACTTATCATTAGTCTATAAGGAATCCCACTTAGTGATTTTTAAATATCTCAATGGAGGGCAGCTACTTGCATAGTAGCGTCTTAGTGGATGCGATGAGGCTAGCGCTTACGGGAGAATTCTAACATATCGATATATGCTGATCAGTTATAAGATCCCAAGACTCGCATCTAAACAAATATCTTTAGTTATTGGTCCCGAAGGGGATTTTTCTCCTTCAGAGGAAAAATTACTACTAAATAACGGCAGTAGGTTATTAAGTCTTGGAGATTCGCGATTGCGAGTAGATACTGCAACCATCTT
>JBIKUX010000059.1:0-4113 GCA_044347345.1 Bdellovibrionota bacterium | reverse complement strand
ACAATTAGAAACTTCAGCGAAGCAAGAGGCCACTATGTCTCTTTATGAATTTCGGTTAGTACAAGAAACTGTAATTAAAATTGAATGAGCAATCTCCCCAACAGGATCAAGAAGAAACAAAAATGCCTCATCAACTGTACCTACTTCTTCAAGGGCAGCTAAACCAGTTGCAACTCCCCTCTCTGTTTCAGGATATTTACAATTAAGATCAACACTAAGAGTAGGAACCGATGCTTTAACTTGATTAAGTTTAACTACAGGCGAAGCAGTACATAAAAAGTCCCCATCAAGACCAAAACGGACTCCTTTATTACGAGCTAATGGAAAATTCTTTACCTTACCCAACTTATGCTGCTTCCATCTTAAATTCCAATGACATAACTCAGCATCGCTTCCCGCTAATATTTTATCTTGTGGATCCTCAGCACGGGCATCCACAAGTAACAAGGTCAAGAGTAAAACCCATTGCAAATATTTCATAATTTACCTAGTTCATTTGATCGTGTTGCGGCTGCTCTTACTCCTTCCACAAGAGCTATATCAAGTGAATATTTAGAAAATACTTCAAGTGCTGCCGCCGTCGTACCCTGTGGAGTTGTAACTTGTTCCCTAAGAGTACTAGGAGATACATTAAGGCCACGTAAAAGCTCTCCTGTACCCAAAAGAGAGTAAATAAGTAATTGGCGCACAACTTTTTCATCAAGCCCTAGCGCAACACCTGCTTTCTCAAGATGTTCTAAAATATACGCAAAGTAGCCCGGACCACTTCCTGACAGTGCTGTTACAGCATCGAGATGTTTCTCTTCAACTTCTATTGCACATCCCATACTTGCTAAAAGATTCAGAGCAAATACCATTTGAGGACACTTTTGATTGTCAGATAAACCAACGTAAGCAATTGCACCACATCCAACCTGAACTCCTAAATTAGGCATACACCTAACGAAACTACGCTCATTAGAATAACTACTAACCTTAGAGATACACGCTGTCATACTTGCAAGAGAGATACCAGCACAACAAGATATTACTAAACCAGTTTCATCTAATTGTGCGCCTACAGAGGCAAGAGCTGAGATGGCATGTGCAGGCTTCACAGCAAGAATCACCAACGCCACAGGATTTAAAACATCAGTAGCTTGCGCTACTATTTTCCATTTTGGAAAGTTTTTTCGACACCGATTTTGCTGCTCTTCATTTGGTTCGACTATGTACAGATGTAAAGACTGCTCTTTACTGACAAAGAATGGGATACGCTCTACAGCACGAGCAAATGCCCCACCCATATTACCGCCACCAAGAATAACCAAAGAGCTATTTTTTCTATATTCCCACATTTAAAATAGCCCCCATAATAAAGCTAATTTTCGAATCACATATTCCTTGCTAATCACGACTACATTAGCATTAATTATTATCCCGTCCTCTTGCCACACTACCAACGTCAACTGCTTCCCCTGACTCTAAGTTCAAGTAACGCAACATTTGAGTTACCAAAAACTGATAATCATTCTTATCAGCCATGTTTAATCGATACTCATTTAAAACCTTGATCTGAAGATCAGTTCGCCATTCATCCCAGGCTTTTTTGGAGACATTCTCAAATATTCTTTCACCCACAGAACCTCGCATTGGAGGCTTATCTAATCCTGGTAACTCCTGACGATAGCGCGAACATAATACAGTGCGACCACTAGCTACAGTTGATGCGTTAACACAATTTTTATTCTCATTATTGTCCTTCATAAATCCTCAATTTATTGATGATTGCCTCTATAACGCCGAGTACGATGCACATACATAGCGCGCATAACTTAAGTAACAAAATCGTTTACCACTGATAAAATACCAATTTATTTTCTCCATGTAATCAAACCAGCCTTTTGCTGGTATAAAAAACTCATTTAAACTAAAATTTATTGGACAAGTACTGCAAAACTTTAACATTAATTTTACAAATTGGTGACAACCCAACCTTAGTTTTACTGTAAAAAATTAGCTACAAGGTGGCTCTAGGTTGTTTCGCAGTTTTATATGGTTGTCACTTTGGTAACCATTTTTGGGGAAAAACAATGAGCGAGAAGACAGTAGATCTCAAACTTGTTGAAGAGTTCCGACAGGGCGATTTAAAGGCCTATGTAGAATTGGTAAACAAGTATACACAAAAGGTGCATAATTTAGCATTTCGTATTAGTCGTAACGAAGAAGATACAGAGGAAATAGTCCAAGATGTGTTTGTAACCGTTTATCATAAAATAGACAAATTTGAGGGTAAAGCGGCCTTTTCAAGTTGGTTGTACCGAATAACTGCTAATACCGCCTTTATGAAACTTAGAAAACGAAAACAACATCAAGTAGTGTCGTTAGAAGATGCTATTGAAGGAGGTACCGATACTTTTATTCCAGCAATTCAAGAAACAGTTTCGATGGGACTGCAACATGAAATACGGGAATTTGTAGAACGAGCCCTAGAATTTCTTCCTACAGAGTATCGTACTATTTTCGTTCTGCGTGATGTAGACGGTCTTTCAAATCAAGACGTAGCAGAGATTTTAGGAATTACTGTACCTGCAGTAAAATCTCGTCTGCATCGCTCTCGTTTAATGCTAAGAAAGAGATTGCAACGTTTTTATGCAGATTATACAAATCACGATCGCATATCTTACGGATCAATGTATTCAAGACATAGAACTGCCGCTTAGTGTCGTTGGAATTTTAGCAGATTGAACCAATTATTTTAGTGCTTTTGGTAACTTACTTCGGGAGTGCAAGGTAACTTTACCTTTCACTCCCCAATACTCATTGTTATGGCACTAAATAGTCCTTTGTATACAATACTCACACTCCTTAGTTTAGTTTCGGTAATTGTAATTTCTCACTAAGAACAGTAATTGATGTGCTAAAAAAAGTAACGGGCGTGTAGGTGTGAAGTCTTTAACTGTTGTTTCTTACAACATTCATAAAGGGGTAAGTGCGATTAAACGAACTCCAAGTATAAACGATATCGCTTTGTCCATGCAGTCTTTAGCCCCCGACATCATTTGCTTGCAAGAAGTTGTTGGAGAAACAAAAAAAATCTCCTTAAAAAATTCGGTATTTACCGCCAATCCAAAGATAACATCTGATATCGAAAAAAATTTCGATAGTGTCGAATCTGATAATCTAATCAAACCAAATAAAAAGTTATCCCAATATGCCATTATAGCGGGTAATGATTATCTAACTCAGTGCTATGGCAAAAATGCAGAGAAAAAAAATGGGCATCACCATGGTAATGCTCTCATTAGCTCTCTAAAGATAAAAAAATGGTGCAATCTAAACATTTCAACTAACAAATTTGAACAAAGAGGTTGTCTACACGGAGAATTTGAATTTTCAAGGGAAACAGCTAAGTCTCAATCTCTACATGCCTTGTGTGTACATCTTGACCTACTCGAACGAGGTCGGATGCGTCAATTACACTACATAATTGAGTATATTGAGAGTGAGATTTCTCGTGAAGATCCACTCGTTTTAGCAGGTGATTTTAATGACTGGAATGACCAAGCGACTCGTATTCTATCGAGTCATCTTGGCGTTAAAGAGGTATTTTTAGATTTATTTGGTTCGCATGCATTAACCTTTCCATCACGTCTTCCTCTTCTCAAGTTAGACAGGATATATACGAGAGGCCTGATCGCTTCATATGCTCGTGTCTTAAACGAACCTATTTGGCGCTCTCGCTCGGATCATGTCCCAATAGTTGCAGTTTTTAACCAACAATAATGATAGCCTGAGTATTGGATATAAATTTGGATTAAAACTTGATAATTAAAACCACCTTATTAAAAAATTCTTGCTCAAATTTAAAGTGCATACTTGTTAAACTGCTTTACCCAGTAAAATAAGATGAGTAAAAAATTTCAAAGAAATCAGGGATACGAAGAAGACCAAGATTCTACCGAGTCTAGGTATCTTATAACACCTATCGGGATGCAAAAACTCAGAGATGAATTGGAGCAATTAAAATACAAAGAAAGACCTGAGATTACCCGAGTTATTGAATGGGCCGCTGGTAATGGAGACCGGTCTGAAAATGGCGACTATGTTTACGGAAAAAAGCGCCTCAGAGAA
>JBIKUX010000058.1:0-4163 GCA_044347345.1 Bdellovibrionota bacterium | reverse complement strand
AAAAAACTACTGTCTGTCCTATCAGTAAAGGTTAATCCACAACTTTCCAATAAGTATGCCCATTTACATTTTCTTCTATTAAAAAAACCTCTGGACTATCCTCGAACCTCAGTGTGCCGTCCGGCTGCGGGTTGGCCAAACCGGCATTACAAGAAGGGTCAAGGCCGGCTAGAGGATTATGTACGGTGCCAACATATCTTTCCCCCCAGTGTGTATTAATAAGTTCCATACAATACACTTCTTCACCAACTACAGGTTCCCAGGGAACGCCTTGCATTTCTTTGTGAAGGGCGTCACAACCAGTTATTACCATTCCCATGCTTCCTGCCAAAAAGCCGCACAAAATGCGTTTAAGCAGATGTTCATCTTGGGTCGGCGTCGGCATATTAAATTTAGTAAATTCAAGAGGTTGACTAAAGTTAAACATTGTTATAACTTCTTGTTTTTATAAGTTACTTAGAGATATAAATTATTATTTTTATATCAGCGTTTAATATCTAAAATACCAATGTTTGATTTTAAAACAACTTTTATAATCAGTTAACCTTTAATTCTTTTTTACTAAATAAAATCAGCTAAGTAATAGGTTCGGTAAACAGTTAAGGCAATCTAGGTATGGTGACTTAAATTTTATAAATCATCCGTATTGAATGATTTATGTTAACCCAACCTCCTTACCTGCACCCTGGGGACTAGCCCTTTACCTCTACGTAACCAACAAACAGATTGTAGCGGCACCGATGATACAGGTGGCGGTAAAAGCAGCCCAGAATCGTTATTAAGCTTAAGCCACGACCGCGCTCGGCTTAAGGCACGGCGCTCGGCTTCTCTGCTATGAACATTTGCAATGTGAAGATCCCAACCATTTGGACTCGTTCCAGAATACCCATTGAGTGTCGGTATACCAGCGTATAAGGAGATCCACATTGCATCGATCTGATACTTCCACTGCGGATGTATACCTCCAAGATTTGTGAGGAAAAAAGCCCGACAGTTCAGCGAAGAATCTTTTAAAGCTTTAGCAGAAGACTGAATAGCACTCGAAACGGGGATGGGATCTACTGCTGGAATCTCACGAAATTGCTCTAGCAAAACAAACAGACCCAGCAAACTTGCAATACTGGCTGAATAGCCACGAATTAAACAAAACCCTACGCTAAACGCACAACTAATGGGCAAAAGTAGCACAAGCATCACTCTACCAGGAGCCCTAATAGCCTCGGCTCCCGGCACCAAATAATTAACAGTCCGCCAAAGCGATACTCCCTCAAAAAAAATCTGCATGGGGATAATTAGAAGTAGTAGGCAAGATAGTACGGTGAGCCTGCTAAACTTGTTACGACGATTTACCCATATAGCTAATGCTACTAATCCTAAAGTTATAAAGCCTAATCCTAATTGTCGCTCTGAACCCTGTAGCTCTGGTGTAAGCCTCTCGATAAAAGAGAGTGACCCATAAAGAAAATGAGATGGGCCAAAATAAAATAAATCTGTCACTCCAGGAAGCCAACCTAGCGTATCCGAAAAAGTACGAGGTTTAGCTAACACCTTAGCGGTAAAATAACCGTATAAAACCGGTAAAACTAAAAGGCATATCGTGAAAAAAACCAAGACAAGCCAACGCCATTCGCAACCAATATACTGGCAAATATTTTTCCTAAACTTAGGATCAAAGCATACTAAGACGACCGTCCAAACCGCTAAAGATGCCCCTGAAAACCAAGCGATATAAAAACCAGAGTACAGCTGAAGCACTAAACATATAGAGGATAATATAAGCCAAAATCTTACGGAACTTCTTACTGTTTTATCTTCATGAACTAATAAATGTTGTTGTGAAGAATAATTATATAATTTGGCTATTAGCATAGCCCATCCCCAAGTCGCTATCAGACCAAACCAATGCACCCAAAGTTGCTGATGTCCAATATGAGCTGTACGCGGAGCCCCGTAAGCAAAAACAAATGCACCAAGAGCGGCACTTATTCTGTCAACTTTCACTAAAGCTCGTATGGCATTGTAAGCCAGGAAATAGGTAACAATACCACCTAAAATCATCCAAATTCCAAACGAAACATTCTCAGAAAAGCCTAATTCCCTCAAAAGCAAGTAGGGCACAGCTACGCCCCAAAGAAGGTCACTAAAACCTAGAGATTTATCTATTGGGAAAAAAAATTGTGCATCCCAAGACAGAAAAATTCTTGGAAAGGTTCTGTAAGTAATCTCTAAAAGAAAATGATTAAAACGAGAATCACCTAAATCTACTTGATATAAAGAGAATCCAGATAGTAGTAGTGAAGAAAAACATACTACCGTTCCGATAATACATCCAAAAACAGCAGGTAGAAAACGCTCAAAACAAACGTAAATCCGGCAACCGTAATCTCTTAACGAAAACCTAGCAGCCCCAACCATCTCACTACTCAAAAAATTGCTACTAATCGCTAACGGTCAGTATCTCTACCCCCTCCTGGGTAACTAACACGGTATGCTCCCATTGTGCCGAAAGACTCCCATCTGCAGTTCTTACTGTCCAGCCGTCATGAGGTGAAAGAACAGTCTTATGAGTACCGGCATTAATCATAGGCTCAATAGTAAAGGTCATTCCGGCAAGCATGGTTTCACCAGTACCCTTTTTGCCCACGTGAAGAATTTGAGGTGGCTCATGAAATTTTCTACCCAACCCATGACCAGTATACTCTCGCACTATCCCATAAGGGAGACCAGTTGAAGTAATATACTCAACGATAGCCGCTCCTATATCTCCGAATCGAGCTTTTGGGCGCACTACTGCGATAGCAGATTCTAAAGCTTTTTTCGTATGATCAACTAAATCCTGTGCATCTTTTGAGCAAGCACTACGCCCACCGACAAAATACATCCTACTTGCATCTCCGTGATACCCGTTTACTATGGACGTGACGTCGATGTTGACTATATCCCCTTCCTTTAACAATACAAAAGGGCTAGGTATCCCATGACAGATAACGTCATTAACACTAGTACATACAGATTTAGGATATCCTTTGTAATTTAATGTGGCAGGAACTGCTCCAAGAGCAAGCATCTGATCATGAACAAAAGTATTAATAACTTCAGTGGATATTCCGGGTGCTATGATCGCTTCAACCTCATCGAGAATTCGAGAGGTTATCCGACAAGCATTTCGCATAAACTGAATTTCTTGCGATGATTTGATTGGAATTTTCACCTTAAATGCACCTCTCTTAAAAGTATTTTCATTAAACTACTCACTTAAAGGTTCCGCAGTTTATTTATGACTTATTATTGTTTCAAGACTTTTTTTGAAAGATAACGTTTTTTTAGGCTAGAGTTATTTAGCTCTTCTAGCTTTCCTCCGAACTCCCACACTAGCTAACAAATATTTTTTTTGGGGTAAATTTTTAAATTAACTCCTCGAATAGTTTCAATGCGGTAGGATGCATAGTGGTAGTGCGGCGAATAACTCTTGGTAAGAATAGTAGAAGTGTATACGGAGGAATAAGGATATTACGCATACTTGGACTAGTTGCAGTACTAATTGTTTCAGTAAGTAGGGTAAATGCGGAGGAGAAAGCGCCATTATCATTTTCAGTAGCGGTTCTTGATTCAGTTAATCGTAATGACTCCTTAAGACTTAACGGAGCTGTTCTTCCAGCAAAAAGGCCGATTATTGGTCTTGTAGTATCTGATAACAAGACAGTAGGAGGAGTGGCACCAGCAGGTATAAATCGTGTGCAGGGAGTAATTAGCCGCCTTGATTCTAATAGCAATGTAGCAATTCCGTTTAATAGCACACACGGTAGTATTTCGCTTAGTCTTTTACCTGGTCAGTATAGTCTAAAAGGTTCAGTAGAGCTTACTAATGGTACAAGGGGAACACTTTCTGAATCTGTGTTTTTAGTTAAGAAAGCATCTCGAGGTAACAGCTCCTCTCGAGGTGAAAAAATATCGATGGTAGATAAGTCAGGCAAAGTAGTAATACCTGATCTTACGAAATCATTTCGAGAGTTTCTAACGCAGCAAGAACAAAAGAGATCATCAAAAGATCTACGTTTACAGATAAAAAGTGAGGGATTGGGTAAGAAAGGAAAGAAAAGCTATTTAGTGAGCATGATAAATGCAAGTGGTGTTTTAACAAGGCAGCGTTTATCTGCGAATGG
>JBIKUX010000010.1:0-91031 GCA_044347345.1 Bdellovibrionota bacterium | reverse complement strand
AGATGAATTGGAGCAATTAAAATACAAAGAAAGACCTGAGATTACCCGAGTTATTGAATGGGCCGCTGGTAATGGAGACCGGTCTGAAAATGGCGACTATGTTTACGGAAAAAAGCGCCTCAGAGAAATAGACAACCGAATAAGATTCATATCCACAATAATTAAAAATTCAACCGTCATAGATCCACTGTCAAATAAGGGAGATACTATAAAATTCGGTGCTACTGTAACGCTTATTGATGACAATGACGTTACTAAAAAATATACGATTGTCGATACCCACGAAGTTGAAGTAAGTGCTAAGCGAATTAGCTATCGATCACCATTGGGACGAGCTCTCCAAGGACGTCGTGCTGGGGATATAATTGAATATCAATCACCAAAGGGGAGTAGTTCAGTAGAGATAATTAAAATTGAATACATAACTATCATCTATTAAAAAAATATATAAATCATTCAAAAAAAGAAGGAGCTGGACCTTCTTCAATTGAGGAAGAACCAGCTCCATGGATCACACCACGAGACCCCTAATATCCTATCATTACCATAGAAACATTATTCCTCTGTAATACATTGTAAGTTTTGATAAATTCCCAGATACAGGGAGAAATTAAGATAGAATATAAGAGGCCTAAAAGATCCAAAGACACCGGGACCACCTCCTTCGATTAGGCTAGAATTACTAGCACGTTTCACTCTTAGGATGCATAAATAAATCAGCAGGCACTGTAAAAATTCATAATGACAAAATTACCGTTGGTTTTTTACCACTGCTCTAAACTTTGAAAAAGCCGGAAAAGTGGCTCTTTATTGTAATTTTCTATATTACAATCTTATTGTCTCAAATAATTACAATAATTGACTAGTTCATCATGGTATCGCCAAGAAATCGAGAGATGGTTCTTCTAGCGTCTTCTTGAGCGCGTTCCATCGCATCACAAACGTACTCCGAACGAACCTTTCCCAATCCCTCAACTCCTAAATCCTCTACTATCATACGAATTGCTGAAGTAAAGGCTCGTGTTAATACCACTAAGGACTCAATCTCAACTGTTTGATCACCAACTTCATCCAATATTATTCCAATAGCCCTTTCCACTCGCTTTTGAATTGGAGCCCATTTTTGTACTCCATGAACTTCTTGCTCAGCTGGGAACCTTTGCATCTCGCGCGCAATTTGCCTGCCAATAGTTCGCATAGCTCTTGTGAGGGCTTCAGCGAAAATATCGCCAGAGTCATCGCCATCTCTCTGTTTCACCATGTAGACCTTAGAAATTAAGTAAACTCTTTTATATTAAAAGCAAGTTATCTCTATTCTGAATAATAAGTGAGCTTCGCAAAAGAGGCTTATAGATATTATTTACACCTCCTTCCACCGCAAAAAATGCTTCAAACCTATATCAAAGAATAGGAGAAAATAGCCGAGCAAGGTGTGCTGAAAGACGAATAGGGAAAGGCCTTCCCGCGAATTCCTCAGAGGTTATTTGACGAGAATGGCTTATATCATGTTGAAGCATCTGTTCTACTTGTTTTGCAAAAGATAAATCAAACACCACTATATGCTGTTCAAAATTTAACCTAAAGCTACGTTGATCCCAATTACCCGACCCTATGATTGATATTTCCTCATCTACTAACATCGATTTTTGATGCATGAATCCATCAGTATATCTAAACACCTTACAACCATAACGAATGGCAATATGAGCATAAAATAGCGAAGCAAGCTGAACCACTGCATGATCCCAATTGTCGGGCAAGATTAAGGTTATATCTATGCCACGCAATACAGCTCGCCTTAAAGACTGCAAAACCGCTTCATCTGGAACAAAGTACGGAGTAGCAATAATAATTCTATATTTGGCTTCTTCAATAGCTGTCAAAAAAAGTAATCCGCAATCTCCTGAACTTCCCACAGGGCCTGTTGCTATGGGTAAAACAATCATCCCATTATTAACACTTAACTCCAGATCCTCTGAATCAGCTCGAAAACTATAATGGTCTCTACCTAAAAGGCTGGAGCCAGTAGCATATCGCCAGTCGAGTAAAAACGTACGCTCAAGATCATAAACAGCAGGGCCTATAACTTTTACTCCAGTATCTCGCCATCTACCAAAACGAGGCGACCGCCCGAGATACTCATCTCCGATATTAAAGCCACTTACAAGTGCGCTTTTACCATCAAAAATTGCTATTTTTCGATGATTGCGATAATTCAATCTAAAACGTTTAAGAAGGGATCCTCTGGTAGTATGAAAGGCCGCTATTTGGACTCCTTCACTTTCAAGATCCTCAATAACATCATTATCAAGTGAAAAAGAGCCTATCGGATCATATAACAAATATACTGCAACTCCACGCTCCGATGCAGCTTTAAGAGCATCAAAAATATCTTTTCCTATGCCATCATTTCGCCAGATAAAAAATTGCAAGAAAATTTGTGTTGAGCTGTGACTTATTTCCTCAAGTAAGCGGGGGAAAAATAAATCTCCATTAATTATCAATTCAACATCATTACTCGATGTAAATTGCTCACCTGCAAGTTTGATTAATACTTGCTCAAAATAATGATAAGATAGCGGAAGGCAGGTAACATATTTTTTACAATGCAACATCGCTCGACTTTGTTCTCGTTGAAGCTGTTCCCTCTGAGCCAAAAGTGCGGCTTTTCGAAAATCACGAAAACTCCAAGGCCCAAAAATAAGATAAAGTGGTACCGATAAATAGGGGAAAAAAATTAGAACTAGACTCCATGCAATGGCACCCTGAGCGTTAGGAACACGCATAATTGCATGAACTGCATGCAACGCTCCAATCACATGCAAAGTAGGTGCTACCATTGCTGCTACAAAAAATAGATCCTGCTTCACGTGTATCCATATTTTTCTAATGCTAATCTAAAGTATAAGGGGTAAACTCTTGTAAGCCAAATAACAACTACAGAACCTTATGCAATTGTTTACTTTCAACCTATGCTAATTTGGTGCAGATTCAGCTCTCATATTTACAATATCCCGTCAAAAAGGAGCTTTATGAAATTATCCACCAGAGTGATCATCTTTTTATTAGGAATACTTTTTTGCACTGCTCCTAGCTATCCCAATGTGAAAGAACTCAACCAAAAATCTTCGAATGCCATTTTTAAATTACAATCACCTTTTATTCCTATTGAAGGAGCCTTTACAAAAATTTCCGGCGCAGTAGAAACCCTACCTAAAGAGCACATTCCCCATTTAATTAGATTAACAATCGACCTGACTGGCACTAAAGTTGGAAGTTCTACACCGCAAACCCAACAACTATTTTCTCAACTTCTTGCCTCGCTTCCCTCTAGAAATCTAACTTTTATCAGCACCTCAATCACTAAAAGCTCTCCATCTCGACTTTTAGTAAAGGGACGACTAAAGGAAGGGCTAAAAGAACACTCAGTATCTCTTCCCGTAGACATAGTTACACTTACATCAGAACGAGCTCATTTTAAGGGGCAAATTGAAGGTACTCCAGAATTTATGCAATCAACCGGAGCTTTTTTAGGTACTACAGTAGGTTCTGCTAGCTTCTCTCTCGTATTTGAATCACGGTCTAGCTGAATCGATAAATCAACTCAAAATTTTGCGATTAAAATTTTTCTCTGGGTTTTTATCCAATATCTTTTATTACTATTTTGTGCTTGCAACTTAGCTAAAAATCGACATAAATAATAAAGGATGAAGTGCACCTTTCATATCTATGAAAAACATTAAAATTTATACTATAAACAACTGCCCATATTGCGATAAAGCTAAAGCTCTACTTAACCAAGAAGGTATCCCCTTTACATCAATTTTAGTCGATAGAAATGATGACGCTACACGACAAGAACTGGTTATGCGCTCAAATATGCGAACGTTTCCTCAAATTTTTATTGACGAAAAAATCTTAGGGGGGTTTTCAGAGCTTCAAGCTGAATTCGAAAAAAACAAATTAAACTGGCTGAAGTCCTAATTATACTATAAGACGAAGGCTCACAGAAACTCACTATCCGACTCCACTCCTAAAGCGACTCCACTCCTAAAGCGCTAGTCACTAACGACATGGCTTGCTCTACTTCTGCTGTGCTAAGTGTTCTATCTTTGTCCTGAAATCGTAATCTAAAAGTCACCCTACGAATAGTTTCATCAGGTTTAATGTATTCATCTATTGGTGAAACATTTACCAAAAAAGGAATAGCCAACCTATAAACAGTATTTACTATCTTACTACTTGGCTCTTTAGCTTCTAAGCAAATAGTTATATCTCGCTCCATAATAGGCTTATCGCTTATTGTAGGCGCTGATACAGTTCTTCGCACAGCTTGTAGAGCCTCTACAGATAACTCAGCAAACAACAGCGGTGTTTTAAGCTCGCTTAAAGCAGCAAGCTCAGGATGAACAACTCCAAAACTTCCAACAAGAGCGTTTGCTACCCAACATTCAGCAAAAAATCCCGGGTGAAAAAGAGGATTATTGCCGGGTCGAGTGTCAATATGCCAACCGCAACTAGCTACAACTCCCTCCACTACTCCCTTAAAAATTCGTAACTTCTCATCGAGTTTTTCTTCCTTACCCCAAGGAGGAATAACTAGCCTTCCACAAGCAGCAAAAGATAGAATAACCTCTTCATGTGCAAAACGACCCTTTCTTTCCAAATTGTGAAAATATCTACTAATCTCAAAAATCTTACCTCCTACTCCACCTCGACGAAGATAAGTAGCCAGCACCTCACCTAAGTGAGGAGCATTAGACACTTTCATAGCAGCGTGAGCTCGTTCAATAGCATTTTTTATTCTGAGGTGATCCTCGCCACGTTTAGGGTCTAAATTACTAATGACCTCCATTGTACGCGCCGAATAAAATCCTTTGGTAACAACCTCAGAAAAGCCGTTACCTATCAACACTGGCTCGACAGCCAGCCTAAACGCCTCCATAAAACTTATATTTGGATGAACTACAGGAGAAAGCTTCATCTCTCCTTTAATTCGGCTATATCCTATTGCTCGGGCAACCTCTTCAACTAAGTCACTCTCAGTTTTTACATCCCATCTTCTCCAAGAAGGCACATACGCACTCAGAAACTTATGCTTTCCTTTCCCCTCAACACTCTCATTTACAAATCCTAAATACCGTAATCTGGAAGCAACCTCCACTTCTGATAAACGAGAAAGATTAAAATTTTGCCGAAGACTTTCAATTGATAATAAAATCGGTTGAACATTTTTTTTTACCGACGCCTCAGTTACTCGGCTAATGCCAAGAGCATGAGTATCTCTACTTGTTGCTAATAAAGACATTGTACGGCGCAAAGCTACTTCGCAGGCATCGATATCACTGCCACGTTCAAATAATCTTACCGCCTCAGTTACTAATCCCATCCTACGCGATGATTTGCGAACCGAAACTGGGTCAAAGCTCGCCGATTCAATTAATACACGACGAGTAGACGACTCAACCATAGAGTTAGAACAACCTATGATTCCAGCAACTGCAATAATCTTTCGACGGTCACGAATAACTATCGAACCTGACGGCACCGTGTATGAGTTACCATCAAGAGCATCGATTATTTCATCAGAGTCCAATGTAGCTACTTGTACCTCTCCTTCAACCTTATCACGATCAAACGCATGCATCGGTTGTCCGATTTCTAACTGGACATAGTTTAAGACTTGTACAATCTCTGGTAATTCCGGATTACCATCAACAACGGTAAATATATCTCTCAAGCACTCTAAAGATTCTCCAAGCTGAAGTTCTAAAAGAAGGTAACGATGACATAGTTCAGTAAAATTTCTTACTACAACCGAAGCCGCTCGCTCAGGAAGCTCTATTGCTAACTGAGGCACAGCTAAAGGCAGCAATAATCTGGCTGATATTTCTCTGGCAATACCGATAACTGAAAGATGGTCTCCTCTATTTGCTAAGGTTTCAATGGTAAAAACAGGCGAAGTCGTATCCCTTGTATCAACTGCTTTAACCTCAAGACCCAGATCGTCAAGAAGAGCTCGAAGAGCTTTAATAGACCGGTATTCTTCCGGCAAATCTAGCACTCTTTCGAGAAGCTTTATTGGCAATTTCATCTTAACTATCCTTGAATCGCAGTTAGTAAACGCAGATCGTTTTCATATAATGAGCGTAAATCAGAAAATCCATAGAGTTGAGCTGCTAGCCTAGATGTTCCAAGACCGAAGGCTAATCCAGACACCTGGCTGGGGTCATAACCGAATTCACGCAATACATTTTCATGTATCATCCCTGCTCCCGCGACAGTAGCCCATTCATCATCACCAATGTCACTCTCCTGTGAATCATCTAATCTTTTTCTTAGCGCTTTGGAATTACTAAGTAAAACTCCAATACTCGGCTCAGTATAAGGATAAAATTTAGGAACAAATTTTATCTTACGTTTCGGTCCATACAGTTCGCGCATGAGATGCTCTATCAATCCAACCAAATGAGATAGTACCAAGCCTTTTTCTACCCACATAAGTTCGAACTGATGAAACATAGCTTGGTGAGTCGCGTCTTCCGATTCGTTTCGATAAGCTTTACCAAAAGAAGCTACCTTAACTGGAAGACCTCCCTGCTTTAGAACTCGCGCCTGCACCGAAGTAGTGTGCGTTCTTAATACATGTCCGGTTTCAGTATAAAAAGTATCTTGTAAATCTCTTGCTGGATGATGAGGAGGAATATTTAAAGCATCAAAGCAAAAATAATCAGTCTCTATTTCTGGACCTTCAACTATTGCGAATCCGCATTCCCGTAAAATTCGCACTATGGTTCTTTCAACCTTAGCTATTGGATGTATAGCTCCAATTCCCATCGACTTAGATGGAAGAGTCAGATCAAAAAACTGATTAGACAACTCCTTTTCTAACTTTGCCTTATCTAGTAAAGCTTCAGTCTCTCCAAACAAAGATTCCGCATGATCTCTTAAACTATTTAATCCAGCGGCTACTTTAGGCCGCTCCTCTGCTGAAACCTCACGGATCCTCCGAAATAACGTCTTTACAATACCTGAGTTACCCAACCACCGTATTCTGTTATCCCTCAACTCTCGTTCGGAAAGAGTTTTAGAAAATAAAGCATCAAGTTCAGACCGATATAAACTTATTTGCTCTGAAAGAGCAGATACTTTCACTTCTTCCATAAAAACACTTTATATCAGTCTTGATACTAATTTGATAACTTACTTTCTCGGAAATTTTTGATCTAATATCGCATTCCACTGCTTTAACTTTTCAGCTACTTCAGGCTTTTCGAATAAGAAAGCGACATCTCCTTTAACTATCACTTTATTTATTTTATCACCCTGAGTTATTGCATCAACAACATTCTGGCCTCGAGCGACAGAACCAAAAACTGTATGTTTACCGTCAAGCCAGTCAGTAGGTACATGCGTTATAAAAAACTGACTTCCGTTAGTATTTGGGCCAGCGTTAGCCATAGATAAAATACCAGGTCGGTCGTGAACAAGAGCGGAGACTATTTCATCCTGAAACTTATATCCAGGACCTCCAGTGCCCGTACCAGTGGGATCTCCTCCCTGAATCATGAATGCCGGTATTACTCGATGAAAAATAAGCCCATTATAGTAGCCTCGCTCAGCTAGATTAACAAAATTAGCCACTGTTAGCGGTGTTTTATCGGGTGTCAGATTAATCTCGATAATTCCTTTACTTGTTTCGATCTCTACACTTAGAGGGGTATTCGACATTTCTTTTCCTTTGTCTACATCTTTATTAGAAGTGGCTTTAATTTGCCCACTCGCTAACTCTTTTTTAGCTGAAGCCCGGGCCCCAGAAACTGGATCATCAGTTGCCTTAGCGTAATTTACGACAGACAGAGACAGCCCGACCACAAATAAACTTCTTAACACACATCTTGTTATCATAATCCCCTTTTTTTTGTAATAGAGCGACGCCTACCTGAATCGCCTACGTGACTTCCGTAAAAAGATGGAGAATAAACGATAGTTCTTTATGCACAACAGCAAAAAACTAAGCTATTCTTTTAAAGCCATACACAATCAAGATTAGTCTATAAAATCAACACACCAACAAAGCATGGTCAACTGATGACTTTAACTGTAATGAAAAAAATTCAGACCTTCTAAGATTTATCTTTCAATAATTTTTGAAAAATAAATCAAGCTGTGCTTACATCAGAAAAAAAATGTAAACACTTTCGGTAGAAAATATCTGAACAACTGCCAAGTAAACAGTTTAAGCAACGCACGACATTACAATGTTGTTCTTAGAAGAGTATCGCTCAAAGCTTTGCAAAGAGCCTGTAAATGAGCGACGTATCGAGCTGAATCTTCAATATAGTCACGCTGAAGCATTTCTACGTAAAGAACTGCAATTTTCTGAGAACCTCCGAGAACTCCTGCCATGTAATTTACTAATGTACCACTGTCATTACTATCTGCTCCTACGACCGGTAAATCAGAAGAAAAAGCACTAGCTACCGGATCTCCGGTGTTATCAAATGGAATAGGCTCAAGAATCCGCAGATCAACTTGATTTATCCTAAGTTGAGGATAAAACATTCGAGTGACTGGGTCGACGGTATAGACGCAACCTCCTTGGAAACCTGCCACCGGAAAAACTTCCTTTATTAAGATACCAATAGCATCCTGCGGGACTTGTTTGCCGATTATCCTGTCATAAAACTGATGAAGAGGGCGTTGAAACTCCTTACTACATCCATCGAGAAAATTATTCACGTCTTTATGACGCTCCTCCCATATTTTCCAAAGTTTAGCTTCAGGATTAAAGGAAACTCCAGTTTTAAAGACATTAGGGGATGACTTTGCAAATTTAAGTAAATTTTTCTTTAAGATGGAACGAATAATGGTAAGACCCTGACTTCCTAACGTTCCTTCTATAACGCTTTTAGCCTCCTTCCAATCTTTAGAAGCAGAAGGATATCTTTCCGGATTATTTGCTCTTGCTAATGCCTCACCAACTTCACACAAGCGACTGAGCGTAAGACCAACTTCTACCTCTTCCAAATCTAATGAAATTCTTTCAGGCATTACATCAAAAAAGTGCGGCTCAACACCCACCTCTCGAAATAAAGTTACAGCTAGAATACTTGGAGTAAATCCAAGATGACTAGCAAGTTTACTTTCTACATCCTCGTTCGGGCCAAGAGAAGAAATAACCTCCTCATACAAAGAGGGATAATTAAATGCAACCAGGGTTAACCCCAGCTGCCGAAACAAAGCAAGGGCAAAACCTCCCTCCGGATTAAACCCTAAAGGAGCAGATAAAGATTCCACAGCTGAAGCGCTTACAAATGCTTCCTCAATACGACATGACTGTGCACGAGTAATCTGTTCCAGAGAGTGTCTCGATAACACCGAATCATCAAGGTCTAGTGCTTCTTTCAGGCGCACTAGACCAACTCGTGAAAATAACTCTTGAGGAGTTGCAACCCGCTCTATACCATCCTCATAGCGCACCATACTTGCAAGCTTTCGGAGCATATACATAAACAAGGAAAAATCGCTCCTCACATCATTATAGAGCACCATCGGATCATGGTCATAAACTCCTTGATTTAATTTAAGTCTAATTTCTTTTAAAAGAGATGGACTGGCCGGAAACCATAAATCTCCTACATGCTTGCACGCTCGTGCTAATCTACGCTTGCTAGAAGCTTCCACAGCTACCATTGTTTGTACCCAACTTCTTTACAATACTCCTCAAAGCCTGATAGCCATTATTTATCGGCCATTCGGCTCACCAAGGAGTGTCGAACAACACAAGGTGGTGCTTAAGAATTTGTGGCACAAAACATTGCTAGAATTTCGCAATATTCTAAAAAGTTTTTGTAAAAAATTAGTTTGTAAGTTATACAATTAAGGATTAATTATCCCAAAATGTAGCAACACTAACATAAAGTCTTGCCACTACTACATAATTCATCAGCCGCTTGCGCAACACGATTAGTCATACTTTTAGTAGCTTTTTTTAGATAACTTCTTGGATCATAGAGCTTTTTCTCTCCCATCTCACCGTCAACCATTAATACGCCACTGTAATTAGTAAACATATGATCCACAATTGGCCTAGTAAAAGCATATTGTGCGGCAGTATCAACATTCATTTTCACGACTCCATACCCGAGAGTTTCCCGAATTTGCTCAACTGGAGTCCCACTACCGCCATGAAAAACTAAGAAAAACTTTTTATCAGCGCTAAACTCTTTAATGACTGCTTCCTGACCTTCCTTAAGAATTTCCGGTCGCAATTTAACGTTGCCTGGCTTGTAAATACCGTGGACATTGCCGAATGTAGCAGCAAAAAGAAAGGGCGCATCTAGCGGAAAAAGCGCCCTTGCTACCTCCAACATATCTTCTGGCGTAGTATATAATTCGTGATGTGATTCAGCTACAGCTGCACCCTCTTCTTCTCCCCCCACTACTCCTGCCTCAAATTCGGGAATAATTCCAATCTCACTGCACTTCCTCAACAAATCTACCGCGACCTCTAAATTTTTCTTTAACGGAAGAGCCGACCCATCGAACATGTGTCCGTTAAACAATGGCTGACCCCGCAATTTTACTGATTCTCGGGAATATTCAAGCAGGCGCTCAATGAAAGTGATTTGATCGAATTGACAGTGATCAGTGTGAAGGGCAACAAAAACTGGCAGTTTTGCCGCTACTCGATGAACATGTTCTGCTATGGAAACAGCACCGATAACATCATCATTAGCCGGACCTGAAGCATACTTTCCAGCTCCCAGCGATATCTGCAGAATACCGTCTGACTTTTTATCAACAAAGGCCTGCATAGCGGCATTAGCAGTTTCCAAACTTGACACATTGATGGCAGGGAAAGCATAAGATCCCCTACTAGCCGAAGATAACATCGCTAAAAATTGTTTTGAAGAAGGAACTGGCATAACAAAATCCTTGCTTATTACTTTTTTATTCCACAATAAAGAGTGATCGAGTCGAACAGTTTGTGCCTAAATTAATAGTTTTTTATCTAGCTCTCCTAATTTATCTCAACTAAATCACTCCGCTAGCTTAATTGATGCTACAGGTGAAGCGCCAGCAATCGCATCAGCTTCAATCTCCACAAGTAATCTTGGGTCAACCAAGCGACTAACCTGTAAAATAGCTGATGCTGGACGAAATTCATCAAATACTTCTCGGTGAGCACGAGCATAATCATCGTAACTATTCATTTGTGAAACAAATAAACGAGTACGAACAACCTCCCCTAAGGACATGCCACATTGGTGAAGTATGCGCCGAATCCGCTCCAAAATAAATTTTGTTTGCTCGTAAGGCTTGCCTAGACCAATAACCTCCCCCGTTGAAGTTAGCGAAGTTGTACCTGAAATAAATAACATATCACCAATTTTGACAGCTCGACTAAAAGCTCGAAGCGGCTCCCATGGGGTCCCAGAAACAAGATTAACACGACCATGAGTTGATGACTTAACTTCTCCCATACGATCAGATTCCCTACTCTGCTCGAAAAGTAACGAAAAAGCTTCATCAAGCGAATTTTCATTATCTGGCATTAAGTGTTCTCCTTAAATCTTTTTATCCAAAAAATGATATCATTATGCTACCTAGTCCTTAACGCGCTGTCGAATGCGTAGCTGAATTCCTCCGGAGTGAGAAGGAATCTATATCCGACCTGTTTAATGAAACGATATTCTTGTTTGTCTCCTTGGCCGTCAACCATTACAAGACGAAAACATAAACCAATGAGAGCTTTTCGTTGATAGGAACTGTAAACTTCGTTAAAAGCCTTAGCCATAACTTCAATCCGAAACTGACCTACTTTTGGAATTATTAAGTCATTAATTATGTCAGAGGGACTCGGGAGCCCAGCGGCATTGCCTGTAATCTTTGAGGTATCTGTAATGATTGGGTTACCTGTGATAAATCTGTCAGATTTTATGTTGGTTACGTCTTCGCCAAAGCACTCTCTGTAAAGTCTGTTACACTCCTTCACCTCCTCATCTCTTAATATACCATCTTGAACGCATACCTGATAAAATAAAAAATATACCCACGCCTTAGTTTGATCTGAAACAGCTCCCCCAATTTTATCAAAGTTTAACTTTGTCGGAAGTTCCTGAGACCGATTAACACTCCAAGTTCGGTTTTTCAGGGATTTAAATACAAAATTTAAAAATTTTGTGTGTATCATTACCATGAAGATTTACCGCTTCTCAATCATCAAACCTTTGAGGTATATTTCTATGGTACCGTTTAAAGCACCGTACAAAATAGACCTTATTAAACAGACAATATTTTTGTTCCTAGTTTTGCGAAATTTGCTAGGTTGTGAAACTGAGTCATTATTTGCTAATTAAAAAGTGCGGAGGATAGTCTTATAAAAAAAAGCAATATTTGCTTTTAAAAAAAGTTGTTTCCGCGGTAAAAAGTCATATTGCCTTCATACATCATAGTTACAGCATAGTGAGCAAAAAAAGCTTATACCCGTTTTGTCATATTATACAGTCCGATCAAGGTTATCACGACCACAGCGCTCACATTCAACATGGTCATAAAAAATGTACCCTTACAGACCACAAGTCGGAATGCGATACACCAGCGAGCCAATTAACACCAAATGCTACTATCAAAAATTTTAATCAAGAAAATAAAGAAAAATATACGAAACTTCAAAAGCGACGATATTTCGAAATAATTAGAGATTTCTTACTGCTTGCCAACGGCCTTTCGGAAGGAACTTTTATCATCAAGGAAAACGGGTTAATTACACATTTTAACCACGCCGGAACTACCGTAATAGAAGCTTCTAAAGTAGACAAATCTAATTTATACATTCACCAAATATTATCAGTGCTTGATAATTCGGATGAACAACACTCATCTTACGCCTCTTCTCTCCAAAAATTACTCTCAAAAAGGGACTCTGAAAAAGAACAAAAAGTTCTATTCTCAGTTTTAAATAGCAGCACCAAAATTAAAGGTACTGTTAGAGTAACTACCCTTTCAAAATCACTTCAAAGGGCATTTAATGCGAATTGTTTAGTTACCTTAACTCCAAGTGGGGAATCAATCCAAGAATCTGCTGAAAAAAGATTATTAGAAGAACAACTTTTTCGGGCTCAAAAAGTAGAACTTTTAGGACAGATGGCAAGTGGGATAGCTCACGACTTCAATAATTTACTTACTGCAATAAATTGTAATTTAGCAGTTATCAAAAATGAATCCAACCAATCTCTGGTGTCTGATCGGCTTCAAGACGCTGAGGTTGCGTGTTCTCGAGCTCGTGAACTTGTACACAGCCTTTTATCTCTCGGTCGACCGTCACCATTAGCTCTCCGTCCCGTATCGCTGACTCATATTGTAAAAGAGGCAATATCTATCGTTCGAGCTTCAATTGATTCTAGAGTAGCAATTACCACATATCTTTTACCCCCTGAACAATCTCTAATTGAAGGTGACTCGGGTCAACTAAATCAAGTAATCATCAATCTCTTATTAAATGCCAGAGATGCTATTGTTCAGCGTATGGCTTGGGAAGATTCAGATAAACATGTGATTAAGGTAGCGATAACCACTGAAGTGATTGAATTAAACCACTATATAGTTCTCGAGGTTTGCGACACCGGCATTGGTATAAAAGACAATGTAATGAGACAAATGTTTGAACCCTTTTTTACAACAAAAAAAGATGGGCAAGGTACAGGGCTCGGTCTTGCAATGGTTTCAGGAATAATAAATCGACACAACGGTTCTATATCTGCATACAACAAACCATCATCTTTGCAAAATAGAATTTGTGAATCTAAAATAAAAGGTCACATCAGGGAACCGTTTGATTCTGGTGGATGTATAATCAAAATCTTGTTACCGAAACTGAGTTTCAAAGATTTACCAAAGATTAAAGATACTGAATTGTTTCCTTACAGCGACGAACTTACAAAAATTTTTTTCACTTCTCAACAAAACCAGTCAGATAGCCAGTTAATCAGAGAAGTAGGAAAGGTAAATAATCAAGATTTTTTGGGTGGAAGTGAAACTATTTTAGTAATTGAAGACGAGGCCATTGTACGGGAAGCTCTCGTTAAGATGCTCCAAACTCTTGGCTACCGAGTTCATTGTGCTGCCGATGCGACTAACGGTCTAACCATATTTGAGCAACTTCACGAGGAAATTAGCCTTGTTTTTTCCGATTTTTCAATGCCTGATATGTCTGGAATTGAGCTGTTTGGTTGGTTCAGAAAAATATCTCCTCAAGTGCCATTTATTCTCAGTTCAGGTAATTATGAGGAATTACAAACAGGTTCAAAGTCTTCAACAAGTACATTCAAACTAAAACATCAAAAGTTTCAGTGCAATCGAGCATCAATAGTCCAGAAAAGCACAAAAACTGAAACAACTGAAGCTTGTGAAGAGTTTCTTATCTTATCAAAACCCTTTACTTTTAATGAACTAGCGCTTGCTATTCGCCGTTCTCTTGACTCAACAAAACAATCACCCTTGTAAGATATAGTTGGATCTATAGAACAAAGTTAAATTTAATCAAGAAGTTTATGAATTTAATTGTGACTTTTTAATTACTTAAATTAAGTGTAGCCTTACAATTGTTTTATGCATCTCCTGACGAGGAACTTATGATATCTCTCGGTAGACAACAGTTCTGAACCAGGAGAGTGAAAGTAATCGACAAGGGAAGAGAAAAGTAGGTCGTGTTACTGTGATTGAGATGTCTTTAATTTTAAAACTTTAAAAAACTAGAAAAACTATACTTACTAAGCTTTTAAAGAAGTTAATCCTTGAGGTAGTTATAGAAAAATACTTGATAAAGATGATATAAGTAACTGGAGAAGCTATCTATGTATCTAATTTATCAAAGGTGGAAAAATAGAAGTAACAAGGCATAAACTAACATTAGCACTAAGGTGTGATGCCAGTATAAAGGTGTAGAGCAATCAGTGGGGATAAAAATGAAATGTAAGCGAGCAACGCTAATAAGTAGGTCAGTTCACGCATCTAGGTTAACTTGCTCCAAGTTAATTTGTTTAGTGGCATTCGCAATTGTATCCATCGGTACAGTTACCAATGTGCCATTCCTAAACACAATTAACTTCCTACCCCTATCACACGAGGCAGAAGCGCAAGTTGGAACAAAGGGTAATCCTGAGTCATGGAATGTTGCAGCAGGTTACCAATACACTTTTTTTATGCAAAATCCGAATGGGGTTCCTTGTTATAACTCAGAGTCTGGAGACTCATCACTATGCACTTCAACTGGCTCAGCTCGCCCGGTTTACGTAGAAACTTACTATAATTCCTTTCAAAAAGAATTCTACCTTCAAGTAAAATATCCTCGTTTGAATGGTCGCTTCCCAGAAGGGATGGCTTTTGTAATTAACAGCGGATCGAACCCATCTCAATCAGGTGAATGGGCTGTTGTGTACGTTGATGCTTCAAAAAGCATAGCCGCTCCTATTCTGACAGCATATGCCTACAACGGAACAGCTAATGGTATCTTGGATAGCTGGCGGTACGGCAATGCTTACACAAATCCTTCTGGCAGTGATGGGCTTCCTGCTGACCGAATTGTAACGACACTGAATCCTCCAGCTAATTTTCATACTGGAGTTTGGTCAACTGGTCTTAAGTTACCAAGAAGAGTAGCTGTTGAGGACATCGTAGATAACGTTTCAGGTAGTCCGCTTAATGGCCTTCAACTTCGAGTTTTTACAGTAATTATTGATGCAAAGCCCCTTATTAATAATGTTCCCGATTACCCCGGTGTAAGAAACTGGAAAGGTATCGATATAGGGGGAGGTGCAAATAATCCCAACGGGTCTACACCAAAAATCGGAGCTTGGATATGGGGATTTAACGGACTCCAAACAGCCTATGATAGCGCAGGTTATCTAACTAACTGGCTCGCTCCATCTACAGCTGGTTCCACACTTAGTAGCTTCATACTCCTCAATAAGGGTATAACTGATTGGTGTCCAATAGATTGTACTGGTACACTTTGGGGGGCTCAGATTAGTTGCGGAACTACAGTTACACCAACTCCAACACCAACAGTAAACTCGTCTTCATGTACAACACAGGAATTCACCAACAACCTTTTTGCTCTCGATGGAGGTGCCGCCGGTTTATATGAAGTAGTAAAATACGGCACTCAGAGGCTCAAATTGCTAGCAAGAGGCTTACCCCGAAAAAGACGAAACGCTATTTATGCTTTCGCTGACGAAGCTAAGAAATCAGCGGAAGATCAGTTCTTAGTAGCCTGGTCCATTTCCTGGTCATATCCTCAGTTCATTACACAATGTACAGGTACGCTATCTTCTAACTGTACACTTCAGGATCTTACTGTAAAGACAGCTAATTATGTTGATGCTACAGATAAAATAAACACCGTAAGTGGCTCTGTAAGCAAACGACTAAGGAAACTAGGAACTAAACGTGGATTAAGTGCTGCGAGTCGGGTTGATACAATGGCTAAGATGCGCCTTGATGAGGCATTAGCCTTCTCAAGTACTATCCCTGACTCAACTGTCCAGTGTACTAGATAAAATATATGCACTAGATAAAAGCTAGTCATTTGGTGTCGGTTAAATAAAATCGACACCAAATTTTGGTAACAAGCCAATCATTCCTTAAAACAAGGTATGATTGGCTTTTTCGTTAATTTATAAGCGTTACTACAAAGTGTAGGAGAATAAAATAACACATTCTATGTCAGAATGTAGCGAGTGATGAACTGGACAGGAATTAGCTGCAGCTTCAAGAAACATACGATCATCGCTGCTTAGACTACTGGGTAGTTCAAACCTTAAATCTAGTCTCTTTATTCTTCTTGGAGAAGTTTGCATAGTTTTCTCAACAAGAAATCTACCTGTTGTTAGACTTATCCCCTTGCGCTCTGCGGCTATAGCCATAACCGTCATCATACAACTCCCTAGTGCAGATGCTACTAAATCAGTAGGAGAGAATAGTGAGCCGTCACCATTATTATCTTTTGGCGCTACTGTAATAACTTGAGCTCCTGATTCGAGATGTGTTAATCGAACTTTTTTTTCTCCTAAATACTCACCAGAACTTTTTACTCCCACAACTGATTCTCCTGCAAATATATTACTCTTCAAACGATAGAGTAATTTTAATTCGTTCTCCAGAACGAATGAGCTAAATAAAGTTAACTTCTAATCAAACTTCATCTGGTCGTTTTATTTCCGTTACTAATTCTGGAGCAATTTTTTCAATTATACCTCTGAGTTTAGCTATTAAAGTATCAGCATTAAAAGGCTTAATAATATAATCAGTAGTCCCTGCTTCGATGGCACTATGAACTTTATCTTTTGTAGCCTCAGCCGTTAAAAGTACGAAAGGCATACCTTTTAGTTGTTCGTCAGCTCTAATCTGACGAAGAACATCTATGCCCTTGAGGTCAGGCATAACCCAATCACAAATTACTAAATCAAAATGTTCTGACTTTAATTTTGCTAAGGCGACTCTGCCATTATCTGCCAAACTACAGTTAAATCCCGCATGACGCAAAATAGACCTAATTAGATCCCGAGCTTGAGGATGGTCATCTACAATAAGAATCTTAAAGTTACAGATTAACATAAATAAATTAGAATAATTACCTTTTCTTACTCAGGAGACAGGCTCTGTATTCGGTCTTTATTTTGATCGACCGATCAATAATAAAAGTTAAGTTAAACCCAATAACTACTTTATAACTAAAGACAACATGTTGTTTCACCAAAAAGAAAGCTAGCTTTATTAATTTTTAGGGGTTGAGCTACCAAGCTCGTCATCAGATGTAAAGTCCTCATTTATCTCTTCATCTGAAGAAGGCACCTCTCCATCGTACAATACTCCTTGTCTGTACTGATAATAACCCGATTGCATAGTGTTGTAGTAATCAATGCCAGCAGCTTTAGCTGTTTTCACCGCCTCAATAAGATCAGATCGTGTCTGCACAACCCATAAAATTTGCGCTCCCAAAGAGGCGTCTCTTACGCTACTTCCTCCAATATCCGAGACTATAAAAATATTAAAAGGATCTAAAAATCCATCTACAATTCTTCCTAAGGCGTCTCGTACGGTGCTAGGCCCAAATAACGGAAGAACAACATAAGGTCCGGGTGGTATATCATGAAAAGCTAAAGCTATTCCAAAATCTTCATAATGCCTAGGTAAACCCCAATCTGTAGCTACATCAAAAATCCCTAATACGCCGATTGTAGCGTTAACAAGAAATCGTCCTGTATGACAGGCAGCTTGTGTAAATTTAAACTGAAACACATCACTAACAAGAAACGACGGATACCTAAATGTATCAAAAACATTTCGTATACTGCCTTGAACGCTCTCAGGAATCACGTACTCATAACCTCGAGCTACTGGTTCTAAAATATACTCATCAAGAGTTGTGTTTAAAGCATGAGTTCCCCTATTAACTGGCTCAAATGGATCCCATAGCTCGTCACTAGTAGGTTTTAAAGGGGGGCCAGAGATTGCACAACCAGTGAGAAAAACAACAATAAGCAATCCTGGCAATGAGCTTATCTGCAAATTACGGCAACTATTTAAAATATACCTAGTCACATTTTTTCCTGTTTAAATAGGAGATTAATTCTTAAACTTAGCCAAAGCTACCATAAGTATTTCGACTGCAGACCTAATATCTTCTTCATTAAGGATATAAGCAATTCTTACCATTTGAGCTCCGCGTTCATTCTCTAAAAAAAATCCCTCAGCTGGAGCAAGAAAGGTTGTGGCACCTCTGTACGAAAAATCAGACAGTAAAAATCGAGCAAACTCTTCACCACTCTGCACCGGCAAACGGACAAGAGAATAAAAAGCACCCTGTGGTCGAACGAACTCAATGTCCGGAACATCGCTTAAAAGACTAAAGAGAAGTAACCGTCGTTTATCATAGATACTGCGGCTCTCTTCAACATAATCTGAATGAATTTGCTCAAAAAGCACTGTTGCAGCAAACTGCTCGGCAGAAGGAGCTGCAAGTCGAGCTGAAGCAAGAGATACGGCAGCAGTCATAACAAGCTCATTGACGGTTATAAGAGCACCAATTCTTGCACCACAAAGAGAAAAGCGCTTAGAAAGGCTATCAATAACAATCACGCGAGGATTATTTGAAGCTAAATGAAATACAGATAGGGGCTTTAGGCCGTCGTATACGAATTCTCGATAAGCTTCATCAACAATTAAAAACAGATTAAATTCATCGCACAAGTCCAACAACAATTTGAGATCTTCACTGCTGTAAACCGTACCGGTGGGATTATTTGGATTAGAAAGCAAGATAGCTCGTGTTTTACTTTTGATACGCGCTACTATCTGAGCTCTATCTGGAAGAGCAAACCCATTTTCAAGATCGCAGGGTACAGGTTGAAGTTTAACTCCAGATATTGCAGCAAAACCTATATAGTTTGCATAAGTAGGATCGAACACTAAAATCTCATCTTCGGGGTCAGCGCATAACATAAACACGAAAATTAGCGCCTCACTCGCTCCCATAGTTATGAGAAAATGCTCTGGATTCAGCGACAATCCCAAAGTCCTCTGGATATAAGATGCCCAAGCCTTGCGCAGTCTGCTTGAACCCTGAGAAGTTTCATATGCTAAAACCGAAGGATTATACGAACGCAGGGCATCTAAAAAAAATGATGGAGACCTTAAGTCTGGCTGACCTATGTTTAGGTGATGAACTTTAATCCCAGACATTTTTGCTCTGTCAGCCAAGGACGATAACTTCCTTATCGGAGATGAAGGGGTTAGTCTCGCTCGCTGTGATAAAAATGTTGAAGAGGAGGCGGAATTCATAAACTATCGACAATTATCCTAGGCTGTAGAAGTCATGATACTTCTTTACTTAATGCGAGCCAAGGTTCCTCTAAACCAAATTAAACTTCTTATGGAAGACAACAGTTAATCTCAATTTGCCTGTTACACTGAGTAATTTTTAAATATGAGCCTAACAAAAAGAGTTCCCAATCATCTTGATTAAAAAGTGGAACCACGTTATTCCCTTCCAATCCCATATATGATTTCCGACCTGGCTTAGGTTCATCAGTCGAATTTTCACACTGGAGACTAACTATCAAGCCACTATTTGGCTCCTGGCTAGCCTGAGAATTTTTCAATGTAAACATATTCGTCAAGATAATCGACTCAAGCATAGCAACAGCGGCAATACTGCAAAAATTATTCTTTACAAGTGGAGCCCGTAACAGATTTTTACCCCAAGAACTTAAAATCTTATTTTCCTTTACGGTGATCGTTTTATTATCAGTTAGACCTCGTCTATGCTCTCCCTCTATCCCCTGAAAAAATGCGGTTAATGTAAGACAAATTCGCTCGGCAATATTTTCTAGAACCAATAAATGTGACTCTTCGTAATTTTCTGAAGCATTGCCTATGATCTCAAGAATCCCACTACAATCCATAGAAAACGGTGCTAGTGGCGCAGTAATAACTTCACACCCAGCGAATTCACCATCTAATGAATAAATACAACTAATAGGTCGAATAATCTGTGATGATGCTAACTCAGACCTCACAACCGGCATATTCGCTAACCTCTGGTGCCCGATAACACTAATAGAAACAGCAGCTCCACTCCCTGTAAAAAGATGCAATGCTACTTGTTGCCCATTAAATATCGATTTAAGAGAATCTAGAATGCTCAAAGTTCCAGCGATAAACCGGACAGGAAATCTAAGTTCTTCTGTTACTACTTTTAAGAGTGAGTCTGAACCTTTTAATATTGGACGATTAACTCCTAGTAAATTTCGTAAAGCCTGAATATTCTGCTCTTTAACCGACTGAAGTAATTGTTTGGCGGGTAAAGTATACCACCGATGTCTTTCAATAAAACTTAGAGCTTGACGCAAAAAGTTCTCTCTCTCTGCTCCTATCTCCCGACAAATAAGTTCGGTCTTGTCTAAAAAATTTGACTGGCCGAGATTACTAACATCAGCATCAAGAACATAGCGAGAAAGTGGATGCTTTGGTGGTTTCCAATATTTTTCAGTAGGCTGAACTACCTTAGTATCCAAGATGATCTGACATATTGTTGCTTGATCCGTAGGGCTCCACTCCTGTTCCAGTGAAAGTGCTTCCATAACAAGGCGAACACTCTCTTCTTCATGATTGTGGGCACTAAGAAGAAATCCGGAGTCATGATAAGCAGCAGCTATGGCTATTAACTGAATTTCTTTCTCTGAAACACCATCCAAAAAAGCGTAGCTAACACTATCTCTAAGTACTTCTATCGAATGCTCGACGGAGTGATAACAGTATTGAGGGGGAAGATTTTGACCTAATGATTCAAGAATCCTCAGGATAATGGGATGGTTACATATATCGCCAAGACGTTCTGGAAGGATGGATTTATATTGAAGCTTTTTCATCATTACGGTGTTTTATTAAGCCGCTGTTTAAGAGTAAATGCTGGTTGGAAAAACTGAATTTGTAAAAAGTAAAAGGAAATGTAATCTGATTTATATTTCCTAAATATCAGCATTTAAGTGCTTTCTTGTGATTATCTCCTTAGTTTACGTAACATTCTATGGTGTGTAGTGTATCTAAAAAAGAATACGGTGATAACTACTAAAAACAATGTTGTAACTCTTGCATGAGAAGACTTAGTGCTGTATCCGCTCAACTTATATGAATGTTTACTCTCAACAAAAAACAAACCCAGTACTCGGCTCTTTTAGAGGCGTGCTTTCTCTCTGCCTAGGTTATCTAAGCTATGTCACTATCGGGATTCTTGCACTTTTAGGCGGAGTAGCTACAAATTTAATCTTCCCTGGCCTTGCTAGATCGATTGTGGATCAGATGAGTTCGGAAAAGACTGTAGCAATCCCTTCATCAATCTGGATGAGTCTTATACTTCTTCTTGCAGTGCAGGGCTGTATGTTTTTCTGCCGCACCTTTGCTTTCGGAATGCTCAGTCAACTAGTTACTCGTGATTTACAAAACAAAGTCTTTGCTCATCTTCTCGCACTACCAGTTTCAATATCTCAAAAAACTCCACCAAGTGATCTTATTAACAGATTGCACAGCGATACACTGCTGATTCGTGATGCTATTGGAACCAGATTGTCAGTAGTTTTACGTTATACGATCCAAGTAATAGCCGGTCTTTTATGTATGGTGATAGTATCTCCTATATTAACACTAGGACTTTTGGGCTGTGTGATTGCCTTTATTGGTGTTTCGGCGTTTCTCGGACGTACATTAAAATCCTACTCAATCTCACAACAAAAAGACTTAGCTACCGCCACTGAAATTGCAAGCGAAGCACTGGAAAACATCGCAGAGATTAAAATATTTCAACTAGAAACTTACGAATTAAGTCGATACTTTAAAATTCTTGATACAATCACTACAACCGGAAAAAAACGCAGTCGAGTAAGTGCGTTATTTCAATCTTTAATGCCATTTATTTTAAATATTTTGCTAATTGGATTTGTAATTATCGGACTAAGTTTTGTAGCAAAGGCTACTATTACTCCGGGACTTCTTCTTCAGTTTGCTCTATATGGGGCTATAGTAGCTTCATCACTATCGTTTATTGCAACAAGTTACGGTAGCTTTGTGCAATCTTATGCCGCTCTTGACCGATTAAATGAAATTTTGGAGGCTCCCCCTGAAGTTGAAAAGGGTATCGAAATTACCAATTGCGCTGATTCATCTTTATCAGTCTTACAATCGCCTTTTTCGTCAAATGGAATGAAGATAGAATGTAGGCACCTTTATTACCTTCCGAGGGCTACCCAAGAATCTTCTAAAACTTTCTCACCTAGTGCTTCAGAGAGGTACCAATTACAAGACATTTCCTTATCAATAAAATCGGGACAATTCTGCGCTATCATCGGTGCATCTGGATCTGGTAAAACAACTCTAGCCCAGGTGATGTTAACACTTCTCCCACCCACATCTGGTTCAATTGCATTTGACGGAGAGGAATGTTCACCGAAGAATCTCAGTCTGATTCGCAGACAATTAGGTTACGTCGCTCAAACCCCGGGAATTTTTTCGACATCTTTAATAGAGAATTTACGTGGTGACAACATCTCAATATCATACGAAGCTGCATGGGATGCCCTAAAGCAAGTGAGGCTTGAGGAGTTAGTTAGATCACTACCAAGTCAGCTTGATACTAAACTTGGTCCCGGAAGATACATACTAAGCGGTGGAGAGCGACAAAGGCTTGCCATAGCTCGTGCTCTACTAAAATCACCTCGGTTACTTGTTCTAGATGAAGCCACTGCTGCTCTCGATGCAACCAATGAAAAGGGAGTTATAGAAGTTTTAAACTCCCTCCGTTCTCAAGTGACCATCGTGCTAATAGCACATCGTCTTTCTTCGATTAAAGGAGCAGATATCATGGTAGTAATGGAGAACGGAAAAATTATTGAGCATGGCTCGCCAAATGAGCTACTCAAAGAGCAAGGAAAATACTATGAGTTCTTACGAGAGCAGCAGTAATTATTCATTGACACTGCAAGACATCCCCTCTGGCATAGAACCCAATCATATTCTTCTAGTTGATGATGATGAAGAGTATCGTAAAATATTGGAACTACGGTTGCGAGGCCTGTTTCCAGGAGTAAGAAGTGTAGGCTGCCGAACAGTATCTGATGCGTTGGGAGCACTAACAAACGGACATACTTTCGATCTAGTAATCATAGATCATCATCTTCCAGATGGTAATTCAAGTACAATTTTAAATTCTGGCAAGACTGATGATGTAATTGTTCTAATAATGAGTGCCGATGAGTCTCCTGAGCTTCCAGGTAAAGCCATTCAGGCAGGAGCAACTTTTTTTCTCTCAAAACGCGATTTGAGTCAGCCTTTGCTTCGTCCGTTAATCTGCGGAATGTTAGAGCGATCGGCATTACGAAAACAGCTTCAACTAACTGCTATTAATCAAGCAATAAATGAAACTGTTCGTACTCTTCTCACCACCCTTAAACATGAAATTCATAATCCTTTAGGAGTAGTACTAGGATCTTTACATTTCATTACTTCTGCATCTCCAGAGTCAATTTCGCCCGAAACTGCCGAAGCAATGCATGCTAGTGCCGTTAGAATAAAAGAGGTAATCAGGGAACTATGCGAGGAAGTAGACAAAGGAACGTTGCACACAGTGACCAAGAGTGGACGTACTGTTTTTGCTGTTGATGATACTCCCTCAAGCAAATAATTATTGATAACAAAACTCACCGATTATTGCTCATGCCAGCACTCATGAGGGATCCGGGATTACTCTTGAGCAATCCAAGAAAACACAGTTTTAGCCAGTTACTAATCTCTTTCGGATCGGAAAAAACTTTGCTAGCCTTACTTTTATTGACACTTTTTCTCGGGCTCAAGTATTAGTACTATGCTAAATAATTCGTCTTTCTCAAACTACACAATAAAATCCATCACAACATTATATCCTATAAAATCTCATTTTATGAATGCTAACAAAATAAAAAGGTTTTCCTTAATTAGAATTAAGCAAATAGCAAGTGCCTGCTCTTTTGTTCTGCTTGCTACTATTTTTGGCTGTAGTCAAGCTGATGGCAAGGATCCAATCTCATCAAGTAACGGATCAAGCATTTCAGATGAAGCATTTGCAAATAATATGGATAATTTTCTCAAAACGGAGACAGGACGAGAAAAAGTAGCAAAGGCGGTAGAGAGATACTTTACTGAGGCACGAACTCGCGCCCAACAAGATGCAGAAAATCAGGCTAAAGCCGAGATAGACAAGTATTTTGCTAATCCGATGGAAGCTCCGGTAGGTGTCAGTCCTGTTAAGGGTGCGGCAGAAGCTCCGATAACTATTGTTGAATTCTCCGACTTTGAGTGCCCATATTGCCAAAGGGGAGCCGCTGTAGTTGAGCAGGTGCTCAATGAATATTCGGGAAAAGTAAAAGTAGCATTTAAAAATCTACCTTTAACTTTTCATAAAAATGCTAGGCCAGCAGCTAAGGCTGCTCTAGCCGCTGGAAAGCAAGGTAAATTTTGGGAATTTCACGATGCGTTATTTAATAACCAGCGCAAGCTAGGCGATGATTTATACTTAGATGTAGCAAAGAATTTAAAACTTGATATTAGTAAGTTTGAGAAAGACCGAGCTTCAGATGAGATTGAATCTGAAATAGCGGCTGATGAGCAATTAGCGGCACGTCTAGGATTTCAAGGCACTCCTGGCTTCGTTGTAGGGGGAATTCCTGTCAGAGGTGCATACCCTCTGGAGCACTTTAAAGAGATTATTAGCAAGCTCCTAGCAAAAAATCAGTAGAAATAGGTATTTTGTGGAGTTAAAGAATCTGCGACCAAAAAAAGTCATCAAACAAAAAAGGTGAAATAAGGCTAAAACTTACCTAAGGAACCGGCTAAATGAGCAAATTATTTTGTAAATCTTGTCAAACCCTTGGGAAAATAGTAATCACGCTTACATTTTTATTAAACCTTAATTTTGCTAAAGGTGATGATGCATCTCTAAGGGCTCTTTTTAAGAGCCCTCTTCCAAAAGATTTTCATAATCAAAGCTCGAATAATACAGCACTCATTAATCTTGGACGTAATCTTTACTACGAAGAAGCTCTGAGCAAATCAGGGAAAATGTCTTGTAATAGCTGTCATGACCTTAATAAATTTGGGGTCGATAACTTAAGTACCTCCCCAGGTCATGAAGGAAAAAAAGGTGATCGCAACTCTCCTACATCACTTAATGCCGCAGGGCATATTGCACAATTTTGGGATGGCAGAGCTCCAACTGTAGAAGAGCAAGCAAAGGGACCAATATTAAATCCAGGCGAAATGGGTATGCCATCTGCGGAGGCAGTCGAGTTAAAACTGCGTAATAATCCTACTTACGTCGAAGCCTTTAAAAAGGCTTTTCCTGAAGATAAAAATCCAATTACATTTGAAAATGTTGCTAAAGCAATCGGAGCATTCGAGAGAGGTTTGGTATCTCCAGCTAAATTCGATGAATATCTATCGGGCGATTCCAATGCTCTAACAGAAGAGCAAAAAAAGGGTTTAAATGTGTTTGTAGAAGTTGGATGTGCTACATGTCACAATGGGCCTCTACTAGGTGGGAGCCTTTATCAAAAGGCTGGGATTATAAAACCGTGGCCGAATCAAAAAGATCTTGGGCGCTTTAACGTAACTAAACTAGAAGGCGATAAGTTTGTATTCAAAGTCCCCTCCTTAAGAAATGTTACAAAAACAGGTCCATATTTCCATGACGGAACAGTACCGCTACTAAGCGATGCAATTAAAATGATGGGAGAGCATCAACTGGGTCGTTCACTAACAGGCGAGCAAGTAACTTCTATTCAAATATTCCTGGAATCTCTAACTGGAATGGTAGATCCCCATTATATTGCTAGAGACAGGTCTAAACTAAAGAAATAGTTCAGTCAGCTTCTAAGTTTTACGACAGTTCTAGGCGAGTATTTTACTCTAGTCAGTGACACTTTTTTAATTGAGAGGCAAGTAAGATCAGTATCAAATTAGAAAGTTTGAGAGATTTTTTTAGCTATGTTTCTTCCTTCTCTCACTGCATAGTTGGTACCTCGATCTTCTGGATATATCTGCGCCATTGAGCAAAGATGCATACCAATAAGTGGTCCCTCAGAGCTTGGAATTAATTGACTATAGTGTCTTTCAACGACTGGCTGCGACCAGCGAGCACGCCAGAGATGGAAATCATTAATCCAACTTCTATCAAATTGCGGAAACATCTTTTTTATAAAAGGAAGCGCATACTCTAAAAATTCCTCTCTATTCATTGAATAAAGAGGATCTGTATGTGGTAAATATTTTGATAAATAAACGATATGATGTCCACCATAGGTTTCAGGTCGTTCAAAATTAGTATGCTCAATAACACCTACAAACGGAAATGTAGGGTCATTTACATTTAACCAATAGGTGGAAGAAAGAGACTTTTTTAATTGTAGAACTAAGCAAACATTCCCAATATATTTAATTCTCCTAAGCGCATCCAGATAGTCTGACGCAGCCCAACTTTCAATTAACTTTGCAACAATAGGCAAAGCTGTTGTAAAAATAACGTGCTCCGCAATCAGAGTCTTCTCATCTTCAAACTCTAAACACCAATTATTATCAATTTTTTTGACTGAGGTTACAGGACTACTTACTGCTATAGAACCACCAAGGTCTCTTATCTTTTGTGCTAAAGATTCAGCTAATGAGATAAATCCGCCTTTAAAATAAGCCAACTGTTCTTCGCCTTTCTTACCTCTACTGCCACCACGAAGTTTAAGTTTATTCCAAAACCAAACAGCAGAAATCTCCTCCGCGAATGGACCAAACTTCCCTTTTAGTAGAGGCTGCCAAACCACTCGGTAAACATTTTCACCACCAAGCTCTTTTAGCCATTGATGCGCTGTCTTACTTTCAAGAGACCTCCAATTTTTTACTCGCCTAGCACGTAACGCAAGAAGTCCGAGCCTGATTCTATCAATAAAATTTAAGGGAGAAAAATTTAGTAAATCCCAGGGTGTTGATAATTTAAAGAAATTATTAGCGTAGTATACACCCGTATTAGTAGGGTTAATCTCAACCCGATGGCGCAAACCAAGCTCATCAATTAAATTCATCACCTCAAGGTCATTGGTAAACCAATGATGATAAAATCGATCAAGTCTTTCACCTTCTACATTAAATGCTGCCGCGAGCCCACCTATTTCGGGCTCTGATTCTAAAACTGCTACCTCTATCCCACTTTTTGACAGCTCATAAGCTGCAGCTAATCCAGTGAATCCTCCTCCAACTATAGCGACTTGAACCTTACGGACACTAATCATACAAACCTTACTCAATATGGACTTAAGGCAATAACAAAAGAAAGGAACGAAAACTCCATAAGATGGTTCTTATCCAATTAGTTCTAACCAAAAGCTCATGATTTCTTGCATCGAAACCCTTTGCGAGCTTTCGATGCAGAGGTACTTGAATAAGAAAAGTTGACCCCCATATTAACACTAAAGCGAGCATAGCTATGCAGAAGGTAATCCTTTCAGGATATAAAACCACCAAAAAAGCTCCTGTTACCGCCTCCACAGTCATCAAAGGCATCACTACTAAACTAATATTTCTTTGATGACATGAGGCATATTTAGGAAACTCATTAACTCCAACAAGACTAAACATTGGATAGTGCACTATTTGAACCATCCAAATTAAACCAAACATTGCCAAGGTTACGGCAAAATGAGCATTTTCAATGAAGGCTATCATGTAAAAAAGTCTTTAATTGTAAGGTCTCTCCAGCATAGGAGGTTAGATGAGATGCTACTACTGCCCCGTTACTGAGCAAAAATACCCCAGCAAGTTGAGCTCCATCACCAGATAAACGACCAGGTAAAAAACCTTTCTTCATCGCGCTGAATCCTCGAACTGCAGAAGACCAACCAAAAAGTTGCCAAAAAGACCCTCTGGGTAGCTGAACTTCTCGGTAAAGAGCTGTTGTTGGATCGCTAACAATCTCGATATCACTCATCGTACTCTTATCACTAAAAGCTTGACCTAAATACTCTTTAATACTCTTTTCATCTGACATTGAAACCACGGTAAGTGAAATTCCAGACGAATTAAGCGACGGCAAAATATCACGAAGCTCGCTAACAGCTTCAGCACAAAAAATACATCCTAAGTGCCTTAAAAATACCACAAGAATTGGATTATGAGAGGATTTGTTAATTAGCGCCTGCCATTGTCTTTTTCCTTCATCTCTAGAGCTTTTTGAGAGTAAACCCAAAAATTCTGGATCCATGTTTCTCAGAGTAACACCCCAAAGAATGGCACCAAACGGCAACCACCACACCAAATCATTAGTAACAATCAGCCATACCGATGAAAGAGTCCAACGACCTGAAATTAAAGCTCCAATAAAACCCAAAGGTCCGAGAATTTTGCCGACTAACCCTACTAAAACAATGGGCCAGTGACGAAGAGGAGCACTGGCGGCAATCCAGTAACCTATTCCGTACACTCCAACTATCATGCCAATACATTGCCAAAGTTCCGGATAATTCGGCAATTCCATTCCGCTCAATCGAAAAAACGAGGTAGGAAATAATATACACCAAATACCAAAGAAAACATTGTAGATACCAGCTATGCGGAGGATACTCTTCATCCACCACAACTCAATATCGTCTTTGTAGTCTGTCTTCGCATAATTCATTTTAGCCAAACCCCCTGGTTATTTTTTGCTCTAAAGCTGTCACATCTTATTGCCATTCACGACGCTGTCAGATATAAGCATTATACGACTGGGGAATGAACGATTAAACGTCAACCCGAGATTAAAAATTTAAAAGTTATATGTCTATCAAGAAAAAACTATTTGTTAGTAATCTAGACTTCGAAGTCACCTCTGAACAGCTAAGAGAGGCTGTAGACGCAATAGCCCCATCATCAAGCGTGGTAGTAGCAGTAGATCGAGATAGTAAGCGTTCAAAGGGATTCGCCTTTGTGGAAATGCAAAATGAAGAATCAGCTCGTAGTGTTAGCGAGCAATTAAACGGGTTTATACTAAACGGTCGTCCAATTAAGGTAGTTGAGGATCGTGGCAAAGGAGGAACCGAGGGTACTCAAAAAAAATTCGAGCCTTTACCCCCGATACAGCGAATGCAGTTGTTTCGTCGCAAGAAAAAACTCGATCCTTTTACTGAAGATCCTGAAAAGCCAGTTGACTATAGAGACATAGCTGTACTGTCAAGATTCGTAAGTGAACGTGGCCGAATTTTATCACGGCGGTTAACTGGGCTGAAAGCAAACAACCAAAGAAAAGTGTCAAAAGCTATAAAAAGAGCTCAAAACTTAGGTTTAATCCCTTTCAGCAACGTTTAACTCTCAGATAAGTAATCAAAGTTGTTTCTCATATTCAGTCTTTGGATAGACTGGGTTTTTTATCTATTTTTTCTTTTAGTAGTGTTTTAAACTCTGCCCCAGAGTAATTAAGCGCTTGTACAAGGCACTCTCTTTCTAAGGCTTGATTTAAGCATGATGAAGGAGCTCGTAAAGTAGATATCAATTGCTTAATACATTCGGTACCGCCTTTTAAGATTACTGAAACTAATTCCTCAACAGCATTCATCAGCTCTTGGTCGGGTACTACTTTACTCACTAATCCATATTCAATCATCTCAGAAGACGATAACGTCCGAGCTGTGAGTAAGAGCTCTGTGGCTCGAGCTACCCCTACAACAGATGGTAAGAACCAAGTTGTACCCATACCTGGGTGAAGACCAAGTCTGACAAATGAAAAGCTCATGCTGGAGGTGATTGTAGCGATTCGTAAATCACATGCACACACTAGGGCTGAAGCAGCTCCTACGGTAATGCCATTTATAGCGGCAATAAGGGGTACTCCAAGCGTTCTTAAAGCTAGAAAATCATTATAATAACGCCTCATAAAAATACGGTTCTGTTCAGCAGATACTTCACAACGCTTAGCTAACATTTCTATATCTCCACCAGCCGAAAACGCTCTTTCAGTGCCGGTGAGAATTACCATCCGTAAATCTGTTTTGAGTAATAGCTGGGCTATAACTTCGCGCATAGATTCAGCCATATCTACGCTCATTGCATTTAGACGAGTCGGATCGTTTAATCGTAAAAGAGCTACCCCATCCCCTAAAGTTGTCCAATCTAATTCAACAAGTGCCATAGTAAATAATATTAGTTACTCTTATAAAAACCCTTAATTCAATGATTCTGGAGAGGATAGTAAACTACGTAACTCATGCAGAGTATCAGGCGTTCCAGCATCAATCCAAAAAATATTATCTACACGAAATGCTTGTATATATTCTCCAGCATGCACTGCTTTCATAAAGGCCGAAATAGTTGAAAAAGGAGGAGCACCATTGAGATAACTAAATATTTTTGGCGACAATACCTGAATACCTGTAAACCCAAGCTTCTCAAACTCTACTTCAGATCCTAATACTTCGCCTCTTTCCTCTTCGCTTTTTTCCCATCCAACTAATCGACCTGAGGGCGAAAACAGTAATGGTCTCGAAGTATCTCTACGGTTTACTGCAAGAGTGGCAATCACATTAGGGGTCGCACAGTGAATCCTATAGAGTTCACTCAAATTAATATCGGAAACTATATCACTGTTATGCAAAAAAAAGGGTTGATTATCAGAAAAAAACTCTTTTGCGGCTTGCAATCCACCCCCGGTTCCTAACAAAGTCGATTCTTGAGAAAATATGATATTTAGACCAAAAAAATTATTTGCCTTAACATATTCTTCAATTAAATGTCCTAAATGATAAAGATTTATAACTAAGTGTGTAACTCCTGCATCACGCAATCGCTCAATGGTATGCGCTAACAGAGTTTTTCCACCTGCTTCTACTAAACACTTGGGAATAGACTTTGTGATTGCACCCAGCCGACTTCCATATCCGGCGGCAAGTACCATAGCTTTCATAGTGCCTTAGTTAATCCTAATTCAACATGATGAATTTCAATCTGAGCGGCAGTTCTTTCAAAAGAGCTCCTCATAAATTGAGATACTCTCTCTGCACAAAATACTGAACGATGTTGACCTCCAGTACAGCCAAACTCAACTAAAATGGAGGAGAAATTTCTAGACAGATAATTACGTGCACTTCTAATAATTAACCCACTGGACAATTCGATAAATTCTCCAACCTCTGATAAGTTAGCTAGATAATCTATCACTGGAGAATCTAAACCTGATAAATGACTTAAATTAGGTAATCTACCTGGATTGGGTAGCGCCCTACAGTCAAAAACAAAACCACCCCCATGTTCCTTATCGTGTAAATCCTCCACTCTTTTCTCGCTATTAAACGGAGTTCTGAGCGGCGAGCGCTTAAATGAGAAACTTCGAATTTTAAAATAAAGCATTTATGCTTACCTACCTCATACTAATAATATAGCTTCTAGCGAAGAACGCAGTGTAGGCAAACGACTCAGTATCTTACTTTCACTCAATCGTTCTGAAACGTTCACCAAGGAGGGCGGAATACTGTCTAAAAAGTATTGCTTTCCCTGACCTAACCCTAGTTTACCATAGGTTCCAAGTACTTGAAGTAGCCTAATAAGAACAAAACCATCAAAGAATTCTAAAAACTCATCTCGAGATAAAGATATATGATTTTCAAGTGCTGACAAGTAATCAGTTAGCAAAGCTAACCGGACAGACTTAGGAAGTTTGGCACTCGATTGGTATAAAATTGAAGCGATATCATAGTGAATTGGGCCACGGCGACCCAGATCATAGTCAATAAATCGACAACTACCATTTTTTACTACTATGTTACGAGCCTGAAAATCTCTATACATAAAAACCGAGCTATCCGCTTGTGAAAGAAATAATGCTAGATCATCAAAATCTTTATTTAGATGACCTTTAGAGAATAATTGCTTTGCTCCTACACAGTATCTATATAAAAATTCATCCCTATAATATTCCATATCCCATCGCATGCTCTGAGTATCAAATACTTTACGAGGATAACATCGACTAAAGTCTATTTTTTTTCCACCAATCACTTGAAAAGTTGGTAGAAACGTTACAGCTTGCCGGTACAAAGCATATATATTTTCCGATATTTCACAGTTTTTATCTTCTTTATCGGCTCTAAGTACATCAAGAAGTGTGACTTCACCAAGGTCTTCTAGTAAGAATAATCCAAGAGTAGCATCTGCTATATGTATTTTTGCTACCGGTAAACCTATCTCTCTAAAAATCTCAGTCAGATAATAAAAAGCGGCGAACTCCTTCGGATTGGCATTTACAGAGCCGATTGCTGTAGCTGACTCTCCCACCAATCTATAAATTTCTCGACCGGATGCATGAGCCGCAATAGGAACAATTATTGTCGGATTATCGCCAAAAATTCGCTGAAAAGACTCTATGAACCATTGCTTCATAAGTTTTTATAATTTTTTACTGTTTTTCAAAGAAAATGTCTTTTATAAAAAAGACTAAAAAGATGTTTGTGGTTCTACAGTCCGAACGGTTAATCATATAAGTCTAAGTAGCAAAGCGCCTACCTCCAATCTTTAGCCATAGATCGGTTAACTTAAGATAGAATCTGCAGCTCTTTGTTTAGTGACTCTTTGTTTAGTAGATCACAGCGGCTACCGAGCCGCCCTGCGGTACCAGTAATGGCATCGCTTGCTACTACGTTTTACACTCCTTCGATTAATACATCGGCAGGAGTTCGGTTGTCCAGTGCGCTACTTCTCCTGTCTGGTTGTAACAATAGAAGTAACGATTGAGCCCTCGTTTCAATTCATGGCCATCTGCGTAACACTTAGGATAGACCTCTTCGAATTTCACAGTTCACCACAGGCACTCGATATATACGTTATCCAGGGCTCCACCATCCTCGTCCACGCATACTGATGGCCATATTTCTCTCCAGTAAAATGCTCGTAAACGTCTATGAATTGAACTGGGAATGCTGGTTGGTGTTGAATATATTCGGTCTTCTCTGGGTCAGCGCACTTCCATAGCATCAACACAGAACCTAATCTGCACGATATCTGGATGTTCCCACCTAAGCTGTACTAGTTGATTACTCCTGTCAAATAGATATAACCATGGTTCATTAGGATGTACGTGATGTCATGTACTCCACACTTGATTCACTCGCTCAATGCTCACATCGTTTAACAAATGCGGGTAAACCTTGTATCCAGAAGCGTGTTTGCTTATTTGTTGTTCGGGCGTAATTGCCTAGAGTCTCATCCGCTGCATAAGACAGGCAAATCGCTTGCTGTTCACTTTATGACTCTGATCTCTCAATCAGCCCGTCTCATTCATAGATAACCAAACGCCCCGTGTGCAGGAGGTACTACTCATCCATCAGTCGCATCAGATAGAGATTATCCGCAGTTTCAGGGACAGCCTCATAGTAGAAGCCCAATCGGGGAACACCTGCCAGTCTGCACTACCGCTACAAGCTCCCCCAGGTTCATCACACCCTTGATGGCCTCAATAGCTACTTTGGCTTTAAATTTGTCCGTGGATGTTCTTCGCTTTTTTACCGTTCTCATGCGTCGTTTCTGACTATTTTTTTGACGTAGATTCTACTTAGGCCTGTGATCCAAAACATGAAGGTAAGCATACAAACTACTATTCATGAATAGTACCATCATTAAAAAAGTTCAGAATTTATATTCATTTTAAGCATCAGACCAATTCAGTTTTCATCTAATTAGTCGATGAATCCCATATTAATTTGCTGAAAAAAGGGACAAATTAAATAGTAGCAATAGTGAGACCAATCTATAAATTATTGAAATTAATTTTAGTTTGAGCTCTAGATTTCAGTTCTTAGAGGTTTTTTTCAAGGACACCCAAAATGGCTGGACGTGACCTTAATAATACAGAGAAGGCAGCTCTTACTCTTTTAAGCTTGGGAAAAGAGCTCGCATCAGATGTTATCCGTCATTTAAACGAGCAGGAGGTCAAAAGAGTAAGCCGAGCCTTTATGTCCGTTAGTGAAGTTGATCGTGAAACTCAACTGGCGATTGTGAACGAATTTCGCACTATGCTTAAAGGTGGCAAGAGCATGCTCATAGACGGGCGTGACTTTGCCAAAGATGTGATTGCCGAAGCTTTCGGCGATGCTGATGGAGACGGTCTACTTGACTACATCACAGGTTCAAAGAAAGAATTTATTAGTGCAATCATTGCCGATGTTCCTGAAAAAATTCTTCATTCTTTTATTCATTCAGAGCACCCACAGACGATAGCATTCCTTCTAACTAAAATGAATCCTGACCAAGCAGCGTCAGTGCTTCAAACAATGACTGAGGAAGGTCAAACAGATGTATTGCTTCGAATAGCAAATCTAAATAACGTTAAATCTGAAGTAGTTGATGAAGTAAGAGAAGTACTCAGAGCTACCTTAAGAGGAGCTGGTTTAGCTGAAGAAGAAGAGGTCGGTGGTCCAAAAGCGGCCGCTGATATACTAAATTTTGTTGAACGAACCAATGAAGCCAGGATCATGAGCGAGCTGGATGAACTTCATCCAGACATAGCTGAGAAGATTCGTAATTTAATGTTTACCTTTGAGGATCTCAAAAAAGTTGATGACCGTGGCATTCAAACTATACTCAAAGAGGTTCCTCGAGATCAGTTGGTGCTATCGCTAAAAACTGCTTCTGATAACTTAAAGGAGCAAATTTTTCGCAATGTATCGCAACGCGCTGCCCAAATGATTCTAGAAGATCTCCAAGCATTAGGGCCTGTTAAATTAAAAGACGTCGAAAAAGGTCAACAAGGTATTATTGACATCACCAGACGCCTAGAAGCTGAAGGCAAAATTTATGTTGGTGGCGGTGGAGACGATCAACTAGTTTGACCTAATGAAAATAGGTCTTTTTTCGACCGTCTAAAGAAGTATCTATTATAGAAGACGAATCTGATTTTTCTTCATTTGACAAACTACTAGTTATCCCTCCTGCCTGTAAAATAATTCTTCCTTCAAAAGACCGTATTATTTTTTCAACTCTATACTTAAAAAGTAAAAGCTTGTAGGCAATAAACCAAACTATCGCACCGATAAGAAAGAAAAAACATGCTATCAAAAAGATAATTAGATTTGGCGCTAAAACAAACGCCATCCCTGTGAGCATTAAGAGAGCTCCAGGAAGAAAAAATATACAACTTTCCCAGTGACTACTTTTTAAGTAAGTCTGTAAGTAAGTCTGAAACTTTTGTTTTATCCCTCCAATTTTTAAAACAGGTACCCTAAGATAATTTTTCAATATCATAACACCGTTACTTAGTCGCCATTTACTGTTACTTTTGAGATTATCGCCAACAGTAGAATCATTAATTCTAAATGAAATAGGTTGCTTAAACATCAGTCCATATAAATATCTTTTGTTAACTATACTATGTTAATTTTTTATTGTCATACCGAACCGCCATACCAAGCATAACCATAGTGGATTGTTATAAGTGTCATCCCATTCAACGGAAAATAATTTACCATCAAAATCAGGGTTTACCTTTAGTGGTGTTATCGTGTCTGCAACACGAAGAACAGTAACAGCAATTGCAACAGATACTAACCTTTTACAAAATGAAATTAATCTAGCTCTTCCAAACAAATGGGAACCTCTTGTTGTTGGTGATAAAGTAGAAATTTTACAAGACGGACTATCTTCAGATTATTACAAACTTACCAAACATTTAAAACGAACAAATGTTCTTCGCCGAGCTTATGAAGGACGCACTAAGTTAATCGGTGCTAATCTAGATCATATCTATCTCATTATGGCACCGCCTCCACTTTGGAATAACCTATTTATTGATCGAGCGTTGGTAGCTGCGGCCAATGAAGGTATTCAAGTTACATTAATATGTAATAAAGGAGATATTGAACCTGAAGAAACGATAAACAGCCTCTTCCAACCATACCTAACTATAGCCCATTCATGTTTAATAACCACCGCTCTTGACCAAGACGGTTTAATATCACTAAAAATTCAACTAGATTCACAATCGAACCAAATTGTTCTTCTCTGTGGCCCATCGGGAGTAGGTAAATCGACAATTATCAATTGTTTAATCCCTAATGTGAATCAAATTACCCAATCAGTAAGCAAAAAAACTGGTCAAGGCAGACAAACAACTACTCAATCAAAAGCACACAGATATACCACAAGTAGTGGAGCTAACTTACTAATACTTGATTCACCAGGATTGCAACACTTTGGCCTCTCTCACTTATCGCTAACTGATATGATGAAAGGATTTCCCGAATTTTCTGCAAAATCTCTTGAGTGTCGCTTTATAGATTGCATGCATCTTGGTGAGGATAACTGCGGTGTTATGAATGCTGTAAAGCACGGTGAGATATCTCAACTAAGATATAATTCCTACTGCCATATAATTTCTGAAATCAAGCAAAATAGAAAATTGTAGTATATTAAAATAGTCGTTCTGAAAATCTTATAATTTTTTGTGGGCACTCAATAAACTATTTCTCCAGTAGCTGGATTTAACGCACAGGCTACTAAATCTTCTCCAAAACTAATTAAAGCAGTCAGAATGCAACTATTTTTCTAATGAATGACGATCCTCAAATATCCCGAGAAACAGAGTTATCCCAAGAAACAGAGTTATCTCGAGTAACAGAGTGCTTTGATGCGATTAATTCTCTTAAAATTGATCCGGCTGAAGTCTGCCTTCTAATTATAGCCAAATCGGTTACTCAACAATACATTACAAGTTTATCCCTCAGCAAAAAACTACAAGACTCCAATACAGCCTCCATCTCCAGCATAATTCCCGAAAGCGAATGGCAACAGATACCCGAGCGAAGATGGGCAAAAGTCGTTATTGAACTGTATTTGGCATTATTAAATTTATTACCAGTTGATGAGCAAAGAGACGCTATAAAACATGTCGAAAAATTTGTTGGCGCTGAAGCGCTAGTGGCTATGCTGGAAATTATTGCTTTATTCCCTGAACTAACTGGCTCAATATTTCGACAATTTGCCAAAACAATTAAAAATTATTTAATTTGGGCCGGTTATACAAAAATCACCGATAACCTCGTATTAGATATTCAAAATAGCTTAGAAGAATTTGCCTCTCAAGAAGATGCTATTTTAGATCTTAAAATCAATCGAGCACTATGTGACACAATTCAACTAATAAAGAAAGAACTAGAAGGAGAACCGATAACAAAGTAAACTTCCACTAGACTCTCCTAATCCTAATAAAAATAATAGTTTATTTAAATAATATCTCAGTCTTTTGAAAGAGAAGCTCAATTGCATCTTTAACAGCGCTTGGCCATAGATTAGGTGCCTGATACTGAAGAGATAATGCATCTGAGACAAATGGAATCTCAACAATTTGATTGATATGCTCAATGTGCACCACCAAACATCGACGAGATAAATCATATCGAATATAGTAACGTGGAATCATAGCCTCTTTAACTGCAAGCACAAGAGCTGCCAAAAGATACTCCTTTTCACCTGCGGTGATAACCAAATTGATTGCATTTTTTTTTGTGAGCCGTTTCCCTGCAATGTATGTTAAGATACATCCACGAAATATTTGCCTTAGTATACTTTCATAATGATTATATTTTTCAAAATTGCCCTTAGCTCCGAACCGACTTTTAAGTGTTGGTAATGCAAAAGGGAAAAGCTCAAAGCCAGCAAATTTTGCTGATATAAGCTCCTCTGTTGGTATCTGATTTACAGTCCTATCGGCCAGAAGAATATCAGCAGGCTCTATGAAAGAGGATAAAGAACACGAATCAATATTTACCACAGACCCAAAGTAGGTTTGCTCAGCACTACAAACAGTACATCCATCTATCGGTCGTCGCCAATTATGTTTTTTATCTCTTAGACAAAGAGAATAACAACCGTTACATACAAGATGTAATAATTCTTGTCTTGATTCACTAAGATATTTAGCTATTAAATAAATAAGCCATCCGTCCTCATTTTCTTGACCATAAGGAGCATAAAACATAATGCTCATAAACAATCTACCAAAATAACCTCTCCATCAGCAGCTAATCTATGAACAGAAAGGGCTATTCCGCCATCGTTACTCCAAGAAAGCACTTTAAATTTTGTATCCTTTGGAACACTTCTTGACAGGTCTATCTCAACAGCACTACTTGGATAAATGATAATCGGATCTAATTCCGACAAAAGACCGCTTAAGTAAAGTGAGTTAACTGTGGGATTAATAGCTACAAGCGAAGATCTGATAGAAGTACCAGTATCACAAAATAGAGGGAGCGTTACTGAAGGTCGGTTTTGATCTCCTCTATAGGCAAGGTTGTCATATATCACTCCCAAGTAGTTTATAGAACGTAAGGGTAACATAATATTAACCGCACACCGAGCCTTAAGAATGGATTGCTCCTTAAAAAAATTTTCTGAGCCATTACTCGTAATCATGCTGGGGCTAACAGAAAGCAAGTAAGTGCTCCACCTTTTCTGATAATCTGTGGTTAACTCATCATCAGGGTGATTATCATGTCTATCTCGTGGAGTAAAATTTATACTTCCACACCAACCAAAAGCGACTCTTTTTAGCTCTCCAATAAATTTTTGTTGCTCGGTATTACCTAATTCATGAATTTTGGTCACTAGTGTTACATCATTAAAAGATTTGGGAGTGTGGTTATAGCTATAAACAGAACAACAAACTGTACATTTTGAATACTTAGGTAAATATAAAATCCAATCAAAAGTCGGAGTTCGTCTGTGCGTATCCATTACCAATTATCCCATGCGGTCAATCCTACATAGTGTGAAACATTTGTCTCAGTGCACTCTCCATTAGTTATTTCTGTGAGGATTTGAATACCTATACATACTCCCTGCATACACGGAAAAATCTCGACTGTCCCACCTTTCCCTTCAACAAATTTAAGAAAAAAATATTCTCCTGGAAAACTTAAAAGTCTTGTTCCTTGTGCTGGACAAGTTCGTACTGTTTCAATTTTCTGATTGCGGTATACGACACGAACAATAAAATCAATTGGTGAATTTACAGAATTCACTATGGCAATAATGCTTCTTTGTGCCGCTCGAAAGGAAAAAGGCATTACTACTGGAGTACAATAGTCAGCATAAATTAATTGATCCATTGGGAAACGCATTCCCGGTGCCACTAACAAGCAACGCAACAACGCACTTTGATTCATCTCAACTTGCAATGCCCCATGAGCTAGCCCACTCTCAAGCTTAGCAGATGATAAAAATGGAGCGACAGGAAATATAGAGCCTTGACCAGCGGAATCAGCGTACCAGACCTCGTTAATAAGGGAACCATCTGCATCAAAAAATTTAAGATGACATCCACGACTAGTATCATCAGATGATGGTGATTCAAAGAGAAAAATATTTGTGGTAAAGAGTGCCGAATGTACTATCCAAAAGGTTCTAACAAGTCGTGAATTTGCGGTAGTTTTAGGACAACTAACATCTGCTAGAACACTCATCTCTCCTCTGTAAGCAATGCTCTTTGTCGACATGTAACCCGTTTGCTCTCATTACCTCCAGATTATTCATAGCACTGATGCATTTTATTCACTAGCTAAATGTATAAAAAGTGCTTTTCGAGCAATAACTACCGTAATCCCACAAAGCTTCGGTTTATCGCTTTATTATTCTGGGTATTTGAGCGGGCAAATTTGTTGGCGGTAGACCCTTATCATCTCCTCGCTCAAGAGGGTCTACCGAATCATCTGAGAAATGAGGATACATTGTATACCCGAGCCTTCTTATTGGAATTCGCTCTAATGTTCCAGTTCCACTACTACCACCACCTCCTCCTCTCTTCAACAACCTAGCAAGCTCAGTCGTTTTTGACATCTCAACTGAACCTGCTGATACTATTCTTGAAGTACTGGGCTCTATAAGACGTACATTTACATAAACTCGATCCTGTGAAGATGCATAAGTACCAACGACAAGACCGCCCAGCTCTCGCATAGGTCGAACAGAAAAAGAGTTGCGTGAAAGAGCAAACTCTCCATCACGCTCGAGAAATTGAATTGCATCACTATGCCGAAGCTCAACAACTTCAAACCCACGCATCGTCAATTCACTCATTAATTGCTCTGCGTAAAGACGACCAAAGGTAGAGCTTCTATATAGGTCATCAAGATTTACGAGTGTTGTCACCCCTATAGGCCCTGGATCAACACCTTCGTAATACTCATCTATTTGCTCCGCAAGAAATGAAGACTTAAAGCGCCCTACCGACTCGTTGGTATACTCAACAAGCGGAATTGGCGAGTAAACTGGGAGATCGTTATACCGCTTGCTACATCCTATAACGAAAACAATTAACAAAACCAAAATATATTTGGTAATACCATTCCAGCCAAATAACTTTTTTTTATAAGTTCTAAGTTGGCACATTATTTGAATAGTTGAGATTGAAGGACTTATCATTTGAAATAAATTATAGATAAATATTGAGCTGATTGAGTGAGATACTTTCATCCTAATCGCCTTTTTTTCCTTCATAGGTCGACACTACTAAAATTTTCCATCGAAATGACTCAACGAATACTCCTAACTGTCTTTTTTTTGACACTTGCTACAATTTCTATTGGATGTTCGTTGATACCAGCAATATTTACCACGGATTACGATATCAAAGATTCTTGCAAAATCCGTGCTTATATTTACGAACCACTTTGGGATGTTCTATCTGATCAAAACGACACTAATACCCCTCCTCGAGTAGGAATCATTCCTTTTACCGTTCCGGCTAATCTTACTTCTACTACTAGTTCAACTACAGGACTTGGTCATGAGATGGCCTGGGAAATTCACCAGACACTATTACAAAAACAGGGACAGGCTATCTTTGAAATACTTAATCGAGAAGATTGGCCAGGAAAGAGACAGGAATTTTATACCGGTAATTTCGGTGGTATTTCGCAAGCATACTCTGCGGGCTACAATTATATAATTGTAGGAAACCTTCAACCACTTGCAAGCCTTAATAAAGCCAGCCTTCTTATTAAGGTTATAAATGTAGCAAGCCATAAATCAGTAAGTTATATTGAAGTTAAGCGATGGATACCTCATTTTCATCCTTACATGCGGCCACCATCATTTTTAGATGATGGGTATGAACCCTCTTCATATTATCCAAATAGACTCTTTAAACCTCTAGCTCGCTGTGCTGCTACGTATTTATGGGAGGGATCAGAAGACAGTGAGAACGATATGTTTTCGTTTTTGACCGGTTTTTTTAACTAATCTGAGTTGCTGTCTTTACCAGCGAAGCTCTGATAGCCATGAAAAACAAAGTTCTTCATCCATAAATTCTGAAATTCGTGGATTTTTAATTGCCGGCATAAACCATTTTCTAGAATGTTGAAAAAGTGGCTGTCCATCTGGAGCAAATTGAATTCGTACCTTCCAATCCTGATTGACTATTTTGTGGTGCTCTCGGTTGTTAACGGTAAAGAAATAATCAATATTCACCGACGGAATTGTCATTTTTGGTCTATGTGGCACTACAAATATTTTAGAACCACACAATATCCAAGCAAACAAAAAAGTAGCTGTATCACCGTGAGAAATACCATTGTAGTAATACTCACAATGCTGGTTCATGTGCATGGTGATATTTAGTTCTTTCCAAGTAAGTGCTTTATTCACTAAAACTTGTCCCGTCTCAAGTTCTGCCGCGAATCTCGCTTGTAAGCCAAGTAGTGTCCATGTTGATTCTTTTATCGCCCAAAAATCTCCATTCTGAGGAACAAAATCAGGCCAAAAAATTGCCCCCATTGCCCTATAAGACTCATTGTCGAACAGAAACGTTGGATTGCAAAGAGCCATATTATCTGCATCAATCAGAAGTACTTCTGCATAAGGCGAATACATCAATGCAAAAGGTTTTGCCGGCCAAGGTCCCTTAGGGTTCCCGGGTAACACCTTTGCAATCTCATAGGTATCAACAAATTCAACCCCAAACATCTCAAAATTTCTTCGCCACGCAGATGTTAACTCCGATGGTCCCAGATGCCACATCTGAATAGGAAGTACGCAATTGTGGTATCGTAAGCTACGAACAGCGATGTAAGCTGATGGTAAGGTAGCGCCTCCACCAACAATAACTATACCTCTGCCACTAAAGTAATCAGGATAAACGAAATGTTGATTTAAAAGGTCTTTAAGTTGATTAAGATCATATTTCATTCATTTTCCTAAACATGACACTTACTATGAACATTTATTCGCTTCTAACAGGTAACAGTCGCTCTTGGATGTCTTTATATCTTCAAAAAAATAATCATGCCCTTGCTATTAGTATGCTAGAGCGACTACAGGCGATCGGTAACTCGGTATCCACTGTGATTAATAAAACAGGCGCTACCAAGGAACCACCAGCATTATTTGTGACTGCTATAACTCAATTTATTGAGGATTTTCTTTTCTTCTTCTGTAAAGAAGATTTCGTAATTCCGCCGATCCTACAAGCAAACTTTGTTTATTTTAATTCTCTTTTAAGTAACTTAATTACGATATCAGAATTTAGATCGACTGATACGGCGATTAAATTACTACTTCAAAGGCAATTCAAACAAGCCAGCAAACTCTGTATGCTTCTCTCAGCTAGAAATACTGTTCAACTTGACCCTAGTTCTATTTTTGATGCAAGTCCGCACCTTGCATCATTGTGGTACTGTAATTACTTATCTCTATATCAAAGTGGTCTTTCTGATAAAGATACTTTTCAAAGATTAAAATCCTTACTTTGTTTTCAAGATCCTAGGTTTATACCGGTATCAAATATCGCTGAAGTTTATTATGGAAGTACCTATATCGACCCAGACAACGACCGATTTATCAAACAATTAATCAATAACGCTTGTAAAATATTTGAACGAGATACATTTAATGAAGAAAGCAACTCTAAAAGTATCGGTATTATTGCATCATGCCTCCTACAAGGACACGCTGTTTACAGAAATCAAAAAGCTTTCATAGAAGCATTGCAGACCATAGCTGATGTTACTCTTTACGCTCTTCATCCTGGACAAGACTCAAAGTTATGCTCGAATATCGTTCCAATGTACAACTCGAAGCTTAATGAAGCCATCAACACTATAAAATCAAAAAAACATCGTCTGATCTATTTTACTGAAATAGGTATGCATCCTTCAAGCATATTCTTAGCCAACCTCCGATTGGCTCCAATTCAAGTTACAACTTACGGACATTCAGTCAGCACATGGGGCGCTGAAATTGACTATTTTATAGTTAGTGATGATGTTGAAGATCATGAAGAATTGGCAAACAACTACTCTGAATCAATTCTGTCAGTATCTGGATTTGGAGTTATCCATGAGCCAGCTCCACAGAAAATAGATTCATGCTTATCAAGCGATCGCGAGCAAATTGTCATAGCCTGTCCTTGGTCAGCTCACAAAACCAACTATTTATTGATTTCTGTTTTAGAAAGATTAATACATAAGTTCCAAAAACCAATTATTTTTCGTTTTCTTACTGGGCCTCTTATTTTACGTGATTATGGGTTACTCCCATTTATGGAGATATTGCACAAGCGCCTTGCCCCTGCTAAAGTTGAGATATACACCGACGGTGACTACATTGCCTACCTTCAAGTTATTGCTGACAGTGATTTTTGTTTAGACTCTTTCCATTTTGGTGGATGTAATTCTGTTTTTGATTCGCTAGTATGTGGGCGACCAATCGTAACTCGCCAAGGCTCAAAATGGTATAACAGAATCGGATCAGCCATGCTTCAAGCTATTGGTCTATCCGAATTAGTAGCAAGAAGTGAGAACGAATATGAGGAGAAAGCTCTTAAACTCATAGATGATATTGAATGGCGCCTTGCATTAACTAAAAAAATTCGGGCTATTGACTTAACTTTAGCTCCCTTTTGCGACCGCTCTCAGGCAAGCGCCTTCAGGAATAAAATAGCAGACCTGCTAGACATTAATCGCATAAATTTAAACCAGTCAGCTCCTTGTTCGATTTAGTCTTTTATATTTACGGCTACCACTTTTATGCATTTAAATCTCAACTTATCTTGTTCCCAAGCCCAGTTCCGAAGTACAGTTTTGAAATTAACTTGCTGTTCAAGGATGCTTAAATACTACTCCACAGAGAGCTAATACAATTGTGCATCCTTCGAGATATCTTCAGGTAAAAAAAGCAGATGCGACGTATTGTCACACGCCATATAATTCCGTGGATTATAACACTTGCGGCGATTTTTTTTGTCTCTCGTGATATTGATGTCACTTCTCTTTTGTCTTTTCTGAAGCAAGGACATGCTGGACTCCTGACAGGAGCTGTGCTCATTACTATTTGTTCATATATGTTTCGAGCTCGGAGGTGGCAAGTTTTCCTTCCGACAGCTAATCTTAACTATAAAAACTCACTTACTGTTTTGATATTTGGTTTTTTAATGAACAATCTTCTTCCGGCTCGAGCTGGCGAGTTTGTAAGAGCTCATCTTGGCGCAAAGATTGCCGGTTGTTCAAAAACATTTGTACTGGCAACTATAGCAAGCGAACGAATTGCGGACGGACTATGTTTAAGTGGATTTTTTCTAATCTTTGGTTTAAGTATTGAAAGCGGGAAAGATTCAGTTGATTTTCGTTGGGTAACTTACGCTTTTGCTCTTGTTTCGGTGATTGTTGTTACTTTAATTTTATCGAAAAAACAGATATTTTATTGTCTCGACATCTTAAAGAACAAGTTTGATTATCCTGCTTTTAATTTTTTATTATCCCGCATTCGTCTTTTTCTAGAAGGTTTTGAACCTTTAAGGGAGCCATCTGCTCTTCTTACTATCTTCTTGTGGTCAATATTTATTTGGACGCTAGAACTGTTGGTATTTTACTCCGTCGGTTCAGCATACGGAGGCTTAATATCCCTTCATACAGCGGTTTTATTTATGGTTTCATCAAACTTTAGCTCACTAATTCCATCTGCTCCAGGCGCAATTGGAGTAATTGAGGCGGTGGCTACTGAAGCCCTCGTAGCCTCTGGTATTGAACGAGAACTCGCATTAGCAATGGTTCTAACTCAACATTGTATCCAATTTTTAGTTACTGGACTTGGTGGATCAATCGCGTTTCAACTCATAAAAAAGCAAGTTTATTCCTCCGTAAGAACTGACATTCCTATTCTTCAATCTTCAAAAAAAATATTAGCTCGTCTTTAGTAACTAAGGTAAACTAAAGTATGGCCTTTATATTCAAAGTCGAACGAAACAATACACCTCCTTCATTCTTTAGATTTGGAGGCAACACTTGTCGTGTTGGTATTACCCAATCTGGTTTCTTAACAGTAACATTAGCCGATAAATGGTTGGGAGTATTTACGGCAGTCAATGCGAATCCTAAGAATAAAACAAATGTACTTAAACAAGAAACTGAAAGTACCGCATCGCCTGCAACTCCTTTAGCTATAACTCCTTCGAGTGTAATGCCCTCGCCACTTCGAGATTATACCTTATGTGCAGAAGATAGCTCCTTTACGCTATCTGACTCTAACTCTCCTTTTACGCAACAAACTGAAATTAGTGTTAGATATAGCACCGATGATTACAATAAGGTGTTTTTTACTGCTGAATTGGATGGAATTATCATCGAATCATCAGAAAATAAGATTATAAATGACAAAAAAAACACCGACTTAAAAAAAACAATTCTTGTTGGCGAACAAATAACGCTACCAAATTATTCCAGCCTTACTATTATGGAGATATGTCTTTTCCCAATTTTTATTCCTGACACTATTGTTAGCGCGGCCGCTGCTCTTGTCTTTGATTACGATAAAACAAATCTCCCGAATGAGTATCTAGATTCTTCAAATTTACCCCATCTTTTTATCTCTCTAACGGGTAATAGCCATTCCTACCCTCTAATTCCTGACATTACATATAGTGTCGGCTCGACTGATGAAGACCTGCTCTATATTGATCTACCCTCCGCAGGTAAGAAACTCTTTACTGTGAAATTTATCCGAACTGAAAAATTCAGTGGCTTAATAACGATTATTCCGAGAAAAGATACTTTTATTCGCTCAAATGACTTAATCACGGCTGATATTATATCAATTCCAATTAACACCTCTTCAAATATGACCATGACTTCGTCAACAAATTTCGTTTCTGCTAACGAAGGTCATCGTTTTGAAATACTCCCAGCCGGAATAAGTTTTGAAATTCACAGCTAGTCTGCATCGCTCCTATATTCATGTAATTTATTTCGTAATGTTCGAATACTTATACCGAGCAGCTTAGCCGCTTGAGTGCGATTGTTTCCTGTAGCTCGAAGAGTAGCAAGAATCAGCTGTTGCTCCATATCATGTACAGTCATTCCTGGCTTAATCTCAATAACGGATGAATTTGATGCTCCAGTTCGTAACACCTGAGATTGACCTCCTATATTAAAATCAAAATGAGCATCAGAATTAATATGTTCCCTCTCAATAATTGAGCGAAGAGGACTTGCAGAAAAAACCGATTGACTTTTCTGTTGATTACTTTCTCTTTCAGATTGTATAAACTGAGATTGAAGAAGAAAATGCTCCGGCGTTATAGCTCCACCACGAGCAAGAATTGCAGCTCGCTCAACAGCGTTTTGCAGCTCACGCACATTTCCTGGCCACGGATATGCTTCAAGTGCATTCAGAACATTTTGGGTAATCGGGGAAACATGAGAACCTAAATATTTGCGAATAAAATGCTGTACAAGGAGCCGAATATCACCTTCGCGACTTCGCAAAGCAGGTATAGTAATTGGGATAACATTTAATCTATAAAACAAGTCTGGTCGGAATCGACCATCATTCACCATGCCTTCAAGATTACGATTGGTCGTCGCAAGTACTCTAACATCGATTGATACTGGATCCCTTCCTCCAACGCGATCAATCTCACGCTCCTGAAGTACTCGCAAAAGTTTTGCTTGAAGCACAATATCCATCTCTGAAATTTCATCGAGAAGAATCGTACCCCCATGAGCGAGCTCAAATTTACCAATTTTACGGGATTGAGCTCCGGTAAAAGCTCCTTTTTCATGTCCAAATAGCTCACTCTCTAAAAGCGATTCAGGAAGTGCAGCACAATTAACAGCGATAAAAGGTTGGGTACTTCTATTACTGGCAGAATGAATTAATCTGGCAACTAGTTCCTTACCTGTCCCAGATTCCCCTTGAATTAAAACAGTAGCATCACTTCGAGCTACTGCTTCACATATCTCAAGAATTCGAATCATCATAGGGTCATTAGTAATTATTGGACGACTGACCCTATTTTTATTCTCTTTGATTGAAAGATCTACCGGCCCGCTATCAATGGCTCGTTTCACTACTCGTACTAACTCTTCAGGAGCAAATGGCTTCATCAAAAAATCAGTTGCTCCATTTTGCATCGCCTCAACGGCTTGATTAATAGTACCATACGCAGTAATCATAATTACCGGAGGATGCTCTCCTCTTTCTTTAAGGGCTCGCAAAAGAGCCAATCCCCCCATTTCTGGCATTCTTTCATCAGTGACAATTGCCTGAAAATGGTCATTATCAATCAAAGAAAGCGCACTTTTACCATTTATAGCTGATACTACGTCATACTCTTCTCGGGCTAGACAAACCTCCATAGCTCGGCGCATTTGATCATCATCATCAACCACCAAAACCTTCATCATAGTAACCTCTAAGCCATTTTAATTATTAACTAGCTAACCTTTCCACACTTCTTGCGATCCTATTGCTCGGGAATTTCGCGGAAGCCAAACAGAGCAGCAGAACAAAGCATTAGGTACATCATCTTTGATTGAATAACTTCCGTCTGGTGGAGCACCAAATTTTATAGTTCCGCCATGAGCCGTTATAGTCTCTTTGACCAGAGCTAAACCTAAGCCACTACCTGATGATTTTGTTGAAAAAAACGGATCAAAAACTCTCTCCCGAATCGTAGGCTCAACTCCAGGACCGCCATCATAAATACTAATGAGAAGCCCCTGCTTATCATCGCAAACCTCAATAATTAAAATACGATTATCATCGCCAGCTTCTATAGCGTTCACCATTAGATTCATGAATGCTTGCCTAAGAGCTCGTTCATCTCCGAATAAAAATGGACTTCCGCTAACTCTAATCGATGACGGTATCTTACCTTCTTGTTCAGTGATTCTTGGACTAACAAGAATAAATAACTCATTTAAAAGAGCATGAAGATTTACTGGCCCCCACCGAGAAGCTACCCCTGCAGTACTGGTAAGCATCGAGGTGACTACTTTATCAATAGCCGTTACACTTAACTCCATGTGAATTAGATGCTCAAAAATATCCTCTGACAGAGCATCTGCGTACTGCTCTAAATCCTTTTTTAATATAGAAAGAAAAATCTTTAATGAACCAAGAGGATTTTTTACTTCATGTGCTACCATCGCCGCTAAACACGGAGATTCTTGTAATGAAGTTTGAGTGTACGCCATTACAGTTATTGCACTCCTATGGAAGTGGACACAAAAGAACCATCATTCTTACGATTAGCATTTGAATTAACCCAATTTGATGCTAACTTTTTTTCAATTTCCGAACTTATGACACCTACCCATAAATCCGAGGCAGGATATCGCGATGATATCTGCGTAAAATACTCATCTATTCCTGCCAATTCGTTACCACTGTAGCGATCATGAAAAGCTAGATATTCCATCCAACTATCTACAAATCTATCGGGGAACTCAGCCTTGCCTTTCTGAGCCCAAAAACCAGCTTTTTTTCTATCTCCTAGCCTTAAAGAAGATAACGCTAATAAACGAATTGCATCAGGTGCCCAAATAGAATTAAGCGGAATTTCTTCTAAATGTGCTGTATAATGCAATACATCTCCAAGCATTAGATATGCTCTTCCAAGATATAGTCTTGCTTCATCTCGCCTCTCGCCCTCAAGATCTGTAATAGCCTGTTCCAAAATCGCAACAGCATCGCCATAACGACTAGCTGCCATGGCTACTGAACCCAGTAAAAATCTGGCTTCTCCTCTCAGCGAGGGAAACTGCTCACAAATACTCAGAGCATCTTTAGCTGCAGACTCTGATAAAATCAGTTTTTGCTCCTGAAGTTGAATAGTTCCGATAGATAAAAGTAAACGTGCTTTAGTAGCTACATCATCTGTTGTTAATTTTTTAAGAGCCATCTCGAACAAATTAATCGCTCGCTCTGGCAATGAAAGAGCCCAAGCACTTCGCGCTGCTGACAAATATGTCTCAGTAGTACGCTGTCTTTCAGGAAGCGATAAAAAGGCAGATAAAGCATCAAAATAACGTTTCTCTGATTCGTGAGTGATAACGGTGTGGGGATGGTCAGCCGTAGCAATACACGGCCAGAATACTAGCCTAAAAAAAATATATAAAATTATAATAAAAATTTTGCTCATCATGTCTAATGGTACAAAAACTATTAAAGCTTCTTAAGCTGATTCGTCTATATCCTCTGCGAGAGCAATACCCTTCTTTCGAATTTTTTCCACAAGAGTTGTCCGATTTAATCGAAGTAGCTCAGCAGCGGCTTTTTTATTCCACCCTGTTCTTTCAAGAGCCATTTTAATGAGCGTGTTCTCGAATTTGGTTACCATCTCATTAAAGTCAACTCCATTGGAGGGTAGATTTTGGAGGTCGATAATCTGAGAGGATAAATTAGATACACCACAATAATCTTCAAGGGTTATTTGACGGTCTGTTATTAGATCAGGTTCTTGCTTAACTTTTTCAATTTTTAGATCCTCAATATCAATTTGTTCTAAAATAAACGTAGGCAGGTCTTTAATATCAAGAAAATCAGTATCAGCAAGAACAACAAGTCTTTCCAATAAATTTTCAAGTTCTCTTACGTTACCAGGCCATTGATATCTACGTAGAGCCTCAATAAGTGCGGAACTTAACAAGTAAGGACTTCTTCCTAATTTTTTACAGTGCTTCGAAACAAACCAACGAGCCAGGACTACGACATCATCATCTCTAAACCGCAGAGCAGGTAGTTCAACTGGTACTACTTGTAATCTATAATAAAGATCCTCTCGAAATCTTCCCGCTTTAACCTCTTGCAAGAGATCTTTATTTGTAGCCGCTACTACTCTAACGTCAACATCAATCGACTTTACTGATCCAACAGGATCAATTCTTCTCTCCTGTAATACTCGCAAAAGTTTGACTTGTAGCTTAGGACTCATTTCTCCTATTTCATCCAGAAAAATGGTGCCTCCCTCTGCAAGTTGAAACCGACCAATTCTTGATGTAACTGCTCCAGTAAAGGCACCTCTCTCGTGCCCAAATAGTTCACTTTCTAGTATCTCTTCGGGAATAGCACCACAATTTACCGGAACTAACTTTCCCTTTCGACCACTTCGTCTATGTATAGCTGACGCAATGAGCTCCTTCCCTGTTCCGCTTTCTCCCAGAATTAGAACAGTACTATTACTAAATGCTACTTTCTCAACAATACTGAGCACTTTTCGCATAGCAGTGCTGCTAGTTACGATACCCTCATACAGAGATCCTGGGGGTAAAGTTAAATTCATACTAGTTGAGTGTTTTTCAGATAACGTCGATTTTGCATCGATAGGATCATCTAGAAACAAAGTTTCAATATCAGCGTGCATAGACCTCATCAAAAAACCTGTTCAAAAACTATCAACACTATAGCTTTAGAAGCTATTACTCTTTGCTTTTGAGCAATCAAAAAACAGTGACAACATTTCACCTCACAAGGGGCAGTTTTTGTCTTGTTCAGTCAATCTTAAGGAGGCAAGCTTCGTTCCATAGTAAGGCATTATGCGCCGTAATATGGCAAAACCTTCCAAGTCCTTATTTTTTTTGAGTCAGCTTTTTGTCAGAATTAGATTTGTTATTCTAAAAAAAGCACATTTTTGTGCGAAGACGCATTTTTTTCTTAAGTTGGTACCAAGACCTGCCGAAGGCGGGAGCCAAGTTTTTTATTAAATATTTATACCGCTGTAAGGGATACTATAATTATCCCCTTGGATTGTAATTCCTGTAAACTGCAAATAAAAAGCAATTCGGATGAAATAACGGCATCAGAGGTAAAAATGAAAGGTTTAATTGTCAGCGGGATAGGTACGGATGTTGGTAAAACGGTGATATCAGCGGCTCTTTGCCAAGCATTAACTGGAGATTATTGGAAACCTGTTCAAAGTGGCACACAAGATAGCCCTCCAGATTCAGACACTGTTAGGAGCCTCATCAAAAAAGGAGAGAGTCGAATACACCCTTCGTCCTATACATTTGCCCACAGCCTATCGCCCCACGCTGCGGCAAAACTAGTGAATGTAAAAATTACACTTGACGCAATTATCACACCAGTAACTGATAAAGTACTGATAGTTGAACTCGCCGGAGGTATTTTAGTTCCTTTAAATGACGAAAAAACCAATATTGATTTAATCCGTAAACTTTGTTTTCCGATAATTTTAGTTGCTAATCACTATCTTGGTAGCATTAATCATACACTTCTTAGTATAGAATACCTTAAAAATGCTGGATTACCCCTTATTGGAATTATTTTTAATGGTGAGGAATTACTACCTGAGACCGAGAGTATTGTTTTAAAATTGTCATCTGTGCCGATTATCGCTCGAGTTCCTATACTCCCTGAGCTTAATTCCGTTACAATCGCTGAGCTAGCACAAAACTTAGTTAAGTTAAACTTAAAAAAACTAGCTTCTGAGTACTGGTAAAAAACTTCTTTCACTTAATATTTTATTTCTAGGACTTATTCACTAAAGTAAATAAGTCTTATAATGTATGGACACTTATGCTGTTCACCGACTTATCGTATCCTCTTAATTTGTTTAAACTCTTTTTTGCATGAGATTATCCAATTATAACTTCGCATGAAAAATTCTCAAAGTTCTTGTTTAAAAAGAACAAACGATATGTAGTTACCAAAGACTTTAATTTTAACTCAATTAGTATAATTGTAGGGGGGAATACAAAATTGGAAGGAAATCAGCAAAAACAGCGCAACAATAAATCTTTATCCCCGGTAAAACTGCCTTCAGCAGTAACACCGATTCCAGTAACAGGTACAGTTTCGTCTCCCATAACTCAAAACAATTTAAAATTTTCTCAGAGTGAAATAGAAAGCTCCTTTATCAAGGGAATCGGTAATCTTGATGACGTAGATCAGCAATTACTACCACCTACTGATTTTATTCGTGAGGTACTTGGTCATCTCTCAGGTCAAGAAAAGATAGTTAGAAGTAGTAACGAGATTGTTCAACTAGCTATAACTTTATGGAAGCAATTAGCTGATTTTATCGTTAACCGTTTAGGCCAACCATACCACTTAGTAATTCCATCCAAATGGGATTTACAGAATGAGTACACGTCCGACTCAAAAAATGATAATAAAATAGTGCCTGTTCCAGAAACTTCAATAGAAGGTGCCTCTGTAGATCAAGCTTCAATTTACTCAAATAAAAATCTTGTTTTTACCCTTATTCAGCGCGACCGTCCGTTTATCGTTTCTACAGTTGCAGAAACTTTATCTGCGTTAGACTTACAAGTGTCACTGCTACTACATCCAATATTCGTTATACGTCGAGAGAAAATTTCACTTCTATATGTTGAGGTCGAAAAAACTTCTCATGCAATTTCCTCTGAAAAAATTTATCAAGAGCTGACAGACAGTCTTGAGAGTCTTTATAAAGTGACCGAAGATTTCTCACCAATGATTTTTAGGCTCGATAAAGCAGCATCAATATGCGAACGAGCACCGTATTCTCCCACTCGCATTATAGATTCAGCCTTAGAACAAGGACAGCTCATTAGATGGCTCCTCGACGAGTCATTCATCTTTTTAGGCCTTTGCACATGGGATGTAGAGAAAATAGAAAAAGGAGTAGCAATTCCACGTACACCACTTGGACTACTGAAGGAACCAAATGCCACATCAATCACTTCTCAAGTTCGAGAAGATGTGGAAAAAATGGTAAAAGCTGGACTAGAAAGTACCATCACCAAACTGACATGTCGTAGTCGTATTTTGCGTCGTCAGTACATCACTCACTTTGTTCTTTCTATCCCAGATGAATCAACTAACAATGATAACCAAACTAGAGGCAATACCCTTCTATCTATATGTGGCCTTTTTTCATCAAAAGTAACTCGAGACGAATGTCGTGATATCCCCATGTTACGAGTGAAGCTGAGGGAGCTTATCGAGGAAGAACGTCTCTTTGATAACTCATACGATTATACCTATGTGGTTGAGACTCTCAACCGAATGCCAAAAGACTTCGCTCTTAGATTACCTACAGCAATTTTGAAAAAAATTGTAACAAATGAAGTCAAGGTTTATCACAAGAACACAGTGCACCTCACGGCCTATGAGGAAAGAAACGGACGTGGAGTATCATTATGTATTCTTTTATCCAGAGACAAATTTAATCGGGAGTACCTTGATACTCTTCAGGGATTACTAGAAGAATCTTATGGTGTAGCAAAGGGAACAAGTGAATTTAGTTTTGATTTCAGTTCTCAACCTCAAACTAGGCTATACTTTTTTCTTCCTTTTTTGACTGAAGCAAAAGCAAATGAGCGTGATGAAATTACAAGAGCGGATGTGGATATTCCACTTCTCACAACTCAAATTGAGCGCCTTGGTCAGAGCTGGGATGACGCTCTTTGCCAATTAATCGGAAGTAACAGTCTAGCTGAAGTACCCAATGAATGGAGATTAACACATTTTCCGGTAGAATACAGAGTACGCTTTAGCCCTAATGACGCTCTACAATTATTAAGAAAAGCGGCAGAGCTAACAGAATCTCAAGACATTACTGCCTATTTTTCTGATGATAACGGGCTTGCCCTTGTTGTATTAGGTCTCGGCAAGGAAGTTACACTGAGTAGGTCTATCCCTATTATAGAGCACTTGGGATTCGAGGTACTTTCAAGCAGTACTTTTGAGGTTGAACGACCAAAAGCAAAAACATTATTTGTAAACTACTTATTACTGAACGCTAAAGAAAGTCAGTTGTGTATCATAGATGAGAGTCTTCCGAATACCGTAGACCTTTCGTGTTTTAATAATCCAAGAATTACAAGCGGTATAAGACAGATATTTTTGCGTAATGTTGAAAACGATATTCTAAATAGTCTTCTTCTTTCAACAGTATTATCTGAAAGAAGTATTGAAATTTTAAGAGCGTTTACCGCACTTTTATGGCAAGTACAAAAAGTAGCCTCAAAGGGCGTTTTACTAGAATCTCTTGCATCACAACCTGAAATAGCTCACCTCTTATGGGAGTATATTGAAACTAAATTTGATCCGGCAAAAGATCTATGTCTCGACGCTCGAATCACTCTCACCCAGGGGATTGAGCAGGCCGTATTCGAAAAGCTGAAAGCTGTAAAAGATATCACCCAAGATAGAATCCTTCGCTCTTTGCTAGCTCTACTTCGGGCGACGATTAGGGTGAACTTCTTTAATCCTGCGACTAGTGACCTCGTCACTCTGCCTTTAGCTATGAAGCTTAAATCAGAAGATTTAGAGATTCTTCCTCTCCCAAGACCACGTTATGAAATTTTTGTTTATGGTAGAGAAGTTGAGGGTATACATCTGCGCGCAGGTAAAGTGGCCCGAGGAGGACTTAGATGGAGTGAACGTCCAGAAGACTTTCGCACTGAAGTACTCGGTCTTATGAAAACTCAAAAGGTAAAAAATGTACTCATTGTACCAACTGGAGCTAAAGGTGGCTTCATAGTAAGACACCTACCAACTGATTCCTCTCGCATACCCAGAGCTGTTGAACAAGCTTATAGAGCTTTCATACGGTCTTTACTATCACTCACCGATAACCGTAAAGGTGATGATATTATTCATCCTCCATACGTGCTTACATACGATCCAGCAGATCCATACTTTGTAGTAGCCGCAGATAAAGGAACGGCAACTTTTAGCGATATCGCTAACGAAATAGCGGCAAAAGAATATCACTTTTGGCTTGGAGATGCTTTTGCTTCAGGTGGTAGCAATGGCTACGATCATAAAAAATATGGAATTACTGCTCGTGGAACTTGGGAATGCGTAAAGCGTCACTTTCATGACTTAGGCATTTGTTATACCACATCTTCATTCACTGTTGTCGGTATCGGTGATATGTCTGGCGATGTTTTTGGAAATGGCATGCTTTTAAGTGACAATATCCAGCTGATAGCCGCATTTAATCATCGTCATATTTTTATTGATCCTAATCCAGATCCTAAACAATCTTTCTCTGAACGCAGCCGATTGTTTAATATTCACCGGTCACAATGGTCCGACTATAATACATCGCTAATCAGCGAAGGAGGTGGTGTTTTCAATCGAGCAGATAAAGCCATTTTACTTCATCCAAATATTAGAGAGCGTTTTGATATCGCCCCATCAGTGCCTCAAACAGTCAATGGGGAAGAACTTATAAATCTAATCCTAAAAGCTCCATGCGATCTTTTATGGAATGGAGGTATCGGAACCTACATTAAATCTTCTAGTGAAGCTAATTCTGAAGTAAATGACGGAGTGAATGACAGAGTTCGTGTAGATGCAAGTGAGTTAAAAGCGAAGGTAGTAGGTGAAGGAGGCAATCTTGGCTTAACTCAAAAAGCAAGAGTAGAGTGTGCCGAAAGGGGTATCCGGCTTAATACTGATGCGATTGATAACTCAGCTGGTGTAGCGCTTTCTGACCGTGAAGTAAATTTAAAAATTCTTTTTGATAACCTCATCTCAGAAGGCTTACTTACTCCAGACCGACGTGATGCTCTTCTATTTGAAATAGATGATGAAATAGTTGAACAAGTGTTATCACTGAACCATAATCATGCAACCCTGCTCACTATCGCTGAACACCGGTCAGGCATAACAGTAAACTATTTTAATAGCTTAATTCGAGAATTAACTCGTAGAGGATACATAAATCGAACTCTCGATGTTCTTCCTGATGACGATGACCTTACTGAGCGAGCTTCAAAAGGGGAAGGACTCGTTCGTCCAGAACTAGCCATGCTTCTAGCTGGAGTAAAGATGTGGATTAAAGAAACTATTCTTACCAGCGATTTACCGTCTGAACCTCTGGTTGAATCATATTTAATTCAATACTTCCCCCAAAAGCTTCAATCCGAACTAGGTAAATCCTTAACGCGTCATCCGTTGAAGGAACACTTAATTGCTACCGAGTTAACAAATTCAATCGTCGATTCAACGGGAATTTCCTTCGTACATCGAATGTGTTTAGCTCATGGAGTTTCGCCTGTTACCGTAATTAAATGTGCGATAGCTGCTGAAGAGCTTCTACAATCGAGAGAATTAAGGAGTAAAGCTCGAATATTGGATGCACCTGAGCACAATAACGATTATATTCTATTACGCAGAGAGCTTGCCGATGCTGTACGACACACCGCACAGTGGCTAATTGCAGTTCACGGTTCGCATCTTTCTATTCGTGGTATAGTTGAGCTATATCAGAATACATTCTTCTTTTTTTATGAAAATCCAAATATTTGTATCTCTGCTAGAGATTTTCCTACGTTCGAGAATAGATTGCAGTCTGCGAACTACTCCTCATTCTCCAGCGAGGTAAAGCAACGGCTCAGTCTTTTACCGTGGGTAAGGCTTCTCTTAGAACAAGCCTGGTGCCAAAATAGATCTCATTATGATAGCACCATAGTAGCGCCAATTCGTTTTGCGATAGATCAGAAATTAGCTATTAGCGACTTAGTCGACCAGATTAAGAGAGTTCCGGGTAGATCAAAGTGGGAACAGCAAGGACTAGGAATAGCCGCTCATGAGCTGGATCGGAGCCTCTCGTCTCTTACCATTCAGTTTATCGGCAAAGGTCTTCACTCCGTAGAAGAAGTGGGAGCAAAGGTTTCAGCTATGCAAGGGTATGACGAACTACTCGGCTCAGCACAAGAGTTATTACGAGGGGGTAATGCCTCACCAGTAGCTTTTCTGGTACTTTCCAAGCGAATTCAACGGTTTGTACTAGATTTAGAATAAATACTGAGTGTCACTATGAGTATTTCTACTAGAATTTCACTAATGTACTAATTTAATGCTTAAGAATACCTCGTAGAGCGACGAACTAGTATTCAATCGGGGGAAAAAAATCGCTTTGATAATATTCCCTTTGCTACAGGCTTTTTCTCGTCTCAAATAGACTACTAAGGAAAAGTAACATAGCTCGCGAATACGATAGCTCAGTAGGAGATTCAATGTATGATTAGGCTAGTGGTGGCAGATGATCACGAGGTGCTACGACTTGCGCTGTGTGAAATGCTAGAAAAAAAAGATGGGTACAGAGTAGTAGCTCAGGCATCAGACGGCGAAGAGTTGTTAAAAATTTTAGACTCTAACCTCCCTGATGTCATTATTATGGATGTATCCATGCCGAAACTTGGCGGCATAGAAACTCTGGAAAAAATGGCGGCTAAAGGCTTTGTAGCTCCAGTGCTCATATTATCCGCCGACGACGGCCGTAACAATGTTAAGGCTGCCTTAAAAGCGGGAGCAAGAGGATTTTTACCGAAAAACGTCGGTATGGAAGAACTACAATTTGCTATTGACTCCATTCTACAAGGGCGTACCTATTTAAGTCCCTCTGTGACCGACCATCTTATGAGTTCATCGGTTGGTGATGCTGGCGATAACCCCTTAAGCGTTCTAACTAAAAGAGAGGTTGAAATTCTAAAGCATCTAGCTGACGGAAAACCCAACAGACAAATCGGCAGAATGCTTCATATCAGTACTAGAACTGTGGATACTCATCGTAGTAACATCCTTAAAAAACTAAATCTTAATACTAATGCTGAACTTGTTAAGCTTGCAATATCTCAGGGACTTATTTCAGTATAGAAGTAGTAGGTATTTGTGCCAACAATGTCCCGGAGATTTTTAATTTTTAAGAAAGATCGATTTGTAAAATGAGCATTAGACACAGCACAGGGATAATGAGGCTTGATAAATCCCCCACTCAGCATGCAAAAAATAAAGAATCAATCGATTTTTCTTCATTTAAACCAAGAGAACGAATCTTAGCTGCTGCTCTTAAACTTTTCGTTGACCAAGGGTATTTTAATACCAATGTTCCTGACCTTAGTAGAGAAAGTAAATGTAGTGTTGGTTCAATTTACCATACTTTTAAAAACAAAGAAGAAGTTGCAAAAGCTTTGTATCAAGAGGGGCTTAGTGCCTTTAGATCTGCTCTGTTTGGAGCTATCGAACATGAAGAAGACATAGAGCAAATAATTAAGATACTGGTTCAAAGTTTTCTTGAATTCTCGGAAATTAATCATCAGTTATCAAGATATTTGTGGTTATGCCGCCATAATGAATTTATGAGTGGCATAATTAAACATCCAACTATGGTTGGGTTTGATCCTTTAGGACGAAAATTAGCACAATCCATAAAGAAAGCTATTAAAAATAAACGTATACGTCCTATTAAAGCTCCTTTAATTTGGACAATAGTGTTTGGTCTACCTCTTGCCTATATCCGAGATTGGCTCGATGGATACAATAACGCTCCACCACGAAAAGTTTCGGAAGAGTTAGCTGAGACGTGTTGGCGAGCTATCAACTGTCGTTAAACTTTTTTATAAAGATAAATTTTTCGATTCACCTACCCACTCAAGCCTCCTATCATCAGCCTCCCATCATCTAATGAGTTGAATGAACGAGCGGTTATAATTTTACTAATTTAGTCATTTAGATCACATATTTTCTTTTAAACAAGTTTTTATTTGCTATGGATAAATCTTCTCCCAATCCTTCACGGAGTTCATCTCTACTAAAAAAAACAGAATTAGATAATACCTTTAAGAGCGTAGCTAATAGCATGCGCGGCCTAATAAAATTAATTGAGCGGGCTATTAATAAAGCGACGAGTAACTCACACAGTAATTTAGCTTCTGATACAACTAATTTCAATAAGTCAATAAATTCAAATAAATCTGAATTATCCGCTCAAATTACAAACTGTCCTGAACTCAGGACTATAGAACATCGATACTTTCATCATATATTTTTAGAAAAACTTTCAAGCCCTATAACTCAGTTAATTGGTCTAGGAACCGCACTTGAACAACAAGCTGGTATACCTTTAGAGGCTAAAGACTTGCTATATGTTTTAATTGAAAGCTCTCGCGAAGTCGGCCAAGTTTTAGATGAATATTCTGATATTCAAAAGTTACTGGATGGGAAATTTAGTTCAACGACACAAGAGGTTGAGCTGAAACCATTTTTACGTCGATTGTATAAATCGTATGCCCATCATCCTCATTATCGATCTATACAATTTCGCTGGGAAGTTGAGCGTAATATCCCTCGTATAGTGTCATTCGACGAACAGAGGGTGAACTACATACTTAGAAATTTTCTCGATACAGCAGTCAGAAACACCAAAAATAATCTATATGTAACACTTTCCGCCTCATTTAGTGCGGAGATCGGGTGTGTTACATTTACAGTATCCGATAACGGAGCTGGTTTAGATCCCGAGTCGATTGAGACTATTTTAGGAAAATCTTCAGAATACGATACTGTCGATTCTGGAAGCTCAGTAGGTGCAGGTTTTGGGTTGCGTTTTGCTCGACGAGTAGCTGAAGCTATGGGCGGCGTAGTGACAGTACAAAGCCAAATCGGAGAAGGTACCTCGGTAGCACTTTCATTTCGAGCAAATGAAGTTATCATTAACAATGAACCAAGCGAATTGACCGATAGTGCTCACGTTCTTTTTGTCGATTATTCACAAGACTACCGCATCTTGTACGAGCGACAATTAATAGATGGAGATTTTACAAGTACTTTTCTTTCAGGCGGTCAAGAGGGCTTATCAGCTCTTAAAAAAAATCCTTCCGAATTTAATGTAGTTGTACTAAGTATATCTCTTCCAGATATTTCAGCGGCTGCCTTTGCGCGACAAGCTAAGGAAGCTGGAATAACAGTGCCAATAATAGCTGTAGCACCAAATGTATCTCCAGCACTATTAAAAGCTACCAAGGATGCAGGTTGTACAGCATGCGTATCACGCGAAAAAACTGCGGATCAATTACTACCTCTACTTAAAAGGCATATCACTCGCAAACCTTCTATCGAAATATCAGAAAAGCAAACTCTACCTTACCAATCATCTGGCACAACTAATTTGGAAGAGAGCCTGAGTACACTACAAAACGAAATGGCTACAATCGATGTTCTTTTAAATAATCTTGAATGGGATGAAATCAAACAACATCAAATTGCCATCTCACAAACTATTAATACACTAAATCTATCAACCTTCAATAGCGCTATAGCTAGCTTAGAACAGGCTATAAGAGCCCAAGATGAAGCTTGGGCAAGAAACTCTTTGAGCCTTCTTTTGAATATATGTCAAGGAATCCTTTTAGGAATTAAAGGCGCCAATAAACTACACGATAATTCCAGTTCATTTAATAAACCAAGTTCAAATAATGTAGATTTACACTGCCAAAGAAAGGCTCTTGAACAAGTATACAAAGCAATTCCCACCTTAAATACACTTGCCGAAGCACAAGAATGGGAAGATCTGAGTGAATTACTTCTCTCACTACAAAATAGCCTGGAGTCGCTTGGCATCCCCACCTTAAGCGAGCATCTGATGGTTCTGGAGGCTCTCGCCTCAAGCGGTGCTGTACAAGAAATTCTTTGTAGTATATCAGAATTAAAGGATCATTTAGATTTTTACGGTTATCCTTATTAGCCTGTACTACACCAGCATATTTAAAACTATGCTCCAGAGGGTGTTATAGGACTCTGAATACTAGTTGGCTCTGACGATACTGCAGAATAGTTTCCAGAATAACCTCGAGCCATCATCACAGCGCACACAACCATACCCACTATTAACAACAATTCTAAACGAAGACACATTTTCACTAATACACGCTCTTTTTTTGATGGTTCGATAGTAGTCTGTCCAGAATTGACCAAACGACCCCAGTGGGCAAATCGCAAAGAAGGATAAGCTGATAACAATCCGAGTAGGATATAAAGAGTTAGCTTTAAGTGGAAGGGCCAGACGGCTTTGTAATATTGCCACCCCTTTTCAAATATAAAAACCCTCCCAAATCCTACCACTAATAGTAATACGGCAAGAATTAAATAAACCGAATCAATTCTACGCAATAATCTAACTACATCAGCAGTTAAAGCCCGATTAACAAAAAGATGCTGAGCAACAATAATCGCAAAAATTCCTAGAAAGGCTAAATGGTGGATAACTGCGGCTAAAATCATGATTAAATGCCTTTCAAAAGAAAAAAATACACACAACTACATTAACTCAATAACACTAAGCGTATCTTAACCCGCCTACCGAGGCAAAAAGCTTAATTACTCTTAATTAAGAGAGATCTTAATCCAGATATTAATTTTCGAATAGCCTTGCAGCCAAGCTCAGCGCAATGCGCTTTTACCGGAAATTTACCTATATCAAGTAATACTGAAGCTAGTTCGCCTAAATCTATAGAATCCTCTGGCTCTTTAATTGACATTCCAACTAGAAGATTTTTTTCTACTGTTAGCAATATACTTTCTTGATTAGAAAAACTAAAAGAATCGTTTAAGAATCTAACGAGAAGCTCAGTAACAGCTAAGCTTAGGATACATCCCTTTCCTGACCAGTTAAAAGGTAAGGGACTCCCGGTAGCTTCAAAACCATATCGCAATTGCTCATCAGTTAAAATGGTAACAACAGATATTAAGTCCCCACAACGAGGGTTGGTAGCTATTGCCTTATGTTCAATACTAGCAACCTCACCGTAGAACTGACCTACGCCACTCTTTGGATAATCTACATGTTTTGGATAATCTACATGTTTTGGATAATCTACATGTTTTGGATAATCTACACGGTGCCTAGGATACCTGTAAGCATCTAATAAAATTTCACTAATGCTAACACTTTTTTCTGCCACTATCCTTAAGGTATTGCTATCCAAATTTCATCACCAATAATTTTTACAGAAAAAATCTTCACAGGCGCTACTGCTGGCATACATAAGGCTGTACCTTCTCTGGTGCAAAATTCTGCTCCATGAGCCGGACAGGTAATTTTGCCTAATTTGGGATCAAATTCACCATCCGATAAAGGAACATCAGCATGAGAGCATCTATCCTCAATAGCTGTTAACGATCCATCGGAATGACGCAATATTAAAATGCTCCATCCATCAACCTCACAGCTGAAACAATTCGTCTTTAAATCATTTACAGTTGCTACCTTGAAAGAACGATTGTTTTCATTTTCCATTTATTAAGCCTCTAAGGACATCCCAGTGGTTGATAATGTTGATTGTACTTTGTCCCTTCCAAATTTGCCGGGTATTTCAGCTACTGTTTTTCCGATAAATCCACTTACTAAGAGATTTTCAGCCATTTTACGAGACATACCTCGAGACTGCATATAAAATAATTCATCATCATTTAATTGAGCAACTGTAGCACCATGAGAACATTTAACCTCATTAGCTAAAATTTTTAGGTTAGGCACCGAATCGGCTCGAGCATCCTCACTCAAAAGCAAATTCTTACTCGATTGATAAGCATCTGTTCCATGAGCATTTTCAGCTACTTCAATAAGACCATAATAAACACTTCTGGCTCGATCACTCATAACAGCATTAGCCGAAAGTTCAGATTTGCAATTAGGTGCTATATGAATCTGATTAGTATGCAAATCAAAATGAGTTTTATCACTACCAATTGCTAAAGACCTTATTTTAGCCTGACCCCCATCCTTTTTCATCAAACAATCTACTTCAATTCGAGCCGCTTTAGCTCCGAAAATAGCAGAGGTTACATCAAGACTAGATGCTCGCCCTACATGACCGCGAATACGATGAAATAAACTATGTTCGCCCTTAGTAGCACCAGACAAGGTATAGGAACATAATCCTTCAGAATCGACCAGTATTTCAGTACGACCCATTAAAAGAGACGACCCAGCAAACGACTCAACCTCTTCAACAAATTCAGCCGATGCGCCCCTTTCCACAATAATGATGGTTAGATAACTTCCAACGGCACTCTTTGCCTTGGCATTTATGAAAAAAGGTTCTTTGAATTTGGTACCACTCGGTACTCGTATAAGCGTTACTGCTGAGCTAAACAGTTGTTGAAGAAAAAAGATACTCCTAGCTCCTTGGTCAAGAGGTGCCATGTCATGCAACAAATCAAACTGCCCTTCCTTTTTAGATTCTATTGAATCAAACGTCTTGACATTTTGAAATGTTGCATCTGCTACACCGATCGTAGGGCCAGAAACAGAAACCTCAACATCCTTTAATTGCTTCTCATTGGAATAATTCACTGAATCATTTTCTAAGATGCCGAACAACATCCGAGGAGAAGTATACTTCCACCACTCCATTCGTTCGTTTGGGAGAGGAGAATCACTTACCATTTGAAGAGTAGCTTTTTGAAAGTTAATCCACTGAGAGATATCATCCTGAGACAACCCCTGGTAACAAACTTCTCTCTTGGGTAGTTCCCACCGTTTAACTAAATTAGCTGTGCTTGATTTATTCATGTTTATTCGCTTAGCTAAACTTACGCCACTTACCTTAAACTGCGGAAAATATCATGACCATCAAAGCGAAGAGGCCTTAGCTGAAATAAAGGAACAACCCTGATCTGACTCTTGCTGGCCTGACTTCTGCTGATCTCCCTTTTGCAGAATCCAATCATAGCCTTTCTCTTCTAACTCCCTTGCAAGAGATGGCCCACCAGATGAAATAATACGACCATCTGAAAGTACATGAACAAAATCTGGCTTAATGTAGTCAAGAATACGATTGTAATGTGTAATTAAAATTACCGCCGGAGCTCCACACCTTTCCTCTCGAATAGCATTTACTCCGCTTGAAACTATACGTAAAGCATCTATATCCAACCCGGAATCAGTCTCGTCTAATACAGCTAAAGAAGGTTCGAGAACAGCTAGTTGTAGTACTTCATTCCGTTTTTTTTCTCCTCCACTGAAGCCATCGTTTACGAAGCGAGAGGCGAATCCCTTATCCATACCCAAGAGATCCATTTTCAGTTGCAATAATTTACGAAAATCAACTGCTGAAATAGGCTCTTGCCTTCGAGCATTTAAAGCAGTGCGTAAAAAGTTTGATATGGTGACCCCAGAAATCTCTTGCGGATACTGAAAGGCCAAAAAAAGACCATCTCTGGATCGCTCATCCGGTGCCATAGAGAGCAGGTTCTTACCTTTAAATTCAACTGTACCGCCAGTAATTTCATAACTCGGATGACCGGCTAAGACCTTAGAAAGAGTACTTTTACCACTACCATTTGGTCCCATGATGGCATGAACCTCTCCCTCTCGAACTGTAAGAGAAATGCCTTTGAGAATTGGGCACTCACCGATCTGAGCGGATAAATCCTGAATGTTAAGAAGAACTTTCCCTTGTATTCGCCTCTCAGACACTGCATCAAAAGAAGGAGAAGCTTTACCCGAACCCATTACATACTACTCCAAAAAACTTATCAGCTCGCATAAACTGTGGTGACCTTAGTGATACGGTAACTCACATCTAATCTATATTTCAAGTAAGCGCGTCGCTTAGTGATCCAGTCTAGAAGAATCCGTAGACCATGATTTAATTATGCCTGTTCTTTTATTTTTAAAAAAGTCCGTACCGTCATTTAGAGCTTTTCTCGCTACCAAAGCGGCGTCTATAAAGTTTCCTGTTTCAATATAAGCCTCCGTAAGCATCCAGAGAGCTTGATTGTTTAGCCAATTTGACGCTTGACAAGCTGAGGTAGCAAGTTGGACAGCGTATAAAACTGAATCTTTTGTCCTCAATCTCAAATAGCAACGAGACAAAGCTAACAATATGTTCGGATTACTTGGTGAGGCTCTAAGAGCTCTGTGAAGCAAACTTAAGGTCTCTTCGTATCTACATTGTTTAAGATATATGTATGCAAGCCGCAGGAGCGCTTCAACAGGAGGACAACTAGACCCAACTATTTGGTTTAGGGTTTTTATGCTCTCAGTTTCTTCACCCAAATAGTACTGCAACATTGCATTAGCTGTTTTTGATAACAAATCAAGAGTACTCCCTGCAGTTACCTGATTTATGCTATGCGATTTGGAGAAAAAAGAAATAGCCTCCTGCAATAAGTCTCCGTTTGTCTCACTCTCAATACAAGCCATTAAGTAAAGAGTTGTTAACTCTGCTGAATGAGAAAAATTTCTGATATGTAAACTAATATGACTCGAAGCGTTTACAGGACGCCCCGTCCAAAGATACAAACGAACTAAAAGTATATGAGCTTCAAGTAAATTTGGATTATCTAAGATAAGCTCTTGTAGTAAAACTTCCGCCTTAACAAATTCCATGCTTCTAAAATAGCAAAAGGCTAGATCTAGTTGAGCGGCATACCGTGCCGGGTGCGTCGGATGTCGAGTAATACCTTTCTCGTAAAGTTTAGCTGCCTTGTCGAATTTTCCTTCCTTGTAGAATTTTGCACCCTGAATCCACGCCAGAATAGGAAAAGTTCGCCAGGTTTTCCGCCAAACCCATATCGCATGCAGCATTTCAGCAGGCATTAAAAAATTGCGCATTCACACTCGCAAAAATATATTCGTACAATTCTAGTTCGTCTGAATTATCTAATTTGCTTCATGTAGCTCTAAAGAGTATTATTGTCAGGTGTATTGGCTCTAATCGGATTAAGGTGCGTAATTTTAGTATATGTCAGGAGTGTCCTCTCAAAAAATTCAGGAATTAAGCTCTTTATCACAAAAAATAGCGCCTCTATTTTCTTACATTCTACCGCCAGACCGAATAAGAACAGGTGCTGATGATCTAATAAAGTATGGTCGTGACTGGCGCACTGAGCTAACACCGAATCCATCATTGATTCTATTTCCCATTTCAATAATCGAAGTACAAGAAATTGTCAGAAAGTGTATCGCTGAAAACTTAGGTATCGTACCCTCTGGAGGCAGAACTGGCCTAAGTGGGGGTGCCACGGCTACCAAAGGTGAAGTTGTACTTTCATTTGAAAAATTCAACAAAAAGGCGATAGTTAACAAAATCGATCGCACTCTCACACTCGATCCTGGAGTAACCACGGAGCGTGCAATTAATGTGGCTAAGGAAGCCGGCTTGCACCTGCCCTTAGATTTTGCCGCAAAAGGCTCGGCTCAGATTGGTGGTAACATCGCAACTAATGTTGGTGGTATCAAAGTTATTAAGTGGGGTAATATCAGAAGATGGGTACTGGGGCTAACAGTTGTTACAGGGACTGGGGAGGTCATGCGTCTAAACGGTGCCCTTTACAAAAACCAAACTGGTTATGATTTACGAAATCTTATAATCGGATCAGAAGGCACCCTTGGTTTAGTAGTAGAAGCAATTTTAACTCTAACTAATCCTCCTGGGCCAGAAGAACGAGTTCTGTGCGCTATCGCTGATTATCAGGACATACCTCGATTGTTAGAGCGGTGTCGAGATATTTTTCCATCATTATCTCTTTTCGAATTTTTCGATGATTTCTGCCTTGATGTAGTAATAGAGTCTCACCGATTATCAAACCCTTTTACCGAGAAGTATCCGGGATACATACTTCTCGATATAGAAAATTGCACCTCATCTGACATTGAGGAAGGTCTTAGCCAGCTCCTAGAAGAAGGAATCCTCTGTGACGTTGTGATTGCTCAAGGGTCCAAACAAAAACAAGATCTACTTAATTACCGAGAGCTAATCTCTGAGACACTCTCATCCAGTTATTCTATTCACAAAAACGATATCAGTGTGCCTCTCTCAACACTTGCTGAATTTATTCAAAAGTTGCCAAGAGTGCTATTACAAATTGATCAAAGATTGGAAGTCGGAATATTTGGTCACTTAGGTGATGGGAACTTACACCTTAATTACGTCAAACCGACTTATATGAAGGAAACAGAGTTCTCAGAATCCTGCAAAATTGCTGACGAAGCGGTATACAGTTTAATCAAGTCTTTAGGTGGAAGTATCTCAGCAGAACACGGAGTAGGATTACTTAAACTCCCTTACTTATCATACACTCAATCATCAATTGAAAGCGCTCTAATGGCTGATATTAAACGTGCTTTTGATCCACACGGTATTCTTAATCCTGGTAAAATGCTTCCGTCTTCCTTTTTTTCGGTCTGAGTCTAAATGGACTACAGACCTAATCCCGTATACACTAACTCATAAAAATTTAGAGCTACTTTAAACTAAAATTATTTTACCAATTTAAGCGGTAACTAATCACGCAACTCCGGAAAACGATATGACAACTGCAGCAAGTAGTAACTATTGTGCTAAAAACCACACTCTCCTCAGTACGTACGATATTTCTGTAAAAAAAATAATTCGCAATGCTTCGCCTGCACTGTTATATGAGTTAGCTCTTACTTCAGAAAAAGGATCGGCTATATCGAGTGTCGGAGCTTTGATATGCGATTCTAGGCCGAAAACTGGCAGAAGCCCAAAAGATAAAAGGATTGTTCGAGATTCAGCTTCAGAGAAAGATATTTGGTGGGGTGATGTAAACATAGGTTTAGACCCCCATGTATTTTACACTAACCGTGAACGTTCTATTGATTATCTAAATACTCGGGAAAGATTATTTGTTGTTGACGGTTTTGCTGGAGCAGATCCGCAATATCGGCTGAAGATACGGATTATTTGTACAAGAGCTTATCATGCTCTTTTTATGCACAACATGCTTATACGTCCTTCAATTCAAGAGATTGAAAATTTTGGTGAGCCTGACTTTGTTATTTTTAATGCTGGTGAGTTTCCTGCAAATAGATATACCGCGCAAATGACCTCAAAAACCAGTATTGACGTATCTTTTGAAAAAAAAGAGATGCTTATACTAGGAACAGAATATGCCGGCGAAATGAAAAAAGGTGTATTTACTGTTCTAAATTATTTAATGCCTAAACAAGGTGTTCTTTCAATGCACTGCTCAGCAAATGAGGGTGAAGATGGTGGAGTTGCTCTCTTTTTTGGTTTATCCGGAACTGGAAAAACAACCCTTTCAGCCGATAAAACACGCCAATTAATCGGCGATGACGAGCACTGCTGGACTCCTAACGGAATCTTTAATATTGAAGGCGGATGCTATGCTAAGTGTATAAATTTGAGTGCAGAAAAGGAGCCTGAAATTTATAAAGCTATTCGCTTTGGCTCAGTACTTGAGAATGTTGTATACGATCCCGAATCACGTGAGGTAGACTACACTGATAGCTCTATTACCGAAAACACGCGATGCTCTTATCCAATAGAGTTCATAGAAAACGCCAAATTATCAGGACTTGGGGGTCATCCAAATAATATCGTTTTTCTTAGTTGCGATGCTTTTGGAGTATTACCACCAGTAAGCCTGCTCACTCCAGAACAAGTTATGTACCATTTTATCAGTGGATACACCTCCAAATTAGCGGGTACTGAGATGGGGATTAAGGAACCACAAGCTACATTTTCAGCATGTTTCGGTGCTGCATTTATTGTTTGCCCTCCGATAGTTTATGCTCGTCTGTTAGCTGACAAAGTGCGTAATCATAAATCAAACGTATGGTTAATTAACACTGGCTGGTGTGGCGGTGATATATCTTCTGGTTCTAGGATGAGCTTAAAAGACACTAGAGCCATAATTAACGCTATTCATGATGGTTCGTTAGCAGAGGTTGCTCGTGAGTCCTTTCAAATAGATTCAATTTTTAACCTGAAAGTACCTCTTAAATGTGGAAATATTGATTCACGACTTCTGACGCCGTCAAAGGCATGGAAGGATGCTGAGAAATATAAGGCAACAGCAATAAAATTAGCTCGCCTGTTCAAAGATAATTTTGAAAAGTATCGTAGCGACTGTCCTGATGAGGTCCAAAATGCTGGCCCAATTGTTACCGAGTAAGAAATCCCTTTAGAATATAATGAGTGATAATATCTGCTGCCGTCCGGTACAATTTACTGAAAAATGTGAAGCCGCCATCAAATTGGATGGTGGCCGCATGACAAATACTCGTCGGCTAGTTATTAAACTGCTTGATTCTAGTAAAGTGCCGTTATCTGCCAATGAAATTTTTGATCGTCTTGATAAACAAAGCAGTGCTCAACTAAAAAGTAAAAAAGATTTTAGTAAAGCTCCTTCAACCTTAATTGACAAAGTAACAGTATACAGAATCCTCGAACGCTTCACTGAGTTAGGCCTTCTACACCGTGTGGGTCCAAATGGTAAATTTATAAAGTGCGTCCATAACCACGAGGGAAAGCATTCAATGCACTTGCTCTGCCGATGTAATAACTGCGGAGTAACCGCAGAATTAGCACTAACTCCTCAGCTAAACATAAATCTTAATAATTTACTTAAGAGTCTTCATTTCGTTACAACAGGCTCTCCTTTTCAAATAGACGGTATCTGCGAGAAATGCATTAAATAATAAACAACGGTAAACTTTCTAAACAAATTGAACTAGTTTGCTGCTAGCTTCTTGATACCTAATCTTAAGGCTGTAGTTATACGTTCTTCCTCATTCAGGGGGGACAATAGTTCGAACAAACTTTCCTGAGGATTTCTAGGCTTTTTTTTTGCCAGCACTCGATTCACTACTTTATTTACTAATGAAGTATCTTGAAAAATAGGATGTATTATACCGAGAACTTGATATTTAGTAATTAAAGCTAGTCCTCGTTGCCAGTTGGTTTGGCCTAAAATTGCCAATAACTCTCGCCCAAACCGTTTACGCAAAGAGATATGTCGAGATAACGAGGTAAAAACTGTTAATTGTGGAGAAGTAACAGCTTCACAAATAAGTCTTTCCGTTTCAGGTTCAAACTCATATCCAAACCTAACAGCAAATTTAATACCGCGCACTATTCTCGAAGGATCATCTATAAAACTTTTTGGATACAGAACACGTAATATTCTGTTATTTATATCATCTTTACCTTGGTAAGGATCAAAAACAGCACCCGTAAATTGTGGTACTATTTGAAGAGCTATAGCATTAACAGAAAAATCTCTGCGATAAAGATCTTCTAAAATTGTTGCAGCTTCAACTTTTGGAGCACCAGCAGATACCGGATAGGACTCCATTCTAGTGGTAGATAAATCTACCTGTTCGTCACCATTACTACCACCAATTCTAATTTTTACTGTTTGAAAAGCTGGGAATGTTTCAATATGAATATGAGGATATGCAGCCTTACATTCGACAGCCAACTCTTCAGCCACTTTAGCTATTCCACTACCGTCAACCGCAATATCAAGGTCAGAGATTTCTTTTAAGTCACCGCGCAAGTAATCTCTTACCACTCCACCTACCAGGTACAGGTCTCGCCCTTGTCGTAAAGCTACTTGCTTCAATAAATCGAGCAAAGGAGTGCTAAGACGATTTTGTAAGAAATTTCTCACGGATTAATCACCACAGAATCAAGATGGGAAGGCAACGATACTGGTAGAGCAAATTTGTCTTTTAAAGCCACAGCAAATTTTTCAGCCACACTAGGCTCGCCATGAGTAACAAAAATTTTCTTGGGAAGTCCCGAAAATTCTTCACTAGCTTCGATCCATTTCAGTAATTCAGTTTTTCCAGCATGAGCACTTAAACTAGATATTGTTTCCACTCGCGCACCAATATGCACATCTTCGCCAAAAATTCTAAGGTTAGACGCTCCACTCTGTATCCAAGCACCACGACTGCCAGGAGGTTGAAAACCTACGAATAGCAAGGTAGACCGCGGATTACTTATTCGATGTTTAAGATGATGTAAAATACGCCCACCGGTAAGCATTCCACTGGCAGATATAAGTATCATCGGATCCGTTATTGAATTTAGCGCTATAGACTCTTGACGAGTGCGAATAAAATATCCTTTTTTTGGCATGAACGGACTCGACGACTCGCTAAAAAGCCTTAAAGTTTCTTCGTCATAATCATCAGGAAATTGCTTATAAAGAGATGTAGCATCTGCTGCCATTGGGCTATCAATAATAACAGGAACTGAGGGTATCTTTCCATTAATCTCTAATTTACGAATATAATAGAGAAGCGTTTGAGTTCGACCAACTGCAAAAGCAGGGATTATAACAGTACCTTTATTATCTAAAGTCTCGGTTATAATTTTTGCCAAATCTTCTTCGACTGATGCACCATAGTGATCAGAATCACCGTAAGTTGATTCAATTATCGCAATATCGCCCAAAGATACTGGTTCAGGGTCTTTCATAACTGGAACACCATATCTACCTACATCACCTGAAAAAAGAATAGACACACCATCAGCTACAACAAGAATCGAACCTGCTCCTAGGATATGTCCTGTTCTTCGCCACTCAGCCGTAACACCGGGGGCAATTTCTTGCCGAGAATGAAAGGGAATTGAAACGAATTGATTCAGAACAAGATTAGCTTGTTTCTCAGTGAATAAAGGTATTGGAGGAATGTGACGAGAACGACCTGTTTTTAAGCGATACTCCGCTTCTTCTTCATTTAGGCGTCCGGCATCTGGTAAAAGTAGTCCACATAATGCTGTTGTTGCAGGAGTCGCAAAAATTGGAGCATGTAAACCACTAAAAGCGTAACGAGGAAGTAGCCCTGAATGGTCAATATGTGCATGAGTAAGAAGAACAGCATCAATACTACTGAGTTCAAAAGCTGGTTTATGCCAATTTCGTTCCCTCAGTTGTCTTTCCCCTTGAAACACTCCACAGTCTACTAATACCCGAGCTTTATCTGTCGCTATTAAATACTGCGACCCTGTAACTGTTTTGCTAGCACCAAGAAAGGAAAGAGTCACCGACATAGATTTCCTATAATAACTTCTTTTTAAGCAAATATTTTTTCTAAATAGCTTTTGGCATAAAGATCGCATCTAAAAGATACGACGGTTACTTAGGAACCTTTGCCAAATCTAGCATGACTTAAATTGAATCATATAGCTAAGATTACTAGGTTAATAGGTTAAGAAATTTTAAAAAATGAAAGGTTGGGATGACTCTGGTTAAACTCTTAGAGAATGATTCATTAAATAATGACTATACCGACCAACACAAACATTTACTCAGTTCTCTTACCTCATCTCAAACTCTGACTATATTAAAAAGAATAATTGGACACGCTCCTCTAGTTTCATTTGAGTCACCAATAGGCCCCATAACTATCAGCAGTTTACCAAGTAAGCGACCAACCAGCCCGCATGGATACATTATTGAATTACAAGAAAATGACTCAGCTTCGACCTGGTTAGAATTTACAGCTAAGGGCCAATTAGCCTTTGCACAATGGGAGCAGCGCTTTCCAGAGCGTTTTGTTGGTACGGTCAGTGATGAAAAGGTCAATACTATTTTGCATGTGATTGAAAACTTTTCTAACTAACGATTTACCAAATCCTTCTTGCTTGTACACAAACTCCATTTAATTTTTCCGGTGATAACCCTACCGGATCAGTTTTTCTACCGATAGGTTGAGCAATAGCTCTATGAGTTGTAAGTATTGAAATTGGCAAAGAACTGCACAGATAATTTAATAGGTCTCGCAGTGAAGCTAGTTGCCTCAAAGAATAAGGATCTAGACCATCATTTTTGTTCAAAAGTTCAATTCCGATAGAGAATTGGTTTACAGACTCTCTTCCATCTGGCAGATGAGACTTTCCCGCATGCCAAGCTACTTTACCAATCGGAACATGACACACACTACTTCCGTCTCGAGCAATTGTAAAATGGGCTGAAACTTCTCGCTTCACACTTCGAAAAATTTCTTCTACCTCGTATAATGATCCGCGCTCTGTTGCATGGATTACAATAGTGTCGATTGATGACATAGGACGCATCACGCCAAGATTTGGTGAGATATTCCACCTACACTTAAACTTGACCATAGAATTTATAGTCTTGTCATATGGGTAAAATTGATTACAACCTATAAAAATATTACAAAATGTGTATAGGGTTAAAAGCGACTTTTTAGACAAGACTTGAGTAAATTTACTAAACAATAAAAGCATTTCAGTTCAGTGCTCGACAATACAATCCTTTGGCTTATTCTTGAACCTATTCCTCCTTTTCAATGTTCAAGAGTATCTCTTCTTTTATCTCTCATAGGACTTTTCTTTTTAGTAGGGCTAAATATTTCAAGAAGCTCACAGAGATATTTAAGCAATTATCAAAACCTTTGGATAACCGTAATTATTACCATTGCTTTAGCTGAATTTCTTCTAACCCGAGGTTCTGTAAATATAACAGGGTTGCCTCTATATTTCTCTCTGATAGTTAGACTACCTAAAATAATCGGCACTATTTGTTTAGCATTGATTTTAGCAATCATGCTTATAATCCCTGATAAAACTCCAACATTAATCCTTAACCTACTGCCATTAATTATTTTAGTGAGAAAATTGTATGTCCCACGCGGATTTTTACAGAAAATAAGTTTTATTGTGGTAATCGGATGTTATTACTTTACCCTTCTTAGTTTAAATCATGAACTACTTTACGCTTTTCACACAAGCAGACCGAAACAAATACCATTAAGTATATTTATAGGAAGCATCTATGCCACGCTATTAGTATTTATTGGCCGGATAGTATTAAACAATAAATTACCTTGGAGGCTTTACAAAATTATAATGGTTAGCGTCATTATGATCATCCCGATTTTTTTCTCAATTCCTGCTATATTTACAGGGCAGATTTTAAGCATTAATTCATGGTGGTCTCTTGTTCCAGCCTTAGCGATAAGTGTAAATATATCTCAAACACCCACTTATCAGAGCAAATCCTCGCATATCCATTTTTTTGCTTCAAAGCGCTACCTTTACCTATTAATGGCGCTGATAGTAATCGCATTATCTGCACGAGTTTTTACTAAAAATAAGATGCCGCAACCGAGTATTACAACCAAAATACCTGAACATTTTATTCTTAGCTTACTTGCGGCAGAAGATATTCTTTTTTTTCATCATCAAGGTATTGATTGGGCTAGATTGAGATGGGTTCTTCGAGATTACCTACAAACAGGTGAAATTTCCCGCGGCGCTAGCACAGTTGCCATGCAACTCGCTCGAGTACGGAATAATTTATACGGGAAAACACCACAGGAAAAACTGATACAGATGGTATTAGCTACTTGGTACTCAATTATCTACTCAAAAGAAGATATACTCACAAAGTACCTTTCGGAAGTTTCATTCGGGCACGGAATAAACGGGATAGAAGTAGCAAGCAATACATACTTTAAGAAAAATCCTCATGATATTAATCAGATTGAGGGAGAACTTTTGGTTTTAACTATCGAAGATCCCAGTCGTTTCACACCTTTTCACGCTCTTACTCCGAATCAGAGTGATAGATTAATTCTTAACTCTTACCAAAAAAAACGGATTAAGCATATCCGTCAGGTAATTTATGAGTTTAATTCAGATGGATTTTTATTAGGTACGAGTGCAAAATAAAATTATCAGTTTGTTAACTACCTCTAACTATTTCGGCAAGACCATTATTAATAGATGTTGCTGGCTTATTTTTTTAGTAATGTTGGCTATTAGGTTAAGCTGGTTAAGTAAACAAACGTATCCTATTTCAACTGATGGTTTTTATTACTTGCTACAATTTAGATCTATTGCTGAATTTGGCTCTCTTGAGATTACTGGTAATAACTTTTTTTCAAACTTTTTTAGTTATGTAAGTCCTACTTTATGGTTTGGTGGATTAATAACCAAAACTGGGTTGTTTACTCCTGAGCAAACTTTTCACCTCATTGTAGGATTACTCCTTATAATTTGTGCTTACTCATTGCTGTCACTTACACACTCTACAAAGAGTTTATGGTTTGCTCCATTATTTACAAGCTCTTTTGTAGCTAGTGACCTTATTTTTTATCGTCTCTATGCTTTTCCACGACAAGGGACAGCAATGAGTTTTTTCCTGCTTTCTCTAGCTTGGCTCTTAGCAAATAGAGGTAATAATATCCAAAGCCTTGTTGCTAAATTTAAGGTTATTCTAGCTCTTACCTTAACAGCTCTAAGTCATATTACTGGCGCAATAATCGTGATAAGTTTTTTCACTCTCACATTATCCCGTGTTTCTCGACTAATTGCTGTTACTGGAATCATCGGAATTATTTTTATTTTAATTTTACTTCCAGCTTCTGAACCATTGTTTTTATCTTCAATTTTTCATATTCCAGACATGCTAGGTCTAAAGCCTACCTTGATAAAAATGTGCTATTTTGCCAATTGCTCTCAATTTGAATGGTTTGAGTTGCTTTCAGTTTTAGTTGTTACGATACTTTTTTCTATTCGTAGCATAACATCTGCCGTACCGCTTTTATCTGCTATATTAATTTTTATAATTATTTGTAATTTACCAATATGGAACGATGACTCACATTTATCATTTAGATTAGCTGTGTGCTCCTTATGGATAATTTGGTTTTTTTTCGCGCTAATTTTTCACAATGAAAAAAGTTTAAATTTAAAGAAAAAAATAACTATATTTCCTTTGATAATTCTCAGTATTTTTATACTTAGTGCATCTTTTTTCCTTGTTCGAAAAAATTACCGTTCTGCTGGCATGCCGCCTGAAATTATTCAAAAGCATAGCTTGTCTCTTGTATCATGGATACCTGAAGACGGAATTATTGAAGCTCCCCATGGTAGTCAATTTAAGTTAACCTACTTTCTGAAACGAAAATCAGTGCAGACTCTAAATAATAACTCATCATTAAAACCGGCTTTTAAGGTTTATCAAACTAATGCAAAGCAGGAAAAAGATTGTTTTAAACTCCCGTCTCATTTTATTTCGATTAATAAGGATACACTTTGCGTAAGGCTAAATGAAAGCTGGATAATTCATAAAATAAGGTTCTAGCTTTTGTCAAATTTCGTTTCATGCAAATAAGATGCAAAACTTACATTGCATACATCATCCAAAAACCTTACGGTTTTCCATGTTATAAAAATTTTAGTAATTAATTTTAACTTCAAGGAGTAATAATGAAACTAAGTAAACAGATGCTGAGATTTTCTTTTCTATTAGGATTTTGTCTTTGTAGTACAAGCTATAATGCCCAAGCGCAGTCTTGCACAGATTCAGCTCTTAATTCACTAGCAGGTTGTGCCACTGCTTCAGCAGAAAATTGCTCTTTAGCTAGTCCTTCTTGTCAAAGACTTGATGTAGTGCAAACTCTTGAAGATGCAAAAGAAGATGCCTCAAAAAAATGTTGCGGCTTAGGAAATTCAAGGCGCCGTCGCGCTTGTCTTCAAAGAATAGAAAATAAGTATCGATCTGCTGGAGCTCGTTCACGAGGGCTTCCTGTGAGGGATCTAATAGACTCAAATAGAGTAGCCATACAGACACTGCGTCGATCTGATTGTGGAAACGGACTTTATAAAGACCTGTTCTAAAAAAGTAGTTTTACCTCGTTTTATGTGATTGAGCCGCAGAAAAAGCAATTTTATGCGGCTAATAAATTTTTTCTCTATAATAAAAGCTTAATAGTAAGCTCCCTTAATTTAGCCTCATCCAGATATTCAGTATCAACCTCAAATACTTTTACAGAATAACTTGAGCTAAAAGCCGCAAATCTTTGCGCTTGTGCTATGGATTCATCAGCATCGCTAACGGGATCTTCCGCTGAGAGACGGCGCCTTTTTACGCGGCTCAATCTTTCTTTTTCATTTATAGTAGTTACTACAAACTGAATATCAACTTTTCTATCACTAGCTAATTTTAATAATTGATCACGATTTTCATTATCTAGAAATGCTGCATCTAAAAAAACGTTCTCACCAGAACAAGCTATTCCAAGACTCAATTCGATTAATTGTTGGTAAACTTTATGTGAAATAACTCTGTCATAAAGAATGGAGGGAGCTTTTTGCGCAAGTGGTACTTTACCTAAATGCTTTCTAACTGCATCAGACCTAATCTGAATACCTCCCGCTATGCCAATTAATTTACGAGCAAGCCAAGATTTTCCACTCCCAGAAAGCCCGCATACTACTATGATTCGGCCTTTTTCAATTTTAAGTCTCTCTAAAGCAAATGAAAAATACTTACTTGCCTCACTTTTTAACCGCATATCACTGCCTGAAGCATGATCAGGATCAAGTAAAAGATTAGACATAACCTTACCACGCACAAATGCATGACGTGCTTCATAAAAACGAATTAATTTTAACCCTTCCCAATCACCAGAATGCTCACAATATTCACTTAAAAAAACACTGGCTAAATGAGGGTTATTAAGGAATCTAAGATCCATGGATAAAAACGCTACGTCAGCGATAGAGTCTATATATCTAAATTTTGGATTAAATTCGATACAGTCAAACGGAATATAGCGACCCTCATAAAGGCATATATTGCCGGTGTGCAAATCTCCATGACAGTCACGAATAAAATCATTCTTAATTCTGCTACTAATTAGTAAACTATGAGAGCTGAAAAAATTACGCTCATTCTCAGCTATTTTATCTCGCAGATTTTTTTCAAGCGTTATATCAATAAAAGGTTCTGACTCACGATAATTAGCCTCAGATATGCTCCATATTGATTCTAGGGTGGCAAGATAGCGATAATTATCAATGGTTGACACCGGCTGGGCAAGAATATGAAATCTTGCAATATCTCTCGCTAGAATGCGTAGTAACGATGGGTCTATTTTATTCTTTAATAAAATATTACGTAAAACTTGTTTCTCATCGAACTGCCGCATTTTTACTGCATATTCAATAGGGTTTACAGCTAGGTTCTCTTCTATTACGGAAGTTCCACCTTCAGGTCTTTCTTCAATAGCTACAACACCTAAATAAATTTGCGGAGCAGTTCTTTTATTTAAAATAACTTCTTGGTGACAAAAATAGCGTCTATGATCAACTGAGGAAAAATCACAGTAAGGTAAATTTCTTGGTTTCTTGATTTTGTAGGCATACTCTCCAGTAAGTATTATCCATGATAAAGCTGTTTCCTTAAAGGTTATTGGATGAGTGCACTTATGCGTGTAGCTAGACGTACATAATAAATGTTGTAAGTATTTAGGTTCCATTTTCTATGGAATAACAACAACATTTATAAAAACAACACTTATAAAATAGGAGCTCATCAAATTATTTTGAAGCAAAATTACTTTTTGCAAATGCGATTTTCTCACTAGTTGTCTTTAAATTACCAGCTTCTTGCTCTGCAAGTTTCAATCTATGCACTAAACCAGCTCGATTAGCAATTTGAATACTTAGCCCGGGACGCGCGTTCATCTCCAACAAGAGAGGGCCTCGATCCTGATCTAAAACTATGTCTACTCCAAGATAACCAAGCCTTGTAAAATCATAACAGGATGAAGCTATGGAAAGAAGATTGTCCCATTCGGGAATAACGATGTCGCTCACAGGATGACCTGTATCGGGATGTTCATCAACAACTTGATTTTTCCATACACCGCAAAGTGTTCGCCCTCTTCCAATATCTATTCCTGCACCTACGGCTCCTTTATGAAGATTTGCCTTGCCGTCTGACATACGAGTAGGTAAGCGAACCATTGCCATAACCGGAATACCAAAAAATACAATTATTCGTATATCAGGTACTCCAAGATAACTTACCTGATCAAAGATTGTCGCGAATCTTACTCTGTATTCAAATATAGCTTTATCAGGATAACCACCAAGGCTATATACACCCCCTAAAATACGAGTAATGTGATCCTCCATCTCAGCCTGACTTACTAAGGCACCACTAGCTTTTCGATAACGGCCTCGATATCGGCCTGTAATTATTATTATTCCGTCGCCTCCACTTCCAGCTGATGGCTTAAGAGCAAAATCCTCACGATCACCCAATAAATCATCAAGCTCAGATACTTGATGATATCTCTCAATTACAAAATAAAGTTCAGGCACTGCAACAGAATGAGATAAGGCGAGTTGCTTAGTAGCCAATTTATCATCTACTAAGGGATAAACAGAACGAGGATTACATCGAGCAATATACTCTATATTACGTAAATTCATCCCAAGAATACCGTGTTCAGAAAGAGGAGTAAAAAAATTACGCAACACGAGTGAGATCCTTAAAGCGTTTTAATTCAAGAAGGCGATAACCTGTGTACCGACCAAGTAAAAAAAGTATTGCTAGGACTACCAAGAGAGTTTCAGGATACACTAGCAAAAAATAACTCAGCCTCTCACTCGATAAAGTATAATAAACAATTATCGCCCCAATAAGCCCACTGAGCCACTGGGAAAGAGCTAGTTTGGGTCCAACTTCCTCCCAAAGTAATGAGGTTCTTTCAATATTCATGGTTATCACTACCATCGGGAATAAAGCCACTGAATGAGCTACTTCAAGACCTATTTCATAAGCAACTAGAGTAATAAACGCCATCAGTAAAATAACTACTGTGAGTACTCCACTGACGCGAGGAACCAAAAGCAATCTCAGGTTATCGAGATAACCTCTTATGACGAGACCAACAACGGTAAGAAGAGTAAAGATAGCAACACCCCACCAAAGAGATGTTTGACGAAATGCAAGAGCCAACAAAACTGGCATAAAAGTACCAGGCATTGATATGCCTATAACATTACGCAGAATTGTAACCACTAAAGCACCAATCGGTACTAATAAAAGTGCCCGAAACACCGACTGCATCTCAAGTGGTAGTCTTAATAATGAGACCCAAACTAATGGCGACTGCTCTTGTTCTCCCAATCTTAATACATGAGCTACTGCCTCTTCTTCTACCTGTCGTAGCGAAACTGTACTCCTTAAAGCGCGCCCACCACTCAGATTAACCAAAGATTCGCCCCCTCGCCACCACGGAAGGAAGTCCTCTTCAGCACTGACGTCTACTCCCTCGGCTGAAAGAATTTTCCATTGACCACCAGAAAAAACTTCAAGCCTACCTACTGGTTCAATACGTCTTGCTTGAGGCACAAGTGGAACACCATGCATTACTCGTGAAGGAATATTTGCCTCCTGTAATACAAGCGTTGCTGCTTTAAGCCTATCATCTCGCGAAGATTTTTTTTCGAGCAGAGGCCTAAGTTCTCCAGACCTTTCTTTCTCTCTGAAGCTGGTAAGTATATACTTAGCGAGTGAAACTTCATCGGCTGATTTAGCTCGAGCTTCTTGGAGTAACCCCAAAGCTACTTCTCTAAGTGGCCCATCCAACTCTACTCTCTCGATTACTGGAGTTTTACGTATTACCTCATCGGCGGCACTGTTTTGAACTACAACTAAAGAGCGATAATAAAGCCCCTGCAAACCCGTCGGTTTCCTTAGAGTCCACTCAGCTATTCTGTTTGGACCCTGCTCTTCAGTAGATAAGCCATAACCTCTAGATACAAAACTCTCATCGACAATTAAATGTTTCTTTGATGTACGCGGTAAAAATAATTCTGCTTTAACAGCCTTACCAGTGCCCTGAAAAGACAAATGAGCCTCAACCAACCAATACTTTGAAAGAGTATCAGACGTCAGGGGAAATTTTAAAAAAAATATCTTGTACAGCGCTATTGAAACCCCTAAGAAAGTAAGGATAACAGCTACCGGTAAGACTTTTTTCATCTACTTTTTCCCGATTTTTTTATTTCATCCACCTTAATTGAAGAATTATTATATTGTTCTTCCCCTGATTTACTTGGTTCAGCCACTTTATTTGGCTCTACTACGACTTCATCTTTAGTAGCATTAGCTTCTTTTTTTTGTGGTAAACAAGCTGGAGGACTAGTAAACATCATCGCAGGATCAATAATTGCGTTACCAACAAGAAATGAACGTCCCAACAAAAGCCTGTAATCAAACTTAGTTCGGTCTACTAAGTTTACGTCTTCCTCTTGAAATACATCACCGAGACACAGTCCGAGCCTAACAACTATTCTCCTCTCGCTCTTACCGTGATGACGCTTAATTAGTGCGACTCGCTCTATAGGTCTTTCAATTGTAGCAATTTCTCCAATAGCACTCCTCACCTTAAAACGAACCCACTGCTCACCTTTTTTTGTAAATTCTTCCAGTCGAGTTGCATGCACAGAAGAGCTATCAGCTCCAGTATCGAGTTTAGCATGCATGTCGAAGCCTGCCTCTCTAAGTTGCACCTTCTCGACCCATCCAAAAACCTCTTTATCCTGAGCTACAGAATACTGAGCAGATACTACGAATATTATAAATACTGCTATCAAATATCTATTAACACTTAACACGATCCGAACCCCTAATTAGACAGCACTATTATTTAAAATAAACTTAACTTTAAATTTTATCTGCACTACTTAAAATTTAAAATACGATAAACTATTTAACTTAACGCCACACACACCATTTAGGATAATTTAAATTCAATCCGGTTTTCTAAGCGTTAGTACTTGTAAAATCAAAATGAAGATTATTACCAATAACACTAATCGATACGTCACCCCCATTTGATAGAGCACCAAAAAGAATCGCATCTGCTAAAATATCATTTATCTCACGCTGGATGGTTCTAGCCATAGGTCTTGCTCCTAGAAATTCATCAAATCCCCTCTCTGCCAACCAAAGCCTTGCTGAATGAGTAACATCAATCGACACCTTACTTTCAGCTAGCTGAGCCTTTAAAAGTTCAATATGCTTATCCACGATCCGTTCTATGTCTCTGATCGATAGCGAATTGAAGTAAATTATCTCATCCAATCTATTACGAAACTCAGGCCGAAATAGATCTTTAATTGCTTTTTCACGTTGGTCTCTAGTAGCGCGATTATTATTAAAGCCAAAACCTAGCGCGCTTGCTTTCTCTGAACCAGCATTAGTTGTCATAATTAAAATAACATGACGAAAATCTGCAGTCTTGCCATGACTATCAGTAAGTCGAGCGGCATCCATTATTTGAAGGAGTAAATTATAAATATCATAGTGAGCTTTTTCAATTTCATCTAAAAGAACCACCGAGTTTGGATTTTTTCGCACAATGTCGGTTAAAAGTCCTCCCTCTTCATATCCGACGTAACCAGGGGGAGCTCCTACTAAACGTGCAACAGAGTGTTTCTCCATATACTCAGACATATCAAATCGATGGAAATAAATTCCTAGCTTTTTGGCCAGTGACCGAGCAAGCTCTGTTTTGCCAACTCCGGTGGGGCCAGCAAACAAAAAACATCCAACTGGTCGCTCGTGTTGAGCAAGGTTAGCTCTACTTCTTTTTACAGCACGCACAACAGAATTAATGCCGTCTTCTTGTCCAAAAATTACCTCAGCAAGCTGTTTATCAAGAGACTTAAGTGATGAAATCTGTTCATCTGAAGAGCTACCTCTAATTTCATGAATAGGCACTCTGGTCATTATCGAAACGACTTCGGCAATTTGACCTTCATCAACGATAACTTCCGAGTCAGTATCCAATGCTACTTTTTTTTGTCTTAACAATTGAATAAACGAGCCGGCTTCATCGAGTACATCAATAGCTTTATCGGGAAGCATACTATCAGCTAAATGACGTACAGAAAGTAAAATAGCCGCATCAAGAGCAGACTGGGTATATCTGACGTTATGATGAGCCTCAAGCTGATCTTTGATTGATTCTAATATCTGCAAAGTAAGCTCAGAAGATGGTTCTTTAATTTCTAAGGTCGAAAATCTTCTACTTAATGCTCGGTCTTTTTCTACAGTTTTTTTATACTCTTCAAAAGTAGTGCTACCTATAATACGAACTCTACCTTGAGAGAGAGGTGTTTTAAGCATATTAGCAATATCAAGCGAACTGGCACCCGTGGCTCCAGAACCTACTATAGTATGTATTTCATCAATGACGAGGATACCTAAAGAAAACTCCTCTAGTTCCTTCAAAATACCACGCATTCGTTCTTCAAAATCACCTCGGTATCTTGTCCCTGCTACTATTCCACCGGCAGAAATAGAGAACATTTGAGCCTTTTTCAAAATTTCAGGAACCGCCCCCTCTACTATACGCTGAGCTAAACCATTAATGAGTGCCGTTTTTCCTACTCCCGGATCTCCAAGAAGAAGAGGATTATATTTTCGGCGTCTCGCTAATATACGAATTAATCGAGTGATTTCCTCGTCTCGCCCAACACACCGATCAAACTCTTGTAGTTTAGCTCTTTCACATAAATTATCGGCAAATTGTCCCAGAAATGATTTTTTTGTACTACTTTTTACTTTATTCCCAACACTACTTTCTAATTTTTCCTCTTGGACAACTTTTACTTCCTCATCTGTCGCACTAATATTGTGCCGGACTCCATGCGATAAGAAATGTATTATATCTAGACGAGTTATTTCAAAACTATGCAGTAGTATTACTGAATAACACTCATCTTCACCAGCGAGAGCCACCAATAGATCTATAACTTCAATGGCACTCTTTTGAGCTGAATTAACGTGAATAAAAGCTCTTTGAATAACTCGCTGTAAGGCTGGAGTTTGTTCGGGCGCAACGTCAGCATTATCACTGCGAATATCATTTTTTGCCTTCAAATATTCTTGTATATTAGCCCGCAGATCAGCTAGTACGCCACCACATGCCTCTATCACTTCTGCTACCCTATCGTGTGAGAGAAGAGCTAGAAACAGATGCTCTGTTGTAAAAAACTCATGCTGCCGGACAACAGCTTCTCGATATGCCGCTTGTAAGTAATGGCCAGCCTCTACGCTTAACATTTACTCCTCCTCTAGTATGCCTCTGAGCGGGAAAGATGCCGCTCTAGCTCGCTTATGTACCTGTGATAATTTCGCCTCAGCAATTTCCTTTGCATAAACTCCTGCGATTCCTCGTCCAGATACATGTACAAGATGCATAATTTTAACGGCTTCAGATGGAGATTTACCAAAAATTAACTCCAAAATAGTGACTACAAAATCCATGGATGTGTAATCATCATTAAGGAGTATAACTTTATATTGGGGAGGTAATTTAGGTCGAGCATTGCTAGTTCGTTCTGAGATTATTACTTCAGAATCATCACTTCTTTGGTGGTCAGAGCAATTTAACTTAAAATCTCGATGTGACATGCCATCAGTAAATAGCACCAATATAAATCTGTCAGATAATTTTTTAGCGCTCATAAACTTTTTTTAGAAAAAAGAGCTCCTTCAGAATATAAAAATATGGATAATTCATACTTTCCACCGATTGACCATGCCCATCCATCCTCCGGATTGTTAGCTATAGGTGGGGATCTTTCTGAGAAAATACTCCTCCATGCTTATAAATCTGGAATCTTCCCCTGGCCCTTATCAGATGGTACCCTTGCTTGGTTTGCTCCTCCGCAACGAGCCATAATTCCACTGAAACTTGCTCAAATTCCCCGGTCTGTTCGTAAGGCACAAAGACGACAACCATGGACTTATTTACACAACGAGAGACCCTTAGAAGTACTTTTTGGATGTCAAAGAGCAGTTCGTCCGGGTCAAACATCAACTTGGATAACTTCTAACATTATATCTGCATACTATCACCTGCACCATCTGAGAATCGTACATACTTTTGCTACAATGTTACCACCAAATCAGGAATTAGCTGGTGGCCTATACGGTGTTAAAATTGGAAGGATGTTTGCTGGAGAATCTATGTTTTATTCAGTACCAAATGGTTCAAAAGTAGCCTTTGCATTTTTAATTGAGTACCTAAGAGCACAAAATTGTTTATTTATTGATTGCCAAATGATGACCCCTCTAGTTGCACAATTTGGTGCGGTAGTGATTAATAGAGCGGAATTTATGACTATTCTAGCTGAATCTCTGTCATAAAATTTGTATTGCTAGTTATAGCTTACTTTTAAAGCAGTTATATTCTGTGCAACAAAAAACTGGAAATCAGGTTCATTTGAATCTTACTCCCTTATGAAAGGTATTGATAAAATAGAACGAACTAGCAAGGACGCCTTGCTTTTATTAAAGCAAAAAACAAAGACCAGTTCTGAATTGATTGAACGAGCTTGTCACGTCACACTGACGGCTACTCTATTAATTTCTGAGTATACATCTAGGAGGAAGAAGCCAGATGAACTTTTGCGCGCAATGCTGCCCGGAATACAATCAGAGCAGATTGCAAAATTAGTTGAAGGTTGTCAATCTAGCGAAGAAAGACGCTTTTGTTATTCAGCTTTACTTTACGTATCAAAGCTTTCAGAGTTAGAGCGGAGAAAAATTATCTCGGAAATCATCTCCGCTCTTAATTATGCTAACAACATAAAAATAACCTGAGAAATAATTACGATCAATTAAACTAGATGTCTGAACGAGTCTTATTCATAATGCTCCGCAACATTGGTCTACCGCCATTGGAGCTATTACTGGGTTTTAAACTGGGATGCGTAGGCATAGGAAATTCATCAAAATCAGGTAAAATTTCGCTGTTCTGAAATTCACTACTATCAGATGAGGTAAAATTTTGATTCTGAAATTGCGAGGACTCCTTGGATACTAGTGCGTTTTTTTCAGTAATTATCTTGGCTACACTACTACTGGCTTCAGTATAATGTTTATCTACAACTGGTACATTGCTTTTTTCCTTTTCTTCAGCAAAAGCAAGTAAAATCTCTTCCCACTTCAATAAGAAACGTGGATGCAATCCCCGAATTCGTTTACTAATGGACAGTAAATCATTATCAAAATTTTCGCGATAATATCCCGCTTTCTTTAGCTCAACTAAAATATCAACTTGAACTAAAAGCCTTTCAGCTACACTTTCTAACCACTGTATTACTGGTTTATCTTGTAGGATTTTTCTAGCATTATCCACCAGTATCTCTAAATCAGACTTCGATTCTTTATTAAAAGGAGATGATAAAAACCCATGAAACGGTAATCGCACCTTTAAATCATCGCTTACTTCGTCATCAGTGTAATGCAACAAACCAAAATAACAGCAATATCCCCCGTATAGAGTCTCTGAAGTAGCGCGGAAAAAATACTGAAGATCTTTCAAAGAATATCTTAAATCACAGATGACTATGTGGATTTGAGCTGAATAATTAAGTTTTTTTAAAGCTTGCGAGATCGACTCAACATGACTAACAAACCTAATAGTCTTCGATTTGATACAAAAAATGTGCAAATCTTCAAGAGGACTGCCTACCGGACCTACTGTTAGAATATTAAAGGAATATTGCATCGAATATAACTCTACTTCTGACTAGATACTACTAACCCTTCCTAAGACTAACTACTAGTTGAAGGGCAGTTTGTAATTACCGGTCATAACTGACGATTCAAATAAAGAGGTCGGAAGCAACAAAGTTATTCTTTAGACTTAGTGAGATTCTAAATCTATAAATTAATTACTAACTCCTTGATATCACAGTAATTATTAATACTGTTTATATAAACGAGCAAATTCCTGTGACTGAGCATCACGAACTTTCCAATAAGTCGATGAATTTCCTTTAAATTGAGTTGACACTCTTGAAATACCGAACAGCTTTAGCAGCAATGCTATTGGTATTACTATAACTAACCACACTGCGGATAAAAGTAACGGGGTGGTTATAGAACTTAAAATCTTGGCAAGCAGCATCCATGCTCGCCACCAAGGTAAGAAGATTTGGGGACGCTTTCTACCTATAATAAATATCGCGATGGCTGTTAAAGTTATCAAAAAAGATAAAGTCTTACTCCCCTTAAAAAGTAATAAATACCCGCTCACTATCAGGGCTATACCAGCCCACATATTGGCAAAACTTTGCAAGTGGTACTTTACAAGCTTACCCGCAAATCTCTCCTGAAGTGGATTTGATAAATCTGGATCCGTACGAACCGGTACCCCCGATGTAACGACCTTAACTAATCTAGTTCGTGCATCTTTAGCCAATCCTCGCGCTTCTCTGACCACTTTGGTTGCTCCTCTTTTAAAAATATCAAATCATTTATGACTAAAACATCCATCTCAGTACGCATAAAGCACGCATAAGCATCTTCAGGCGTACATACTATTGGCTCACCACGAACATTAAAACTTGTGTTCACTAAAACCGCACATCCCGTTAACTCCTCAAATGCGGCCAATAATTTATAAAATTTAGGATGAGCATCCTTAGCCACAGTCTGAATTCGAGCTGAATAGTCAACATGCGTAACGGCCGGTATGGTAGATTTTGGAATATTTAAGAGATCAATACCAAATAATTTAGTTTCTTCATCACTTAATACGCGTCTTTTATCCGCTGTAACTGAGGCCACTAGAAGCATATACGGAGAATCGGCATCTAGCTCAAAATATTCGCTCACTCGCTCTCTCAGCACGGCTGGAGCAAATGGACGAAAAGATTCTCTAAATTTAATTTTGAGATTCATAGTACTTTGCATAGAGACAGAGCGAGGATCCCCTAAAATACTCCTATTACCTAAAGCTCGAGGCCCAAATTCCATTCGTCCTTGAAACCATCCAACGACTTTTTCACTTGCAAGTAACGTGGCTACCCTTCTGAAAAGTTCGTCACCTTCTAAACATTGATACTTAGGCTCGTAACATTCTAATCGAGCCAAGGTCTCTTCATTGGAAAATTCGGGGCCAAGAAGAGATTGTTTTTGACTGTCTTTGTTTTGAGTAACGACTCTCTCTTTTTTCAGTAGTCCATACCAAACACACAGAGCCGCTCCAAGAGCGCCACCAGCGTCTCCAGCCGCAGGTTGAACCCAAATATTATCAAAGGGACCTTCTCGAAGTAATCTACCATTTCCAACGCAGTTAAGTGCTACTCCCCCCGCTAAACATAACGATTTAAGGCCCGTTTCATTATGTATATAACTTGCTTGCCGCAACATGCACTCTTCAATTACCTCTTGAATTGACCGAGCAAGATCCATCTCGCGCTGAGTCAGAGGGCTCTCTGGTTTTCTACGAGGGCCATCAAATAAATCGCCAAACAAATCATTAGTCATTTTTAACCCTGACATATAATTGAAATAATCAAGATTAAGCTGGAAAGATCCATCAGTCTTTAAGTCAATCAGATTGTCAAAAATTCGTTGAGTGTATATTGGCTTGCCGTATGGAGCTAAGCCCATAACTTTATATTCTCCGCTATTTACTTTGAAGCCAGTAAAATAGGTAAACGCTGAATAGAGAAGTCCGAGGGAGTGAGGGAAATGCAGCTCCTTCATAATATGAAAGTGGTTATCTTTGCCTACAGCCATGCTGTTGGTAGTCCACTCTCCTACTCCATCGATAGTTAAAATAGCGGCTTCCTTAAATGGTGAAGGATAAAAAGCGCTTGCCGCGTGACTCTGGTGATGTTCTGTAAATAAGACTTCACCAGTATACTCAAGCTCTGCCTTAATGGTGTCAGGGATCCAAAGTTTGTGCTTAAGCCATAGAGGTAATGCCTTGGCGTAAGAGACTAAACCCTTCGGGGCTGTGGCAAGATAAGTTTCAAGCAGGCGCTCAAACTTTAAAAGTGGTTTATCATAAAAAACGACATAATCAAGGTCGGAGACTGTTAATCCCTGAGACTTGAGACAGTAAAAAGAAGCATTACGTGGAAAGTTAAAATCATGCTTTTTTCGAGTGAAACGTTCCTCCTGAGCTGCAGCAACAAGCTCCCCATTTCGAACCAAACAGGCGGCACTATCATGATAGAAGGCAGAGATTCCTAAAATATTCATATGTAGGTATTATAAAAACAAACCGCTAAACTGAGGCTCTGTTATTCTTAGAACTCAATGTACCGAGGTTGGGTTTAAGAGTCACCTCCTTCGTTAGATAACACCTGACTTAGCAGAAAGTTTCCCTATGGCTCTACCACGTTCGACTATAAGTGCGTTTATTGTGTGTATGAATGAGGAGCATCAAATTGAGAGATGCCTAAAAAGTGTTTCATGGTGTGATGAGATTGTCGTGGTAGATAGTGGCTCTACTGATGGCACCTTAGATATTTGCAAGAAATACAGTGCTCGCATTTTCGAGCGCCCATGGCCAGGCTACGTGGCTCAGAAGCGATTTGGTCTTGAGCAATGCCAAATGGAGTGGGTGTTAAATTTGGACGCTGACGAGGAAGTATCACCTGAATTAGCTAAAAACATTCAAGAGATGCTTGCTAATGATAGTGGAGTTTTTGATGGTTACTTACTTTCACGAGTAGTTTATTTTTTAAACAAATGGTGGCGCAAGGGATGTTGGTATCCTGAATATCGTTTGCGAATATGTAGACGAACTCGTACCACATGGGGCGGAAGAGACCCTCACGAGAAAGCTATTGTTAAGGGGTCAACTACTCGTATTTCAGGAGAGTTATTTCATTATACCTATGCAGATATTTCACATCAGATACGAACACTTAATTCATACTCTTCTCAAACAGCAGCCTCAATGGCGCAAGATGGAGAAAGGTTTAGCACTATTCGCATGGTAATTAATCCGAGCGCGAGATTTTTAAAGTGCTTTATTCTTAAGAAAGGTTTTTTGGAGGGCTTTCCCGGGCTAATAGTTTCAATGCTAGAGGCGTACTATGTATTTTTAAAATATATAAAGTTGTGGGAAATAGAAAATATATCTAATAAAGGAAAGAATACCTAATTAACACGCCTAGAATTAAAAATTTAGAGTAAAAATTCACTTTGCAGAGAGTCTGCACAGTGATTATACAGGGCATTAGCAAAAAACTCTTACACAGCTTTAGAGCTTAGGCGGAAGACCAGAAGCGCCCAGCGGGAAAAATGGAGTTAACTAACATCGGATTCAAACCATCCAGATTAAATCACTGGTGGGTCAAATCTCTGGTGGTGAAGCCGCGACTAGCGGCGAAAGGGGGCGACTAGCCCCCTGAGCCTAAAAGCGCCGAGCGGGAAAAATGGAGCGGGGGAAATGGACCTGGGCGGGCTCGAACCGCCGACCTCGACACTGCCAGTGTAGCGCTCTCCCAGCTGAGCTACAGGCCCATACAAACTCTAGTACTGAGTAACTATCACGAACTGTAAAATAGTTCCAACTACTTTAACAGATCAATCCTATCATTTATTCTCTCGCTTTTTTGTAAGCTGACCTAATTTATCGCAAAAAGAATACGCTTGCTGAGAGCGGAGGCCAATTGCAGGGCAAGAGTATATTTGATACCTTTTTAGGGTGTTTGATTTAAATCAACTAGAAAATAAAAGCTAGTAAGTAAAGTGTTAACTTGAGTAATTAATATCTGCGACTAACATATCTAGCTAAGTGTAAATAATAGCTAAGAGTGAAAGTACTTAAAAAAGTACAAGTAACTTACAAGTATGAGTAAGAAAACTATAAGCGACAGATTGAACGCCAAAAGCGCAAGGTAAACATGTGCTTTTAAATATTGCTAGAAGCAAATAGTAGTGGGCTGTGGCGCAGACTGGTAGCGCGTTCCCTTGCGGGAGGTGTTTTTATTAACCGCGAAGCGGGTGAAGTAAAACACCTAACATCGGTGTAAATGTGAGCT